>NZ_KE386940.1:0-136092 GCF_000429685.1 Salibacterium aidingense DSM 18341
AACTGATTTACAACCGCAAGCGTATCCACAGTACCCTGAACTATTTGACCCCGGTGCAGTATTATAAACAGCAGGTTCTGCGGAGTCGAGCGCCCGTAGAAACCTCCTAATGCAGGCAGGAGAATACTTTTTTCCTTAACCACCGCTCTAGATGATAGAGCGGATGGGTCAAGCGGTTTGAGCTTGACGCTTCCGCGGCATCATCTATCCTGACAGGTGGGAAAAAAAGCCTGCGTCCGTTCCGTTTTATAACGGACAAATCATAAAAAAAGGTGTCTACTTTCTTGACATAGATCCAATTGTTCACCTACGCACGCATGGCTGGAGTGAAAGACGTTCCTTTTTTCATTAAACAGCCTCCGCGAAAATAATAAAGATTTTGGGAGGGGGACCCAACATTACGGGCTCCCCCTGTTTTGTGTGCAGCCGGCGGACATATAATCCGTTATTTCCTCTATTTTCCCCTTTTTGAAGAAGGATATGGACATTTATTCCGTTATTTCCCGTTTTTAAGGAGAAATCAGCTGTCATTTCGTCCAATAGAGGAACAAATGTCCGAACAGCCGCCGGATATCCCATTTTCCCAATGATTAACGGAATATATGTCCGCTTAAAGAGCTACGTCCAAAGTTAAAATAAGATTTTAAAAACATGGGACTATTTTTTTATTCGTAACGTTACATAGGTAGAACAAACAACAAAAGGGGGTAAGGCACATGACCGGCGAAGAGTCGATTGAACTCGCCCGAAGCGGGAATAAAGAAGCATTTCACACCATCGTTCATACCTATTATCAAACCGTGCAGCGGTTCGCCTACCAGATTGGCGTCCGCCCGGAAGATATAGACGATGTGACACAGGAAGTGTTTCTGAGAGTATACCGGTCGCTCCGCTCCTATTCCGGCGGAACATTTACGACCTGGCTTTATTCGATTACGTTAAACACCGCACGGGATTTGATGAGAAAGCAGAAGCGGCAGAACCGCAAGATAGAAAAAATGAGAGAGACCACTCCGAATCATACGTATGAAACCTTGAATGTCAGCGAAGAAGCCATGGAATTGCATGATTTGATCCGCGGGTTGGATGAAAAATACCGAATCCCGCTCGTTCTGCATTATTTTCATCACCAGACCTATGCAGAAATCAGTGAGGTGACCGGTACCTCGGAGTCCGGGGTGAAGTCGCAGGTGATGCGGGCGAAGAAAAAACTAAAATATCAGATAGAAAAGGAGGGTGTGTCCAATGAGTAAGTCGTTTGAAGAACGTATGAAAGAGCTCGAAGATGGCTACAACCGTATGCCGGATTCTATCTCCCCGGATCAGATTATTCAAGGCGTGGAACAGAAATCCAAGAAAAAATCGTACTGGAAGCGTATCTATACGTTCGGCGGCGGTATTCTTGCTGCCGGCATTGCCACGCTTCTTGTGATGAGTCAGCCGGGAATGGCTCCGGGATCGGGTAACTCCAATTCTGAACCAGGCTCAGACTCGGATGGGCAAGCACCTTCAGCAGAAACGGAAGAAGATCCGGCTGAAGAAACAGAAGAGGAAGAAACACCCGAACTCACAGAGGAAAAGGCGTTTCAACTTATGGCCGATTATGAGGAATCCTTCACCTCGCTGATAAATGAAACAGATAGTCAGAAAGTAGAGTCCTACCAAACGACTGATGAAGTGCGGCAGCATTTTGAGGGCGTTATGTCTGAAGACTTGGCATCGTGGATGACCGACTCCTACTTTAGAGAGGAGGCAGACGGGGTATATGTAATTGCTAAAGATGCGCCGACCTGGCTTCAGGAAGATCAACCATTTGAACTCGAAGAAGAATCAGAAGGCCATGTCCGGATTGTGCAGGAACGTAACAATAATCTGCTCGGACATGTAGAGATGATTTACCACGCCGCCTATGTTGACGGCCAATGGATGGTGGATGAGATCGAGACGAATGAACTTGAGGATAGTAATAGCCCTGGAGATAATGCAGATGGTCATCAACAGGAGGTGGCAGAAGCTGCCCAGTCTGTGGTGGATTATCTTGTCAGCCAGGATATGCCCCGTCTTGCCGAGCTGGTTCATCCGGAAAAAGGGGTCCTTTTCTCTCCCTATGTCCATGTGGAAGAAGATGATGCTCAAGTATTGCAGGCCGGAGAAATAGAGAATTTCTTCCAGGATGAAGAGCAATATGTGTGGGGTACCCAGGATGGAAGTGGCCGCACGATAGAGATGACGCCGAGTGAATACTACGAAGAATATATCTATGAGGCCGACCTGTCCGATCCGGATGAAATTAACGTCGAAGAAATAGAAGAGCGCAGCACGATGACCAATAACATCAAGGATGTCTTTCCAGAAGCAACGGTGGTGGAATACTACATCGAAGGCTCGGGAGAAAATGCAGAAATGAGCTGGTCCGCACTGAATATCGTAATGGAGCAGGATGAGAACGGTGAGTGGAAAGTAGTCGCCATTGTTCATGACGAGTGGACGATATAGAATAAAAGGGTGTTAGGCGCACACCTCCCCCTTTTCCAGTAAAGAATAACGGCAGGGGTATTAACGGCCGGCATAGAAGGCATCCGTCTGCAGGTGGATGCCTTCTGCTTTTTAACAAAAGAAAGACATAGCGAGGTGGTATTTCATGGCCGACATACTTAGAAAAAGAAGGAAAGCTTCATATCTTTTAAGTCTGTTTATTACTTTTGTTCTCCTGTCAGCATGTGGAGAATCCGGCGAATCCAATAACAGATCATTAAATTATGGACAGCTACTTGCAGAGGAAAGTACTGGTGGTGCCCCTAACCTTGAAGTTTATCGTGTTTTCGAACAAGGAGAATTTGAAGAGAAATGGGAGTATTTTAAATTGTCAACTACCATGCCATCTGTTGATTGGGAAGAATCCGCTGTTCTTTTCATAGCAACTAATGAATCAAGTAGTTGCCCTATAGAAATAGAAACAATTGACATTAATTCTAGCAACAAGGCGATTCATTTTCAAATAGAAGATATTAGTGGGTTTTGTAATGATGATGCAAATCCAAAAACATTTGTAATTGAAATGGAACGGAGTGTTATAGAAGAGACGGAACAGATAAAGCTCGGAGCCGAAACTGCAGAAATACAATAGCGGTAAAAAAGGCGGCCAACTTGGAGGTTTATTTTTGAAGTAAATTATATTCATTTAGAAGATAAGAAAGTATAAATTTCGGACGTTTTCAAGAACCAGCTTCGGCGCCCAGCCGCTCGGGGTTTTCCCGTGCGATTTCGGGCAGCAGGCTGCCCTGCGCGGCCAGTCCAGAACTTGTTGCGGCTGCCCAGGGCGCTTGCACTTTTCATAATACCGAATTTCATTCAATTATGATGCTATTGAGAATAAAATAGTATAGGGCAGAAGGGCTCCCGTTGTCAGGCAGCCTCTATTTCGTTTGGGCTGCATCGATATACAACGAGCCATCTCGTTGAAGTTCCGCATAGAATATTTCTGAAATACTGGAGAATCCAGCCTGGTTAACCTGTTGCTGGACCCACTCTTCACTGAGTTCCAGTTTGGCAAGGTTGGGTTGATGCAGGACTCCGTCGGAAATGACTTTTGTGGGAAGGTAGTCTGGTTTTGGCGGAGCAGCAGGGTGAACATCCTGCTTCACGGCAGGCTGCTGGTTTTCTTTTTTCATAACGGAAAGGTTCCCATCTGTTTCTAAAACGGCAAATGCTACCTCCGATACAGAAAACGCATTTTTCTGCCGGAGCAGGGCTTTTAGCGCGTCCACATCCAGCCGCACCCGCTGCAGTGCCTCTTTTAGAATTCGACCGTTTTGGATCAGAATCACTGGATCCCCTTCGAGGACCTGGCGTGCTTTCTGGGATCGAATATCGATAAATCCCATGACAATCGTGAGCGCCGCCCAGGCCGTCAAGGCGGTCAAGCCGTTTCTCAGGCTGAAGGTCTCGCTGGCAATGAGATCCGCAGTAATTGAACCGATGGTGATGCCGGAAACAAAATTGAAAAATGTTAACTGCCGCAACTCTTTCCGCCCCATCAATCTGGTGAGCAGCAGCAGGGCGAGAAAAGCACAGACGACACGGAGAAGTACTTCTGAGACAGACAAAAAAACCGCTCCTTTTTTCCCTTAGTCTGTCTTATTCTATTGAATCCATGCAGGGGGCTGGAAAAAATATAGAGACTTTTCCCATCGATTAATTGCTACCACTGCTGGAAGCAGATGCAGATGCGGCGCTGGCTGCGGTGATGGTCGCTATCATGGCGGCCTGCTGTGCCTGAAGAATAGACTCCAGTGACGTATAAAGGCTTGTTTCTGCAAGTCCGGCATGATCCAGCTTTTCACTGACGAAAAAACTGCCGGCAATGAGGACGTTCATATCTTTGTTCCATTTAAAATGTTTGATCCCATTTAGCTGCTCGTACATATCGTGAATCTCAGCGATATCCACTTGTTCGGCTGGAAGCAAAGCCAGCATGCCAATCATGGGGTAATACATTGTTTTCGGCCGGATTCCTGCGTTTTTAAAAGCATCATGAACTTCTACAGTACGATGGACAAGCTGCTGGGGATTCTCCTGGCTTCCCATGGATAAGATGTGGCTTAAAAACTGAAGGTCATTTCCTTTCTTCAGTCCCTGCCTGCTTAATGCGTCGTAACAGGATTCGATCCGCTGAATCATGTCGTTTTGCTCTTCCAGCGCCAGCAGCACGGCGAGCGGATAATCCCCCGTCCCTGTCAAAAAAGGATGCTCCTTTTTCATCTCCTGATAGAGCGCCATCGCTCTTTTTGCGGTATCCTCTGCCGGGGATTCTTCATTTAAAAGGGTGGATGCCGCAATATACGTTGAAGTACCGCTTTTGAACTTCTCTTTTTTGAGGGTTTGGTAGACGTCGAACAGCTTCGGTATTTTGGTTTCGGGCTCGTCAAAGCTCACATCCAGCATGGCGGCCATGGTAAACCTTGGATGGGAGCGCATGGAAGAGAAGAGCCCGGCCTGTTTTTTTAACTCCTCCGCCACGTTTAAGAACGGATGTACCTTTACTTCTTTTCCTTTCATGACATACATGGAGGCTGTTGTCATGATAATCTTGTTATCAAATACTTTCCACTTCATTGCTTTTTTCAGTGTTTCATACGTATCCACGTACTGATTAATCTTTGCTTCACTCAACCTTCGAGCCCCTCTCTAGTTTCTTTCTTATCATCTACGAATTATTTTATATTTTGTTTCATTGAATGGATAGGAGAGGAGATTTTTTTACCCTCTTCCAAAAATATTGTCCATCATCGCTTTTCCTGTTGGAGTCTGGGCGAGGCCGCCTCTCGCTGTTTCCTTGTAATCGGAGGACATCGCATTTCCAATGTCAAACATCGTTGTAATGACTTCATCGGCAGGGATCACACTTTTCATTCCTGCCCGTGCCATATCGGCGGCGGTTAAGGCGGTGACGGCGCCAAACCCGTTTCGGACAATACAGGGAACTTCGACCAGGCCGGCAACGGGATCGCATATCAGGCCAAGCATATTTTTAAGTGACATCCCGACGGCATGGGACACTTCCCTTGGAGAGGCGTCATTTAATTCAGCGATCGCGCCAGCAGCCATGCCGACGGCGGAACCGATTTCGGCCTGACAGCCGCCTTCTGCCCCGGAAACAAAGGAGTTGTTGGCAATCACATATCCTAATGCTCCGGCACAAAAAAGTCCCTGGACCATTTTCTCGTCGGGCCATTGGTGTCTTTCCTGGGCGCTGACAAATACTCCTGGAATGACACCGCACGATCCCGCGGTCGGGGTGGCTACAATCTTTCCCATAGAAGCATTTACTTCGGAAACGGCAAGGGCATACGTCATCGCTTTGGCAGCATGTTCGCCGGCAATAGGATCATGGGAAGCGGTATAATGCCTGACGCGCTGCGCATCTTTTCCGGTTAAGCCGTTTTTGGAGGTGGTATCCTCGGTCAAGCCTTTGCGGACAGCGTTTTTCATCACCCCGTATAGGTCTTTCATTTGGGAAAACTCTTCCGTCGGAGTGCGGCCCGTTTCGGAAGATTGTTCTTCTATCATTAAGTCGGCGATCGATTTATTTTCCTGCTCCCCCAGTGTTACCAATTCTTCGATGGTTTGAAATCTCATGAGAGGACCCCCTTTGTTATATCCACCTTCCGTACGCTTTCCGTCCCTGAAACGCTGCCTATTTTAGAAACGACTTCTTCCGGAAGGGGATCATCTATTTCCATCACCATCATGGCTTCGCCGCTTCGACCTTTCCGATCGACTTCCATGTGGCTGATATTGACCTGTTTTTCCCACAACAGCCCGCTAATTTCAGCAACCATTCCCGGCCGGTCCCGGTACGTAATCACTAAGGTGGGGTACAGCCCTGTGAAGGAAACGTCAAACCCGTTTATATTTACAATCTGCACATTTCCGCCTCCGATTGAAGAGCCCGTGACGTTCAGGTGCCGGCTGGCGGCGCTTAAACAGAGCCGGGCTGTGTTGGGATGCAGATGGGAACCAGTCTCTTTGGAAAAGATAAGGTTGATGCCATTGTTTTTAGCAATATTCAGCGAATTTGGAATTTTTTTATCGTCGGTATCGAAGTTAAGCAGACCTCCGGCTACCGCAATATCTGTCCCATGTCCTTGATATGTTTCTGCAAACGAACCGTAAAACGTGACAGCTGCTTTCTCGGGCTGTTTTCCAAATAATTGCCTTGCTATTCTTCCCAGACGTACGGCCCCGGCGGTATGGGAACTGGATGGACCAACCATCGCAGGCCCAATGATGGAGAACACGTCTTTAAATTTCATGCCCTTCACCTCACTTACGTATTATTTTATGTGTCATTCCCTGTACCGGCAAGTCTCTTAAATGTCTATAAATCATGGAGGCAGCATTTCCACCTTTGCGGCAGGGGTTAGTTTTGGGAAAGAATAGAAATCCGATATATCTGTCTGGGTCTTCCTTTAGAGGCCGCTTTTTCTTCGCCGATGATTTCGATGAGCCCGGCATCCATCCATTTCACTAAGATCCGGTGCACGCTTCGTAAGGTAATTCCTAAGACGCCGGCGAGTTCATGGGCCGTATAATCAGTTTTACCGAGGCGGTCCACCTGAGCCAGGAGTTTATTCATATAAACGGCAGACATGCCGGCGGAGCGAGCCCTTTCCATCAACTCGGAATTTTTTATTGATAAGTCATACACGACAGGGTGCGTCATTTCTACCGGACCAATGACACTTTTATCTTCCCGGACAATAAAACACGTATTGCCGCCAAATTCCTGAGACTGTCCGAGAGCCAGCCGGGCGTTTGTCCCGGCGTTGGTGGCCGAGCGTCCAAATCCAATGCCGATGCTCAGCGGTACCCCAGCAGTTGTCTGGATATCATTTAACAGCGGCATAAATTTATATCCTCTCGTTTCCCGCTCGAAAATGCCGCGGGTCGTGAAAAACACATACTCTTCTCCTACATCGACTAAATGGCCGTCCAATTGTTTGACATAATCAAGCAGCATCCGTTGGATCTCTAATTTTAATTTCTGTGCTTCATGTTCAAGAGGACCGTTTCCTGTATGGTCTTTCAGGTGGTCAACTTTTATCAGTCCGACCACGATTTGAGATTCTTTGTTCCGTCTTGTTTCTGTTGCTAACAGCGCACGCTCCAATGCAATCATAATATCCTGATGGGTGGGGATGACCCATTCGTTGGGAACATTCATCCTCGTTAAATGCTCCGCCACGGACTTTATACTGGTTAAAGCCGCTGAAGTGATGCCCTGGTCGAACAAGCTTTTATGAAATGCTGCTATTTCCAGGGGAGAAGCAGAGGATACACCGTTGAAAGGATAGATAGTAAAATCCGTATGGTCCAGATCATACATAATCTCTTCCACATATTCTTTGGAAAGCATGTCGATGGAAAGGTTCTGCAGGCCGTCTGCGTTCTTTACGCGCGACAACGACCGGTAAATTCCTGTGCTCAACGGAATATAATGGGCGGACACATCAATCTCTGTTTTGTTATTGGTTTGATGATACGTGTAATAGTCGGAAAAGAGCAGAATTTCGACCCGGCTTCCTAAGGCAGAGGCCGGTTCCGCCGCTTCCTCTTCCTTTTCACAAGGCTTTAAATAAGGGGAGAACGATGGGAAATAGCTTAGCGCAGCCTTTACATGTTCAAGAATCACTTCCGGGCCGATCACTCCGATGGATACACTTTCCTGAGAAGAATAGTTATGAACAGACATAGGTTTCTCCTCCTATACGCGGTAAACTATCTTTTATTATAAACACACTTCGTGGTGCAGGCATATCTTTTGCCGGTATTTTAAAGACATATTATAGACGTTGTCTTTTTTTAAAAGGCTATTGTAGTATGGACTTACCGAAAAAATACCAGGGAGAAGGCCTGCATTCCTGAACCGATAATAAAATTCGGAATATTGGGACAAATGAAGCGAAAGGCTTTTGGAAAGGAGAATAACATGAAAACTGTGGCGGAGCTTGAATACAAATTAACCCAGCCTTCCGATGAACTAGTGCAAACGATGTGTCAGTTGGATGGGGATATCATTATTTTAGGAGTAGGAGGGAAAATGGGGCCGAGCCTGGCTAAATTAGCGAAAAAAGCCATCGATGCAGCCGGGCTGGACAAAAGAGTGTATGGCGTCTCCCGGTTTTCATCGGGGACGCTGCAGGAAGAATTAGAAGCCCATGGTGTCCAAACCCTCGCCGCCGATTTGTTGGATGATCACCAGCTTCAGCGCTTGCCGGAAGTGAAAAATGTCATTTTTATGGCCGGGAAAAAATTCGGCACGACCGGAAACGAACATTTTACGTGGGTGATGAACTCCTATTTACCGGGAAGGGTGGCAGAGAAATTTAAAAATTCACGGATGGTTGTTTTTTCGACCGGCAATATTTATCCATTTATCCCTGTCAAACAGATGGGGGTCACAGAAGATGAGCCTGTGGGCCCTGTTGGAGAATATGCGCAGTCCTGCCTCGGAAGAGAACGCGTTTTTGAACATTTTTCCCATAAATATCAAATCCCGATGGTTCTTTTCCGGCTGACGTATGCGATAGATATGCGCTACGGCGTCCTGATGGAAATCGCGAAAGCCGTAAAAGAGCAAAAGCCAATCAATCTAAACATGGGATTTACGAACTGCATTTGGCAGGGGGATGCCAATGACATCGCGATTCGTGCATTGCGGATGGCAGATTCCCCGGCTGTGCCGTTGAATGTAAACGGCCCGGAAGTGCTTTCAGTCCGCTGGGTGGCGAACCAATTTGCGGAAAAGTTTGATACTGCTCCGATTTTTGAAGGGGAGGAACAGGACAGTTCCTTTATCCGAAATGCAGCGAAAATGCATCAATTATTCGGCTATCCGAGCGTTACGCTGCGGGACATGATGGACTGGACGTCGGAATGGCTTGACGCCGGCGCCGAAACATGGGACCAGCCAACCCACTTTCAAGTAAGAAATGGGGCGTTTTAAGTGAAGGAATTAGAACAAGAAAAAAAGAAGGCTCTGCATGAAGGGATCGTCATCCCCGCTCATCCGCTGGCGCTGGACGCTTCGTATCAGCTGGACGAAGCGAGACAGCGTGCCTTAACCAGGTATTACTTAGCAGCAGGGGCGGGAGGCGTTGCGGTCGGCGTGCACTCCACCCAATTTGAAATCCGCGACTCCGGCGTCCATCTCTTTGAACCAGTACTCCGAATGGCGGCCGAAGAAGTCGCTAAAGCCGAAGCGTCTTATCCCATTATAAAAGTGGCCGGCATATGCGGTCCCACCGAGCAGGCAGAGCAGGAAGCCCGCTTGGCCGTTGAGTTAGGCTATGATATTGGATTATTGAGCATGGGGGGCTTAGCGGATTATTCCGAAAGTGACCTGTTAAAGCGGACAGAGCAGGTGGCTGCCATCATGCCGGTATTTGGGTTTTATCTGCAGCCGGCTGCGGGAGGACGGTACTTCAGCTATTCTTTCTGGGAGAAATTTGCCGATATCCCTAATGTCGCCGCTATCAAAATTGCCCCATTTAATCGGTATAAAACGATCGATGTCGTAAGAGCCGTGTGTCATTCTCCCCGTCGTGACGAGATCGCTTTGTACACCGGAAATGACGATAGTATTGTCTCAGATCTTTTGACAACATGGCAGTTTCATGTGGATGGCGGACTCGTGACAAAACGGATGGCAGGCGGGCTGCTTGGGCACTGGTCCTGCTGGACAAAAAAAGCGGTCGAGTATTTTGAGGAAATTAAGAGAGCCAGGGAAGAAAAGGAAGATGTCGTCCCAGCCGGGCTGCTCCAGCGGAATATCGAAGTAACTGACGCCAATGCTGCATTTTTTGATGCGGCCAACCAGTTCAAGGGATGCATTCCAGGAATTCATGAGGTCTTGCGAAGGCAGGGGCTGCTGGAAGGAATCTGGTGCCTGAATCCGGAAAATACACTGTCTCCCGGACAAAGCGAAGAAATCGACCGCATCTATCATGATTACCCCCACCTGCATGATGATGATTTTGTTCAAGAAAATCTTGCCAAATGGCTGGGGGAGTGATGCAAGCAGAACCGGATATCACTAGCGGTGGAGGACAGGAATCAATAGAGGCAGGCATCGCAGTGTCCTCCAAGAGACGATAAGCTTGGAAAGAAATAAAAGCTTGTGTTCTCCATTTGGATTTGGAGGACACTGTCCAGAAAAAACGAAAACTCTCCGTCCACCATTCGCCTAATGAAGCCATTTGTGTAAACATGATTCTGTAGTACTGTCCTCCACGAATGGTTTTTGGGTTAAGGGAAGCGAACCAGATCGAGAAAACTTACGCGAGGGGAAGGGAAAGCGTCCGCCAGCAGGGAATGTAAGAGGAGGAGTGTTTATTCAGGAAAACGAAGAAAGGATAAAAATTCGTAAAGAAGGGGGCGGCTTATGAAAAACAGGGAAACAATGCGATTTTTCTATTCCCCAAGCGATAGGGATTTCATTCAGGAAAACTGTAAACGATACTGGCCACACGAAGTGGAAGAAGTTATCGAACGAGCAGCCCTTGCCTGTGAAAATACCTTTGTTTTCACGCATCGCTGGGATATGGAACGATGCGAAGACCCGTATACGTTTAAAAACGGTATCGATTGGACCTTTCGGTTTCAGGGGGATTTTGAATGGACGGTGAACCTAAACCGCGCCAGGTTTATGGCAGAACTCGGGCAGGCCTACTGGCTGACCGGGGAAGAACGGTTTGCAGCCTCTTTTATCCGCTTAATGAACGATTGGCTCCGGCAAAATCCGGTCACGGAAGAAGAAATCCATCAAAGCAGCGCAAGACAATATAACGTCAAAGATACCTGGAGAAAGCTCGACAGCGGCATCCGCATCACCAATTGGTTGAAGGGATTCTTTTGTATTCAGGAATCTGAACAGTGGGGGGAGGTGGAACAGGAGGCGTTCATCCGTGCCCTGGAACTTCATGGCCTTTATTTGAGCATTGCTTATACCCCTCATGACAGGCAGAGCAACTGGGGGTTTCTCGAAACCAATGGGTTATTTCAAATTGCTTTGCTGTTTCCTGAAATAGAGGGAGCTTCCCAGTGGCTTCGACTGGCTGAAGAGCGGCTCGAGACCATGTGTGAACTGCAGGTGTTTGAGGATGGCATGCATAATGAACAAAGTCCCATGTACCACCACGAAGTCCTTCATTGCTTGTTTGAACCAGTACTGCTGGCTAACATAAATCAACATCCTCTTCCAAAAAAAGTGAGAGATACGTTGAATACTATGTTCACGGCATCTTTGTCCTGGGTGAAGCCGGACGGCCGCCAGCCAATGATCAGCGACAGTGATCATACCGACATACGGGATATCTTGACGCAAGGGGCTGTTCTGTATCAAAGAGGCGATTTGAAGAGCCGGGGCTATTCCGTGCTTGATTATGAAGGGATTTGGTATTTCGGAGAAGACGGCATGAAAAACTATCAAGCGCTGCCAAAAAAGGAACCGGCTTTTGGTTCCACCCTTTTGGCTCAGTCCGGCTATTCCGTGATGAGAACGGACTGGTCCGAGGAGGCCCATTATCTGCTGTTTGACGGGGGACACATGGATATTATCCGCGCCCACGGCCATGATGATTTTCTACATTTCGATTTGACGGTTTTTGGCACGGATTTTTTGCTAGACACGGGCCGGTACACGTATATGGAAAACGAGGAAAGGCGTTATTTTAAAGAATCGTTTCAGCATAACACGACCAGTGTGGATGATTTTAGTATTTCGGTCTATGAAAATTCCTGGAGCTGGGGCGCGATTGCCCAGCCGACGAACGGGTATTGGAACAGCAGTCAGGCGTTTGATTATGTGCAGGCCGGGCATACGGGCTACAAGCGGTTGGAAGATCCCGTGGATGTACTGCGGCAGATTCTATTCGTGAAACCATATTACTGGATCATTGTCGATACCTTTCGATCGCAGGCGGAGCATGAATTCAAACAGCATTTTCATTTTGACGAATACATCGCGTTGGATACAGCCTCCGCTGTCATAAACGCCCAGGCCAACAACGGGATCGGCTTAAATATGATCTCCTTGGAAGAGGCCGTTGTATTAGAAGAGCAGGCATGCTGGATCTCCAAACATTACAACCAGAAGGCACCTTCAAGGAAAATGACAGCAACGCAAACAGGAAAAGGATTCACCAAATTCGTAACAGCTTTGGTACCCTGGAAACAGAACGAAACCCTCGATTTTTCTATAACTAAGATCGATACGTTCGACACCCGAAATCGAAAACAAGCAGAAAACGAAGCCACAGCGATCGAGGTAAAAAGAGGAGGCAGCGACGCAGAAGTCATTGTATTTTCCCACCAGGGCCCGTTCAGCTGTCAATGCTCCGGTGCTCAGATGACAGGAGAGGTGCTTCTCCTGAAAAGACAGGGGGAGCAGGAACAAACGTGGGTTGTGAAGGTCTAGGAGAGCAGCGGAAATCCTTTTTTCAGAAGGAATGGGACATTTTTGCCGCTATTTCCTTATTTTAAGGTAAAATCAGCACCCATTCTCTCAGATAAAGGAATAAATGTCCGTAAGGATCGTGAAAATTTGTTTTCCCCCTTGTTTAGCGGAAAAAATGTCCGCGCAGGCTGCCCCCTGACAGATAGTGCACCGGCTACCTCATGAAACCACATTACACCCGGGCCGACCTGCCTGTCACATCCCGATTCGTTTGCGATACTCAGAGGGGGTGAGGCCGACATGCTTTTTGAACGTCTTGGTAAAATGAGGATAGTCACTGTAGCCAATGGAGTAGGCGATTTCATACGTTTTGCAGGAAGGATCGTGCAGCAGTTCTTTGGCCTGATCGAGTCGCCGTTTTGTAAGGTACTGAATAAAGCTGATCCCCATTTCTGCTTTAAATTCTATGCTGAAATAGGCGGAAGACATATCGACGGTATCGGCAACCTCCTGAAGCGAAAGGGTTTCTTTGGAATAATTGGTTTCGATATATTCCATGGCTGATAAAATTTTGGGACGACGGCCGATATTCCTCGTGTTTTTGATATGTTCCATCACCGTCCGGCAGATGCTATATAACGCTTCTTTCATTTTGGCTGTATCATTCGGGAGATCCGGCTCATGGAAGACGCTGATTTCTGCCAGGCCCTCTTTCTTTCTTTCCAGTTCCCCTTTCATATAAACGATAAGATCCATATAAAGGTTTCTCAGTACGAGGGGATCCTCGTATTTTTCTGATACGTTTTGGTGCATGTCCTGAATCAGCTGAAACACCTGTTCTTCTTCCAGCAGCCATAGTTTTTGAACAAGGTCTTCGGCAAAGGAGCGGAGAACCAGGAGCCAGTCTGATCTTTCTTTTGAAGTGGACTGATCGGCTTCGAGCTGTTGGTGGACTTTAGCCAAAGAGGAAAGAAATTGATCGGGCTTCAGCGGCTTCAATAGAAAATCGACGACGCCGTAGCGGATAGCGGTCTGCGCGTACTCAAATTCGTCATATCCGGAAATAATTAAAAATTTGGAACGGGCGTTGGTTTCTTTGACCTTTTCGATAAACTTTAACCCGTTTAATTTGGGCATGCGGATATCTGTAATAATAAGGTCCGGGGTGAGCTGTTCATTTAACTGCAGGGCTTCGAGCCCGTCTTTAGCTTCTCCGACAATCTTAAAACCTGTCTCATTTGAATGCAGCAACACAGAGATACTGGTTTTTATCATCTTTTCGTCATCTACCGTTATGGCTGTGAACATGCTATTCCTCCTTTTCATCTTGGCCATGCCCTGCATAGGGCAAGAGGATTTCCACGATGGTTCCTTCGTCGTCCGACTGCTTGATCTTTAAACGGTATGGGGGGCCGAAATTGCCATGCAGGCGTTTGTGGACGTTGATCAGCCCGATTCGTTTTGTTGTTTTATTTCCGTCTGGCAGGTCGTGGTTATAATAAAAAGCATCATTTAATTCCTTCCTTGTTTTCGCGGGCATCCCCTTGCCATGATCGACAATGGAAAGCTTATAATAATCGGGAGCCTTTTCTCCAAAAATGCCAATGAATTCAGGGTTCAGCTCGTGTTCTTCATACCCATGCACAAATGCATTTTCAATAATCGGCTGTAAGGTGAGCCTTGGCATTAGAACGTGTCCGGCGGTTTCTTCCTCACATTGGATGCTCACGGTCAGGTCATCGAACCGTTCTTCCTGAATCTCCAGGTACGATCGAATCTGCCGCAGTTCTTCGGATAAGGTCACAATTTTTTTTGAATTGCTCACGTTGTATCGGAACATATCCGCCAGGGATGTCGTCATTTTGCTGATCATGGGCTGATTTTCAATGATGGCATGGGAGTTGATGATTTCCAGGGTGTTGTATAGAAAATGCGGGTTGATCTGCGACTGCATCGCCTGAAACTCGGATTCTCTGTTTTTAAGCTCCAGCTCTTTTTCCACTACTTTGGAATGCTTTACTTCCTGGATAAGATGTTTTAATTTCTCTGTCATTTGATAAAAACTGTCGTACAGGCTGGAAACCTCGTCATCCCGGTAAAATGGCAGCGGCTTTTTCCTTTGAATATTAAAGTTTCCTGACTCTACTTTTTTCATCAGCTTTTGGAGATGGGTCAACGAATGCGTAAGAAAAAAGGAAAACCCGCCGACAAACAACAGGGCTACCCCGATTAACAGTAAGCCGATCCACATCGTGGAACTTCGCAGGGTGATCAGGGAATCTATAATGTTTCCTAAAGGAACACTGGCGACCATTGTCCAATCGGTCTGGCTCGAATGGTTATACACCCGCAGGGTCTTTAAGCTTTCATTGCGGTTGATAAAAAAGCTGTTCTCGTGATAAGAGGATTTATGCTCATAGGAAAATGTTCCCCCCAGCTCTTTCGGGTTGGGATGGTAAATAATTTTATCCTGATCGTTTACGATCCACACATCATTGAAGTGACTGGAGGTCACTTCGCTTACAATGTCAGAAATTTTGTCGAGGCGGAGGTTGATAATCAACAATCCTGAAGTATCATACGTGTTTTCATCAAATACCTTCCGGACAATAGTGAGGACAGGAGTTTCGTGGATGACGTCAATATCCAGCACTTGATAAGCTTCCAGGTTCTCTACATCGTTCCACAGTTCCCTGTTTCTCTCTCTAATCTCCTTCATGTTTAAATACCCGTCAGCTTTAATGTAATTATGAACCTGCATGCCTTTTTCATTAATCATGGAGATGCCAAAGATTTCAGAGCGCCCATCCAGAATCCCGGCAAACGCGTCTTCCTGAATCCGCTGGGAAATGATAAACCTCTCATAACGGCTGGACGTTTCCTTCTTTAGATCCAAATATGATTGAACCTGGGGTTTGGAGAGAAGAGGAACGCTTGCCTGTTGTAAATCGTTCATATAAAAGTCCAGGTATTCATTGGTTTGCTTCAAAAGGTCCTGGCTGTACTGAACCGCATTATTTTCGATGGCAGCTGTGGTTTTTTCATACCAGAGCTGCCCAAATATCAACAGCGGGATACAAACAAACACAAGGATGACAAAAAACAGTTTAAAGTTAATCGATCCTATACTGAAGAACATTGGGCTGCTCCTTCCATAAACTGCAAATCGGTAATTTCATTCTATTTAAAAAAACACAAATTTTCAAATAAATATCCATTTTTTCTTTTCTGACTTGGCTTTATGATAAATGATATAGATTTACGAAAAAGGGGGAGAAAAGATTGATGAAAGATATTTCCAGGTTATTCATTCCGCTTGCTGGAGTTATAGTCCTCCTGTTAGCGGGATGTTCCGATACGTCCGAAAACCAGGAAGAAGCTGATGCAGACGCTGGCTCTACAGGCTCCGATGAAACCATTACGCTTGGCTATTATTCTTCAGGCAGCGCCGACGAAAAAATGGAAGATATCATTTCGCAATTTGAAGAAGAACATCCTGACATCACGATTGAAACGCAAAATTCACCGTATCAGCAGTTTTTCCAGAAGCTGGATACACAGATCGCAGGAGGCAACGCACCGGATGTTTGGCTGTCCGATGGCGTGTTTGTTCAAAAGTACGCGGAGCGCGGGGCAGCCAAGGATTTAACAGAGTGGATCGATAACGATTTGGAAACAGACGAATATTACGGGCTGGATTTCAATAAGGGCCCGGAAGGAAAGTATTGGGCTGTTCCGCAGGGTATTCAAATTGGAGCCCTCTTTTATAACAAAGATATGTTTGACAAAGCAGGGGTAGAATACCCGGATGACAGCTGGACCTGGGAGGATCTGAAAGAAGCCGGGGCGGAGCTGACCCTTGATACGAATGGAAACACGGCGGAAAATGCGGAGTTTAATGCAGAAAACATCAATCAATACGGGCTGACATTTTTTAATATTACCGAAGGCTGGATGCCGGTATTGAAGTCTTATGGCGGCGGGGTGCTTGATGAGGATCTGCAGACGTCTGTTATTGATACCCCGGAAAATTTAGAAGCGGTTGAATATATGACGGATGGAATGGAACGCGGCATTTTTACCGATCCATCCGATTTACAGGCCTTCCAAAGCCCAATGTCTCCGTTTCCAAGTGAGACGGCTGCGATGCGCATCGGCATTTACGCGAGAACGCTTGCCGCGAATGAAACGGGCGTGAATTATGACGTAACGGTGCTGCCAAAAGGGCCGGATGGAGAGCGATTCTCTCCGGTCATCGCCAACTCCTGGATCATCAATGAAGATACATCGGATGCAAAAGCAGAAGCGGCCTGGGAATGGATTAAATATTGGGTGTCAGAAGATGATGTGCAAAGACAGTGGGCGGAATTAGGTGAGGCAGTGCCGGTGAAAAAATCGGTGGCGAACTCCGATATGTTTTTGAATTCTGGGGAGAAGCCGGAGAACAAACAGGCCTTTCTCGACAGTTTCGAATTTGCCGATACCTTGGATGTAAATGCTGTCTGGTCGGAATGGGTGGATCAAATGACAGACAATTTGAATAAAACGTTCCTTAACGAAGTGGAGGAGGAGGAAGCGTTAGAGAGTGCGGATAAAGACGTGCAGCAGGTCCTGGACGAATTTTATGAAGATTGATCCTAGATTCATGAGATCAAGATAGAAAGTGTGATACTTGTGAATACAGAAACGGTAAAGACGCAGAGAAAAACGAAGAAAAAGAAAGGGCCCGTATTAAATCATGAAGGGAAATGGGGTCTCCTGATGGTTACCCCTTACCTTCTTCAATTTATCATTTTTATTTTTTTTACGCTGCTTGCTTCGTTGTACTTTAGTTTTTCCAGCTATGATATGTTGAATCCTCCAGAGTGGATAGGATTAGAAAACTATAACAAATTAATCCAGGACCCTGTTTTTTGGCAGTCTTTAAAAAATACCATCTATTTTACCGTTTTATTCGTCCCGACCCAGACGATATTGGCATTAATTTTGGCGGTGGCTTTAAATCAAAGTTTAAAAGGGTTGAAGTTATTCCGAATTGCGCACTTTATTCCCGTTATTTCTTCCTGGACCGTGGTGTTGTATGTCGCCGATGCTATTTTTAACCCGCGTTTCGGCCTGGCAAATGATCTACTGGTAAAGATAGGGCTGCAGCCGCAGCAGTGGTTGAATGATGAACAGCAGGTCATTCCCGTTTTGGTGGCCGTTGCGGTATGGAAAGGCGTTGGCTATATGATGGTCATTTATTTGGCAGGGCTGCAGAATGTACCGGAAGACCTTTATGAATCGGCTGAAATTGAAGGAGCCGGCGTGTTGAAGAAATTCAGGCATGTCACCGTTCCATTGATTTCGGGAACCACATTTCTTGTGCTGGTCCTCAGTACCATCACAACCTTCCAGGCGTTTGAACAAATTTATGTAATGACAGGGAACGGCGGAGATATTACTAGTGCGGGAGGACCGGACAATGCAAGTATGGTATTAATGCTGTATTTATTCCAGCAGGGGTTTTCCTTTCTGAAGATGGGGTATGCTTCCGCGATTGCCTGGGTCTTGTTTCTCATCTTATTTGTCATCACGATGATTCAGGTCAAACTGCAGAAGAAATGGGTGCATTATGAGAAATAGATGGCTGTGTCACACAGGGGGTGCTTTTCATGAAGAAGAATTTTCATAAAAACAGAAAAAAGATCGGCTATATCGTCATTATTCTAAGTTCCCTGATTATGTTTACCCCTTTCATTACAGCAACATTAAATTCGTTAAAGACGTATGCCCAGTACACTGCTGTGCCGGTGGAATGGATCCCAGATCCAATTCGCTGGGAAAACTATTCGGACGTCTGGCAGATGACGGATTTTGCCCTGTATGGCTGGAACAGCCTGATTGTCACCGTGATGTCCGTGCTGGGAGCGATCCTCTCCTGTTCCATGGTGGCCTACGCTTTTGCGCGTCTGGAGTTCCCTTTTAAGAATTCGCTATTTTTCATGGTACTTGGCACGTTAATGATTCCGCCGGTTGTCATGATTATTCCGCAGTTTATTATCTTCCGCCATCTCGGATTTCTGGATACCCTGGTTCCCTTATGGATATTGGAATGGCTGGCTCAGCCGTTTGGCGTTTTTCTCATGCGGCAGGCATTTCTTGGCATACCTAAGGCGTATGAGGAAGCGGCCACGTTGGATGGGTGCACCCCATTTCAAACATACTGGAGAGTTTTTCTTCCTATGTGTAAGCCGCAATTAGCCACTCTCACTATTTTCACGTTTATGACAAAGTGGAATGAAATTATGGCACCGGTGATTTATTTATCTTCCGCAGAAAAATACACCCTTCCTATTGGGGTGCTGCAGATGTCCGGAGCCTGGTTTGGCAAAGAACAATATCTAGTAGCCGCAGCGATCATGTCACTCATCCCTATTCTGATCGTCTTTTTATTAACGGAGAAATTTTTCATAAAAGGGGCCAGTTCTTCAGGATTGAAATAAGGAGAGAAGGAGGGAGAGCAGATGGCAGACATTTTCATAAACACGGTTTTGCTGGAGAAAAACCGCTGGGAACCGGGAAGGCCGTCTTCCCTCCATATCAGTGAGTGGATGGAGGATTTTCAAAGACACGGTTTTCGTGGGGTGGAAATATGGGAAAATCATGCCCTGCAGGCGTCGGAAACGGAAGTCCGGCAGGTCATCGAATCTTCCCTGCCGATTGAAATCTATAATTCTTATATTAGCTTGGAAGACGAATACGAGAAAGAGCGGAAAGCTGCTGCTGCGATGATCCATAGACTCGAAGTAAAAAGAGTAAAATTTAATTTCGGAGTTTCTTTCTCACAGAAAGAAGAATATATGAAAAATTTATTACATTTTAAAAGCTTACTGCCGCAAGACTGTGAACTATTGTGTGAGTGCCATCCTGGGACAATATTGGAGGAACCGGCAGAGGCGGAAAAAGTTTTTAAAGAGCTGGCATTGGAACGCCTGGGAGCCATTATTCATCCTTTTCACGTGGAGACAGATCCTGGATTATGGCTGCAGCATTTGGGTTCAGCCGTGACCCATGCTCATATCAGTTTGTTCGACGGCGGTACGTTTTTTCAGCTGAAAAAGCGGCCGGAGTTTGTGAAAGAACGGATCCACATCATGAAAGAAGCCGGCTTTGGGGGAACCTTATCGCTGGAATTCACAGAAGGAACTGCATCGGTGGAGGAAACGCCGGAGAAACTGTATCAACATGCGCTCGAGGATCTTGCTTTTTTACTTCATCATTATGTATGAAGGGTTGAAAGCGGGGAGGGAATGATACACATGGATGTTACTGTCGCCGTTATTGGAGCAGGAATTATTGCGGAAGAACATCTGCAGGCCGTCGAAGCGGTGGAAGGACTGCATGCCCTGGCCGTTGCTGATATCAATGCACAAAAAGCGGAAATGCTTGCAGAAAGATATAACACGAGGAGCTATACCGATTATCAGGACATGATTAAAACGGAAACGCCTAATATGGTAATTATCACCCTGCCTCATTATTTGCACAAAGAAGCGTCCGTTTTTTCGGCGGAGCAGGGGTGTCATATTTTACTGGAAAAACCGATGGCTTTGACTGCGGCGGAATGTGAGAAAATCATACAATCCGCCAGAAAAAACCGCGTTCAATTGATGGTGGGTCATATTCAGCAATATTTTCACGAGAATAGAACGGCAAAACAGATCGTGGAACAAGGGGAGCTTGGTTCGCTGGTGATGATCAATGAAACACGGCATCTTCCTTATTTCACCAGGGAGCGCCCGCGCTGGTTTTTCGAATGTTCAAAAGCTGGCGGAGGCATTGTGATGAATCTTGGGGCGCATTGTATTGATAAGATCCAGTGGCTGCTTGATACCAAAGTGTCTCAGGTGATGGCAGCGATGACGTATAAAGGGGAAGAGGCAGGAGTGGCAGCGGATGTGGAGGGAAGCGGACTTTTATTCCTTCACACGGAAAGAGGGATTCCGGCTTCCATATCTTTGGCTGGATATGAGGTCGTTCCAAAACAGAGGACAGAGCTGATTTTTACAAATGGAATGATGAAAGTGGAAATCGGCAAAGGGGTTTGGGTGATCAGAAGCGGTGTGTATGAAAAGGTTGCATCTACCAAGGAAACCCCGCCCTTTGTCAGGCAGTTAACGGAATTCCTCCGTGCTGTGAAAGGAGAGGGTACGGTAAAAAAGTCCGGGCCGTATGCCAAATCGATTATCGAGGTGCTGGAGGCGGGATACCAATCCCACAAGCAGGGAAAAATGGTTTCCGTACCGCCGGAAAGGAGAGCGGATCAGCCGTGAATTGTTGGATCAAAGGAGATATTCAAGATCTTCAATCAGGAATAGAAGAATGGGAGAAAGCTTTTGACTTTTCTCTCTCAAAGGAAGGCATTCCTGTCACGGTGAAACGGGAAGATACAAGTAGTCTGCACGTGTCATTGAAAGAAGGAAAAGGCGAAATTCGTTACAGCCAAAACATTCACTTTTTTCGGGCACTGGGCCTGTTTTTAGAACATGCCGGGAGGCGCAGCACGTTTCAGATTGAAGAGCATCCTCAGTTTGAATCGAATGGAATCATGCTTGACTGTTCCCGGAATGCGGTGATGAAACCGGAGCAAGTCAGAAAACTGATCCGTATAATGTCCATGATGGGTCTGAACAGGCTGATGCTTTACATGGAAGATACGTATGAAGTAAAAGAGCGGCCGTATTTTGGTTATATGCGCGGGAGATACAGCCACGAAGAATTGAGACAGCTGGATGAATATGCCTGCCGGTTCGGGGTGGAAGTAGTCCCGGCGATACAGACCCTGGCCCACCTAACGACGTTCCTGCGCTGGGATGCTGCGGCAGACTTGAGGGACACCCCGGATATTCTGTTGGCCGCCTCCGGTGAAACGTATACGTTTATCGAGCAGATGATAGAGTCTGTCAGCTCTGCCTTCCGCACGTCCCGTATTCATCTTGGTATGGATGAGGCCCATTTCCTGGGACGGGGAGAATATTATAAAAAAAACGGGCCCAGACCAAGCTTTCAAATTATGAATGACCATTTACATGAAGTATTGAAGATCACGAGGGAAAAAGGGCTGCAGCCGATGATCTGGAGCGACATGTATTTCAGAATGGCGTCCGTTAAAGGCCATTATTATGATGAAAATGCGAGTGTTCCAGAGGACGTTATAGAGAATATGCCGAAAAATGTCCAATTTGTATATTGGGACTACTATCACGAAAAGGAAGAAGTGTATAGAAGCTTTCTGCAGAAGCACAAGGCTTTTGGGACGATGCCCCTGTTTGCAGGAGGGTTGTGGACGTGGAATGGAATAGCTGTGAATTATAAAAAAGCGTTTCGAACAACGGATGCTGCGATGACAGCCTGCAAAAAAGAAGGGGTGCCCGAAGTGTTCGCCACGCTCTGGGGGGACGACGGCCAGGAAACAGAGCCATTTACGGCCCTGCTCGGAATACAGTTGATGGCAGAACACGGGTACGTAAGGGAATTGGATAGGAAGAAGGTGAAAGACCGATTTCGTTTCTGTACGGGCGCCGATATGGAGGCATTTATAACATTAGGAGAATTAGATCAACCTCCTGGAACAGCGGAAGAAATCCAGCTCGAACCGGATAATCCTTCGAAGTTTCTGCTGTGGCAGGACCCCCTGATGGGATTATTTGATAAAGAGGCAGAGGGAATGGAGCTTCCGCGTTTTTATCAGGAGCTCGAAGGAGACTTGGAAAATATGAAAAAGAAGGCAGGACCATGGGCATTTCTATTTGATGTGCCCTCCCGGATCTGCTCGGTCCTCAGCTTGAAAGCTGAGCTTGGTGTAAAGGTAAAGTATTATTATGAAAAAAACGAGAAAAATCAATTACGGAAATTGGAACAGGACGTTCTGCCAGATTTGAAACAACGCGTTGAAAGGTTGAGGAAACGGCACTATGAACAATGGATGAAGATCCATAAACCGTTTGGGTGGGAAGTGATTGATATCCGATATGGCGGCTTAATTGCAAGAATTGATACGACCCAGCGCAGGTTGTCCGAATATTTGAAAGGAAACCAGGTGTTAATAGAGGAACTGGAAGAATACCGGTTGCCGTATTCCTCCGTGAATCAAAGCGGGTATGTGAGAAATAATGTGTATAAGCAGATTGTCAGCCCGAATGTATTTTAATCGTATTCTGCCCTGAAAGGGGGTGTTATATTAAATATTTGTAATTTTCTTAATATTAGGTATTTATTCTAAAATGAAAGAGGTGTGAAAGATGGAGAAATCCAAAAGGAAGGTATGGCTGGTTTGGCTTTTAACTGCGGCTGTGATCGTAGGTAGTGTGCCGGCATCGGGTTTGGCGGAAACGACGTCCGGCAATGACAAGGCAATGTGGGCATGGTTTCCAAATGAAGACATCAATACAGAAGCAGGACGGGAGGAACTGGTTGAATTTTCAAAGGAAAAAGGGATTAATGTGATTTATCTTAATATTGGTGTACGGGAGGATATCCCTCAGGTCCCTCCGTTCCCTTACCGCCATATGCATCCTAAATTCAGTGTTGGAAAGCAGGAAGGAATCCCTTATCTTCAAATGCACCCAGCGCAGTATCAGAAGTTTATTAAACTGGCTCATGAAAATGATATCGAAGTCATTGCATTGGATGGTGCTTCCGAATGGGCCAAGAAGAAAAACCATAAAACGCCTATCATACGTATGATTCAGGTGGTGAAGTATAACAACTTTTCCGACGAAGAGGAGCAGTTTGACGGAATACAAATGGATATTGAACCTTATTTGCTTGACGAATGGGACACAGAAGAACGCAGCCAGCTGATCCTGGATTATTTAAATGGACTGAATAAATTAGATACTATTGCCGCGGATCACCATATTGATTTTATGATTGCCATGCCGTTCTGGTTTGACGGGAAAGAATATGAAACCGCATACAATGATGTAACCAAACCATTGTCGGATCACGTGATGGACATCGTGGATACGGCAGCAATTATGGCCTACCGCGATACAGCGGAGGGGAACGATTCGATGATATATCACTCGGAGCATGAACTGGAGTATGCAAACGAAAACGGAAACACCATTGTTATCGCGGTGGAAACGCAAAATTTAGAAGGAATTGTCGAACCTTATTATGAAAAGGTCTCCTATTTTGAAGAAGGCGAAGCTTATATGGATGAGAACTTAGAAATCGTTGATGCCGCTTATGCCGAGGAACCAGGATACGGAGGGCAGGCCATCCACAAGTACCAAAGCTACCGGTCGATGAAGCCTTAGAATCTGGAAGAGGGTGGTCATTGGGCCCTCCACCCTCTTCTATCCTGAGGACGTAAAATAACGCCCCCTTTGGAATACCACCAAAAGGAGGAACCCTGCCTATAAATCCACCGGATGATATTGATGCAGGTGGACATTTTTTCCCATTTTGACAGGTAGTTCGGACATTTATTCCGTTATCTCCCCTTTTCATCGTAAAAAAACGGTCCAAAGACCCAATAGAGGAAAAAATGTCCGAAAAAGCTGCCACAAGTCTCTTACATTGATATTTAGCGGAACAAATGTCCGCAAGGTAATCTCCGCTCTCAGTGAAGAGGGAAAAGAGCTGAAACCGCCTTTATAATGGGTTCAGTAGATCCTCCGCGTTATTTTTAACATTGTTGACGGCCTTCGACACGGGATATGCTTCCATGATGGATGAATCTATGGGAGCCAGGCAGTTTTGCAGGGCGTGATGGTCCTGGATGCCGGGGTCCAGCCATGTCGATTCCAATTCTTCCTTCAGAATAACCGGCATACGGTGATGGAGGCCTTCCATAAAAGCATTGGCCTCGATTGTTAAGATCGTACAGGTGAAGCGTTTGTCTCCCTCTTTCTTTTCCCATTTTTCCCATAAGCCAGCCAATGCAAAGAGACTTTCGCCGGCAAGCCGGATGCGGTATGGCTGCTTTTTTCCATTCTCTGTTTTCCATTCATAAAAGCTGTCTGCAGGAAGAATACAGCGCTGGGTTTCGAGCGGGCGCTTGAAACTGTTTTTGGTATGGGCTGTTTCCGCGCGGGCGTTTATCATTTTGTATCCGATGTTCGGATCCGAGGCCCAATGCGGAACCAGTCCCCATGTCAGGACTCCGAGACGGTTTTTCGCTCCATCGTTAATCACGGCTGCCACGTTCTGCCCCGGAGCGATGTTAAAACTCGGCTCATAATCCTCTAATGTCGTATCTTCAATGTCAAACCTCTCCTCGATCTTCTGCAGAGGTACAGTCAGCGTAAAACGTCCACACATAGAAAAAACTCCTTCTTTTCGTATTGCTATTAGCTTAGGGTTTTTCTTTCGTCTTTATAACGAAAAGATTGAAGAATCGGCCCACTTTTGAAATAATTGTAAATATCATTTGTGTTTCGGAGAGGGGGAAGCGATGAGTTTGGTTTCCTTGATGTTGGGGGTTGGAGTGGTTATTCTGCTGATAATCTTGATTACAGGGACCTCGGTGAAAAAATAAGTGGACGGCGGCGCTTATTTTTGTTGTAATAGAAAGGAAGTTTTTTACATAATAGATACATGAGAGGTTCGTGGATGATTTATATGTTTGTCCTTACGGGTGTCCTTTTATTGATCAGCGCTTGTTTTTATTTTCATAGTGTCGGAGAGTTTGCAGGCATCTTTCTGTCTATTTTTTTTCCTTCTGTCACTCCCTTTGTTTTTGAGCAGGTGAAAAATACAGAAGGCGTGGGGGAAGAGATCGTGTATGCTATTCTCTTTTTTATTGGGGTCAGCTGGCTTATTGCTGCTCCTGGTCTTATACCGCAGCGGCAGCAGAAGGAAGAAAGGACAGCAAAGAAGGAAACAGCATCGTCGGACGAAGCTTGAGAAAAACAATGTAAGAGGGAAAGGGCGGTTGGCGTGGAAGAACGAGCTGGATTTTGGATAAGACTAGGTGCAGGCATCCTGGATTCTCTTATTATAGGATTCTTTTTTGGATTGATCACATGGGTGATCTATGGGGAACTATATCACGAAGAGTTTAATGTAACGGATCTATTGAGTTTATTGTATATGATCCTGCTCCCGGTGTTCTGGCGGGGATATGTGATTGGAAAGCGGCTTGTTAACATTCGGATTGTGAAAGAATCCGGCGAAGACGTCACGATTAGTACGATGCTGCTGCGGGTTCTTGTGGGAGGGCTACTTTATGCCTTCACCTTTGGGATTGCGGCAATGGTGAGTGCCTTTATGGTCGGACTCCGGGAAGATAAAAAATCGATTCATGATTGAATGTGAAACACGAACCGAAACAGCCGCAGTATCAATAACATCTCTGTTTCGAAATAATAGCTGAATAGAACTGTCCACCATAACCATATATAAGACTTTTTCGGAAATCCTAAATAAAAATGTCCTCCAGATGCGTTTGGAGGACATTTTTTTGCCGGTATACGTAGGAAATTGTCCGATATCTGCCGTCAGTCTCCGGTATTATCCGGAGCCTGCGCTGCTGGCTGCCGGTCGGATAGAAACGGCAGCCCGCTTGAAGCCAGGCATCCTGCAGACGGGGTCCAGGGCACTGTCAATGAGGCGGTTGATGTTTTGCTTGCCGCCCCAATGCATCGGAGCAAATAATGTATCTTGCCGTATCTCCTTTGAGACGGAGCAGCGAAGGGTGGCGGAACCGCGCCGGGAAGTGATTACTACGAGTTCCCCGGAGCGGATCCCGTATTTTGCTGCGGTGTCGGGATGGATCGATACGTAAGATTCAAACTCCCGGGCGGCGAGACGAGAACTGCGCTGTGTCTGTTCTCCGGTTAAATAATGATTCATCGTACGTCCTGTTGTAATATAGAGTGGATATGTTTCGTCAATCTCTTCTTTGGAAACTTCTTCTGCGGCTGATTCAGTGAGAAAATGAGCCCGACCGTCTGCGGTGGCGAAGCTTTCTGAAAATAGGGTGGTTTCTTGTTTGGCATTTTCGGATGGGCACGGCCAGAAGACACCGGATTCTCTACGGATACGGTCGTACGTCATGCCATAATAGTCTGCTTTGCCGCCGCGGGAGGCCAGCCTGAGTTCGTTAAAAATATCTTCGGCTTTTTCATAGGAGAATAACGTCCCCCGTCCCATGACTTCCGCTATGGCGGCCATGATCTGCCAATCATGCCGGCACTCTCCCGGAAGCGGCCGGGACGCTTCGCGCAGCGTGACCCGTCCTTCCACGTTCGTCAATGTCCCTTCATCTTCGAGATAAGAACTGGTGGGAAGAATAACATCGGCGTAGGAAGCGGATTCTGTCATGAACATTTCTGCTGCCACCATAAAGGATACGGAAGAAAATGCTTTATGAACGAGATTGGCGTTTGGGTTGGAAACGACAGGATTGGAGCCGATGAGAATCAGACTTTTGATTTCTCCTTCTTCCATGCGTTCCATCATTTCGTAGGCAGAAACGCCTTTGTCCGGCAGGTCCTTTTCTTTGACACCCCATATGTCTGCAATATAGCGTCGGTGTTCCGGGTTGTCGATAAAACGATAGCCCGGGAGCTGATCCGCTTTCTGACCGTGTTCGCGGCCACCCTGCCCGTTCGCCTGGCCGGTAATGGCCCCGTAACCGCAGGCGTATTTGCCAATTTTGCCGGTAAGCAGCAGCAGGTGGAGAAAATGACGTACCGTTTCGTGGCCATTGATTTGCTGTTCAATGCCGCGTGCCGTCAAGATCATCCCGGTCGGGGCGGATGCGAATCGGTAGGCCGCTTCCTGAATGTCCTGCAGGGAAAGGCCGGTATCTTCAAAAGCTGTTTCCATATCGACGTTATTCAGCATGTCCCTTAGTTCGTCATAACCGGAGGTGCGTTCCCGGCAGAACGATTCATCGTGTAATTGATTTTGTAAAATATAGGTTTCGAGCAGGAGAGCGAGCTGCTTATCCTGGCCTGGCTTTATTTTTAAATGAAGATCTGCCATGGCGGCGGTATCGGTTTCTCTTGGATCAATGACGATCAGGAAACAGCCGTTCTGCCTTGCTTCTTCCAGATAAGGAACGAAGGTAGGCTGGCATTCGGAGACATTGGTGCCGGCAAGAATGATGCACTTAGCATCCGGAATCTGTTCGATGTGATTGGTGAAGCCGCGGTCGATTCCAAATGCTTTCATCCCTGCCGAAGCAGCGGAAGACATACAAAAACGGCCGTTGTAATCGACATATTTGGTGCCGAGTCCGACACGGGCCAGTTTTCCGAGCAGATAAGCCTCTTCGTTGGTTAAAGAGCCCCCGCCATACAGGGAGACGGAGTTCGGACCATGTTTTCCCTGGAGATGGCTCAGATTTTTCTGGATAACACTCAGGGCTTCTTCCCAATCTGCCTCTTGAAACGCTCCGTTCACTTTGATAAGGGGGGTGGTAATCCGTTCGGGGTGGACAGCATGCTGATAGGCGTTTTTTCCTTTGACGCACAGCCTTCCTTTCGTCGTGGGATTATCCACCCCGATCGTACGATATTTGACGCGAGCCCCTTGTTTTTCCTCTAGAACTTTCTTTTTACACTGCATGCTGCAGAAGGGGCACTGGGTATGATAAACTATTTCTTCTGCTGCTTGCTGCTGTCGTTTACGGAAGGTAGCCAGCATCTGTTCACTCATAGTTATTCCTCCCTGGTCATATTGAATGGATAACGGCGTTCCCTTGAGCGATTTCAATGTGCTCCTCGAGCGCCTGTATCAGCAGTTCCCTGTCGTCTTCGAGGAACAAGATTTCCCGGATTGTAACCGGAGAGAGGCGCAGGATCCAGTCGGCAAAGGGTTCCTCGAAAAAGGCGGTTTCGCGGAAATGTTGGATCGTTGTTTTCACCATATCTTCGACTTCCTGCTCCTGTGCAGCGTAAAGGATAATACGGCCGGTGTCTCCTTCGGCATGCATTTCCCAGGCGTCCTCGTTCCAGACGAGCCCAAGCTCATATTTTGATAACCCATCCGGGAACACGCTGGTAGTTCTGATTGTAAACGTGGAGGGAAACGATAACGTATACAGGTTTCTCTCCAATCGATAAAACAACTCACGGTTACGGCGGGTTTCGATCGTGAACGGCTTCAGGTTGGCCCCGGCAAAAACGTGCTGGGGGAGGCCCGCTGCAGTGCATACCTCATTCATCTGTTCCTCCGTTATTTCGGAAAGCGAGAGGCGCTGGTCTGATTCGAATCGCAGCCGGGAACCGGGGAGGTTCTCCTGCAGCTTCATCCATTGCCGCAGTATATCACCGGAGTCATCGCCTCTGATCGGAAGAGAAGTAACGGTATAGCGGCCGTCCGCTTCTTCCAACACCCATGGTGCTTTCTGCCAGGCGATCTTTCCGGTAAGGGAAAAATAATACGTTAAAGCCGGAATACAGATGTCGCAGCCTTCGTTTTGCCATGCTGCCGAACGGAAGACATCCTCCATTCTCTTCCATTCTCCTGAAAAAACTTTTTCTTTGACCTGCTCTTCTTCCCACATCGTACAGGAACAGAAAGTATTTACTGAGGCCTGGTCTTTACAGCGGTCAAACACCTGAAGCAGACTGGAAACATCCGCTGCACAGCCTCCGCATGAGGTCGAGGCCCGCGTGTCTTCCTGAATGGTAGCAGCACTTGCTTTTTCGGTACCTGCAATGTGGCGGAGAATGGTCCGTTTGTTGACCTGATTGCATTTACAGATCGTGGTTTCCGGTGTACAGTGCACGAGTTTTTCCGTTTTGCCTTCTCCAGAGAACAACTGAATTTTTTCTGACATCGATAAAGGCTTTTGGTTTTGCAGCCGTTCTGTGATGTCATCGGCGGTGGATGTATCCCCGAAAAGGACCGCTCCTTGGATAACATCATGCCTGAGCACCACCTTTTGGTAAAGCGGTCTTGTGCTGTCCGCCTGGACGATCACATGTGTGTCCTCTGACTCTTCCATTCTGCCGCCGGTGAATAAATCAACCCCTGCAATTTTTAAATGGCTGTAGGAAGAGGATCCGTTGTAAGGGGAGGACGGTTTTCCGCATAGGTGAAGGGCGGCGGTATGGGCGTGTTCATATACCGGCGGCACAAGACCGTACGTTGTCCCGTTATGCTCCGCGCATTCTCCAATGGCATAGACACTGTCTGTGCTTGTTTTCATATAATCATCGACAAGAATGCCCCGGTTCACCGCCAGTCCGCTCTCTTCAGCCAGCTGGCTGTTCGGCAGGATACCGGCGGCAAACAATACGGTATCGGCAGGAAGGGACGTACCATCCTGCAGGACCGCTCCCTTTACCTCCTGTCCTCCTGTTACTTCCTGAATGGATTGGCCGAAGTGAAACGTAATCCCGTGTTTCTCCAATTCTTTTTGTAGATACTGAGAGGCGGTTTCGTCCAGCTGCGGCGGCAGCAAGGTATCGGCGCGCTGGATTACTTCCACCTTCGTTCCTGCTTTGGCAAGGCCGTAAGCTGCTTCCAGGCCGAGAAAGCCGCCGCCAACCACTACCGCTTTTTGTCTTCGGAAGGCGATGTCTTTCAGGCGGCGGGCATCCTCTAAAGTGCGGAAGGTTTGGACTCCTTTTTTGCCGCTTCCTGGAATATTCAGACGAACCGGGGAAGACCCCGCCGCGATCACAGCGTAATCATAGCCGTACCGCTCTCCATTTTCGGTGAGGACGGTTTTTGCTGGTGGATCTATCTGTATGATTCGTTCATTTGTATGCACATGAATATCGTTATCGGCGTACCAGTCTGAGTGATGAGGGTATAGAGCCGCTTCCCTATGTTCGGCCTGCAGCCAGCTAGAGAGTTTGACCCGGTTATAGGGTAGAAAGGGCTCTTCCCCGAACGCTTGAATGCTAAATTGCCCGGGCGCTTCGGCCACGATGGTTTCCATTAGACGCAGACTGCTCATACCGGTTCCGATCACAATTAATCTCTGTGTCATGGACTCTCCCCTCTCTTCTTCTATCTTCACGTAAAAAAATGTCACAGACTACTGTTTCGAGAGGAAATATTACAAACTTTTTTGAAAAGCGGGAAAGAAACGTTTCCCCTTTCTTCACGTCTAACGAGGCAGAAAAAGAAAAGGGGGTCTATTATGTGGAAGTGGATGATGACTGTGCCGGCGGTGATATTGCTGATTCTTGCGGCTGCCTGTAATAATGAGGAATCACAGGAAGCACAACAAGATCAGGCCTCGACCGAAGAAGCTGCCAATGATGCAGGCACAGCTGAACAGTCGGCGCAGGACTCCAGCGGTCAGGCTGGTGGAAGCAGTGCAGATACTGGAGAGAATACAGAGGCAGCGGAAGATATCGATGCTTCGGACAGGATGGTGATTAAAACCGGAAACCTATCTATCGAAGTGGAGAACTTCCATGAAGCCGAGCAGCGGATTGAAACCCAGGTGGAAGATACGGGCGGCTACATCGTAGAGTCCGACATGCAGGTGAGTGCCGGCGGCGAACGGAGTGGATCGCTGTCCGTCCGGATTCCACAAGAAAATTTCTCTCCCTTCATGAATGGTCTTGAATCCGACAGTATTCGTGTGCAGGAACGTTCGACCCAAGGGGAAGATGTTACCGAAGAATACGTGGATCTGGAATCCCGGCTGAGTTCTAAAGAAACCCAGGAAGAACGTCTGACTTCCTTTATGGAAGAAGCCGGGAATACCGACGCTCTCCTGCAGATTTCGGAAGACTTATCCGCCGTCCAGGAAGAAATCGAGCAGCTGAAAGGGCAGATGAACTACCTGGAAAACCACGTGGCCTATTCCACCGTCGATATTCAGATACAGGAAAGCACCGGCTCTACCCTGCAAAGTGGAGAATCGCTGAACACGTGGGAGAAAGCGCAGAATCTATTCACACGGACGCTGAATGGAATCGTCCGCGCCGCATCCGGCATCGCCGTCTTTCTCATCGGCCTGTCCCCGGTCCTTGTTCCGCTGTTACTGCTTGCCGCAGGTAGTGCTTTCTTCTATAGAAAAAGGAAAAGAAATGAAGAATAGAGCAGGGAAGATATTCACCATTTTTTGCATTGGTGAGAAGAGATGCTGCAGAAATTATGGGACACGGCGGGAAGCTTTTAACGCGGGACTGGAGAAGGCAAAACCAGGTTCGAAAAAAGCAAGCTTGGACGAATGGTGAACAAAACAGCGAGACAGCGGGGTTTTACCGTTATTAAAAATCTGACGGGACACGGGGTCGGACATGAGGAACCGGAGTATATTTTTAATTTCTTCTCGCGCTGGGATGATGAACTTTTAAAAAACGGTATGGTTCTCGCGTCTGTGCCCTTTATTTCTATATTTGAAGAAGAAATGTATCAATCTAACGATGGATGGAGGTTTTTAACAAATGAAAGCGTGGTGGCGCAATTTGAACATACCATCAACGAAGGAAGGCCCGATTATTACGACATTGCAAGAGGGCCAACAGAGGTAAAAACGATGGATTCAGATAGACATAGGGAATGGCGAAACGTACGGTAGGAATTTTAATGGAGGTTCTGGATTCTGCCGGTCCGTTTGAGTTTTTTCGCTGGCGGCTTTCGCTGATTCTGACCGTAAAGCATTTGAAGTGAAAACTGTTTCGGAAGATGGCCGCATGATTTCAGCCAAAGTAAACATGAAGCACTAAGGATAATAAGCAAACAAAGTAAAGCCCCATACCTGCTGAAAAAGCGGAATGGGGTTTTTTTCTTGTGTTCCTTTGTGATTATGCCTATCCCCCGGCGATCATCTGGGCCAGTTTTCCACACAATAAGGCGGCATAGGTTCCGACCACGTTACCTAAAATACCCATCAATAGACCAACAGGTGCCAATGCCGGTTGGAACACCGAAGCCACAATCGGGGCAGAACTTGTTCCGCCGATATTACCCTGGGATCCGACAGCTACGAAAAACAACGGCGCTCTTAATAATCTGGCAGCACCAAAGATACAAATGATATGAATAGCTAACCAAACAACTCCCATGAGAAGAAATTGGGGGGACTGCACAACATCTGCTAAATTTGCCTGTGCCCCGATGACGGTTAAGAATAAATATATTCCTAAATAACCGATTTTACTGGCACCGTAGTATTCCAGGTTTCTTACTTTTGTAAAGGAAAGAGCGATGCCAACAGCCGTAATGATAATAAACGACCAAGTGGTAGTGCTCATAATATCACTTTTTGGAATAAAGTCCATGTCTGCGAATACACGAATGATATAGGATCCTGCCATCCCAATGCCTAAAATTCCAAACAGCTGTGGAAGCTGCAGCGGTTTAACATTTCTCTGCATATCTGTCGCAATATCTTCATTCACCCGCTTAATGGTAGAATTATCCGCCTCATTCCACGCATTGAACTTATCTTGAAAACTGGATAATGCAATCATGACACCCATCCAACTGATGCCGACTAACGTGTCTGTCAAAATGACCGGACTTAATATATCATCAGGTGTCTTAAATGCTGAAATCATGGCACCCATGTTTGCTGTTCCGCCAATCCAGCTTCCAGCAAGGGCACCTACCCCACGCCAAGCGTCTTCCGGCAGGATGCCCTGGAATAGAGCAAAGGAAATCGGGCCGCCAATAACAACACCTATTGTCCCGGCCAGAAATAACACAATGGCTTTCCCGCCAAGCTTAATTGTAGCCGGAACGTTCGCGCTGATCATTAATAATAACAAACCTGCCGGCAGGATATACGTACTTAGAAAACTATATAAATCCGAACTTTGCGGAATAATACCAAAGGTGGTGGAAAGCATTGGTAAAAAGTACATCCAGATTAAAGGGGGAGCATATCGAAAAAGCTTATTTATAAATTTATTATCTATCGTAGATAACATAAATAGAATCCCGACAATGGCGATTAAATAAGCAAAAACAGCCATCGGATCTTGAATGACCGCCATATCCTTACCCATGATGAGAAACACCTCTTGCTGTCCTTTGAAAATTTTTTCTATTGAATGATAATAAGACTCAGCCATTTTATCACTTTTTGAAAAATGTTCAAACGAAAAAAATTGTGAACTCTACCGTTATTGGGGGGTTCTTTGTCATTTGAAAAAAAGCAGGCTGGCTTTTGTTTCTACCCTGGACTCAAGATCGAGACCGATGTCGACTATTTTCTGGGAAACTTCAGGCCGTACACCGGTAACAATGGGATGGCTGCCCGTAATATGAAATCCCTCAATCACCCGCATCAGTTGATCTGCTGCTTCTTCAATGTCAGCGATGCCGGAAAGGTCAATAATCAAAGTCTAGATCCCCTGATCGCAGAAAGTCATCTGGTTTATCCATATGCGTGGTTAATTTTTCAAATTGTTCAATAAAAAGTAATAGCGTCCCTTCGGATAGCCTGCACCCATCCCAGCTCCTGTTATATAAGGAGAGGGGCAAAAGAAAAAAGTGCAAGAACGACTGCATCGAGCACCAAACATTCCACCCCATCCTTAAGCTTTAAGGACGGGGTGGAAGGAGAAGAAAAAGCATAGAGAACTTTATTATAGTTTTGTCAAAATCCTCGCTAATAGGGCTGCTCTTACCGGGAGTTGATCCATCAAAATATGCTCGTGTTCTGCATGAGGACCTTCCCCGGCAGCTCCGAGCCCATCAAGTGTCGGGACGCCGAGAGCGGCGGTAAAACTTCCGTCGCTGCCACCGCCGACAGAGGCCTGCGTTAAAGACATACCGATCTCAGCAGCAGCCTCCTTCGCAAGTTGAAAAAGGTGTTCGGTCTGCTGGGTCTTTTCCATGGTAGGACGAACGATTCCGCCATGGACCTGCAGGGTGGTGTGCTCATTTATTGGGGCCAGGTTTTGTATAAGCTGATCCATCCGTTGGGCTTCCTGCATCGTTTTTACACGAACATCCACTTTCATTTCCGCGTATTCGGGAACGACATTGATTCCTTCTCCGCCCTGTGTGACACCGATATTTACCGTTGTGCCTGCCTGATAATCCGTGAATTCATTCAGGTATAGAATTTGCTTGGCCATTTCTACATTAGCGCTGACGCCGTCCTGGTGATTATTTCCGGAATGGGCGGCAATTCCGTTTATTGTAATCGTGTACCGCAATACACCCTTTCTTTCTGTCTTGAGAGCCCCTGTTTCTCCCTGGGCTGCTTCCGGCACCAGCACAGCCTCACTGCGCCTGGCTTCTTTCTCGATGTAGGGCCGTGACGTGTAAGAAGCAATTCCTTCATGATCCCCGTTACATAAGACGACTATTTTTTTAGGGGGTATTATTCCCAGTTCTTTACATGCTTTAAGGGCCCATATCGTTTGAATAAGACCGCCTTTCATATCGATGGTCCCCGGGCCGTAGACTTTATTGCCATCGATGCGGAAAGAAAGACGGCCTTCTTCCCAAACGGTGTCAAAATGCCCGATGATCAACAGCTGCTTCTTTCCTTCTCCAAAGGTGAAGCGAAGATGATCCCCTGTTTCCGTCTGGGAAATTACCTCCGGATTCAGACCGAGACGCTGGGAAAAAAGATCTGTTAACACTCGCCCGCATTGATCGACTAAATACTTATCCGGGGTGGGGGAATCCGATTGTACCAGTGTTTTCAGGTCGGCGAGGATGTCAGATTGATGCCGCTGCAGGTAATACAATATATCTTTGATGACGGCCACTCCTTCCATTTATACATTCATTCAAAAATGCTCTCATCTTTCTGATAGAATTCTTCTAATTTTTGAAGGCGTTCGTTCATCGTTGTATCATCTTTTTTTCGAACGCCAACAATGAGAAGATTCAAGAAGCTCAGCACCGGAGCTATCGAATTATAACCGCTTTCATCTCTATTGGTATTTGTTAATAATGTGATATCAGCTAATCTTCCTATCGGTGACAGCTTCGAATCCGTCACGGATATCGTAAAAGCTCCCTGTTCTTTCGTTTTTTCTAAAAAGGCAAAAGTGTTTTTTCGGTAGCGCGGGAACGAAATGGCGAGAACCACCGTATTTTCTGTGATCCCCAGTAATTCCTCGTATTCATTTTTATATTCGATCAATTTTACATTTTCTCGAAGAAGGCCGAGCGTTAAGGAAAACCAGGTCGCAGCGGCATAGGCTGTATGATAGCCGACGACCAGTACTTTATCGGCTTGGCTGATCTGTTCGACAGCTGTCTCAAAATTTTCGATATCCATTGTATTCAACGTTTGTTTGATGATTTGGATATCCTTTTCCATGATTTGGGAGTAAGGATTATTATCATTATTTACCTCCTGCTCCCAACTATAGTTATTGTGGTTAATAATCTGTTTTTGAATGGTTTTCTGCATATCCGAGAACCCGCTGAATCCCAATGCATAGGCGAGACGGATCACGGTAGTTTCGCTGACATTGGATTCGTTTTGAATTTCAATGATCGTGTTGTAGCTTGCTTTCTCCAGGTTTTTTAAAATATATTCAGCCACTCGCTTTTTTCCTGGGGACAGGGTGTCGTATTTTTCCTTTACTAACTCTTCAAATGATAATTCATTCAATTTTTCCACCTCTTAGAAGAAATTTCTGCTTCACTTATCATAAAGTAGAATAATTCACTTCGCAAATGAGCATAACTTCTTCCAAGGGGGAGTTTTTAAAAAGGCCCATAATCTATAAGAACAGCTGCGACTACAAAGACTATCGCAACAAGGGACCAGAGACATACCAGCGGAAAAACAAAACGTATCCATCTGATCCAGGACACCCCGCCAACCGCCAGGACTGCCATAAGAACGCCGGAGGTAGGTGTGATAATGTTGGTAATGCCATCTCCGAGCTTAAAAGCGATGACAGCCGTCTGTCTTGTTAGATCGAGCATATCAGCCAGAGGTGTCAGCATCGGCATAACCACTGCTGCCTGGCCGCTTCCGGAAGGAACTAACAAATTAAAGATAAGATTAAAGAAAAACATGGCAAGGGCCCCTAGCATTGGGGATAAGTGGCTTAAAGGGACAAACAGGCCATTTACGACCGTATCTAAAATCAGCCCGTTTTCCATCAGGACAGTGATGGCTTTGGCTATTCCTATAATTAGAGCTCCATAGAGGATATTCCGGGCACCGCCCATAAACTTCTTCACAAAGTCATTTGGATGAATTTTGGCGATAATCGCACTGCCAATGGCGTTCATTAAGAAAATGGCAGCCAGTTCATTGATTCCCCATCCTAGATTAATTGATCCAAAAACAAATACCCCTAGACAAAGAGCAAAGAATAAGATCAATAGTTTATGTGTTGTTGTAAAAACAGGATTTTCTTCGCCGGGTTCCTCATGGGAAGGTTCATCACTGAAAGGTCGATCCCCCATTAAACTTTTCGATGGATCTGCGCTGATTTTACGTATATACAAAGATACATAAGTGATCGTGACAGCTAATAGTACGAAAAATAGGATAACGCGTAGCGTGAGACCGGAGAAAAGGGGAAGTTCTGCGATTTCCTGAGCCACCCCCAATGTAATAGGATCAAATACAGCAGCGGCAGATCCTGAAAAATAACCAAGATACACAATAGCTATTCCGGCAATGGCATCCAGTTTCAAGGCTTTTCCAAGAATGATGCCAAGTGGAATAAATGCAATGACAGCATTAGATCCGACTCCGATGGCGGAAATGATTCCAAAGGTAGTGGAAACAGCTGCGACGAGGAGATAGGTTTGATTTCTTGTTTTATTCACCAATACCTTTACCCCTGCATTTATCGTTCCCGAAGATTCAATCACAGCAATAGCTCCACCCATGATCAAAACCAGAGAAATCAAGTGTGCTGTATCGATAATCCCATTTTGAATAGCAAGAAATAAATCCATAATACCTAAATTAGCTGAATCAACGAAATGAAAGCTCCCAGGTATGACGGTCTCCACATCGCCGGAAGTCCGCTCAAACTCGCCGGATGGGATCAGATAACTCCCTACCCATGCTAATAGCAGAAGAGAAAATAAAATAACAAACGCATCCGGCATTCCTATTCTTTTTAGTTTGTTCATAAGGAAGGACCTCCTTTTAAAATGGTTGAAGCGTTTTCAAAAAGGGTGGAAGAAAAAAGTTTTCCATGTGATTAGATGATATCCCCTCCTTTCTAAAAAAGAAGAAAAAACTTCATTAAATTAATAAGTAGAATTTTTTTCTTCTTTAAAAAGCATAACAAAAAGAGATAGAAAGTCAATATCTTTAATTTTTATAAGGGACAGGAGCAGGGAGGTCAGCCCCGACAAGGCTGTTACTTCCCTTTTGCAATTCTTTCCCGGTCCGGGGCAAGGGGCGGCTGCTCGAGCCACCTGTTTTTTGTCATTAAATCAAACCAGTCTTTGGTAATGGAAAGATTTTTTAATATGATTTGTTCGTAATGTAACACTAGATCACTGCGCATCGCGACAGCGAGAGCGGCCCCGTGATAGGCCTGCGAGGTCTGCAATAAAAAACCGATATGGTAGAGCATTAATTTATCGGAAAAAGGGGAATGGCGGGACATGGTAACTTCAGATTCCCAGGACATCGGTACCGGGAGGTTGTCTTGATGCAGGATTTTCCCCAGGGACTGGATTTGCTTGTCTGCATTTTTTTGGGTAGCCTTTAAAAACTTTCTCACCTTTTTGGATTGGGCCGCCTGGCTGAAGCCAATGGAGAGTGTTTTTTCCATAATTTTCTTTTTAATATTAAACGAAAGACTCGCAATTTCTGTGGCAGCCAGGGGACGTTGATCTGAAAAATGACCATCCAAAAAAGAAGAACCGGAAATGAACGATGGCCCCGCTTCCGGATAAAAATAGGGAGTTCGCTGAAAGTGTCCCTTTTCCAGTAATAATTCAATCGATTCCTGAAAAATCAGCTTCCCCTCCGTATCACAGGTATCATAAAAATCACGTAAATCTTTTCGAACAGAAGAACCAAGGGAGGAAATATGCCCCAGTAAACCGTGGGATGTCATGATATGCAGGTAATGAAGGCAGAATATGTCGGAAAACAGCCGCTCCCTGCCTTTATGAAGATCCTTGTCGGTGAATCCGATGGGAACCGGAAATCCTTCAAATTCCAGGAAAGAAGCAATCTGATTTTTCTGGTTTTCAAAAATCTGGAGCGCTTTATCAAAAAGATCTTTTGTTTTTTTGTCCTCTATAATGGAAGCCATATATTTATTCACGATATAGATTGCTGTTCCATTTATATATTCCGTCCACAACGTTCCAATTTCAGCGGAAGTCAAATTTATGCTTTGTTTATCCATACCATCACCTCCCCCTAAAGCTTTCCCAACATGGGGGAAATTATAGATCGAGCTGCAGCACTGGACGAAATCTTCTATAAATAGCTGTTTCAAGATGCACTTATATTATAATGATAAGGAGAGCGGTATCCCATATCCCGACTTTTTATATTTTTTGTGTAGTCTTCCATTTCCCGGGCAAAAGGGGGTCTTATATGAACGCTTCTTTCTATCTCCGAGTCAAAGCTTTTTTATTCGACTATTTGCTCATGGCAGCGTATGGAGCCGTTTTATTTTTCCTGAGCACTGTTCTTTTTCCATCAATACAGCAGTGGTTTTCGGGAGGAGCGGCAACAGCGCAGACGGTTGGTTTTCTGCTGGTGACGCTGCCGGTTTCTCTATATTTCATTGTCAGTGATTCTGTCATTGGCGGACAATCCTTTGGAAAAAGGAAAACGGGAATTCAGGTTGTGGACCATCAGTACCATGCCCTGTCGGTTCCGCGTGCTGTGGTTCGTACGGTGCTGAAATTTCTGCCGTGGGAGCTTTCTCACTCCATGGTGTACCGAATGGTGGATAGCGGGGGAGGGGACGTACCGTGGGAATTATACCTTCAGGTTGCTTTAGTTTATTTCTTCATTTTTACCTATGTTTTATTGGCGGTTTTTACAAAAAAGAAGCAGTCGCTGTATGATAAACTGACGGGAACCCAGGTCATAAAAATACCGCGGCAGAGTTGAGAAGCCGCGGTATGCGTTAGATTGATAGGAAAGGTATTCCGTCTCGGCTGCCTCCCTTTCTTATGACGAATGAGGGACAATGAAATAATCGGATAAAGCCTGCTGCAGGCTTCCTTTTGTTTCCGCTTTGGTCTGAACGCTTAATCCCATCTCTATTAATTTTCCGGCAACTTCAGGACGGATTCCTGTAATAATCGGTGTACTGCCCATAATATAGATCCCATCAATGACCCGCATTAAGTGTTCCGCCACGTCTTCCTCGATTTCAGCGATGCCGGAAAGATCCATAATCAAGGTTTGAATGCCCTGATCGCCGATCTGCACCAGTACTTTTTCCTCGATGGTATTCATCCTGGCCTTATCCATAAAGCCGATCAAAGGGAGGACACACATGGAAGAAGAAACAGGGATGAACGGCACGGATAAATGCTCTACCAGCTCCCGCTGGGATTCCAATAATTTATCTTTGTACTTGGAATAGCTGAGAAAGAAAGAGTTGAGAAATTTATCCACAAAATCATTAATTCGTTTCTCCAGCGCAAAGAAGTTCTCCCCCTCTTCCTGTTTCAACGTTTCGTACTGTTCCAGAAACCGCCACAGCGTCCGGCGGATCGCCTGCACCCATTCCAGTTTGAACGTCAACGTCAGAGAATACTTCGCCCAGGCCACACCTTCCTGTTCTGAAAACTCAATCAAGTCTGCTTCCCGCTGATCTACAATATAAAATACCAGTTTATGTGCGTTATTAATCAGGTCGATATTACCGATCCGCTGAATTTCTTCGATTTTTTCCCGCACATTCACGGCTTCTTCCAGTAATTGTTGTTCAAATCTGTCCTTATTTTCCGACAGGAATTCCTTCATATTTTGTCCTTCATGATAAACAACATCCATGTCCATGGCCACCACACTCCATCTGTATGTAATAAATTAGTTCTAATACAAACCACCTATGACATTCCCGATTTGGTGATATATTAAACTACATATCAGCAGAAAAAATAAAAAAAAACAGAAGAAGAGAGAAATGGAAAGATGAGGGTAGAGCTAGTAGAATGAGTGTAAAGAGAAGGAGGGAGTGCTATCGTGAAATGGAGCAGCTGGCTTTCTCTCATTTTCAGTGTTATGCCTGTAATCGTCTTCACAGCGATTCTAGGGGGTTATGAGTTTTCCCTCGCAGCTCTGTAAGAAATAAAATGTAATGAAAACAAAGCATTTGAAATGGAAAAACCGGTAAACCTAAAAGAACTGGAGGAGATTGTCCCGGCTTCCGAGTTTGAGATAAATTATTTTCCCAATTCATGGACTGGGAAGGGGGAAGGTCAGGATAGTTTACACCAAATAAACCATGGCCATCATAATGGGGGAGAACAATGAATTCATCTATACATTTAGATACAGTAGTAGAAGCAGTGATGTATTCTCCGGACCAGGTGACGTCTTTTCTGAACCGGGAGACGGGTGATGTCGTGCAGATTCGGGAGGATGTGCTGCGGCGGGCGCAGGTGAAAGCACCGCATGGAATGTTGGACGCAGAGGAGAAACAAGAGAGGCAATGGGCGGATGCCGTGGTGTCAGCCGGTGCGGATATCTACCTCCCGCTCCCGGACCGGCGGGCGGTGGATGAGTATCAACTGATGGAGGAATTTATCCAAAATTTGAAAAACCCAATGATGCGCAGCATGCTGACAAGAGAACTGACGGGGAGCGGCGTGTTCCGCCGATTTCAGGACCGTGTGCTCGAACTGGGCCTCGCCGGCGACTGGGAAGCTTTCCGGAATGAGGGGTACCGGGCTTTTGCCAGAGGGTGGTGTGAGGCACACTATGTTCCTTATGTCGACGAATAGGACGTTCAGAGACTTTTGTCCGTCCCCGTCGAAAATTGACAAAAAAGAACTAATTTTACAAATAAATTGAAAACTTTTTTGAGTCATGGTTTAATATAAGATAGGTCATCTCTTCGATAAGACCTTTCTTCTTTTTTTGCTCCTATAAAGAAACTATGTTGCTTAATAAGCAACATTTGTCTAGTGGTTCATAATCCGCTGTTTTTATGGGTCCTGACTATGGCGGGTTATTCTCCTAATAAAACAACATATTAAAAAAGGAAAGAAGGGAAAAGATGATGAGTACTGGAATGTTGGCCTTTTTATCGTTATTACCAATCATTGTGGTCGCGGTTTTCCTTGTGGGGCTGCGCTGGCCTGCCAGTCAAGCGATGCCAATATCCTTTGTTGTCGCCGTGGCCCTGGCCCTATTAGTGTGGCGGGTGCCTGGTACGACTGTGGCGGCGGCCTCTGTGAACGGCCTGGTGACGGCCGTATCCCTGCTGTATATCATTTTTGGCGCCATTCTTTTGTTGAACACCCTTCAGGAGAGTGGCGGACTGAAAACGATCCGGCAGGGATTTACCGATATTTCCCCGGACCGCCGTGTCCAAGTGATTATTATCGCCTGGCTGTTTGGCTCTTTCATTGAAGGATCTGCCGGCTTTGGCACTCCCGCTGCTGTAGCAGTTCCATTAATGGTAGGTCTCGGTTTTCCAGCCATGGCCGCAGTAGTGGCCGGAATGGCGATTCAGAGCACCCCGGTTTCCTTTGGTGCTGCTGGTACTCCAATGCTGGTAGGAGTTCAGGAAGGATTGGCGGCGGATCCCTCCATCACCAGTAATTTTCTGGCTTTGACGACCGAAATTGCTGGAAAAGTTGCGATTCTTCACGCCGTGGCGGGGCTTTTTATTCCGCTCTTTATGGTTGCCTTGATGACCCGATTCTTTGGGAAATACAAATCATTTGCGGAAGGTATTAAAATGTGGAAGTTTGCCTTGTTTGCCTCGGTGGCGATGACCATCCCGTATGCCCTCACAGCGAATCTGCTCGGACCGGAATTCCCGGCGATGATTGGCGGCCTGGTGGGTCTTGCTATCGTAATACCGGCAGCCAAAAAAGGATTTTTAATGCCTCCGGAAGGAGAAACGTGGGATTTTGATGAAAAGTCCAAATGGAATCCGGAATGGATCGGTTCTATCGAGTTAAAGGATGTGGCCCATAAAAGTGGCAGCATGAGCATGGGAAAAGCCTGGACTCCGTATTTGCTTATTGGGCTGCTGTTAGTTATCACAAGATTGGAAGCGCTTCCTTTTAATGAATGGCTGAACTCCTGGACCCTCGGCTTGAACAATTTGTTCGGAACGGATATTTCCGCCGGGTTTGAGCCATTATTTTCCCCTGGTTCTGTTTTTCTGGTGGTTTCCCTTATCACGTTTGCCCTCCATGGAATGAACGGCTCGGCCTATAAGAAAGCATGGGCCCAGTCGGCCAAAACCATGATCGCAGCCTCGGCGGCACTTATATTTACAGTGCCGATGGTGCAGGTGTTCTTAAACTCCGGCGGAGGAGCAGCCGGGTATGCCAGCATGCCGGTAGAACTGGCCGGAGCGGTGGCCTCCGCGGTTGGGGAATTCTGGCCGCTGTTCGGTACCTTCATCGGTGGAATGGGAGCTTTCATTGCAGGGAGTAATACGGTAAGCAACATGATGTTTTCCCTGTTTCAATTCGATGTAGGTTCGCGTATCGGTGTGGACCCCACCTGGATCGTTGCCTTGCAGGCTGTCGGCGGGGCAGCCGGGAACATGATCTGTGTACACAATGTTGTCGCAGCCTGTGCTGTAGTGGGGCTCGTCGGGAAGGAAGGAGCCATTATCCGAAAAACAATTTTCCCGTTTCTATATTATGCTTTATTGACAGGAGCCCTCGGCTATTCCATCGTGTGGTTTGGAGAAAAAGGGTTATTTAACCTCGGAACACTCATTGTCCTTTTTATCGCACTAGCCGCCTGCTACATCATTGCCGGAAATAACAAACGGCTGCCTGTCATACCAAACCAGGATAAAAAAATCGAAATGTAAAAATAAAGACACGAATTTGAGGGGGATCCCCTTAGGTCGTGTCTTTTTTCTAAGCAGGAGGTTCTTTAGGAAAATAGCCTCCTGCGTTTAACAGGATCTAGGTATTTGGAAATATTTATTATTTATACCTATTGCTTCCATTCTTGTATTCTTTTACACTAGTATACAAGAAAATAACATATAAAAAATGGGGGGTGGATTCCATTCATGAATATTAAGGAATTGACGAATAAAGATGCCAAATCCATGAGAAATGAAGTCTATGCTTCGCTGCGCCGGGAAATCACTTCTTTGAAGCTGGAGCCAGGATGCCCCATTAGTGAAAACGACATATCAAAGCGCTTGCAGGTAAGCAGAACACCGGTGCGGGAGGCCTTTCTAAGGCTTTCCCAGGAGGATCTTATTACGGTTTACCCTCAAAAAACAACCATTGTCTCCCTTATCGATCTGGATCAGCTGGAGGAAACAAGATTTATGAGGGAGCATTTAGAAGCTGCGGTGGCAAGGTCTGCCTGTGAACGATTGCCTGAAAAACATCAAGCCCGTCTTGCTTCCATTATCGAGTCTCAGAAGGAAAAAGCGGCGAATAATGAATTAATCAACTTCTACAAGTTGGACGATGAATTTCATGCTTCCCTTTATGAAGGCTGTGACAAGCAACGGATTCTGACCGTTGTTCAGGATATGATGAGTAAAAATTTTAATCGTGTACGCGTGCTGAGTTTATCTGAAAAGCTTAACACGGATATCATTATCTCCCAGCATGAAGAAATGCTGAATGCCATTAAGGCTCAAGACAAAGAAGCGGCAGAACAGGTGGTTCGGAAACATTTGCAGCTGGTAACCATTGACCGTGAAGAACTGGAAAAGAAATTCCCAGGATATTTTAAATAAAGCGTTGGTTTTTATATATTTATGTAACCGCTTCATCACAAAGACCAGGGAGATGATGGAATGTCGGACCTTATTGTAAAAGCAGAGGAAGTAAAAGAACTGGTTGTTGAGAAATTGATTTCAGTCGGTCTGTCTCATAATCATGCAGCCACTGTCTCGGATGTGTTAATTCACGCTGATCTTCGTGGTGTTCATTCTCACGGTGTTCTGAGGACAGAACATTATGTCAAAAGACTGGCAAAAGGGGGGATTAATGCCGATAGTGATTTTTCTGTGGAAAGAAAGGGGAGGGCTGCTGCATTATTTGACGGTGATAACGGCATGGGGCACGTGATTGGGAAAGAAGCCATGGATTATTCCATCCAGCTATCCAAAGAGAATGGGATTGGTATCGTTGGTGTTATCAATTCAAGCCACTGCGGGGCACTCTCTTATTTTTCGGAACAGGCAGCCAAAGAGGATACGATAAGCATGATTGTGACACAGACAGATAGTGCGGTTGTTCCTTTTGGAGGAGCAGCGTCTTACTTCGGAACGAACCCGATAGCATTTGGATTTCCTGCTAAAAACAAGCGGCCGATTATTCTGGATATGGCGACAAGCAACGTTGCTTTCGGAAAGGTCCTGCATGCAAGAGAAAAGGGGGAGTCGATCCCGCCGGACTGGGGGGTGGAGGAACATGGCCATCCCGTAACGGACCCCTCTGAGGTCAAATATCTTTTACCAGTGGGAGGGCCGAAAGGGTACGGCCTGGCTCTGACCGTCGATGTATTATCCGGAATACTGACAGGTTCAGCCTTTGGCCCATCCATTACTCCGATGTATGGAAATTATGAAGAATACCGCCGGCTCAGCCATACGATCATTACAATGGATGCAGGATTATTTCTGGAAAAGGAGGAGTTTTTAACCAGCATAGATCAGATGATAGAGGAACTGCACAAAGTTACACCGGCAAAAGGTGTGGAGAAGGTACTTGTTCCCGGGGAACCGGAACAGATAAAACAGGAGAAATACGAAAAACACGGCATTCCAGTGTCCAGGACCGTGTACGATTACCTCAAGTCCTGAACCATACCAAACGGTCTTTTCGAAGGGTATCTTGCATTGGCGAAAGGGTCATGATCACTTGGCAAACGAGTTGAAAAATAAAGCGAAAAGGGGAGAGGTTGAAGTGCATACCATATTCCGGCTCTTTATTATGACAGCGTTGTTATTGACAATGGCAGCTTGTGGGGATGAAGCATCGGAGAATGAAGGAACCGCGGGAGACGGAGAAGGGCCAGACAGCGGGAATACGAATTCTGGGGAGCAGATTACGTGGAAGCTGGGCCACCTATCCAATGAAGATCATTCCTGGCATGAAACGGCAGAACGTTTCGCGGAATTGGTCGACGAAAAGACAGACGGACGGCTGCAGATTGAAATATACCCGAATGAAGAGCTTGGCAGTGAAACGGATGTCATTGACAGCATTAGTGCCGGCACCGCTGATATGACGATTACCGGCGAATCGATGGCAAACTGGGCTCCGGAAACAGCGATGCTGGGTGCCCCCTATGTGATTAACAGTGAAGAACACCTTCAGACAGTCGTAGAAGGGGGTATCGGGGAAGAACTGGAACAGACGATTAAAGAAGACGTCGGCCTTACTCCTTTGTATTATCACATGAGGGCTCCCAGGAATTTAACCTCCAATGAACCGATTTCTTCTCCGGATGATTTGAACGGATTTAAAATGCGTGTTCCAAACGTTCCGCTGTTTATGGATGCCTGGTCAGGAGCCGGAGCAAGTCCGCAGACAATGGCTTTCAATGAAGTATTTACCGGGCTGCAGCAGGGTGTGATTGACGGACAGGAAAACCCGGTGGATTTGATACACAGTGCGGGTTTTTATGAAGTGCAGGACTATGTGAACGTGACAGAGCACGTATACGGATGGGTCTATGTTGTCGTTGGCAATGATCAGTTTAACGAGTTGGATGAAGAGATGCAGGAAGCTGTCGTGGAAGCCGGGGAAGAAGTACAAAGCCTGAGCCGGGAATTATATGAAGAGGATACAGAAGAATATACGAACATGCTGAAAGAAGAAGGGATGGAATTTAACGAAGACGTAGATAAAGAAGCGTTTGCAGAGGCGATGAGACCAGCGATTGAAGAAAGTCTCAATGAAGAACAGCTCGACCTATATGAAAGAATTGTAGAGGCGGGAGAATAAAACGGACGACAAAGAGCGCGTAATGCTCGCGCTCTTTGTCGATAAAGAAAATTTGGTTTTGAAAGCCTTGGAAAGAGGAGATAGGCATGCAGATATATCATTGGTTAACCCGGGTGATTCAACTGCTCACGCTGCTGTTTTTTTCTGCGCTGATTTTGGTGGTAATGCTTCAAATTGTATCTCGGTTTATGCCTTTTGGTTTTATGTGGACCGAAGAAATGTCGCGTTTTTTATTTATATTTGCGGTGGCATTTGGAGCTCCCCTTGCTATGGAGAAACGGGATTATGTTCGGGTGGATGTTCTTCTGGGGTTTTTGCCGACGAAGCTCAGAAAATATTATGATGCGGTCATTTATTTGATGACAGGGCTCTTTTCCACCTTGTTAATTTATTATGCTTACGAATTAACGGTGATTGGACAAAACCGCACCTCTGCCACCCTGGCCGTTGATATGTCTTATATTTACGCCAGTATGATTGCATTATTTCTGCTGCTCGGTTTATACAGTTTCTGTAATGTGTATTTTGTGATCCAGGAAGCAAAAGCAGAGGGAGGAGCGGATGAATGATGGCTCTTTTGTTATTTTTATCTTTTATTGTACTCATTTTGTTAGGAGTTCCGATTGCTTTCAGTCTCGGTCTTTCCTCTCTGTTGTATATTTTTATACAGGATATTTCCATGAATGTGATGGTCCAGAAAATGTTCGAAGGCATCAATTCGTTCGTTTTATTGTGTATCCCCGGGTTTGTCCTGGCTGGAAACCTGATGAATGCCGGTGGAATTACGCCTAGAATCATAGACTTCACCAAAAAAATAGTCGGGCATATCCGTGGCGGTCTCGGTCTGGCCAATGTTGGATCTTCGATGGGGTTTGCGGGGATATCGGGAACAGCACTTGCTGATACGGCAAGTATTGGAGCGGTAATGATACCGGCCATGAAGAAGGAAGGCTACAGTGCTCCTTTTGCAGTGGCCGTTACGTCGTCTTCCTCTACCATCGGGCCCATCATTCCTCCTTCTCTGCCGATGATTATTGTGGGGACTCTTGCCACGGTATCGATCGGGGATTTATTCTTAGCGGGAGCCGTACCGGGAGTGTTGCTTGGTATCAGTTTAATGATAGTGACCTATGCGCTGTCCGTGAAAAAGGGATATCCGAAAGGAGAACGGGAAAGTCTGAAGGCGATAGTGAAAGCGTTTCCTGATGCTTTTTGGGCGTTAATGATGACTGTGGTTATTCTTGCCGGCATTTTAAGTGGAATGTTCACACCGACAGAAGCTGCGATTGTAGCGGTGGTTTATGCACTCTTTGTAGGGCTCTTTCTCTACCGGGAATTAAAGTTGAAAGATATTCCCGGCATTATGATTGATTCGATGATTACTACTGCTGGAATACTGGTGCTAGTTGGTTTTGCCAACTTATATGGCTGGATCCTCGTTAGTGAACAGATCCCGCAGTTAGTGGCAGATACGATTCTATCCATATCGCCTAATGCGATTGTCGTTATTCTTCTCTTGAACCTGCTGCTGCTGTTTATCGGAACTTTTATGGAAACGATTGCCGCTCTCGTTATTTTGTTTCCAGTCCTGCTGCCGGTGGCTGTAGAAATTGGCATGGACCCTGTTCAGTTCGGGGTGATGATGGTGCTGAACCTTATGATCGGCCTCTCCACTCCTCCGGTCGGTGTCTGTCTCTTTGTGGCTTCCAATATCGGAAAAGTCTCTCTCGTCCGGGCCTCCGTGGCATTGATTCCTTTTCTGGCGGTGAGTCTTGTGGTTTTACTGCTGGTAAGTTTTGTTCCAGAGATTACGTTATTTTTACCAGACTTGATTGATTCTTGAGAAAAGGGGAAGATGATATGAAAGCGATCCAGGTTTCAGAACCGGGGAAGTTACAGGTTATCGAAAAAGATGAACCAGCAGCCCCGGGAGCAAATGAAATAAAAGTGAAAATGAAACGAATGGGAATCTGCGGATCGGATATCCACATTTTACATGGGGAAAACCCATTTGCCACCTATCCGCGCATTATTGGCCACGAAGCAGCCGGAGAAGTAGTGGAGGCAGGGACAAACACGGCTGGAGTTGGTAGGGGAGATAAGGTGGTTCTTGAACCTATTCGCTATTGCGGACAGTGTTATCCCTGTCGAAAGGGAAGACCTAATGTGTGTGAATCCCTGCAGGTATATGGGGTTCATCTTGACGGCGGCGGCCGGGAATATATCACGGTGGAGGAGAGTGTGGTGCATAAAGTAAACCCTGAGCTGGATTGGTCAGAGGCCGCGTTAATTGAGCCTTTCACCATTGGGGCACAGGCCGTGTATCGGGGCCAGGTGCAAAAAGGAGATCTTGTGTTTATTATGGGGGCCGGTCCCATCGGCTTGTGCTGTTTGAAAATGGCAAAGGAAGCCGGAGCGGCTGCCGCTATATCCGATTTCAATGAAAAACGGCTTGCTTTTGCTGCAGAGTGGGGTGCAGACTTTCTTCTGAATCCGCAGAAGCAGGACGTGGAAGATACGATAACAGCCTGGAGCGAAGGAATGGGAGCCAACGTTGTCATAGACGCGGTAGGAACGACAAAAACCTTGGAACAGGCCGTCCAGGCAGCCTCCGCGGCAGGGCGTGTGGTGCTGCTCGGGTTTCATCCCGAACCTTCTTCCATCACGCAGGCCCTCATTACGAAAAAAGAGTTGAGCATCTGTGGTTCAAGACTGCAGACCTATCGTTTCCCCGGAGTCATTGATTTATTTAATTCTCCAACCTTTGATGTCAAAGACTTGGTGAGCCATGAATTTCCTTTAGCCAATGCCGCGGAAGCTTTTTCCTTAATAGAAAACAATCCGGAAAACGTACGAAAAGTAATGCTCAAAATCAGTGAATAAAAAATGCTCCCTGGTTTCAGATGCGCGGCGGAGGACATTTATTCCGTTATTTCTTTCATTTGTCCGATTTTGAAAGGGGAATTGGACATTTGTTCCGTTATTTACCCTTCACAGTATAAAAAACGCGGCCTGGAGCCCGGATAGCGGCATAAATGTCCGAAAAAACCGCCCTTCGCCCCTGATTCTGCCATTTAGCGGAATAAATGTCCGCCAGGGGCACCGCCTACAATATCAGCTTGTAACCTGCCCGTCGTTTCTTATTCATCATTTTCGACAAAAAGGTTTTCACGGTACCGGATCATGCGCGCATTCCATTTTGGGCGGACGTCTGCTTCTTCCCCAAGAATGTAATATTGTAAGAATAAATAAGGAAAATTGACGTTGGAACCGAGACTCATCACCTGACTTCCGCAGAAGCGGGGGTTGACATCCGTCAATTTATATCCCTCTTCGGTTTTGATAAACTGGATATTGATAAAACCATGGGAAACCAAAGCTTTCGTGATGCCAGACGCTGCTTCGATCAACTCTTTGTTATATACAACCGTTCCGTCCAGAACAATACCATTGGAAACGCCGGTGCGTTCCCGGGGCAGGGCAGTAACGATCCGCCCTTCATGGATGAACACGTCCACGCTGTATTCCATCCCTTCCAGGTACTCCATGGCGAGTCGTCGTTCTGTAGAAGGAATATCACAATAATCCTCCATACTTAATATGTTCCGTTTTCCTTCCTTCACCGCGTTCAGAAAAGTTTCCCGGTCTGTTAAAATAAAGAATCCCAACGCCCCATGGCTGTTCACCTGTTTCGTCACAATGCAGGAGTGATCGGAAAAATGATCACGGCGGATGCGGCGTAGTTCCTCACAATGATTAAACCCGTGATATTTCGGAATATAAGCCGAAAACCCTGTTTCTGCTAAATACTGATAAATGCTCTCTTTATCCATTAAGACCTCAAAAATACGGCTTTTCGGGAGGGCCACTTCAACCTGCAGCCGGTGGCGGAAGTCATTATATATGTTTATTTCTTCATGGAGAGACGGGAAGACAGCATCTATGTTTTCCTTTTGCACAATATCACGGATCGCCTGTTTATAATGTTCTGTTTCAGAATAACGAGGGATCTGATAGACAGCATCGCAGAATTGATTGCCGGAGGTCACCCGCCTGCGGTCCGCCCCCACAATATACACGTTTTCTTTGTTTTTTAGTCCATGCAGGATACCCTGGGCGGTCGGACCTCCGATTCCTGTTACTAATACATGTATGCTTTCCATTATTCATCTCCTTGGATAAAAGAGTCACGTGAGAAGGTACTGGAATTATAAATATTATGTGCCTAATCTTCAAAAGCAATCCGTCCTGTTTTTCCCTCCTCCTTTTACCCTGTGTCCGCCTATTTATAACATGGTAATATAGGGAAATAAAAAAGGGGAAAGCCGTTTAAAAAAGCAATCGAAAAGAAGGTTCGATCGTGATTTCTGTTAGGATAAAAGCAGGTAAAAAAGAAGGAGGAAGAGAAAATGGAGCGAAGTCTCAATGAACTGCTCATCCAGGAATTTTCTGAGGAAGCTGCTTCCACGCGTCAGGTGCTGGAACGGGTACCGGAGGAAAAACTGTCCTGGGCGCCGCACGAAAAATCAATGACGCTCGGACAGCTGACCCTTCACATTGCCATTCTTCCAGATAGGCTGACTGAGTATTTTAGTGAATTGACCCGGAATGCCCCTGACGTCCCTTTGCCGGAAGCTGAATCTGCAGCGCAGATACTCACCGAGCTGGAGCAGAGCGAAGCAGCTGTGATGGAAAAGATAGAGGAATGGTCGGAAGAGGAATTAATGGCGGAGTGGAAAATGGTAGAACAGGAACAAACGCTTCTTTCCGGTCCGCGGTACTACATGATCCGTTCCATTCTGTTGAACCACTGGTATCATCACCGCGGTCAGCTTACCGTTTACCTGCGTTTACTTGATATCCCGGTTCCTGCGGTATATGGTTCCAGTGCTGATGAAAAACCCCTCTAAAAAAGAACATTCGCGCTTGAAAGAACTGCGGGTTTCCCCGCAGTTTTTTTATGTGCTGATTTTGAGGGGATAATTATTATTTTCGGAATATTACTTTGACAGATGAAGTAATATGTTGTAAATTATATTTCAGGAGGTGAGGAGGTATGGGCAAAAACATATCCACAGATTTAATCCGCGGCCATACCGATACGATTGTTCTGAACGTGCTGCGCCACGGGGACAGCTACGGGTATGAGATATATAAAAAGATAGTAAGGCTAAGCGGTAACCAATATCAATTGAAAGAAGCGACATTATATACAGCTTTCCGAAGACTGGAAAAGGAGGGATCGGTTGAATCCTACTGGGGCGATGAAACCCAGGGCGGCCGCCGGAAGTATTACCGGATAACAGAGGCAGGACTTCGGCATTATGAACAAAACAAAGCGGATTGGAATTTTGCCAAAGATATTCTGGATAAGTTAATTGAAGGGGGAATAGAAAATGAGGAATAATCAACTCGACCGCAGGGTTCGTTCCTATGTGGATGATCTTTTCGCCGGTGTAGGGGAAAGCCAGCAGCTGTACGAGCTGAAAGAAGAATTATCCACCAATTTAAAAGAAAAAATCGGTGATTACAAAAAAGAGGGAAGAACCGAAGACGAGGCTTTCAAAGAGGCTGCCGCTTCGATTGGGGACTTGAGCGGCCTGGTGGACGACATGCGAAACATTGGCGAGGATAAGGTGAAACAGTCGGTGTATTCTTCTATGACAAACCGTATCTCTACAGCAGGGCTGATTATTGGCGTACTGCTTGCATTGTTTGGAGCGCTGGTGACGTTAATGCTGTATTTTATGGAGCTTCCTCCGGTGAGTACAGCGGGGCCGGCTATTTTTATAGTGATAGGATGTATTTTAATCACCTATAGCTCGCTGACAAGAGAAACAACCAAAAAATTTGCCATGAACAAAATCCGGGCGATGCTTTACACGGCTGCGGCAGGTTTGATTTTATTTGGATTTTACACGGCAGTTACCTCTGGTTTTGCCACAGGAGAAATGTTTATTGCGGTCAGCTCCATGATGGTATTTTTACTAGCAGGCGTTGGATTGTGGCTTGGTTTGGTTTTAACCGGCAGAAGCCGCCTCAAAGGGCAATAAATCCTGCATGCATGAGGAGGAGGATTCAGCCGGGTGCAGGGAAAAAATCAAGATATTTTTACAAGGGTTCATGACGAATATTACAAATTCAAAAGTGACCCTGTTCTTTCTAGTTTAAATCCTTTCCCAAGTGAACACATCCTCCGGGAATTGACGGGAGAAGGAGAAACGGAATTGTTCCGAATGCTGGAAAAACCCCCTTCTAGCAAAGAGGGGGTTTTCCTATATTAAAGAGAGGGTCTCGACGGCTGGATATAACTTTAAATATGCCGCATACCCGTTCTCGTAAAGCTCGCGGTTTTCCAGATGCGGCTGGTACATTGCGTCGTTTCTTTTTTTCAGAAAGTCAGCAGCGAAGGTGTGATAATCCGGAGACCAGCCGAGCTGGTAAAAAGCAGTAGCAGAGATGCCAAAAGCCGGCAGGTATTCACTGTTTTCCGGTACGCGGACCGTCTGCCCGGTAACATCAGCAAGGACCTGACACCATGCTCTGCTTTTTGTTCCGCCTCCGATCAGGGTGATATCGCCTCTATCCGCCACATGACGGAGGGAATAGCAGAGGCCTTCCACGACCGCCCGCAGGAGGCAGTGGTATCGGGACGGATTCCGTAGAAAAGTCCAGCTGCTTTTTTGTCCTGAACCGGAAACCGTTCTCCGTGAAGATAAGGCAGAAACAGCAGGCCGCCGGCTCCCGGGCGCGCCGCGTTAATGGTTTCATCAAAGGCATGATATCCGGCATCCGACATATACGTCTGTTTCGCCCAGTCTAACACGTTGCCCGCATTCAGAAGCGGTGCAATCGATATGTAATGCTGGGGGAGAAGGTGAGCAAGTGTGAAAACTCCAGTAGAAGAGGAGGCAGGTTCTGCCGCCGGCACAGCGGTCCATCCTGTGGTGCCGATATAATAATAACTGTCCCCTTCCTGCAGGGCTCCGGCTCCCATCGTACTTGCCCCGGCATCACCGGCACCGCACATAACAGGAATCCCTGCTGGAAGCCCGCAGCTGTTCCCGGTCACATACCCGGCAACGGCCTCTGGTGCGAGGAGCTCAGGAAGGGAAAAATGGGGGCAGCCGGCTTTCTGAAGGATATCAGGAAACCAGGATTTACTGTGAATATCCATCGCCCCTGTGGTCGCGCCTGTGACCGTATCAGTAACCAGGCTTCCGGTTAATTTGTAAATAATATAGTCTTTGGCACTAAAGACCACGGTTCCCGCTTTTTCCCCGTGGTGTGCCAGCCAGCGCAGTTTTGCCAGCGGGGTGGAGGGGGCGATGGTGTTGGCGGTGACGTCTTCAAGATATGGATGATGCCGGCGGATCCATCCAGCTTCCTCTCCGGCCCGCATGTCAGAATATAGTATCGCGCGTTTTGTCGTTTCATTCCCGCGGATTAGAATGACATCCTCCATTTGGCCGCTGAATGTTACGGCCTGTATGGCTTCCCGTGGAATGGCATGCCGTTCGAACCAGCTGTCGGTAATTTCTCTTATTCCACTCCACCATTCCTCCGGATCCTGTTCCATCTTTCCATTTTCTCCTTTAAACGTCTGCACGGTTTTTGCCCCTTCTGTGTAAATACTTCCATCCTTTTTTATCAGGAGGCCTTTTACAGCAGACGTGCCAATATCAAATACAGCAATCAATTCCATTTTCTTTTTCAATCTCCTTCATTGGATGAGGATAAGAAAATCATATTACAAAAACACCTGAATGATAAGACCAGCCAAAAGGACATATAATCCCTTATTCCCCGGATTTTCTCCTTTTCAGAGGAGTTATCGGACATTTGATGCCTTATTCCTTATGGTCAGGGTAAAAGAAGCAGGCATTACCCTATATAGCGGCAAAAATGTCCGATTATCCCTCTAACATCCACTTTTTCTGCCGTTTAACGGAATAAATGTCCGCGGCGGCCTCCACTCCAATTATCAGTTTTCTGCTTTTCTCTTAAAAGCGGACCGCTGTTTTTTTGGTGATCTGCCAGATGATGAGAAAAACAAGCGGGAGCAGCAGCACCGCGGCTGTTATGGAAAGGCCGCCCGCCACCGCTCCGGATTCCAGGGATAATAACATGGAGAGTCCTTCGATGGTTTCAAATCCCCATAACATATCAGAGACAGCGGTCAAAAGGATGCCCAGGGCGATAAATCCTAAGCCGGGAAGCCATCCGTACCGATGAAATCCTGCTCCGATCAGCCAGCCGATGAGATGATACATGATCAGGTTGAAAAAACAGATAGGGATAGCGGCAGTCATACTGACATCCAGGCCTATGATCGTACCAGCTTCCATGATAGAAGACAGTTCCATGACGTTCATAACAGCATGCTGAATCCCTGTAAGAATGCCGGCGGCAGCAGTCAGACCAGCTGCCAGTAAAACAGCCGTTACTCCAGTGGCGGTGAAAAATTGGTTTCGTGTAATACCAAGCTTGATGTACGTATCCAGAAAGGAGTAAGAAAGAAAAATCGCAATCACCAGCATAAATAGTTTTGCTGGCTCGAAGGAAAATGTCAGGAAGTTTGCGAGAGTGTCCCCATACTGGGAGGTAACGAATATCATGCCGATATATAATACAACGACAGCACTCAGCAGCCAAAGCGCCCATTTTCCCTGCTGTATAAACATATCAATGATCAGTTTCGATTGATTAGTTTGTGTTTTCATCGTTTTCCTCCTTGGTTAAATGAATAAATAGATCCTGCAGCGAAACCGGGCCGATTTCCAGCCCCTGTTCCTGAGCCAGACGCTGATTTTCTTCGGAGAGCTCTCCATAAACCATCACGGATTTTGTACCGCCGAGGCTCCGGGTATTCAGCTCTGTCATATCGCGGGTAAACGCATCCACCAGTGCAGCGCCGCCGGTAATCGAGACCCCTCTGTTCATTAGGGCATCATTGGTCTCCTGCAGCAGAAGTTTCCCCCGATGAATCATCAGGACTTCCTCGAATAAATAGTCCATTTCCGACACAAGATGGGTGGAGATGATCATGGTCCGGGGAGACCGGGCCTGATCTTCCACCACTTCTTCGTAAAAAATTTCCCTGGCCGGGGCGTCCATGCCGAGGTAGGCTTCATCAAAGATCGTCACGGGCGACCGTGCAGCAAGCCCGAGAATAACCTGCAGGGCGGACTGCATCCCCTTCGACAGCTGATTCACCGGAGAGTCTAACGGAAGCTGAAAACGTTTAGCCAGCTGAGTCGCATACTCTGTGTCAAAATAAGGGCGGTAGCGGGCTGTCAGTCTGATAAGGTGTTCCACTTTATCGCTTTCATCCTTGTAATCCTCATTAAAAATATACGAGACATAAGGCATGATCCGAGGATTGTCAAAAGGGATCCCGCCATTTATCTGAATCGTCCCGGAAGTTGGCTCCTGGAAGGACGCCAGCAGGGATAAAAGCGACGTTTTTCCGGCTCCGTTTCTTCCGATTAGTCCGTATATTTTTCCTTGCTCCAAGTGACACGAAATATCATGCAGCGCCTCCGTCTTTTTGTATTTCAGGGAAACATCTTTCAGTAACACATCAAATGTCATTAGAATTCCTTCCTTTCGCTTGCTGGATCAGAGTAGTAACTTCTTCCTCCGATAGCTGCAGTTTGTGTGATTCTTCGACCATCGGAAGAACATAATTATCAAAAAACGCAGTTTTTCGTTTTTCTGTTACTTTTGTTTTGGCTCCCTCTGCCACAAACATCCCGACTCCTCTCTTTTTATAAATAATCCCATCGTCCACCAGTAAATTGATGCCTTTGGAAGCGGTCAGATGATTAATTTTGTAAAAATGGACAAGTTGATTGGTGGAGGGGATCTGGTCCCCTTCCTGAAGTTGATTATTTACGATTTGGTCTTCTATTCGGTCCCGTATTTGCAAAAAAATCGGCTTATCGCCCTCAAGCCCCTTGCTCACTCGAAAATCACCACCCTATTTGGAAGCTTCAGTATAACGGTTATATAGTTATGTATATAAGTATAATACAAAAAGGTGCTATGTCAATATCCTATTTTAAAAAAGAAGCAGGAAGGAATATTTCTACCTTTAGGTAATGTGGTAAAATCAGGGTAAAAAGAACAGGAGTAGAGTTATGAAAACGAATACGCTGATTTTTGATATGGATGGAACATTGTTTGACAGCAGAGAGCTGTTGAGCCAAGCGATTGAAAATACCCTTCAATATGGGGTGGAGCAGGGAATGTATTCGGATCAGGGATGGACGGAGCAGGACCGGGTTGGCATTATCGGCGAACCTTTCTATCCAGGATTCCGGAAGCTGCTGCCGGGGGTTTCAGAAAACATACTCGAGAATCTGGAGCCGGTGCTGGACCGCTTCCTGCTGACAGAAATGGATAAGGGAGCTGGAGAACTTTTTCCAGAAGTAAAAGAAACGCTTCAGAAGCTGGCTGATGAAGGATATCAGCTTTATGTCGCCAGCAATGGAAATGCAGAATATGTTCCCGCAGCGCTGGAACGGGAAGGACTAGCCCCTCTTTTTCGGGGGATTTATTCTGTACAGCAGTATCAGGCTGGCAATAAAATCAATCTCGTGCGTATGATTCTCGATGATGCCGGGGCTGATGCGGTCATGATCGGGGACCGCTCTTCCGATATTGAAGCTGGAAAAGAGAACGGCCTGCTGGTCATCGGCTGCCGCTACGGTTTTGGAAGCGAAGAAGAGGTTGCCGCGGCAGATGAGCTCGTCGACAGCATGGCGGATCTGCCCGGACTGTTAAAAGAAAAACACATTTAGATGAAACACCGGACCTTATACAGAGGTCTGGTGTTTTTTATGTTCATGATAAAAAATAATCAGTCGAAAAAGCCATGACTTCTTCAAAGGTCCCGCTTTTTTTCTGAATTTTGTTGACGAGAATGATTATCAATTATACAATACAATTAATATTGAAAATCATTATCAATTAAAAAGAGGGAGGCATATCATGGGTCACGTTATTCCAATATTATTGCTTATTTTTACGGCAGCCTGCGGTTCCGAAGAAGAGGATGCTGCCGGCGGCGGAAAGACTTCCGGCGGGGATAGGACATCCGGCAGCCAGGAAACAAGAATGGTAGAACATGCGATGGGGGAGACAGAGATTGAAGGGACACCGGAGAAAATCGTTACCTTATATCAGGGGGCCAATGATACAGCGGCAGCTATGAACATAGAACCGATCGGCATTGTGGAATCATGGACCCAGCAGCCGATCTACGAATACTTACGAGACGATTTGGAAGGAACGGAAATTGTCGGGGAGGAGACACAGCCGAACCTGGAAAAAATTGCTGAAATGAACCCTGATGTCATCATTGCTACGATTACGCGCCATGAAGATATTTATGAGGACTTGTCGGCGATTGCCCCGACGGTAATGGGAGAAGAAGTGTATGAATGGAAAGAAACGCTGGATCTGATGGGCAGAACGCTGAATAGGCAAGAAGAAACCGATCAGCTTCTGGCAGACTATAATGAACGCCTCGACACGTTCAAGGAGAAAATGGGAGAGGAGCTTCCGATCGAAGCAGCAATCACGAATTTCCGCGCCGATCACGCCCGCATTTTCTATATGGGATTTGCCGGCCGGGTGCTGGAGGATGCTGGTTTTGAACGCCCGGAAGGACATGACAATCCGGATGAATGGGGCATTAAGCTGTCTTCCAAAGAGAGCATACCGGAAGCTGATGCGGAAGTGATTTTCAACTTCAATTCCGGCACCGAAACGGAACAGATTGAACAAACCTATGAGGAATGGACCAGCCATCCGCTCTGGCAGGAACTGGAGGCCGTGCAGAACGATGAAGTATATATGGTCGAGGAAGAAACGTGGAACGCCGGAGGCGGGGTACTATCGGCCAATCTAATGGTTGATGATTTGTACGAGATATTTGATGTGGAAGAGAATTAATGCAGGAAAGGGAAGGAATATTGATGGCAGCTAAAAAAGACAGAAAGGCTTTCGTTTTTCTGCTTCTCCTTATTGGGTTTGTGCTGGCATTTGCAGCCAGTCTGGTGTTCGGACAGACACCAGTTACCGTAGAACAGGCTGTCCATTCCTTTCTCTCCTATGATAAAAACTCGACCGAACATATTGTGGTTCGTTCCGACCGTCTGCCGCGGGCCGTGATTGCTTCGGTTACTGGTGCATCGCTGGCGGTGGCGGGAGCATTAATGCAGGCACTGACGAAAAATCCACTCGCATCCCCGAGTATATTCGGAGTTAATCAGGGAGCAATCTTTACGGTGGTGATCGGAATCGTATTTTTCTCCGTCACGTCGCTTGCATCACTCGCCGGCCTTGCTTTTCTTGGGGCAGCCGCGGCGGCGGTGATTGTTTATTTTCTCGGTTCGCTCGGCCGGGACGGGTTGACTCCGGTGAAAATCGTGCTGGCCGGCGCAGCGATCAGTGCCCTGTTTCAATCTTATACGCAAGGTATTCTTGTTCTTGATGAAGCAGGTCTGCAGGATGTGCTGTTCTGGCTGGCTGGTTCCGTCAGCGGCAGAACCCTTGAGATGCTGCAGCCGGTTCTTCCCTTTATAGGAAGTGCTATTGTGGCAAGTATGTTTATAGGAAAAGCGATTAACCTTCTTGTTACAGGAGAGGACATTGCCAAGGGAATGGGACAGCACGTTGCTGCGCTGAAAGCCTTCATGGGTCTTCTTGTAGTACTGCTGGCCGGTAGTTCCGTTGCGGTGGTGGGGGCTGTTGGTTTTATTGGACTTGTTATCCCCCATGCGGCCCGTTTTTTTGCCGGCAATGACTATCGCTGGCTGCTGCCGATTGCCGCCCTGCTCGGTGCCGTACTTCTTGTGGCTGCGGATGTGCTGGCACGTCTGTTAATTATGCCGCAGGAGGTGCCGATTGGTGTGATGACAGCAATGATTGGCGGTCCTTTCTTCGTATTCATTGCCAGAAAGGGAGTGTCGGGCGTATGAAACGTGAAGGGACTCTTCCACCCAGCTCGTTTTCTCTAAAAACACGGACGGGGCGGGTACTGCTTCTCCTTTTTCTAGCCGTGCTGTGTACGTGTATCCTAGGGCCTATGCTTGGCAATACCCTGCTGTCCCCGCTGCAGGTCATCCAAACGATAGCCGGTGCCTCAGGCGGTGCCAATGAATTTATTGTCATGAACTCTCGTCTGCCTCGGACCCTGGTGTCTCTTTTGGTAGGTGCGGCCCTTGGCGTTTCCGGCGCCCTCCTGCAGGGCGTGGTCCGAAATCCGCTGGCCGCGCCGGATATCATTGGGGTGACAGGCGGCGCATCAGTCGCAGCGGTCGCGTTTTTAACGTACGCTTCCGGGTCGGTCGGCATCGGCTGGCTGCCGGCAGCAGCTGTCTGCGGAGCTCTGCTTGTTTCGATGCTTATTTACATGCTTGCCTGGAAAAAAGGCGTGACGCCGATGCGGCTGATATTGATCGGGATTGGTATTGCCGCCATTATGAGTGCCATGACGACGTTTATGATTGTCGTTAGCTCTTCTGTTTCAGCAGCGCAGGCCTACTTGTGGCTGACCGGCAGCATTTACGGCGCCTCCTGGAACGATATGTATGCCATGCTGGCAGCGGTGGTTCTGCTTACTCCGCTTGCTCTTGTTTTTGCAGGAAGTTTGAATGCCCAGCAGTTTGGAGACGACACCGCAGCAGGTCTCGGGGTCCGCACCGAGTTGGACCGGTTTATATTGTTATTTATCAGTGTCGTACTGGCTGGTGCGGCCGTTGCAGCAGCAGGGGCAATAGGGTTTGTCGGCTTGATTGCGCCGCATATTGCCCGTACGTTAATCGGCCGGACATTCGCTCCGGTCATTACCGCTTCTGCTTTTCTCGGAGGCCTGCTGTTGTTTGGGGCGGATGTGACTGCACGAACCATTTTTTATCCGGTGGATGTCCCGGCGGGAGTATTTACTGCCGCTGTAGGAGCGCCGTTTTTTCTGTTTCTTTTATACCGGAACCGAAACCATTTCTAGGAGGAGATTGTGTATGGGAATGCTGGAAGCGGAGGCATTGACGTTTTCCTATGACGCTGGCCCGATTTTGAAAAATTTGTCTGTATCTATTCCGGAAGGGAAAATCACGGTATTTATCGGAGGCAATGGCTGTGGGAAATCCACCCTGCTGCGTTCGATGGCACGTCTTCTGCAGCCGGATCAGGGCACTGTATTGTTGGATGGGGAGGATATTTCGCGGTTGAAGACGAAAGAAGTGGCAAAAAAGATGTCAATTCTGCCCCAGGGGTCGTCTGCCCCTGAAGGATTAACGGTAGAACAGCTCGTACGGCAGGGGCGGTACCCTCATCAAAGCTGGTTAAAGCAATGGTCCCCGGAAGATGAAACGATGGTTCAGCAGGCCCTGAATGCCACGTCGATGAAGGAAAGGGGCTCCCAGCCGGTCGATGCCCTTTCCGGCGGACAGCGTCAGCGCGCCTGGATTGCTATGACACTGGCGCAGGGATCGGATACCCTGCTGCTCGATGAACCGACCACGTATCTGGATATGGCACATCAAGTGGAGGTGCTGGACTTGCTGTATGATTTAAATAATAAAGAAGGCCGGACGATTGTAATGGTGCTTCATGATATGAACATGGCCTGCCGCTATGCCCATCGTCTGGTGGCCATGCAGAACCAGACTATTTATGCAGAAGGACGGCCGGAAGATATTATGAAAGAAGGGCTGGTTCGGGATGTCTTTCAAATGAACTGCCGCATCGCCCCGGATCCTTTATTTGGAACGCCGATGGTGATTCCGCATGGAAAGGGGAGAAAAAATCATGTTGCCTTCTCTGCTGCCAGTGCAGAATGAACGGATCAGTGCCCGGTTGTTAAACGATGACAGGTGTTGTCTTGATTATTTGAAAAAGCTGCAGAAAAAAATACAGGCCCCTTCCCTGCTCGTCGCTGCCTCCCAGTTTTCAAAGCGCTACGCCCGGTTCGTAACCGAAGCCGCATTTTCACCGATATATCTGGAACAGCGGTATCCGCTCATGACTCTGGATGACGCGGAGCTGGTGACGGATTGGAGCGCGGAAAAATGGAGCCCGTCGTTTGCTTTACAGGAGCAAAGCGGAAGTGCCGTCAGTCGAGAAACTGTGATGCACGACGTATTTGCCGGGCATCTGGCCCCGCTCTGGAGGACAATGAATACTGTCACCCGGGTGCCAATGCCGATGCTCTGGGAAAATACAGCGGTACGCGTATTTTCCCTTTATGAAAAAAAGCTTCCATCATCGGCGGCAGCACCGCTTGAAAAACAGATCGAAGGGGATTTTCGTTATATGGTGCAGGAAGCCTCCGGGGAACTATTCGGGGAAGCTGCGAATCCGCTTCGTCCCTTTTTTAATTCATCCACGGAAGAGCGAAATAGCAAAAATATACGTGTCCGGAAAACCTGCTGTTTTCTTTACGAGACCGGAGGCGGCCGTTCCTGCTGCTCGACTTGTCCAAAATATCACAACTTCTAACACACCCGGGATAAAGACAACCCGGGTTTTTCTATGTTTAGTTTTGGCTGTTTATGTGAATGAAAACTAAGAAGGCTCTTTATAAGGAGGACGGTACGATGCTTACAGAAGCTCAAATAAATAGATTAAATGAAAAGCTGAACGAGCAAAAGATGGAAAACGAAAAAGTGCTGCAGGGCGAAAACAGTGAATCTGTTCCCGAAGAAGGCACGGGCGAATTATCAAGTTATGACAATCATCCGGCGGACCGGGCAACCGAGCTTTCCGAAAGGGAGACGGATGCGGCGCTGAATAATCAGGCCCAAGCACAGAACGAACAAATTGAGAAAGCGCTCCAAGCTATCAAAAATGGAACGTACGGCATCTGCGAAGTCTGTGGAAAAGAGATTCCATATGAACGCCTGGAATTGGTTCCGGAAACCCTGCGCTGTACAGATCACGCGGAAGCAGACGTTCAGGATGACGTGGAAACAGCGGAGGAAGATGTGCTTGATCCCGGCATCGGCGCCGACCGCGGCAATGAAGAAGAAGTCATTTATGACAAAGAAGATACCTGGGAATCCATAAGCGGCCATGGCACCTCCCAGACGCCGTCTGACGTGCCGGAGGAAGAGCGCGTTTACCATGAAACAAATAATGGGCCGGATAAAGCCTGACAGAAGAAATGCTTCCTGAAAGCGGGGAGCATTTTTTTAAGATTGGAAAGTGGATAATTTGGCGTTTTTGAGATCCAGCTCTGGCGTCCCGAAGCGCGCGAGGTCCACAGAAAAGCCTGCAGGACGCAGGAGCGGTGTTCGTAGCAGAAGGGCGCTTGTGCTTTTCTTCATGCCAATAGACAACGTTCTCCTGAGGACAGAAGGGAGGAGAAAATGGCTGATTCAAATGCTCTCTATCGCCCATTTATTTTATCATTGATAATGATTTTCAATTTCGGTAGAATGAAGGTAGGAATTAAATGGAACGGGAGGGCTCACCCATGAAGGATGAAGAACTGTTTGACGTAACGATTATCGGAGGCGGACCGGCAGGGCTGTATTCGGCTTTTTACAGCGGACTGCGTGAGATGAAGACAAAAATCATAGAATACCAGCCGTACCTGGGCGGGAAAGTTCATGTATATCCTGAAAAGATGATATGGGATGTAGGGGGGCTTGCTCCGACGCCAGGAGCAAAACTAATAGAACAAATGGTGGAACAAGGGATGACCTTTTCTCCGGAAACCGTCCTCAATGAAAAAGTGGAGACAATGACCAAAAATCGAGCCGGCCATTTTGTCCTCCAGACCTCTTCCGGCGGGAAACATTATTCAAAAACGGTGATTGTAACTGTGGGCAGCGGTATATTGAATCCGCAGAAGCTGGATATTGAAGGAGCCGAGAAATTTGAGGTTTCCAACCTTCATTATACCGTCAAGTCACTTGAACGCTTTCAAGGAAAAACAGTCGTTATTTCGGGCGGCGGCAATTCTGCCATAGACTGGGCCAATGAATTGGAGCCGTTGGCAGAAAAAGTCTATCTTACTTACCGAAAAGGAGATTTAAAGGGCCATGAAGCCCAGATTTCCCAGCTTTTGAACAGTTCGGCAGATTGTTTTTTTCATACATCCATCAGCAGGCTGCATGCTGATCCATCCCAGGAAGCGATTGAATGCGTCGAGCTGTTGAACCATGAAACCGGGGAAACCTCTATCCTTCCTATCGATGATGTGATCGTGAATCACGGGTACGAAAGAGACGCGGATCTGCTCGAGAACAGCCAATTGAACATAGATATGATTGATGATTACTTTGTCTCGGGAAATGCCAATAGTGAAGCCTCCGTTGCTGGTTTGTATGCAGCCGGGGACATTTTAAAACATGATGGCAAATTGAATCTGATTGCCGGCGCTTTTCAGGATGCAGCGAATGCCGTCAATAAAGCAAAACAGTTTGTCCGGCCGGATGCTGCTGCGGTAGGAATGATCTCTTCCCACAATGAACGATTCAAGGAACGGAATAAACAATTAATGAAGCAGAAGATGCGATAGTAAAAACAAGCGGACAACAGGGGTCTCCCTCTTGTCCGCTTATTTTATTATGTTGAAAAGTATAAGAAGAAAGGAAGCTGCTCTCCTCTTTGCTGTAATCCCTCCAAACCCAAAAAGACGGATCTCAGGCGTTTTTCCCCAAGATCCGTCTTTCTTACTTCCTCCAAGGACGACTTTTAACTTTTTTGGGATTGAGCCCGTTTCCGAGGGAGCCGTACGATTGATTACTGTAAGGTTCCACTAATTCGTTTTGATTAAAATAAACACGCGGCGTTTGCCATAGTGCTTTCAATGCCCGGCTCATCGGCATTTCATGATATCGATCCGGCCACATTTTTTTTATCTGTTCCTTGACCAGCGGGTAATATTTTGAACTCATGCCGGGAAACAAATGATGTTCCGTGTGATAGGAGAAATTAAAATGCAGCACATCGACCCATTTTGGAACAGTCACCGTCAGACTGTTTGCAAGGGGGTCATTAACGGGAACGAGAGGATTGAGGCGGTGGTTGGTAGAGATATAAGCCATCACGATAAAGTTCGCAATCAATAGCGGAAGCAGGAAGGCAAACAGCCAATTCTCAAACCCTATGAAAAAAAGTAAGCTGATCCAGCTTGCCCATGGTACAATAGTTTGTAATAAAACTTCCGGCTGCTTGCGGGGTTTAAATTCTTTTAAATAGATCCCCAGCATTTTCAGAGAATGAACGGAAAACTGGATACTCAACGACGCGAACGCAAAAAAGGCTCGGATAAACAAAGGGAGGCGGTAGACGTTTCGGAACCCTTTCATTCTTGATATTTTCTCCAATGTCGGCCAGGCGTCCGGGTCGTGGTCCTCGTGCTGGGTGTGGACGTGATGAGTAAGGTTGTGCCATTTTCTCCAAATTTTTGGGCTGACACTAAGCGGCCAAAATGCGATGGCTCCCAGTATGTCCCGCAGCCATGCCTTACGAATAACGGTGCCATGCAGAATTTCATGACCGAGAAACCCTAAAGCCGCGAAACTTGCTCCAATAACGAAAGAAAAGATAAGATTAACGATAGGGTGAATAGGGAACAACCCTATCATCAGAAAACAAACGGCAACGACAATCAAATATGCTAAACCGCCAAGTAAACGGGCTGGTGCTGGTTTGAATGCTTCTTTTGGTAAATGTTTTTTTACCTGCTTAGCATAAACGGCGAACTTTTCCAAGTCACTCATGGTAAAGCCCCCTTCATTATTATGGATGCCTCTCAACCTTACAGACATCCAGCCGAAAAAGCAATGGATATTATTGTCTGATCTTGATAAACGAGAAAAGATCTATAAATCTACTAGCGGAAAATTAGGAAGGAGACGAATACATGACGGAACCTTTCATTCGGAATCACCACTTAAATGTGATAAAGAATCAAGGCAGGTATATTCAACATTGTTTCAGAGATGTCGAAGATTCCAATGTCATGCAGGCCGTAAAAGGACAGGCAGCCGACCATGTGAAGGATGCTTTTTCTGCATTAAAGGAAGAGGAAGCGGCTGTCATTGAACCCATTTCAGAGGTCACTACAAGTATTGGGGTAGAAGCGTTCATTGGCTCCGTCTACCCGTATGTTCAACCATTTCCTTCACTGGACAAAGAACAGGTCCGGCAATTATTTCCCCACCACAAAAAAATGCAGCTCCCTGATTTGGAAGCTGTTGATTTTTCCCAGAGAACGTATCTAGGCTGGAATGATCCCGGCCATCGAAAAAAGTTTATAGTGTATGAACTCGATGGGAAACTCATTGGCCTGGAAGGACGCTACACTCCCTCCAAAAAACGGGACTACTGCTTTTTCTGCCAGGAATTAATGCCGGTCACGCTGGTTAGTTTTGAAACGAATGATACAGATGAAGGCAATCCGGAATTCTACCGGGCCATCGGCCAGCATATTTGCATCGACAGCGGGCAATGCAATAAAAACATCACCGACGTCTCCCGACTCGAGCATTTTGTAAGGAGAGTGGTGTGAAAAGGGAAGATTTTAATGTCTTCCCTTTTCTCCTGTTTTAGTTATATATACTGGTTTGTCAATTTCCTTTTCAAAAGAGTTGCTTAATTCTGAAAAGTGATTTGGTTTTATTTTAGCCTGAATTTTCATTGCAGCAATATAAACAACCATAGATATTAATAATGATTGTATGGCGGGAATACCTATAGGAAAGGTATATTGTGTTAAATAGCCAACGCCAACACCGATTACCATGCTTAAGGTAGCTATCCAATTCCATCCCTGTTTATCCACCCATGTTTGTTTGCGTATGAAGAAAAAATCAGCAAACATAATTCCTGCTATAGCCGGATAAATGACTGCTAATATGATGAGAAACGCTTGAAAGAAATTTAATATCCCAATTAACGCCAGTAATACCCCGAATAAGGAACCAATTAATGTTAATATCGCTCTTCCTTTTCCGGAGTTGATATTGAACATATTTGCTGCTGCCAGACCTATGGAATAACTAGCCACCAATTGACTTGTCCATAGTGCCACAAATAATATAATAAATCCCCAGAAAGGAAATCCTAGTTCTTGCATGACATTAACGATGTCTGCCTCTCCAATGCCAACAGACATAACAGCGCCAGTGAAAAAGAAAAACAAACCAATGACTACTATACCTAAGGGAATTAATGACTGATCTTTAATTGTAGGCCTTGAGTATCTGGTATAGTCGGAGGCTATCAGCCATTGGGCAACATTCGCACCAAGTACAAGACTAATCCCTCCATAAATAGTCATTGAGGAATCAGGGTTCCAGGAAAATATTCCTTCCCATCCCGTGGTGCTGAGAGCAAAATAGACTCCTGATCCTATTAAAATTAATCCGGCAGGGACGGCAAAATAATCTGTCCATTTCATGGAACTATAGCCAATGACAGCTGGTAAGGAGAATATTACTCCTGCGATTAATGTAAGTACAGACCATATCAACCATTGTTCATTATAATCGATTCCTACTACCGCAGATATCGCATTGCCTGCTGTAGCTGTATTTATACCAAACCAACCCATGTTTAATACAACAAGTGCCAATCCAACGATAAATCTAGCTTGAATCGCTCCGAAGCTTGTTCTGGCAATAACAGAGGCGGGACGGCCTGTTTTAGCTCCCAAATACCCCTGTAAGGCATTTCCTATCCATTGGACCACAACCAACCCGACCAAAAGAATAAAAAAGACTTCAAGAAGTCCGAAGCTTCCGGCTAATGTAGCTCCGACCATAATCACTGGAACCGCAAATTCCAGACCGCCAAAAACGGTAGCCGGACCTAACCAATGACTTCTTTCTGACTCTGGTACTGGAGTGAACACCGTATCATTATCCATGTTACTCATAGTACGTCACCTCTTATTTTAAATTTGTTTGCCTATGGTAATGGGTTTGTTCCTCATCAAGGTCCAGTTTTTCATTAAGAACAACTCCATATTTCTGAAAAGCTTCTTCTACATCAATGTAACCGTCTTTCACATCATCGAGCACGGTATTTGGAGAACGATCAAATGGATGACCAAAACCACCGCCCCCGCCAGTTTCCACCTTCACTTTATCCCCCTTGTTCAATAAATAACCGTTTGTTTTTAGCATTGATTGACTTGACTCTACTTTTTGTACAGTAACGTTTGGAGGAGCGCCCGCTTCTCCATTAAAGAGCCCCCATGCGGGCGTTAAAGAGCGTTCAAACCATAAATTAAGTAATACGTTATCCGTGCATATTTCATATTCTTTTAATATTCCTAAGCCCCCTCGATTTTTTCCAGCTCCTCCTGAATTTTGGCGCAAACTGTACGTATTTACTTTTAAAGGGTATTTAGATTCTAATACTTCTACAGGCATATTTTTAAAATCACCATTCGCATTATTTATCAGTCCGGACTGCCCGTCATTTGCTGAAAATCCACCCCAGCCCCCCGCGGTGGGTTCCACGTATAAAAATGGTTTATGTTCTTTAGAATCAAATCCAGACAAATTAATAACCATTGAATCTCCATAATGGGCAGCAGCACATTGATCCTGTAAAACATTTGATAGTGCTTTTATAATCAGGTCTATTAATAAACCTAGCGAGGAAAAATACCATCCACAAGCCGCTGGTTCTTGTGCACTCAATATTGTTTTATCTGGGACAAAAATATTCATTGTTTTAAAGTTTCCACCAGTAACCGGAGTCTTTGAACCAATTAAATGTTTGAAGGCCACACGGCAGGCAGATATGGTCTGTGCTTTTCCGCAGTTTGTCATCCCTTGACGTTGTAAGCTGGTTCCAGTTAAATTAATGTCCAGATTTTCTCCATAAATGGTTAGTTTTACTTTTATAAGAACAGGTTCATCACTTACCCCATCATTGTCTAAATAACCTTTCTCTTCATAAATCCCATCAGGTATGCTGGCAATATTTTCCCGATCAATCATTTCTGACTGTTTAAAGATGTCGAGCACTGCATTGTTTACGGTCGTCAAACCGTGATTTTCAATAATTTCAACGTACCGTTTTTCTCCTGTTTTACATGCAGCTATTTGGGCATTCAAATCTCCCAGCGATGATTCTTGAAATCGTCCATTCATCGTAATAAGGTCAATGACATCTTTTCTAGGGCGCCCCTGTTCATAAATTCTTGTAGGGGGGATCCGTATCCCTTCTTGATATATTTCGGTGGCATTCATCGAAGAACCCGGATCTTTTGCGCCGACATCCATCCAATGGGCACGCGTGGCAGAAAATCCAACAATTTTATTGTGGTAAAAAATAGGGGATATTATTGTTATATCATTTAGGTGGGTACCTGCCAGATAGGAATCATTCATTAAATAGATATCTCCTGGCTTGTAATTTTCTTCTCCTCCTATATATTCGCTGGTGAGTTTAATACATTCGTCCAAATTCCCTAAAAACATTGGAAGCCCGGAAGATTGACCTAACAGTTCAGCCTTTTCATTAAAAATGCCTACACTACAATCTTTCATTTCATAAATGATAGGGGAAAAAGAACTTCTCGCTAAACTTTCATTCATTTCTTCCGCAGCTGAAACAAAGGCGTTGCGAATAATCTCGGTTGTTACTGGGTTTTCTGAGAATATTTGATTCATGTATGATTCCTCCTTGTAATTTCAAGACTTCCAGAACTATCAAGCACCACGTTGAAGTCTTCAGGAACTACTACGGTAGAACTTGATGTTTCAATAATCATTGGACCGAGTGCCGATTTATTTGGAGTTAAATCGAAAATGGAATAAATCGTGGTTTCTTTTTCTACAGACTTCCAAATGACGGGTTTTGACCTCGGGGAGCTGGCCCTCCCGTTCTTATTGTCTATTCCCTTACTTCGTTGTTCCTTCTTTAACAATCCCTTGCCAGTCAGTCGAAGATTTACGATTTCCACCTGGCCTTCGGGGTTATTATGACCATATATATTTAAATGTTTTTCGTGAAAATCTGTTATTAAATGTTTAAGGTTTTGGTTTGTTACTTCATTAGAACTTAGGGGGACCGTTACCGTATATTCCTGACCAGCATATCTAAGATCGGATAAATAGGTAAAAACCCTGTCTTTTTCACTAATTTTTTGTTGATTGAGAATTTTATCCGTGTCTGTTTTCATTTCGTGATATAGTCGATTCATTATCCCGTTGTCACACTCTTCCATTGTGGAAACGTAAGTTCTTACATCATCATGGCGAATATCCGTTTGCAGCATTCCCCAAGCTGAAAAAGTTCCGGCCATGGAAGGTATCATAATTTTATTTATCCCAAGTTTTTCCGCAATGAACATTGCATGCATGGGTCCGGCGCCGCCAAAAGCTACCAATGCAAAGTCCCGGGGATCGATTCCTTTACTAATGGTCAATGTACGAATAGCGTCTGCCATTTTGGCGTTAGCTATATCGCAAATACCTTCGGCAGTTTCAACCACGCTTAAGTCTAATTTCTCAGCCACTTTTTCGATAACGTTGTAAGCACTTCTGTAATCCAACTGCATATCGCTGCTGGAAAATCCTTCTGAATCGATTCTTCCAAGTACCAGATTGGCATCAGTCACCGTTGCTTCTTTGCCGTTATTACCATAACAGGCCGGACCGGGATTGGAACCCGCACTTTCAGGACCGACTCTTAAACCGCCGCCTTCAACCCAGGCAATCGAACCGCCTCCAGCCCCAATCGTATGAATATTTACCATCGGAGTCATGATAGGGAATTTTTCCAGCTTCGCTTCTGATGTGACATCCGGCTGGCCATTTACTATCATGCTTACATCGAAGCTTGTTCCCCCCATATCGACACATATAAGGTGTTGCAGTTTATTAGTTTGGCCTATTTCTGTTCCGCCGATGGTTCCTCCTACAGGACCGGACATCATCGTTTGAATAGGTATTTTTTTTGCGATTTCCGCAGTCATTACACCTCCATTAGATTGCATGATATAAAGTTCCGAATCTAAATCCTTTTTTTTCGTTTCATCATCGAGTTTCTTTAGATACCTTTCAACTATCGGGGCTATATATGCATTGATGATCGTTGTGCTTGTTCTTTCGTACTCCCGCCATTCTCTGACAATTTCATGGGATAAAGATACGGAAACATGAGGCAGATATTCGTTTATCCAATGTCTTATTTGTTTTTCATGTTCAGGGTTATTGTAAGCATGCAGCAAACAAATCGATACGGAATTCAATCCGCGTTCTGTAATTGTATCTATTATTTTCAACACTTCTTCCTCATTCAAGGGAGTGTCGACACTGCCATCGGCTAACATTCTTTCATTTACTTCAAACACATCGCGTCTTTCAATTAATCGTTTTGGCTGTCGATATTGAATATTATAGATTTCCGGCCGATTAGCCCTGCCGATTTCGTATATGTCCTTAAATCCTTTTGTCAAAATTAAAGACATGTCAGCTCCTTTTCTTTCTAGAAATGCATTTAATCCGGCAGTCGTCCCATGAACAAAAAAGTCCACATCTTTTAAATTGGAAATAAGCTTATTGACTCCATTAAGAACACCCAAAGACAGGTCCTCAGGGGTGGAAGGAGATTTAGCTGTTTGGTACTTGCCTGTTTGTTTGTCATATAAAACAACGTCAGTAAAAGTGCCTCCGATATCAGCTGCTATACGGTACCTACTCATCGTTTTGGTCCCTCCTTGTGGTAAATCACTTATTTAATGTGATAAGATCTTTTGGAAATGTTGTTAAAATCTCAATGTCCCCATTGGCCTTTACGTACACGTCATCTTCGATTCTTACTCCGCCCAGGGAAGGAATATATATTCCAGGTTCAATAGTAAATACCATCCCTGTTTCCATTTTTTCTTGATTTTGTTCATGAATAGAGGGGGCTTCATGAACTTCCAGGCCAAGACCATGTCCCACTCGGTTATTAAAATAGTCTCCATATCCGCACGCATGGATGTGATTCCGGGCTGCTTTATCAATGTTTCCTAAAGATTGGTTGACCTCTACCGCATTGATCGCCAGTTCATTAGCTTTCAGAACTGTGTTATAAATGTTTTTCATTTCTTTGCTTTCTTCGCCAATAAAAAAGGTTCTGGAAATATCAGAACAATATCCCCCCACTTTTACTCCCATATCCACTAATAACGGGCAGCCCCTTTGTATTGGATTATCACCAGGAGTACCATGCGGGAGGGAGGAATTTGAACCAGCGAGTACAATGGTTGAAAAAGCAGGGGCCTCTGCTCCTTTCAATCGCATCAAATATTCAAACTCTGCCACGAGCTCATTTTCTGTCATGCCTATTGATACTTTTTTAAGACCCTCTTCTAATACGTTTTCAATCACTTTAATAGCCTGTTTTACTTGCTTTATTTCTGAATCAGATTTTCGAAGGCGCAATGAGGTTAATATCTTTTCAATATTTATGAATTGGCCATGTGGATAAATTTTTATTAAATTCTCATATCGTTCCACATTTAATTCTTTTTTTTCAATTCCAATTTGATTTGCAAAAGTTTGGTTATTTTGTTCGATAACGGAAAAAGGAGATTCGTCGTCAGAAATAGGAATAATGGAATGGATTGTTTCATTTTCTCGTGCGGCTTCAAAATCTAAGGATGGGACATACAATGAATCCTCCTCAGAAGTTCGATCAATCACTAATGCCAGCAAACGTTCATGGGGCTCTGAGTAGAAACCTGTAAGGTAATAAATGTTGACTGGTGAAGTTATAAAGCTTAGATTCACATTATTTTCATCTAATTTTTGTTTCAACTGAGCTAATCTCGATTCATATTCTGAAACCATCATTTAACACCTCTTTTATTTATGCAGGCTGATGTAAATATAGTTAAACGTGTAGGGAACTTACTCAAAAATATTACACTTGAGCTACATTTTTTTCATTGTCATAATTTTCGGAATCAGAATCATCTGCTGTGTACCAGATGAATTTACCTGTAAAACCATAGATAAGCGTGATGATGATGACGAGGAAGTGAAACCATAAAAAGGGGAGATAAGCCATGGTGGATACTCCCAGCGTGGTGGCCATGAATACACCGCCGTCCGACCAGGGGACCATTGGTGTCGTGATCGTTCCGCCGGCTTCCGTATTTCTTGACAGTACCCGCCGGTCAATATTCAGGCGGTCGTAGTTTTCTTCTGTGATTTTGCTCCCGGTAATAACGGATACATACGCGGCCCCGCCGAAAAAGTTCCCGAAAAAGGCAGCAATTATAGTAGATAGTGTAACTTTGCCGGCGTTATCTGCCCAGTTCAGCAGTGTCGTGCAAATCACCTGCAAAATTCCTGTCACTTCCATTAATCCGCCCAGCCCAAGGGCCAGCAGTATCAGAAGGATGACCTCAAGCATCGATACCATTCCGCCGGTGTTCAACAGCGTATCCATAAATTCTACCCCGGAATCGATGGAATAGCCGGCATAAGAAGTTTGAATCGCATCAAGAAATGGCAGCCCCTGAAAGGCAAACCCCCAGACTGCCCCCAACAATGCTCCAAACGTGATAGTGGGGATAGACGGTTGTTTCATGGCGAGCAGCACAATAACGATCACAGGAGGGATGAGCATATACCAGGCAATGTTAAACTGCTCCCGCAGCGCTGCCATCGCTGTTTCGGCCTGGGTAAGGTCAACATTGGCTCCTACATAGAAGAAACCCACCAGTAAAAATAACAGACAAGCTATGATGAAAGCAGGAGTACTCACCCGGAGCATGGATTTAATGTGTTCAATAATATTTACTTTGGTTAACGAAGAGGTCATCACCGTCGTATCGGATAACGGAGACAATTTATCTCCGACGTAGGCACCGGAAATAACAGCCCCGGCGACCAGCGGCAGTGGAATACCAAATCCCTGTCCTATTCCGATCATGGCAATCCCGGCTGTTCCTACAGTACCAAAAGAGGTGCCGGTCGCTAAGGAGGTCAAAGTACATATAAGCACGGTGGCGAATAAAAATATGCTCGGGTTTATAACTGCCAGACCGTAATAGATAATGCTTGGGACGATGCCGCCGGCGACCCAGGTTCCGATAAGAGCTCCGACGGTAATCAATATCAGGACAGCTTCCATTCCGTTGGAAATCCCCTGCAGCAGGCCTTCCTGGAGTTTTTTATAATGAAAACCAAGCCATATCCCAAGTCCGATCACCATAAACCACGACGTGAAGAGGGCCAGTTGAATCGGCAGTTCCAATATATTAATGAAACTGAACATAATAATAATAAAGAGAATAAGAACCCCAACCACTTCTGCGGCTGTCGGGAGACGAGGATCTTTTGTCATAAAATAACCACCCTTTTTAATATTTAAAATTTTTAATGTTCTTCCATTTCCGGGATCAACAGAAATCCTTCCTCCAGTGGATCTTTTGGATCGATAAAAAACTGGTGCATGCCGGTGATCCAGGCTGATCCGGTGATCCTGGTTTCAACAGCTGTCCCTGTTTCCATCTGAATTTCATCTGTGACTTCTCCTTGAAACACACTTCCTACAATGCTTTCATGTCCAAATCGTTCGTTTTTTTCTATTTCTTTTTTTGCATACAATGCTGCCAGCTTTGCGGAGGTTCCGGTACCGCACGGCGAACGGTCTATTCCACCGGGAGGGACAACGACCGTGTTTTTAATAGAAGCCTCAGGGGCTTCTGCCTGGCTGAAAAATTCAATGTGGGTCAACCCTTTGATAAAGGGTTTTTCTGGATGTTGGATCGTGTGATTTTCGTTTATTTTCTCTCGCAGGCTGACTGCTTTCTTTATGATGCGCGGAGCATTTTCCGGGTGAAGCTCCAGACCCAACGGCCGGGCATCGATAATGCCGTAAAAGTTTCCCCCGTAGGCAATATCGCAGGAAACCGTCGTATCCGCCGCTTCGTCTTCGATCTGGATGGTTTGAAGAAAGAAAGAAGGAACATTGGTAAAGGAGACCTCCTGGGCGCGTCCGTTTTCCACCTGTATGTCTACCTTCACCAGTCCGGCGGGGGTTTCCAGCGTCAGGGTGGTGATAGGTTCCACGGCCTCGATTTTTCCGGATTCTATTAATGCGGTACAGAATCCAATGGTATCGTGCCCGCACATTGGGAGGTATCCGCCGGTTTCTATATAGATGACTCCTACATCAGCATCAGGGTGGCAGGCTTCGAGCAGCACGGCCCCGGACATGACATCGTGGCCTCTCGGCTCAAACATTAATAGCTTACGGATCCAGTCATGATTCTTTTTCATATCGAGCATTTTTTCTTCGATCGTAGTCCCCTGTAATAATGGAATGCCGCTGACAATAGTCCTTGTTGGATTCCCCCCGGTATGCGTATCGATCGTGTGAAATATATGCCTGGTGTTCATGGATGGACCTCCTTTTGTTGAAATCGCTGCAGGGATAATGGGGTAGTGGGAATGATGGTTTCCGGTGCCTCCTCTATCAATTCCTGAATCAGTTTTCCGGTTACAGCAGCCAGGCTGATGCCATCCCCTTCATGTCCCGCTGCCACATAAAACCCTGGATAGTCCACTGCTTCAGAGACGATAGGCAGATGATCGGGGGTCCAGGGGCGCAAACCTGCATAACTTCGAATCATGAGCATGTCTTTCAATTCTGGATAAAAACGGGCCGCGCGCCTGGCGATATTTTGAACCACCCTGAAATTAACTTTTGTATCAAATCCATTGAATTCCCGGCTGCTGCCGATAAGAAAATTCTGGCTCACCGTGGGTTCGAATACAAGGGCGGCGCCATTCCTGTCTGTTTCTTCATCTACTGTGCGTTCCCCTCCGAATTTTGAAATTAAATACCCGAACTCCATTACTTTCCGCATCCCGACCGGCATTTCGCGGGACGCGACAATAATATGTCCCTTTCTGGGATGAATGGGAATATCCATTGTCTCATCCAGCAAGTTACCGATGAAGGGCGCCCATACTCCTGCGGCATTGACGACTTTATCGGCGTATATCCGCCCCCTGCCGGTTTCTACCTTATACTGATATTCCTCCTGCAGGAAGGTGAGATTTGTCACTTCGGTATGAGCATGAAAAACAGCTCCATGCTTTTCGGCACCATGAATGAGGGAATAGGTCATCAAATAAGGGTTGACGGTGGCGTCACTTTCACATTCCAATCCTCCCGGGAGATCATCCGCAAAATACTTTGATTCCTGCTTCAGATCCTGCCGATCCAGCATTCGGAAAGGAAGCCCCTCCCGTTTCTGCTGGGTCACCCATTTTTGCGCGGCTTCCATTTCTTCCTCTGTTTCACAAACTAAAATACTGCCCGGATTTCTGTATTCAAAGGGGATTGTTAGTTCTTCCTGCAGCTCATGAACCAGTTGCTGGCTGACCAGGGACATTTTGCTGTCAAACCCTGGGTCTTTATCGATGGCAAGGATATTACCGTCACATTTAGATGAGGTGCCTGCGGCAAATTCTCCTTTGTCTATCAACATGACATCATGACCGGTTTTCGCTGTGTAGTAAGCTATCGCACTGCCAATTATCCCTCCTCCAATAATCAGAACTTCGCAACTTGTTTTCATAGGAACCCCCTTTCTGCTTCTTTCCTTCTTAAATGCAAACAATATGCCAACCATGGAAAACGTACTCATCTTCAAAAGCAGAAGTAAAAACTGTCAAGAAGTTTAGAAAGTGAGTCTAAAAATTTAGACAATTGGAAGAGGAGACAGCGGGGAACCCGTTTAAAATGTTGGCTGGATTTTTGCATATATAAAGAAGGAAAGGAGGAACTCATTATGATGGATCGAGAGACGATCATTTGCCGATGTGAAGAAGTAACCTATGAAGAATTAATAACTACAGCAGACTCCTACCACTGTTCGGCACGGGAATTAAAACTTCGGACACGTGCTGGAATGGGAATATGCGGCGGAAGAACCTGTCGTTTTTTAATAGAAGATGCAGCAGAGGAAAGCAAAGAGAAAGTTTATGAAAATATTCCGTTAAAATATCAGCCTCCGGTACGCCCTATGAGGTTTGATGAAGGAGGAAAAAATAAATGAATAGAATTACCGATCATCCTGTGTTAGGCCGAACGGAGAAAAAATGTATCGAGTTTTTCCTGGACGATACAAAAATGACAGCACGAAGCGGGGAAACGATTGCGGCTGCCTTGCTTGCCAATAACATACGGACCTTAAGATATCATGAAGCTTCGGGATCACCTCGGGGGATTTACTGTAACATCGGCCACTGTTTTGAATGCAGGGTCGAGGTGGACGGAAAGACCGGAGTGCGGGCATGTATGACCGAAGTCTGCAGCGGGATGCGGGTATACCGGCAGCAGCAGCTTCCCCGCCCTTTTCAGGAAGGGGGGAGGGAAAGATGAACGAAGCGGAAGTCGTTATTATCGGCGCAGGGCCTGCCGGTTTAAGCGCGGCAATTCAATCAGCCCGCTGCGGTTTGCGTGTGACAGTATTGGATGAATTCATGAAACCGGGAGGACGCCTGCTTGGCCAGCTGCATGAAGAGAAGAAAGGAGTATGGTGGAACGGGATTGAGGAAGCTGATCGATTATATGAGGACGCGGTAAACAGCGGGGTCCATATACGTTTAGGAACAACCGTTTATCATATCGAAAAGGAAAACCGGTGGGTGACAGAAACATCGGAAGGAACCTGGGAATCACGCTGCTTACTGCTTGCTGCCGGCGCGGCTGAAACACCGCTTCCGATAAGCGGATGGACTCTGCCGGGCGTCATGTCTATTGGAGCTGCGCAGGTCATGACGAATGTGCACCGGGTGACACCGGGCAATAAAGGAATCATTATAGGGATTAATCCGTTGACGATGGCAATCGCAAGAGAACTGCAGCTCGCCGGCGTGGAGATAGAAGGTATTTATATTCCTCCCTATGAAAAGAAGTTCCGGCAGATGGAAACTCCTGAACAGATACTCGCCGGTATGCAGCGCATGGCCCATTTGGCTCCTTCCTTTCTCCTGAGGGTGGGAAGCAGATTTCTGGTGAACCAATGGACGAGGCAGAAAGCTATTCAATTTTATCCCAAAAAAGGGTTGTCTGTCTGGGGCATTCCCATTCATTTTGATAAAACGGTCACAAAGATTATTGGGGAGAACGAGGTGAAGGGCGGATTTATTTCGTCCATCAACGCGGAAGGAATTATTAAGGAAGAGGAGCAGTACAGGAAAGAGGTGGATTTTGTCTGTATTTCCGGCGGATTATATCCCCTGGTGGAACTGGCAGCGGTGGCAGGCTGTCCGTTTTATCTTATTCCGGAACTGGGCGGACATATCCCGCTTCACAACCAAACGATGCATACGCCGGTGGAGGGATTGTTTGTTGCAGGAAATATTACCGGGATTGAATCGGCGAAAATAGCGATGGTCCAAGGGGAAACGGCTGGCTTATCAATGGGGAAAGCTGTAAACGGTACTTCCAGGGACATAGAGGAGAAACTGCACCAGAGTGTGCAAAATGAAAAACGGATCAGGGCGGAAGCGCTCATTCAGTTTCACCCGGAGGTTAAAAAGGGAAGAGAAAAAATGCACGAGCTGTGGCAGAATTATGTCAAAGAATCAGCAGCGGCAAAGGAATAGATAAAAAGGGCAGTCCCTGCAAGACAGGGGCTGCCCTTTTTTACAGCTGCCATCCGTAGTTGACAGCGCAGGTCTTGGTTTCACTGTAGAAAGACAGGGCCGCCTGTCCCTGTTCTCTCGTATGGGAACTGGATTCTTTCATGCCTCCAAAAGGAGCCTGATATTCGACACCGGCGGTTTCCTGGTTGACCCGCACCATACCGGCATTTGTTTCCTCGAGGAAGCGGTGGGCTTCTGATAGATTGTTGGTGAAAACAGAAGCGCTTAAACCAAATACTGTATCATTGCTAAGGGAAATGGCCTCGTGGGTATCCGACGCCGAAACAAGCACGATAATAGGACCAAATGTTTCCTCCCGCCAGAGCTCATGACTGGTGTCGATGGCTTCTACAATAAGCGGAGAAATAAAGTAGCCGTGCTGGCTTGGAATATCTGCTTCTGCGATCACGTTTCCATCTTTTTTGGCGAGCGCGTGGTAATGCCTGACCTTTTCAAACTGTTCCTTTGAAGCCACAGGGCCGGAATAGGCTTCTTCCTCTCGGGCTGGTTTAACCTGCACATGCTGCATTTCCTGAAGCAGAGCTTCTTTCAGTTTTTCTTTTACACCCTCTTCCACAATGACCCGGCTGGTGGCGGTACATTTCTGCCCGGCAGAACGGAAGGCGCCACTGAGAAGGGCTGCAGCTGTTTTTTTCATATCTGCATCTTTTAATACAATCGCTGGATTTTTCCCGCCCATTTCTGTTTGATACTTAATATTGCGTGCTGCGCACGTTTTCGCTGCCTTTCTGCCAACCTCGGTAGAGCCGGTGAAGCTGAGGGCATCTATGGAGGCCTCCTCCAGGAGGTGCTGCCCAACTTCCCGGCCTCGGCCGATAAGGAGATTAATCAGACCATCCGGCACTCCGGCTTCTTTAAACACTTCCATCATTTTATATGCAGTTAATGATGCGTTTTCTGCCGGCTTCCAGATTACAGCGTTCCCACAAATCAAGGCCGGGGCTATTTTCCATACAGGGATCGCTGCCGGGAAGTTCCATGGGGTAATCACGCCGACAACACCCAGTGGGACACGTTTTGCATATTGGAGCACGTGCGGGGCGCTGGATGGTATCGTATCTCCATCGGGACGGACACCTTCCGCCGCGTAATATTTGAAAAGTTGAACAGCCCGCTGTACCTCTCCTTTCATTTCCGTGATCGGCTTTCCCATTTCGTCACTTCCGGCTGCAGCGATTTCCGCGGCATGGGTACTGATGGCATCCGCCAGTTGATAGAGCAGCTGGCTTTTTTGCGCGCCAGTTTTTGCGCCCCATTCTTTCTGGGCAGAAACGGCAGCCTGTTCCGCCTTCCTTACTGATTCTTTTGGACTGTACATGATGGTTCCTACTTGGCTGGTGAGATCGGACGGGTTCCATACTTGTTTTTCACCAACGGTTTCCTGCATTTCTTTTCCGTTTATTATACTGACGGCTGTAATCATTAAGAAACCTCCTTACTGAGAGATGGTTGTTCCTTTTGCATAATGGAAATCTGCTTTGATGGAGGCATAGTAGTCATCCGGGAGCGGCAGACGCGGCGGGCGTGTCGGGCCGCAGTCCTGTCCGGCAAGTTTTGCCATGTATTTGATGGACTGAACGAGCTGCGGATTGGCATCATAATGAAACAACGGCAATAATTTTCGATACAGAGCCAGCCCTTTTTCGATTTCCCCTTTTCTGCCATAGTGGAATAGCTCGCAGCCTTCCACTGGCAGGGCATTGGGGACGCCTGAAATCCAGCCGGTGGCTCCGGATAACGCTCCTTCAAAGGCTAAATCATCTACGCCGATCATTACCTCCAGATTTGTTTTTTCTAAGATGTCGTGCACGCGCCGGACGTCACCGGAAAATTCCTTAACCCCAACAATATTTTCAAATTGACCGATTTCTTTCAGCAATTCCGGTGTGAGATCTGTCGGGTAATCGTGAGGATTGTTATAGGCTATAACGGGCAGGCCGACATCAGACAGGGCTTCATAGTGAGCGAGTATTTCGTGTTTCATCGGGTTATAGTTGATGGGCGGAAGTGCCATCAGGCCGGCCGCTCCTGCATCTTTGGCGTGGCGGGCCCACTTCGTCACCTGCCTGGTTGAAGGAGCGCCGGTCCCCACCATAACAGGGACACGGCCGGCAGCAGCTTCAATTACTGTTTCAACCACCTTAACCCGTTCTGTTTCTTCGAGGGTGGCGTACTCGCCAAGTGATCCTCCCGGAATTAAACCATCCACCCCCTGATCAATTAACCATTTGCAGAATGTCTGCAGTCGTTGATAATCGACTTCTTGATTCTCGTCAAAAGGAGTAATCAAGGCAATATATACTCCGTCGAAATAAGCCATCCCTTTCTCATCCTTTCTATAATGGGTCTGCCTATTTTTAATGCAAAAATGATGCCACATCTGTAGGACAGATGCGGCTCGATCTATGTGTATTATAAATGTTCCAGATGATGCCGGTTTAATTTATTGTACAGGGTGGCCCTGGAGACCCCCAGTGTTTTCGCAGCCATGTTGCGGCTGCCCTGTTCTTTTTCGAGAGCTTTGCGGATAATCGATTTTTCATGTCGTTCCATTTCTTCCTTCAGGGACAGCAGAGGAACTGAAGGTGCTTTGCTGTTTTCTTCCATAGAAGGAGAGGTAGGTCCAGGATTCTGGTGCAGCCGGTCAGGAAGATCTCTTGGTTCGACGACTTGATTGGAGCTGAATACGACAATGTGCTCGATCACATTTTTCAGTTCTCTTATGTTACCGGGCCAGGAATATTCCATTAACAGCTGCATAGCTTCCGGGGAGATCAGTTCGATCTGCCGCTGATATTTACTGGCTATTTCATACAGGTATAAATGAGCGATGTCTACAATATCATCCCGACGTTCCCGCAGCGGCGGTATCGTTAATGGAATGGTGTTGAGCCGGTAATACAGATCTTCCCGGAACCTGCCATCATCCACTAACTTTTCAAGATTCTTGTTAGTGGCTGCCACAATACGGCAGTCTACTTTTAACTCTTTTGTTCCGCCTACGGGAAAATAATAATTTTCCTGCAGCACTCTTAAAAATTTCACCTGCATGTCAAACGGAAGTTCTCCGATTTCATCAAGAAACAGGGTGCCGCCTTTAGCCAGCTCAATTTTTCCCGCCTTTCCTTTATTTAAGGCACCGGAAAAAGCGCCCTTTTCATACCCAAACAGCTCACTTTCAAACAAGGTCGGGGAAATGGCCCCGCAGTTAATAGCAATAAAGGGAGCTGATTTTGGTTCCCTGATTTGGTGAACGGCCTTAGCGAATAACTCTTTCCCTACCCCCGTTTCTCCGTAAATAAGGATCGTTGCTTCCGTAGAAGATACCTTTTTAATTTTTTCTTTCACCTCATCCAGTTCCTTGCTATTGCCATTAATCATCATAAAGGGATCAGGTTCAGCGTTCAGATTCTGCATTTTCTGCTCCAAATCGCTGATTTTCTGGTTCGCCTGAAACAATTCCCGGTGAAGCTGCACATGACTGGTGACATCCACCTCAGCAGCAACCGCTCCGACGATGTCTTCATGTAAATAAATAGGTTTGGCATTGATAAGTACAAATAAATCGGGGCGGGGCTGGTGCTGAAATCGTTGATAGGATTTTCCGGAATAGAGAGAATCTCGGCATTTTAACATGGATTCCTGGAAAAATTCCGTCATCGGCTTCCCCAGAATGTCTTCTTTTTTAATGGAAAATATCTGTTCCGCCCCGGACGTCCAGACGACGGTCCGTTCGTGTTCATCAATCATTGAAATAGAGGCATCCATTGTGTCTATCATCGTATCGAAATATGCCTTCAGATAGGAGTAGGAATGGTGAAAAGCAAAGAGAGCCTGTTTGATATCCAATATTCCTTCTGTTTGGCCGAACTTATTTATTACCACAGCTTTTTCCGATGTTTTGCATACAGAAAGAAGTTCTTCTAAAGAAGCGGACGAAGTTAATACAGGCAGTTTTGTAGAAAAAGTCAAAATGATTTCCTTTGTCAGCTGTACATTTGTTGAGCCCCCGCAGAGACATACATAATAGGTTTCATTATAAAAATAAATGATTTCCCGATAATGTCCCTCACGAAAAGCAGATCGAATGTCTTCCCAAGTCGTGAAGATTTGCACGTTTTCATCAACGAGTTCCCGCAGTTCAGGAAGATGATGCCGCATAGATAGGATGCTCCTTCTGTATAAGTGTTTAGATAATTTTACAGTAGTTATAGAAAAGTGTAAAATATTTTAGAATTTTTTGTATTCCTATCAGGAATGGGGATGCTTTCACAAAGAAGTCAAAAGTCCCAGAATTGAAGAAGTGGAAAATTGGGAATACAATAGCTGCTTAAATACAGAGAAGTTCCAATGTTTTCTGACATGGATCCCAGTGATACAGGGGATGTTTTCTCATTTAAGGGGGCTGCAGCACGTGAATCGATATATCAATGAGATAAAACAACTGCTGAAAAACACTGCAGGTGTCAGGTGGAGCCGAAGACGGGCATCCCTCAGACTTGTGTTCCGGAGCTTTCTTTACGAAAAATTAGAGTAAATTAAATAATATATTTATAATCTCTTCACATTCTTTTCTTACAATGCAGGGAGATGCTAGGAAAAGGATGTGAAGGGTAATGAAAAAATCATTTTTAAGGTTTACGGCAGCAGGCAGTCTCCTGCTGACAGCCGTTTCCCCTTCCGCTGTACTTGCGGAAACGTCTTCCTTTTTTCAGTATGGAGAGGAAGAACTTAGTGTTTCACAAATCGCCCAGTATGACAGTATGGCAGGGGAGGGCGGTACAGAAATAATGGCCTATGATGCTGGATCGGAAAAAGCATTCATTACGAATGGAGCCGAAGCAGGACTTGATATTGTTTCTTTTTCTTCGTTAGGCTCCGGACAATATCAGCAGCTTGAATCAAGGAAGCGGATTCAGGTGTCGGAGTTTGGGCTAGAACAAGTCGACGATATTACGAGTGTGGCCGCTCATCCAAACGAAGACTTGATCGCCTTATCCGTGGTCAGTGCCCCGAAAACAGATCCCGGCTATGTCGTGTTTTTGACAAAGGATGGAGAATACATAAAAGCGGTGCAGGCCGGAGCGCTGCCGGATATGGTAACGTTTACTCCGGATGGCACGAAACTTCTCGCTGCGAATGAAGGAGAACCGAGTGATGATTACAGGGTGGATCCGGAAGGGTCGATTTCTATCATTGATATTATGGAGGGAAGTCCGGCGGCTGAAGCGAAAACCCTATCTTTTTCAGAGGACAAACTGGATGAAAGTGTAAGGACGAGTTCAAGAGGAACCGTGCTGCAGCAGTTGGAGCCGGAATATATCACGATAACGGAGGACAGCCGTACGGCTTATGCCGCTTTGCAGGAAAACAACGCCATCGCTGAAATCAATCTTGAAACCGAAACAATAGACAGCGTGAAAGGGCTTGGTGTGAAAGATCATTCGGTGCCCGGCAATGAGCTGGATGGGGTGGAAAACGGCAGCATGGAAATCGAAACCCTTCCGCTGCTGGGACTGTATATGCCGGACGCCATCGATACATTTACAGCAGACGGGCAGACTTATATTGTCACACCGAATGAAGGAGACGCCCGGGATTATGAGGCCTATTCGGAAGAGGTGGAAATCGGAGATATTATAGACTCGATAGACTTGAATGCCGATCATTATGAAGGATACACCCAGGAAGAGCTGGATGAGAGGATCGAAAACGGGCTTCTCGAAAAAATGGAAGATACCGAAATCACTGCAGAAAACGGAGAAGTGGATGGCACGTACGAAGCACTTTATTCTTACGGTGCCCGCAGTTTTTCCATTTTTGACGCAGAAACGATGGATCTTGTTTATGACAGCGGCTCGGAGATAGAAGAAATTACAGCGGAAGCGCTGCCGGAGCATTTTAATACCAACAACGATGAATTAGAATTTAACGGGCGCAGTGATGCGAAAGGCCCGGAACCGGAGACGACCGTGACCGGAGAGGTGGATGGAACAACCTATGCATTTACCGCGCTGGAACGCTTCAGTGCCGTGATGGTCTATGATATAACGGATCCGGCGGATGCTTCGTTTGTTACGATGATGTCAAGCCGTGATTTCTCCGAGGATATAGCCGGTGATGTGGCTCCGGAGGGATTAACCTTTATTTCTGCTTCTGACAGCTCTACGGGAGAAGCACTGCTGGCAGCGACTCACGAAATGTCCGGAACCATCGCGGTGTATGAATTGTCCGGAAAGACTGGAGAAAACGGGTCGGTCTTTCAGGATATCGACAAAGATTACTGGGCCTATCCCCATATTAAAGAACTTCAGGAAAATGGCATTGTAACCGGCCGGACGGATGGCACATTTGCTCCTTCCGAAGAGGTAACGCGGGCTCAGTTCGCGGTCATGCTCAGCCGGGCGCTCGACCTGGAACAGGATTCGGACCGGGATGGCGTTTTTGAAGACGTGCCGGAATGGGCGGCAGATGAAGTAAAGGCGGTGTATGAGGCCGGAATTGCGACCGGAAAAACAAACGGAAGATTTGTCCCGCAGGATTCCATCACCAGAGAGCAGATGGCGGCTATGCTGGTACGTGCTTACGAATACCAAACCGGGGAAACTGCAGAAGCAGCGGAGATTTCTTATAACGATAGAGACAGCATCAGCAGCTATGCTCATGATTCGGTGGAAAAAGCAGCCGGTCTCGAATGGATGACAGGCACCGGGGACGGAATGTTTCAGCCTAAAGAAGCAAGCACCCGGGCCCAGGCGGCAAAAGTAATTTCTATGTTAAAGCATGATCTGGAGGAATAACTATTTGATCTAATCCGGGCCGAGGAGGAAATCGATCGCTCCAAAGATGACACCTTCTTCTGCGGACAAGATCTCCGAACGAATTTTCAAAGGGCTGCTCCATTTGTGGAGGAGCTCCTTTTTTTCTTTTGAAATTCTTGACATAGCCGCAGGAATCGTTAAAATATGAATTGGGTTAATTAGCACTCGGACAAGCAGAGTGCTAAAAAATTGTCGGAATTTGCAAGGAGGGACTATTCTCATGACAGCAACAAAGCAATTTGAAGCGGAATCGAAACGTCTGCTCGATATTATGATTAACTCGATTTATTCGCAGAAGGAAATTTTCCTGCGGGAATTAATTTCCAATGCCAGTGATGCGATTGACAAAATGTATTATAAAGCCTTGACCGACGATTCTATCACCTTTAACCCGGATGATTTTTACATAAAGGTGAGTACGGATCAGGAGAACCGTATCCTGAAAATCGAGGATACCGGAGTGGGCATGACCCGGGAGGAACTTGAAGAAAACCTTGGAACCATTGCAAAGAGCGGATCACTCGCATTTAAAAATGAAAATGAAATTGAAGACGGGCACGACATCATCGGCCAGTTCGGTGTCGGTTTTTATTCTGCATTTATGGTAGCTGATACGGTGACGGTGTATACAAAATCGGCCGACAGCGGAGAAGCCTTTAAATGGGAATCCAACGGTGCAGAAGGATACACGATCGATCCGGCGGACAAAGGAACGCATGGGACAGAAATTTATATAAAAGTTAAAGAAAACTCGGAAGAAGAAAGCTATGATGAATTCCTGGATGACAACCGGCTTCAGTCTATTATCAAAAAATATTCCGACTACATCCGTTATCCAATTAAAATGGAAGTAACCGAGCAGCAGCCGCAGGAGGATACGGAAGAAGAAACTGTGGAAGTGACGGAAGAAAAAACGATCAACAATATGATCCCGCTCTGGAAAAAGAACAAGGACGAGCTGACTGAGGAAGATTATGAGGCCTTTTATTCCGAAAAGCATTACGGTTTTGATAAACCGCTGAAGCATATTCATCTTAATATTGACGGTCAGGTCCGCTACCAGGCGCTTCTATTTATTCCGGAACAGCCGCCGTTTGATTATTACACCCATGATTATGAAAAGGGCCTGGAGTTGTACTCCAACGGTGTGTTGATTATGGAGAAATGTGCTGATCTGCTTCCTGATTATTTCAGCTTTGTCAAAGGAATTGTGGACTCTGAAGACTTATCGCTGAATATTTCCCGGGAAATGCTGCAGCATGACCGGCAGCTCCGTCTGATTGCGAAAAATATTAAAAATAAGATTCGTAAAGAGCTGCAGGGCATGCTCAAAAACGAACGCGAAAACTATGAGAAATTCTTCCAATCTTTCGGCCGGCAGCTGAAATTCGGGGTTCAGATGGACTTCGGCAGTCATAAAGATGACTTAAAGGACCTGCTGCTTTTCTATTCCTCGAAGGAAAAGAAAATGGTCAGTCTTGCTGAATATGTGGAAAGAATGCCGGAAGATCAGCAGTATATCTATTATGCTACCGGAGATTCCATCGACCGTATCGAGAAACTGCCGCAGACCGAAATGGTCCGGGACAAAGGGTATGAAATCCTCTATTTCACAGAGGACATCGATGAATTTGCAATTAAAACAATGATGTCCTATGATGACAAGCAATTCAAGTCCGTGGCCAGTGGTGATCTTGGTATTGAAGATGAGGAAGAGGAAGAACAGGAAAAGTCCGAGCAGGAAGAAAATAAGAGTCTGTTCGAAGAAATGAAGAATCAGCTTGACGGCAAAGTGAAAGACATTCGTGCTTCTAAGCGTCTGAAAAGTCATCCCGTCTGCCTTGCCGCCGACGGAGAAGTATCCATTGAAATGGAGAAAATCCTCCAGCATGCCGGATAATCAAAACATCAAAGCCGACAAAGTACTGGAAATCAATATTAATCACGATGTCTACAGTTCTCTCAAAGAGGCGTATGATAACGACAAAGAGAAGTTGAAACTCTATACCAATCTTCTCTACAACCAGGCCCTGTTGATCGAAGGCCTGCCTGTAGAAGATCCCGTCGCCTTTACCAATGACATGTGCAAAGTAATGGATTAAAAAATAGCATCTCTAGTCTCTTTCCATACGGAAGGAGACTTTTTTTGTTCCTAAAATGAGAAGGGTGTTCTCTAAATGATAGGAATGATTGCAACCGCTTCAAAATAGAATGTCTATTAAAGATATAATCTCTTTAGTAGAGGGATGGGAGGGAGAGTTGTCATGAAAAGAGTTGGTATGTTTGCGGTGAGCGCCGTACTGCTGCTTGGCTTAACGGCCTGCGGGGAAGAGAGCAGCGGCGGAGAGAAGCAGGAGGACGGAAACGGAAGCAGTGCGGAAGGAGAGACATCCGCCGAAGCAGAATACGAAATTACCTTTGGGCATGTAGTATCACCAAATACTGCAAAAGGACAGGCGGCAGAGCATTTTGGAGAACTGTTGGAGGAAAAAACAGGCGGCCACATAGAAGTGGAAGTCCTTCCGGATTCTCAGCTGGGAAGTGACCGGGAGATTATTGAACAAATGCAGTCCGGGACCGTGGAGATGAACGCTCCATTTACGGGAGTACTTCCTTCCTTTGCCCCGGAATACCAAGTATTTGATCTGCCTTATCTATTTGAAGACAAGGATCATGCGTTTGATGCCATGCACGGAGAACTGGGAGAAAAATTAAATGGCTACATTCAGGAAGCCGGAGTGAAAGTACTGGGATACTGGGACGGGGGCTTTAAACATTTTACCAATTCCGAGCGCCCGATTGAAACACCGGACGATATGAATGGGTTAAAAATGAGAGCATCGCAGAGCCCGTTAATTTCGGCGCAGTTTGATGCCTTAAACGCCGGCGGCGTATCGATTGATTTTTCGGAATTGTACACTTCCCTGCAGCAGGGGACGGTAGATGGACAGGAAAATCCATTATCCAATATCGTGACCCAGAATTTTTACGAAGTCCAGGATTATATGACGTACAGCGGGCATGGGTACATGGGTTACGTTCTGATGATCAGTGATCAATTTTATCAAGAACTGCCCGAAGAGCTGCAGCAGGCGGTGGATGAGGCAGCGGAGGAAACAACCGAGTGGCAGTGGGAGAAAGCAGCAGAGGACGAAGAGGAATATCGCCAGGTGGTGGAAGAATCCGATATGGAAATTACGGAGTTGACAGAAGAGCAGAAACAGCAGTTTATGGAAGCGACAGAAGAAGTATATGACGTGTATAGGGAAGAAGTAGAAGATGCGGATGACATTATTGAATTAGTAGAGTAGTACGGGAAGGGCTTCACTAAGGGAAGCGGACGTCCATGCTGTCGACGGAAGAGAAGTGATGTCCGGCTTTCCCCTTCCCTATTAAAATATTCTTAAAGCCCCAGACTGACAGCTGCAGGACGTTAGCCCTTTTGAAATAGAATAGGAGCGGTCATGATGCGTACATGCAATAAGTTACTAAATCATGCAGAAGAATATTTTGGTTTTGTCACGTTACTCGGAGCCACCTTTTTAGTGTTTGTACAAGTTGTTCTTCGTTATGTCTTCAATTATTCTCTTATTTGGACCGAAGAAATGGCAAGGTATTTAATCATATGGTTTATTTTTATAGGAAGCAGTATTGCAGTAAGAGAACGAGCTCATGCGAAAGTGGACGTGCTCTTTTCCTATGTTCCTCCCCGGATCAAAAAAATGCTATCTATTTCTGCTTCCTCCATGGGTATCCTTTTTTGTGTGCTGATTACTGTCTCAGGGTGGCAGATGATAAAAAACGTGACGCAATATATGAATGTTACTCCAGCCCTCGAAATTCCTATGTATATTCCCTATCTGGCTATCCCAATCGGCGGCCTGTTGATGGGTCTACGTTTTTTGCAATTGCTGCTCGAAGATTGGAAAAAAGTCTCCTTAAGTAAGGAAGAGGGTATGGAAGGGGAGAAACGTTTATGATAACTATCTTCATCTTTCTTGTCCTGCTGCTGATAAGTACCCCGATAGCGGCAGCCCTCGGCCTTACAAGTATTTATGCGGTATTGCAGGCCGGGAATTCACTCGATAATGTAGCACGGACCATGTTTGCCGGGATTGATTCGTTTTCTCTGATGGCGATCCCTTTTTTCATCTTTGCCGGTGATTTAATGCTGGCCGGAGGAACGTCAAAGCGTTTAATTGAAATGGCAAGAAAACTGGTAGGCTGGACGACGGGAGGTCTGCCGATAGCTGGTGTTATCTCCTCGATGTTTTTTGCCGCGCTGTCCGGTTCTAGTCCTGCCACCGTGGCTGCCATAGGCGGCGTGATGATTCCATCTCTTCGCGACTCCGGGTACTCCGGCAGATTCTCGGTGGGGTTAATGTGTGCCGCAGGCTCTCTTGGTATTATCATCCCGCCGAGCATTACCCTGTTAGTGTATGGGGTCATCGCAGAAGTATCCATCAGCGAGCTATTCATGGCCGGGGTGATTCCAGGATTGTTTATCGGGCTGAGTTTGATTGTGGTCAGTTACTATATTGCGAAAAAAGAAGGCCATACGCCGGATAAAAAACCACATTTTAAAGAAGTCGCTGCTGCTGTTAAAAATGCGGTATGGGGTATTTTTATGCCTCTGATTGTTCTGGGCGGTATCTATTTTGGCATATTTACACCGACAGAAGCTGCTGTGGTCGCGATTGTTTATAGCTTATTGATTGGATTCTTTATTTATCGTGAATTAAATCTGAAAACCTTGTTCGCTGTAACCAAGCGATCGGTCGTCATCGCATCGATGGTGATGCTTGTTATCTCCAGTGCCAAAGTATTCAGCTGGTATTTAACAATGGAACAGATACCAAATCAAATAGCGTCAACGATTCTGGAAGTTGCGGAAAATCCTGTGCTTGTTATTCTATTGATCACGGCTGTTCTGCTGGTGGTGGGGATGTTTATGGATCCAAGTGCAGCCGTTTTGGTAATGGCTCCGCTGTTTCTGCCGATGGTAATGGAGATAGGAATCAGTCCAGTTCATTTTGGGATTATTATGATTGTGAACCTGGCCATAGGGATGCTGACACCACCGTTTGGCTTGAACCTATTTGTAGCTGCCGGTATCAGTGACTTGCCGCTGACCAATGTGATAAAAGGAACCTTGCCTTTTGTTCTCGTTTTGATTACAGCCCTTTTAGTCATAACGTTTGCTCCTTCATTGTCTACCTATTTACCGAGTATGATATATGACTAAGGATCCTATCATGAAACCCTTTTTAATCTTCCAGACTTAGACAGGCTGGAAGATTTTTTGTTGTGAAGTTGTAAAAGAGCAGGTCAAGTTAAGATTAATATAGGGGATCAATGTTATATGAACATTTCTTCAATTACATTCTATATCCATTGAGCAGGGTTTGTAGAGTATCCATCGATTCTTGAATGGTTTTCGGACGATTTGAACTTTCAGCAATCCAAAGTGCCGCTTCGTTCATAGCACCGGAAAGACAATGGGTCAAAGCATCAATGGAGGAGACGGGACTGATTATCCCTTCTTCTAACAAAAGCTGCAAATGTTCTTTTAACGAGTTCATCGCATATTCTTGATCCATTTTTCTAAAGGTATCCCAGCCTAACACGGCGGGTCCATCTATTAACAATATCCTCTGATTTTGTGTTTCCGAGGCGGATACAAGAAAGGCCCGGCAGCCGTTTAAGAGTTGTTCCCACAAATCATCACTTTTCATAGCTTCTATTTCTATTTGTTTTCCTATATCTTTTTGCACCTCTTCAAACACTGCCAAAAAGAGCCCTTTTTTATTCGAGAAGTGATGATAAATCACGCCCCTTGTTAATTGAGCTTCGTTTACAATTTCCTCTAATGCCACATTTGCATACCCTTTTTCCGTGAATTGTTGCCTGGATATCTCTATAACACGTTGTATTGTCTGGTTGGTTTCCGTTCTGGTTTTCTTCAAAAGTTTACTCCTTTGGTTCAATAAATTTCCAACATGGCCATAAGCTTCATGGCCTCCATGTCCTTTTTCTTGATCAATGTTCTTAATCCATGTTTCATGACGTGACTATTCATTTTTTTATGTTGGCTGCATTTTTTGATCCAATTTATTGCCACATCAGGATAGTCTTTGGTGATGTCATTGATGTGGTTAGAAACAGATTTTTGTACGTATGGGGAGGGGTCATCCAATAAATTTTCTAATAAATACAGATTGTGATGAGGATCATTATTAATAGGAGATATCCTTTTTGCCCAAGGCAGCCGTGGCCGGGTCCCTTCGCTGACCAGCCTCCTGACGTGAGCATTGGAATCTGTTATCCATTCATCAAAATACAGAAGGCATCGCTTAATGTCCAGTGATAAATAAGGCCGTATCGCGTATTCAGATGTATGGCGTTTGGTGATTTCAACCATTGCCTGCATGGACGTGTCAAAGTGATGAAGACCATATCGCTCCACAAAGAAAGCAACAGGCATGAGAAAATATCCCTTTGTAAACATTCCTTCTTCTGTTTCATTTTCCGGGCCTAATACATGTAATAAAATGGCCAAGGCTTCTTTATAGTCATGAGGAAGATGGTTTTTAAGTTCGTCTGCGAATACTTCCACCCTGGCCTTTAATTCTTTGTCCTGCACCTCTCTTGAAACATTGAAGAGGAAAGAATCTGTGGGAAAATGTGGGTCATAAGGCTTTATTAATTGAGATAAACGCACAGCTAATTGTTCATCAAAATACAATTTCAGTGGAATATATTTACCCAATGTATTCTTCCTCTCATACCCTTTCTCGGTATTGATCCGCAAACGATTCACTTGGTGGAATAACTGTGATTACATCAATCAGTACCCCGTTTGGATCACTTGTAACAAAGTGCCGCTGACCAAAAGGTTCATTACGAATATCCAGGAGTAATGGTAATTCCATTTCTTGTATGAATGTTTTGTAGAGCTGATCAACATCATCAACCTCGAAATTAAGAATCAGGCCTTGAGCATGCTTTCCAAAGCCTGCTGGTATTGTCTCATGGTTCTGGTCCAGAATTGCTAATTCGTGGTTCGACCCTTCCATTTTTAAGCTCATATACCAATCTGCTTCAAAAACAACGGAATAATCAAAATATGTCCGGTAAAAACCAGCTGTTCTCTCAACATCCTCTGTCATAATGACTGGATAAATACTATTCACTTTCATTCAGCACACCCCTTATTCATCTTTACACTACAATAACATACATACTGTATGTATGTAAATAATGTATAAATATACGCCTTTTGCTTTACCATATAAAGGAATGGAAAAGGGTTCTATAGGAGGGGGCATTAGTGATCAAAGCGCTAATCTCCTCTTCTTTTTCGTTGGACGGAGCCGTTTGCTCGACTCCAGCGGGAGAAGCGTCAGCCGAAGATCACCGGGTGGTTTTCCCGGTAGCTGAGGCGACGCCCGCGGAAAGCGAGCAAGAAAGGCGGAGTCAAACAAAAGCGCTTCTTATATTTGGGTAATCAACAGCCGTGATATAAATACTTTTTTGTAAAATAGGAAAAGACGTGCAAATCTATCGTGCTATTCCCCCCTTTGACTTTTCTTTAAGAAAGTGATAACTTTATTTATGAAAATGATAATCATTATCATTATAATAACGCGGTTTAAGGGGGAGAAAAGCATGCAGCTTACTCGGTTGATAATTTTGGGTGTTTTGATACTGCTGTTTGTCAGTGGGTGCGGCAGCGAAAACGGGGAAACCAGTGAATCAGGGAGCAGTGCGGAATCAGAGGACAACAAGCAGGAAACAGTGGAGGACAATAAGGTGCAGGACGAACAAACCCGTGTGTACGAAACAGACAAAGGAGAGGTAACTATCCCGGAAAATCCAGAGCGTGTGGCTGTGGCGGTGCAGGATTTTATGTCGGTTATGTGCTCGCGCTGGGAATAGAGCCGGGTGGTGCTGCGGGATGGGTCTTTGATGTGCCTTATTATGAAGAGGATTTAGAGAATACGGAGGCTGTCGGAGATAAAGAAAGTGTTTCCGTTGAAAAAATGGTGGAAGTGAATCCGGATATCATATTTACATATATGGAGGACAGTTACGATCAGTTGTCGCAAATTGCTCCAACGGTATACATTCCATTTGGCAGCTATAACTACCGTGACCTGTTATTGGAGATGGGGGATATTTTAAACAGGGAGGAAGAAGCAGAAGACTGGCTGGATTCATTTGATGAAACAGTGGCTGCGAAAAAAAAGGAATTGTTTGATCATATCGGAGAAGATGAAACAGTGGCTCTCATAGAACTGAGTGAAAAAGATGTATTTTTGTATGGAGATTCCTACGGCCGCGGCGGTGAAATTCTATACAATGAACTTGGGCTAAACGCTCCCGAACCAGTGGAAGAGATTGCTTTTGAGGAAGGATGGGCAAAAATCTCCATGGAGACGATTCCAGAATACTTGGGAGACGCTGATCACATCTTTCTTGGAGTAAGAGGAGAATCTGTAGGAGAAGGAGATGGTGGTCAGCGTAAAGACGAATTAGAATCTCTTGATGTCTGGAATAGCTTGAAGGCCGTGGAAAACGGCAACGTGTATGAATATGATGTCGATACGTATTATTTCAGTGATCCACTGGCGCTCGACACACAGCTCGATGAAATCGTTGATGCTCTGATTGAAAAATAATCACAGCTATCGGTCGTTCTATCTTATGGCGATATTAAAGGAAGAAATACCGATTCCCTATTATGTGGATGTTCTTCACTATGAAGCCTTTCCCAATGACAAGCTGAAAGCTCATATTGAACGGGAAGGACTGGCTTTTTATGAAAAAGCTTCAGTGTGAGAGAGGAGCTTGACTCTGCTTCCTACGTTATTCCTTCTTTCCCCGCTTTCGATAAAGGAAAGTCTCCTTTGAAAACGTGTTCTACCCATAACGTAGCAGCTCCGAGAACGTCCGCTTTCGCCCCCAGTCCGGATGTTGTAATTTCGAAATCCTCCACATTTGTCTTTAATGCATGGGTGTAAAAGGATTCAATCAGCGGGTCCATCACCGATTGTTTTCCCCGCAGGATCCCTCCCGTAATAATAATTTTTTCGGGATTGAACACATTGGCTAAGGTGGAAAGGCCGATCCCCAAATACCGCGAAGCTTCTTCGAGTATATTGGAGGCGAGTTTGTCATTGTTGTGGGCAGCGTCATAGATGTCCGTTATGGTTACATGGTTCACATCAGTATAACGTTCCTTCAGAAGACTGGGGAAACCTTGCTTTATTTTACTCCTTGCCTGGCCGGCGATGGAGAGTTCACTGGACAGGGTTTCTAAACATCCATAATTTCCGCAGGAGCAAAGGGGGCCGTTATCCTGAATAATGGTATGGCCGATCTGGCCCGCTCCGTAATTTCTGCCGTGAAAAAGCTGGCTGTCAATCATAATGCCGGCCCCCACTCCATAATCCACGTTAATCGTAATAAATGAGTTTAAATTTTCTCCTTTTCCAAACCAATATTCCGCCAGGGTCAATGAATTACAGTCGTTATCAACAAGTACGGGCAATTTTGTTTTATTTTCCAGTAACTGCCGGATAGGCACGTTTTCCCATTGTAAATGAGGCGGATAAACAGAAATGCCTTCCATTGGATTAACGATTCCGTGCATACCCAGACCTATTCCTAATATATTTAAACTGCCGACCTCATATTTCTGTATCACAACTTGGATGACTTCATTCACTCTCTCCATCATTGTTTCAGGGTCGGTATTTTCCGGTAGAGCAGTTTCCGTGTACGCCATCGTTTCGCCTAAAATATTATATAACCCTACCCGGATGGATTCAGAACGAATCGAAACCCCAATCACGTGAAAAACCTCTTTTTTCAGTTGGAACAGAGTGGGGAACCGGCCCCTTTTAATTCTGGATTCCCCAAGATTTTCGATGACCTGATAAAGTTCCAGTTCTGTCATGATGTCGGTTATAGCTGGAAGAGTCAGCCCGGTTATTTTAGAAAGCTCTGATTTGGAAGCAGAGCCCTTTTCTTTTAATATGCGGAGAACTAATTTCTGATTCATTTGTTTCATCATATCCTTGCTTATTTTTTGAGCGGGATTATACATGATATATTTCTCTCCTTTAGATTAGGCTGGCTATTTTGTAAAGTAAGTTTATTATAATAAACAAAACACCAAAAAACAAATGGGATTTATTCACTTATTTTTTAAAAAAACATTGACTTTATTAAAGTGAGTTAACTATAATAAAAATAACATAAAGCGCTTTCAAATTAAAGACAGATAACATGCGCCGGATTGCAAGGAGAATGGAGGGGCTTGGTTTTGAGACGATTGGAGAACCGGACAGCTATTATAACAGGAGCAGGGAGGGGGATTGGCAGAGGCATTGCAGAATGTTTTCTGAAAGAAGGAGCCAACATTATTATAGCTGATTGTAACCAGGAAGAAGGAGTCAAGACCCAGGAAGAATTAAGGCAGCAAAGTGAAAACGTATATTTTATCCAAACCGACGTGAAATCAGAGGACAGCATTAAAAATATGGTAAACCGAACCGTTGATATTTTTGAAAGAATCGATATCCTGGTTAACAATGCCGGAATAACCGTTTTTGAGACGTTGGAGAATGCAACCATTGAGGACTGGGACAATTTAATTAATATAGATCTAAGAGGACCGTTTTTGTGCAGTAAACATGTCCTTCCTTATATGAAAAAACAAAAGAAAGGTTCTATTATAAACATTTCCTCCAATCATGCAGTGGCCACTTTGCCGGACACAGAAATTTATGCCGCGGCAAAAGGGGGGGTGAACGCGATGACTCGAAGCCTTGCGTTGAGTTTGGGGAGATATGGGATTCGCGTTAATGCTATTTGTCCAGGATTTACCGATACTCCGCATTATAGACAATGGCTGGAAGACTCAAACAATAAGGAAAGAGTGGAAAGGGAGGTGAAAAACCTGCATGCCCTGAAAACGTATTGCACTCCTGAAGATATAGGAAACCTTGCCGTATATTTAGGTACAGAAGGGGCCGGCATGATGACGGGTGAAAACATAGTTTTAGATGGAGGGGTAGCAGCCCGGCTGTATCACTCAAAATATTGCTGATTTAGTTCTTGGAACAGGAGGCAGGCAAAATGAAAGAAGAAGCAGACATTTTACAACTCAACGGGGAATGGTATTTTTCTTTAGATCCGGATCTTTGTAAGGATTGGCATCAGAGACCTGCAGAAAAACCGGAGAATACGATCCAGATTCCAGGTTCCTGGGAAGAGCAGGGGTTTGGGGAGACGTCCGATCACGATCCGATTGGAACGTGGAAGAAAGACAGGGAATATGAGGGGACAGCCTGGTACGTAAAAGAGATAGACATTCCCCAAGGATGGAAGAAAGAAAACCACCGTTATCTTGTCATAAAAGGGGTCCGCTGGTTTACGGAATTGTTTGTGGATGGAAAATCAGCAGGCACGAATGACAGTCTCATCACCCCGCATTGTTTTGATATATCTTCTCTTATTCACCCCGGCCGCCGTCATCATATTGTGATTAAAGTCGATAATTCGATGGCGCTGCGCCTGCATGAAAGCCATATTCATTCTTATCATACCTCTACGTACTGGGGCGGGATTACCGGTGGAATTGAAATTAGGGAACAGCCGCCATTTTCTTTTCAAACAGAATTGATTCGTTCTGATTTTTCCCGTCATGCAATTACATTTGACTGCTCTTTTTCTATGGAAACTTTTCATCAGGAAGGATGGTCTCTGCAGGCAGAGGTTTTTCAGGAGGATGGTCAGATTGCTGCTGAGAACAGAATTCCATTGACCCATTCTCGTGCATCAATCGAGGTCTATCTAGGACAGAACGCGGTGTCCTGGTCACCGGCACAACCTTATCTATACCACGTAAAACTTACATTACTCAAAAATGAAATCCCTTACACGACAAAGCAGTTTCAAACAGGATTTCGAGAAATAAAAACAGACAGCGAATGTTTCTTATTAAATGATATCCCTGTTTTTCTAGCCGGTTATGTGGATTGCTGTGTTTTTCCGAATACTGGTTATCCTGTATGGGATAAGAGTCATTATAGATATCAATTTCGAAAAGCGAAGCAGTTTGGATTCAACCACGTGCGTTTACATGGATGGACGCCGCCGGAACCATTCTGGGAAGCGGCGGATGAAGAGGGCATGCTCGTTCAGGCGGAACTGCCTCATTGGAGCAGGTATTACCTGAATAGAAAAAAGAAGGCTCCTGCTGAAGTCCAGTCCTTTTTGAAAAGCGAATTGGAAAATGTATTAACTCTTTTAACACGACACCCCTCCTTTGTCATGTTTTCGATGGGAAATGAACTTATAGGAGAAGATGGTCATGAAGAGTTAAATGAGCTGGTGCGTTATGGCAGAGAACTTGATAGTACAAGAATCTACACGGATAATACAGGGTTTGGCCAGCTTCCCGCAAATGACCGGGAAGGAGACTTTTTCATTCCCACCCTAAACTGGCATCCCCCTTATAATATTGATCATGCAGCTGGTCCGGAGACCACAATGGATTACCGTGAGGTCACAAGGCTTGAACACAAACCATTAATCGCCCATGAACATGGGCAGTTCACGATGTATCTGAATCCGGCAGAAGAAGAAAAATATCAGGGTGTCTTAAAACCAAACTGGCTGAAAACGACGATAGAGACATTGAAAGCAAAAAATCTTGAACACAGGGTGGATGAATTTATAGAGGCTTCCGGTGTCCATCTGGTACGATCCCTGAAAGAAACGATGGAAAAAGCACGCAGAACGCCAGGATTGTCCGGAATTCAACTGCTCGATATCCGCGATTTTCCTGGACAGGGCCATGCTACTGTCGGTATTTTGGATGTTTTTTGGGACGATAAAAAGGTTGTTTCAGCGGAAGAGTTCAGGCAATTTAATGACCAAACAGTGCTGCTCATGCAAAGCGGCAGCCGGACCTATTATAATGGAGAACACTTTCAGGCTGGGTTAGAGGTTTCCCATTTCGGAAGTAACGTGGAAACAGCGGAAGTGAGATGGAGGATAATTTCCGAGAAAGGAAAAACAGTATGTGAAGAAAAACGCGGGGAACTACGCATCAGCGGAAAGGGTCTTACCAGACTGGCTGATATCAAGTGGGAGATACCGGAGGGCCGCAGCTTTAAATGGCAGCTTAAAGCAGAATTAAGGATCGGCGCCAGGACCTATTATAATGACTGGGATTTTTGGTCCTACCCAAGGCTGCCGCTGCCTGAAACACAGCATATCTGGACGAATATTCCTGACTTACGGTCCATATTATACGATGCCCGGGTAGAAGATACGATCGGGATTAATGAACACAGCTTTCAGGCAGAAAACAATGTCGATGCAGCTGTAACAAATCAGTTATCTCGGGATGTCCTGCAATACTTGATAGACGGGGGATCTGTTTGGATGATGGCGGAGAAAAACAATCAGCATGGGGAAATTCCCACGAGATATCTCCCTACTTTCTGGAATTATGTGTGGTTCCCAGAACAAACCGGGACCACAATGGGAATAATAAATCATCCTCATCCGGCGTTTCGGAATTTTTCTCTTGATCCATTCTCAAACTGGAATTGGTTTTATCTTGTGGATAACACACCGGCTATCAGTCTGGATCTCACGCCGCAGGTGGATCCAATCATAGAAGTGATTGACAATTTTAATCGTGCCAAAAGACTTGCTTATGCTTTTGAAGGAAGAGTTGGAAAAGGGAAGTTGTTTGTGACAACGTTTAATCTGACGGATATCAAACTGATCAAAAAGCCCGAATTCCGCTATTTGATTATAACCATCCTGCACTATTTGAACAGCAGGGAATTTCAGCCAACTGCTTTCCTAACGGTAGGTGAATTATTAGGTATTTTTAAAGTGAGATCACTAATTAAAATGCGTTATTAAAATGGAGGGACAAAGATGAAAAAAATTTTGTTTACAGGCATTATCAGCATGGTTGGGTTGACGTTGATGGCATGTTCAGGAAGCGGCAGTTCTGAAGGCAGTTCCTCAGATGATGGGAAGGAAGAAATAACAGTTTGGACGTGGCCTAATAATGATCAAACCTTCGAAAACATTACCATTCCAATGTTTGAGGAAGAGCATCCCGATATTAACGTAAAGGTAGAAGCTTTCGGATCAGAAGAATACCCTCAAAAACTTAGGACTTCTTTAACAGCCGGAGAAGGGCCGGATGTAGCAATGGTTGAAATAGCAAACGTTTCTGATTTCAGAGAAATGGGAACATTCGAAAATTTAAATCAAGAGCCATATAATGCCGCTGAATTAAAGGCAGACTACGTTGATTATACCTGGGAGTATGTAGAAGGTGATGATGGAAGTGTCTTCGCTTTGCCAAAAAATACGGCTCCTGCAGCTATGTTTTATAATAAAAAAGCATTTTCAGAGGCTGGACTTCCCACAGACCCGGACGAGGTCCATGAATTAATGAAAACATGGGATGATTATGTGGAAGCGGCAGGTGAGTTATCCACGTCTGGAGAAAAGTGGGCCATCTCCACGCCCAATCAAGTAAAAGATACGATTATTCAGCAGAACGGCACTCCCTACTATGATGAAGAGGGGAACCTCCAGATTAATAATGAAACATTCATGGATGCCTATGATTATGTAGAGCAGCTGGATGAAATGGATGCTTTCTCTCCGTATGTGGAATTTTCATCAGAATGGAATGGAGCGATTCAGAATGGTTCGGTAGCGACCTATTTTCACGGAAACTGGTTTGAAGCGTATTTGAAAAATAATTCCCCGGAAGGAGAAGGGAACTGGGGGGTGACGTATGCTCCGGAGTACAAAGGACAGAGTGCATTTAATGACGGCGGGGACTTTATTGGAATTGTCAAGGACAGCGAAAAGAAAGAGACAGGCTGGGAATTTGTTCAGTTTGTATCCCAGAATAGTGAAAACTTAGAAAAAATGTATACCCAGGATGCCCTTTATCCTGCCTATGAAGAGGCATTAAGCAATGAATGGATGAATCAGGAAAATGAATTTTTTGGCGGGCAGGTAACGAATGAGATTTTTGCAGAGGTTGCCGATAATATGGAGGCTCCTTCTATTTCAGTGAACGACCCTGTCGCCGAAAGCGGAGTAAACGATCTGTTAAGTAATATTACTGAGTCGGATAGAAGTCTAAATGAAGCGTTGGAGCAGGCTGTCAGTGAGATTGAAGCAAGACAGGAATAAAGAGTAGAAACTCGGGGGAGGGAACTTCCTCCCTGACATTTTCCGTTGTAGGAGTGGTCCGTAATGACTATACAAAAACACGGTTCTTCTCCCGTTCAAAAGAATACGTGGAGAAAAATTAAAAACAATAAAGCGTTTTACATTTGTATTGCTCCTTTTATGATTCTATTTTTATTGTTCAGCGCTTTTCCGATTGTTTCCTCTTTTTTTCTTGGCTTCACAAAGTGGAATGGGGCGGGACTGCCCGCTTTTGCAGGGGTAGACAACTATGTTCAATTGTTTCAGGATCCTTTGTTTCTGCAGTCCATCTATAACACGATTTACATGTGGTTTTTTTCCACTTTATTCACCCTTGGATTGGCCTTTATCCTGGCTTATTTAGTAAATTATTATATTAAAAAGGCAAAGGGATTTTACCGGGTGGTGTTTCTGTTTCCATTGTTAGTGGCCCCGGCCTTAACAGCTATTATCATCAGTGTTGTGTTTTCCACCAATTCCGGGGCGGTGAATTCAGTCATCAGCTTATTGATGGAGGGTAGATTCACCCAGGAATGGCTTCGCTCCGAGTTTTGGATCAAACCACTGATTGTACTCATCATTGTGTGGAGATGGACCGGTTACCATTTCATCTTATATATCGCCGGATTGCAGACAATTCCTGATGAATTATACGAAGCGGCCAGAATCGATGGAGCGAATCCATTGCAGATGATAAAAAATATAACCCTTCCGCTTATGCTTCCGATCATACTAGTTAGTTCCATCACAGCAACGGTAGGGGCGATTCAGTTATTCGATGAACCGTATGTTTTAACGGATGGCACCGGAGGGGTAGGAAATGCTGGTTTGAGCATGGGCATGTATTTGTATGAAACGGCTTTTGAATATTTTGATTTTGGATTGGCTGCGGCCCAGTCGTATGTCTTGTTTGCAATGATACTGGCGGTCACATTGGTGAATGCCAGGCTGCTCCGTAGAAGAACGTAAGAGGAGGATGACGGCATGAAAAATATCAAAAAGTACTTTGCTCAAACGATAGTGTTTATGATCATGTTGATTTTTATATTTCCGTTAATATGGATGTTTATTCTCTCAACGAATTCTCAGCCGGATGTTTCGGGGTTTCCTCCCCCTATACTTCCAGGAGCCGAACTGGTAGAGAATTTTCAACGGCTGACGGATCAGATCCCTTTCTTTATTAATTTATGGAACAGTATTTATGTCGGCCTGAGCAATACCCTCTTGATCTTGTTTGTATGTTCCCTTGCAGCATATGGATTTGCAAGGTTTTCTCAAGCCCCGGGACATAAGTGGTTTTTTTATCTAGTAATGGTGGCTATTATGATACCGCCGTTAGCCGGTATTGTTCCATGGTTTTTGGAAATGAGCTGGTTCGGATGGCTGGATACACATTGGCCGTTGATTATCCCGACAGCCGCATATCCGTTTGGGGTTTTCTGGATGTATCAATTTATCAGGCAGGCGATTCCGGAGGAAATCTATGAATCAGCGACATTAGACGGAGCCTCAGAGTTCAGAGTTTACTGGCAGATTGTTGTACCTTTAATCAGACCGGGATTGGCAGCTTTAGCGACATTATCTTTTTTAAATTCATGGCAGAATTTCCAGATGCCTCTGATTGTGTTGAACAGTACCGATAGGTTTACGATCCCGCTTGCCCTGACGAATTTAACTACTCTTTATGGAAATGACATCCCTGCTATAATGCTTGGGACCTCATTAAGTGTACTTCCGGTATTAGCAGCCTTTATGTTAATCACGAGACATTTCATTTCCGGGTTAACAAATGGAGCAGTGAAGTCGTAAGTTCAGGGGTGTTTGTAGTAGAGCAGTGCCAACAGACCAAGTATTACGATATCAAGCCGGGCTTCAAATAAAAAGGTCAATATGCCGTTGTCGAGCAGTGGGATTTTAGTCAGCAGGATCGCGCCCAGAATAATAATAATCAACGGAATCACGGCATTTTTTACCTGCTGGTTAATAGCAAGGAGAACCCCGCAGAATATTTCCACCAGCGCTGCAGCCATCATGATGTTTAGGGAAAAGGGTAGATCTACGCCGTTTAATATTTCCGGATGGATGATTTTCATAAGGCCTGAAACAATAAAGACAAAAGCCGTAAGACAGCGGATAATACGTAACGCCGATAACGCGCCGGCCATACTTGTCCCCTCCTTTTTTACTCATTCTATGAGAAAAGAAAGAGACTATAACCTTTGAGGTACAAAAAAAGACCTGTTCGGGGGAACAGGTCTGTTAAATGACGCCTTGATCGATCATGGCATCTGCTACTTTTAGAAAACCGGCAATATTGGCGCCGGCTGCCAAATCACCGGGACGTCCGTAAGTCTCCGCAGCGCGGATGCTGTTTTCATAGATTGTTTTCATGATTTGCTGGAGTTTATGATCTACTTCTTCGAAAGACCAGGACAGCCGGGAGCTGTTTTGGGCCATTTCCAGCGCAGATACGGCAACGCCTCCAGCATTTACAGCTTTAGCGGGGCCAAACAGGACGCCGTTGGATTGGAAGGTGTGGATCGCTTTCAGAGAAGAGGGCATATTGGCGCCCTCTCCTACCGCCTTCACTTCATTTGCTACGAGAACTTTTGCAGAGGTTTCATCAATTTCATTTTGGGTGGCGCATGGGAGCGCAATGTCACAGGGAATGCACCAGATGTCGGAGCCGTTTTCATTATATTCGGCGTCCGGATGGCGGGCGACATATTCGGACAGCCTGCCGCTCTGCTCCTCTTTTATTTCCCGGACTGTTGGTATGTGGATACCCGTTCGGTCATATATATATCCGCTGGAATCACTGCAGGCCACTACCTGTGCTCCCAGTTCTTCTGCTTTTTGCATCGCGTAAATAGAGACGTTTCCAGATCCGGATACTACCACCGTCTGTCCCTGCAGGGAAGTTCCGTTCTCTTTCAGCATTTCCTCCATAAAGTAGACCGTGCCGTAGCCGGTTGCTTCTGTACGCCCCAGGCTTCCGCCAAATTCGAGACCTTTCCCGGTTAATACGCCTGCTTCAAAGCCACCGCGGATCTTTTTATATTGTCCAAACATATATCCGATTTCTCTCGCCCCAACACCAATATCACCAGCTGGAACATCGGCATTGGGACCAATGTGTCGGGCCAGTTCGTTCATAAAACTCTGGCAGAAGCGCATGATTTCTCCATTTGATTTTCCTTTTGGATCAAAGTCGGAACCGCCTTTTCCTCCACCGATCGGCTGACCCGTCAAAGAATTCTTAAAAATCTGTTCAAACCCTAAAAACTTAATAATACTTGCATTCACAGTAGGATGAAATCGTAAACCGCCTTTGTACGGTCCTGCCGCACTGTTGAACTGGACGCGGAACCCCCGATTGACCTGGACATGCCCCTGGTCATCCGCCCACGGTACGCGGAAGGAAACCATTCGTTCCGGTTCTGCCATCCGTTCGAGTATGTTTTCATGCATGTATATCGGGTGCGCAGCAAAAACAGGAACCAGGGAATCGAATATTTCCCGGACCGCCTGATGAAATTCTGTTTCTCCTGGATTGCGGTGCGTCACCTTTTGATACACGTCTTCTATGTGCTGTTCCGCCATTGCCTGGTCTGTCTGCGTTGTATGAACTGTACCTGCCATGTTCCTATCCCAACCTCTCCTTATCACAGATAGACAAATGTATTGCCCTTAGCCGCTGAAAAATCTGTTAGGTTGTATTTTATAATTTAGATCTAGAGAGAAACAATATAAAGTGGAGATTGGTTTCATGCCATAATGAGATGATAGAGAGGGAGAGGAGGTGTATGTAAGAAAAGCTGTAAAAAAACCGGCCGGTTTAACCTATAAACATTCAACTCTATTTTCTTGAAACCTTTGGAAGGTAAAAACCCTGATATTTCCTATTAATTTGTTCCATTTTCTTTCTGCGGTGGTTTTCTGCTATTTCTGGTTTCGTGTATTCTTCCTGAATGACGCGTTCCTGCCAAAATCTCCAGCCTGTCTTTTTCATTGTCTCCCCCCTTTCCTCATGGAAACACTGCAATGTTTGTAAAATAAACAATATACATGTATTTTAAAAGGTGGGAATCATTCTGATCAATATAAATAAACGATAAAAAACATATCAAAATGCGATGAATGGAGAGGGACGAATTGGAGATACGTCAGTTGCACTATTTTATGGAAGTTGCAAAACGGGAGCATATAACGGAAGCTGCAGAAACCCTGCATGTGGCTCAGTCTGCGGTAAGCCGTCAGATCGGAAATCTAGAAACCGAACTGGGGGTGGATTTATTTGTGAGGCAGGGAAGAAGGGTAAGGTTAACACCGATCGGAAGAGTTTTTTTAGAAAGCACGAAACAGGTAATACAAATGCTTGACAGCGCCACACAGGAAGTTCAGGAATATTTGCAGCCGGAGCGGGGGACCATTCGTATAACGTATCCGATCAGTATGGCTGCTTACACACTGCCAACAGCTATATCCTCTTTTCGGCAGGAATATCCAAATGCGAATTTTCAGCTGAAGCAGAATATTTATTATGATGTAATTGAAGAAGTGATCAATGGTGAATTTAACATGGGCCTCCTAGCTCCGGTACCGGTAGAGGTAGATAAAGTAGAAGGACATGTATTATTTACGGAAAACGTGATTGCTCTTCTTCCGAAGGATCATGCCTTTGCAAAAGCAAAAGACGTAAGATTGGAGCAGCTGCGGGACGAATCCTTTATTCTGCTTCCGGAAGGGATGCATTTTCGGGAATTAGTTATTCAGGCATGTGCCGAGGCAGGATTTGAACCGAATATAGCGTTTGAAGGAGATGACGTGGATGCATTGAAGGGGCTTGTTTCTGCCGGTCTTGGGATTGCTTTAATTCCTGAAATAACACTTGTGGACACGACCCCGCGTTTCACTGTGAAGAAAAAAATCAAGCAGCCTCAGGTCACGCGTACCGTTGGTATCATTACACCGGCAGACCGTCAGCTGCTGCCTACAGAAAAAATATTTTATAACTTTTTATACGATTTTTTTCGACATTAAAGAGAACGAGAAAAACCAATAAGAGAACGGCGTCTTATGATTGCTGCCTATTCAGATCCCAGGTTACGCCAAAGGGATCCTGGACTTTCGCATATACCGCCCTCCAAAACGTTTCCTGCAGCTCCATATGCACGATGCCTTCTTCTGCCAGCGCGTAGTACACGGTTTTCTGTTCGTCCTCGGTGTCAAAATCGAGGGCAAGGGTAAAATTATTTCCTTTCTCCACCGCCTGGCCGGGAAAGGAATCGGATACATAGACGAGCATATGGCCCTTTTGAAAACGAGCATGAATGATTCGTTCGTCCGCTTCCGGCGGAGTGGGAAAATCAGCTTCGCCAAACGTCTGTACCTCAAATACCTCTGCTCCAAACACTTTCTCATAATATTTCAGCGCCGCCTGAGCTTCTCCGTCGAACGTTAAATAAGGAATTGTCTGCTTGATCATTGGAAGCCTCCTAATACCAGTCTACTACAATCTTTCGATACTCCCCTTTTCCTTTCCTCTATTATTCTCTAATAGATCTACCTGCAGGAAATAAGACAATTATCGAGAAGTGTTTTAACAGAAATAATTTTACAAATATAGAAAGAAGGCATCTTAGATGGGTCGGATTTTAGGGAAATACTATTTTGAAGACGGGGCCGTGATGGAATATACAATTGCGGGAAGCGGTCCGCCGGTGCTGATGATGCATGGAGGACATTCGAACAGCCTGGAGGACTTCGGCTATGACGCTATCCTTGCTGCAGGTTATTCTGTGCTGACCCCGTCCCGGCCGGGATATGGGGAAACCTCGGTCTGCATTGGTGAAACGCTAAGATCGGCGGTAGAAGCTTACAGGAAACTGCTGGATTTTCTGGATATCGCAAAAGTTGATGTCCTCGCGATGTCGGCCGGCGGTCCCAGCGGGATTCAGTTTGCTTCGCTTTTTCCGGAACGGGTTCGCTCTCTTACTTTGCAGTCAGCTGTCACTAAGCCATGGATGAGCAGCACCGATAGGGAATATGCGGCAGCGCGGCTGCTTTTCCATCCGTTGATTGAAAAAGGGACTTGGCGAATCATAACAGCGATGGCACGCTTTTCACCTTCCTTGGTTTTTCGACTGATGGCTTCTTCGTTCAGCATGCTTCCGTATTCAGCCATAGGAGCCGTTTTTACCCGGAATCACTTGGAACAGTTTCATGACATGTTAAAGCGCCAGCGCTCTCAGGCCGGCTTTCTTCTGGATATTGAACAAACTCAAGCGGTGATGACGGAGGAGCTGAAAAACATCAGCTGCCCTATGTTGATTCTGCACAGCAGACATGACAATTCGGTACCGCCAGCCCATGCGTTTCATGCGAAAAAACTGGCGCCGCATGCGGAACTGCAAGTGCTGGATCATTGGGGGCATCTCCTGTGGATTGGGCCGGAATCCGAAAACGTCAACCGAATGATAATATCCTTTCTGCGAACAGGAGGACGGGGACATGATTGATGCTCATATCCATCTGGAACAATATGATCATGTGCCGGAGCGGATATCTGAATGGCAGCGTGCCGGGGTGAGGCAGGTAACAGCCGTGTCCAACGATCTTGCTTCTTCCTACCGGACACTTGAATTAAAGGATAAATTTCCTGATTTCGTACTGGCTGGATGCGGTTTTCACCCGGAAAAACCACTGCCGGCCACAGCAGAATGGGAAGAATGGAAACAGCTTGTAAAGCTGGAAAGAGACCGAATCTCCTGTATCGGAGAAATTGGACTGCCGCATTACGAGTTGGACCATCTTCCCTCGCCGCTTGACGTTTATAAAGAGTTTCTTGCTGAATGTCTGGCTTTTGCCTCAGATTTGGAGCTTCCCGTCGCCCTTCATGCTGTTCATGACCAAGCCGGAATGGTTTACGATATCCTTCAAAGAGAAGCTCCAATGCTCCCAGCCCATTTCCACTGGCTGAAAGCCCCGGCAGAGGTGGTGCAGCATATAACGGAAGCCGGATACATGATTTCTGTTACCCCGGAAGTCTGTTACCGGGAGCGGGACCAGCATTTAGCAGCGATGGTTCCGGATGAACAGCTTTTAATAGAAACGGATGGTCCATGGCCCTTTCAAGGTCCATTTGAAGGGGCAGAGACATCGCCTCTTCTGCTGGAAGCTGTACTTGATGTTCTTGCAGCACAAAGAACAGAGAAGAAGGAAGATCTGCGGAAAAAGACGGCGCGGAATGCCACACGTTTATATGGGAGGGACCAAACATGAAACAATCACCCCCAAAACTGCCGCTCACGCGTAAGGAACGTTCGGCGCTGAGAAAGCATCATGTAGTACTCGCTGACATACATACACGCCGGGTTGAAGAACTGCAGAAAATGCTGGACTGCCCGAAGGATCGGGCAGAGCGGCTTCACGCCCTGGCATTGTTTCAACAGATACCTTCCATTGGAGAAAAGGGGGCGACACAAATGGTCGATGGGCTCGGTGTTCGGACATTCGAAGAGGTGACTTCTAAAAACGGGGCGCAGTGGCTGGATCAATTAGAACAAAGGCTTGGCGTCTGGACGGATCCATGCGTTGAAGATCAGCTTCGCTGTATCGTCTACCATGCAGGGAATCCGGGAAGCTCCCGGCAGTGGTTTGATTTTACAGAAGAAAGAAAAGTTTACCGGGAAATGGAAGGATACCCCGCAGACCGTCCAACATTACCCTGGTACGAAGAAAAGTGACGATATAAAAAGCTGAACAGAAAGGGTGAAGCCACGTTGGACATTTGTTCCGTTATTTCTTCTATTTCACCCAGTTTCAAGGGGGAACTGGACATTTATTCCGTTAATCACCATTTTCAGCATAAAAAAAGCGTCCAAAGCCCGGATAGCGGAACAAATGTCCAAAAAAACTGCCAAAGGACCTTTAATCAGCCATATAAGGGAATAAATGTCCGAAGATAGTATAAAGAAAACAGGCATAATGAGCGATTCATCATGCCTGTTGTGCCGGCTGCCCCGGTTCAGCTTCCCCATACCTCTTCTGCGATGCGCACCACATGGCGGAGTTTCTCCCACTGCTCGTCCTCGGTCAAAATGTTCCCTTCTTCGGTGGAGGCAAAGCCGCACTGCGGACTAAGGCTGAGCTGATCCAGGTTCACATATTCCGCCGCTTCATGGATCCGCTTTTTCACTTCTTCAGCATCTTCAAGTTCCCCGAATTTCGACGTTATCAAACCGAGCACAATGCTGAGATCCGGACGATTCACGTAACGGAGCGGTTCAAAGCCACCGGCACGGTCGGTGTCGTATTCTAAAAACAGCCCATCCACATTCAGTTTTTGAAAGATGGTTTCGGCCACTGGTTCATATCCGCCGGATGCGATCCAGGTGGAGCGGAAATTGCCTCGGCAGATGTGCATCGTGATCTTCATATCCTCTGGTTTATCAGCCATAGCGTCATTAATGGTTTTGGCGTACCAGCTTTTGATCTCTTCCGGATCCACCCCTTGGCCGAGGACTTCCTCCGGCTGGTCTTCCGAGCAGAAGTACGCCCAGGACGTATCATCCAGCTGAAGGTAACGGCAGCCTTCTTCATAAAAAGCATGGATGGCTTTTTTATATACGGCGGCCAGGTCATGGAAAAAGGAAGCACGATCCTCATATACGCCGCCGGCAAATTCAGTGCGGAAATGAAGCATACTTGGACTTGGGATGGTCATTTTCGCTGTATGGTCCCCGGCGATGCTTTTCAGGAAACGAAAATCATCGATCATCGGATGGCTGGTGAAATCAAGTTTTCCAGTGATACGGAGGGCACGGGCTTTCGTTTCTACTCCTTCAAACTGAATCCCGGTCTCGGCCTCATATTCTTCTACGCCATCCAGCCCGCTCAAAAAGTCAAAGTGCCACCAGCTCCGGCGGAATTCGCCGTCTGTGACAGCTTCAAGGCCTGCTTCTTTCTGCTTCTCTACAATACGGGTGATTTCCAAATCTTCTATGTCCCGCAGCCGCAGTTTGTCGATTTCGCCGTTTTCAAATTGGCGCCGTGCTTTTTTAATCTCCTCGGACCGGAGCAGGCTTCCTACATGATCAGCCCGGAACGGGGCTTGTTTTTGTTCTCCACTCATATTCCATTCCTTCTTTCTGTGTAAATGTTAGGTCAGTTGGTTTCTAGTATAACATTACTTATTATTCATATGGGTCCGGTAAAACGCTTTTCTGAATTCAGTCGGGGTCAAATTTTCATAGTTTTTAAACAGTTTCATGAAGTATTTTTCGTCCTCCATTCCTATGGCAGCTGCCACTTCTTTGACACTGCTGCTTGTACGGCTGAGCAGCTCCTTAGCTTTGGAAATTTTAAGCAGATGAATATACTCGCTTACATTCATACCCGTTTTGGTTTTAAACAGTCTTGATAAGTAATCTTTGTTGTAATTAAATTCTTCCGCTACTTTTCTTAATGTAAGGTCCTCCAAAGCATGGATTCTTGTCCACTCCATAATTTTTACTAAATGATGATCGAGCTGGTTTTCATGATGATCATAATAAAAATTCGTTATATTCTGTTCGGATAATTCAATTAATAAAGACGTCAATAAATAGTGCACACTGGAGGACGTGTAATAATTGGAGTTATCGACGTGCAGGAGCTGCTGGAAAAGAATATTAACGCGGTCCGATACTGTTAAATTAAAATATCCAGGTAGATAAATGTCTGTAATAGCATTCTGGGTGTCAGGATTTCTTCGCAAATGTGATATTTCATGATCCATTTCTTCATCACTTATTTGATACATCGGAGCCGGGGATAAAAAATGGACCCAGTAAAAAGATAAGTTTGGAGGACAGTCTGCATACCCTTCGTGCGTCTGCTCCGGCAGCACAAGCATGGTCTGACCGGGTTCAATACTATATTTCTGTTCGGCCTGTTTCATATAGAGGGTATGGTTCACCCCAATGATAAGCTCATAACTGTCAATCACTCTCTTTTCATGTCTCCAAGACTTATCTGAAACAAACTGTCCGGCAGAGATAAATTCCAGAGGCTCTTTAATACTGGTTTTTATATGCACGTCCAACACCTCCTTCAAAAATATAGGTCAGTATTCTACACCCATTCTTTCTTTTTAACTACCGACAGCCTATAGAGCGAATGATATGATTTAGGTAATAAGCTAATTGCTCTTTTTATTATAACAAAATAAATACCAATATAGAACGATAAGAAGAGGGATGAATAAGAGATGATTGAATTATTGGAAGGAACAATAGAGACAGTTTTAAAATGCTATAGTCATTATATTACACTTATTCTAATATAAACTACACGTTGTAAAAGAAGGGGAAAGGGGATTTTAAAAATGACTAAAATGACAGCGCTTCCATTATCGAATATCCAACTGAAAGACCAATTTTGGAAGAAACGGCAGGAACTTGTGAGATACTCCGTCATCCCTTATCAATGGAAAACGTTGAATGACAATATTCCTGGCGTGGAGCCGAGTCATACGCTCGAAAATTTCCGAGTCGCGGCTGGGCTGTCGAATCATTCTTACTATGGCATGGTTTTTCAGGACAGTGACTTATATAAATGGCTGGAAACCGCATCGTATTCGTTATCTATAACACGAGAAGAGGGACTGGAACAAAAAACAGATGAGGCAGTTGCGGTTATCGAAGCAGCCCAGGAGGCAGATGGATATCTTCACACCTATCATCAATGCGTCCACCCTGACCGCAAATGGACCAATTTACGGGATGACCACGAATTGTACTGTGCGGGCCATTTAATAGAAGCCGCGGTGGGGTATTTTGAAGCAACTGGAAAAAATCAATTGTTAAAAGTGGCGTGCCGGTTGGTAGATCTTATTGCTGAAGTGTTTGGGCCGGAAAAAGAGAAACGAAGGGGCTACCCGGGCCACCCTGAAATAGAGCTGGCTCTTTTAAAACTATATAAAACCACAGAAAATAAAAAATATTTAAACCTGTGTAAATTTTTTGTTAATGAAAGAGGAAGAGAACCGCACTATTTTGAATGGGAAGCGGAAGAACGGGAAGAGAAAAAACGGAAGGAACATTCTTATTCCCAATCCCATCTTCCTATCAGAGAGCAGACAAGTATAGAAGGACACGCGGTACGGGCGGTATATCTCTACAGTGCCGCCGCTGAGCTTGCTGCAGAATGCAAAGACGAAGAATTGGCAGCTGCGTGCAAAAGACTGTGGGAGAACATGGTATTAAAAAGAATGTATATCACAGGAGGCATTGGTTCTTCTCACTATCACGAATCGTTCACCTTTGATTATGATCTTCCAAACGACAGAGCTTACACTGAAACATGTGCTTCGGTCGGATTGGTCTTCTGGGCCTGGCGGATGATCATGATTGATGCAGACTCTTCTTATGCAGATGCTATGGAAAGGACCATTTATAACGGCCTTATTTCCGGGATGTCGCTGGATGGAACGAAATATTTTTACGTCAATCCATTAGAAGTATGGCCGGAAGCAGTCCAGAAGAGAAATGACTTATCAGATACAGAGGTAACTAGGCAGGGGTGGTTTGTATGTGCCTGCTGCCCGCCAAATATTGCCCGGTTTCTAAGTTCATTTGGCCAATATATGTTTACCCTGAATGAAAAAGCCAAAGAGCTCTATGTTCATCTATACGCAGGAAGTGAAACCAATTTAATTATTAATAATCAGCCCATTACACTTACCCAGACTACCGATTACCCTTGGAAGGACACCGTATCATTCAAGATCGATTCGGAAAAAGAGGGGGTGGAATGGACACTGGCCCTGCGTCTTCCTGGATGGTGCCAGGATCCAAACATACAGATTAATGGAGAGGTGGTAATTCTGAATGAGGTCACAGAAAAAGGATATGCCAAATTGAAAAGAGCCTGGCATACGGGAGATGAAATCGTACTCACGCTGCCGATGAAGCTCCATTTCCTAAGAGCAGATACCAGGCTGCGGGAGAATACAGGAAAAGTGGCGCTGCAGCGGGGACCCATCGTGTACTGTGTGGAAGAAGCGGACAATGGAAGAAACCTTCAAGAAATCCTTGTTTCGGATGAAACTAGTTTACAGGCAGAATATGAAGAGCTGCTTGATGGAATGGTGATTCTTCATGGAAGAGCATACCGGGAAACTATGCCATTAAGCAGCGAATTATATACGACGAGGAAGCCGGAACAAGTCACGGTCGACTTGAAAGCGATTCCGTATTATGCCTGGGCCAATAGAGAACCCGGTGAAATGAGAATTTGGCTCAGAGAAGCATGCAGATAATTTTGAGGAGGGGATTCATATGAAAGGTAATGTGGCATTACGGGTAGGTATCGTCTGTATTACTGCCATTTTTCTGGTAAGCGCTTGTTCTTCAGGGACCTCCGATTCGGGGGAAGAAGCAAATGGAGGGAGTGAAGGAAATAGTGATGCGGTAACGCTTCATATGGCTAAACTGGAGAGTGATCCGAATGGAATGATGGAAGATGCACGCCAAAGGTTCAATGAGGAACATGAAGATATTAAGGTAGAATTCGTCGAAATGTCCAATAATGCTTCAGAAATGCACGATCAGACGGTGACGCAGTTAACAGCAGAATCTGATAATTTAGATATCGTTAATTTAGATGTGGTATGGGTGGCTGAATTTGCAGAAGCAGGCTGGCTGAAACCATTGGATGACATGTTTACCGAAGATATGCAGGGCAATTATATTGCACGGCAGGTAGATGCGATGAAATATGATGACAACATTTGGGCTGTTCCGTGGTTCAACGACCTTCATCCTATGTGGTACCGGGAAGATTTGCTCGAAAAATATGAGCGGAGTGTTCCGGAAACGTATGAAGAAGCTGTAGAAACGGCTCAGCTGATTCAAGAAGAAGAAGGCGTGCAGGGATTTTCCATGCACTGGGGCCGGTCGGAACAGCTGATTGTCAGCTTCACCGAATTTTTACATGCGAAAGGCGGCAATTTCTTCGATGAGGAAGGAAATGTAACGATTAACAGTCCAGAAGCAGTGGAGGCCCTGCAATTCATGGTGGACATGGTTGATGAATATGAAGTAGTTTCCGCCTCTGCGATTGGGAATGCCACACCGGATGATGCCCGGATTCCATTTACTCAGGGGCAGGCTTTGTTCCATCCAAACTGGGGGTACGTATACAGTGTGAATCAGGCAGACGACTCGCCGGTAAAAGGTAAAACTTGGGTAGCCAGTAATCCTGGATTTGAAGGCGGCCAGAAAGCAAATGCCGTAGGCGGATGGAACTTTGCGATTGCTGATCACACTGAACATGCCGAGGAAGCGTGGGACGTGATCAAATGGTTTACAACTTTTGAAAATCAGAAAACCGTATTAATGGGAGGCGGCCAGGTAGGGACGCATCTCGATCTGTATGAAGACGAAGAGGTACTAGAAGCAAATCCGTACCTGGAAGAATATCTTACCGTTTTTGATGATGCCTCTGTCAGACCGACGCACCCGCAGTACGCCCAATTGTCTGATATGGCACAATCCCATATTCATGAAGCATTAAATGGAGACGTGTCTCCGCAGGAAGCTCTGGATGCACTGGCTTCGGAAATAAAAGGTTTGAATGATTGATTATTATTAAATGAATAACCGCCGGGTAAGCGTAATCCTGGCGGGACCGGGGGGTTCCAGGTGCGAAACAAATATTTGCCTTATTTCTTGCTGATTCCGATGTTTATCATGATTATTGTCATTGTATTTATCCCGCTTCTTACCACCGTTTTTTACAGTTTTCAATCTTATCAGCTGTCGGATCCCGATGCGCAGAATACGTTTATCGGACTGGATAATTACGCTGCGCTATTTCAAAGTGAGAGATTCCGTTCTTCTATTATAACCAGTCTTATTTACATTTTGGGCAGTGTAACCGGCATGCTGCTGTTTGCCCTCATTACTTCACAGATCGCAAATCAATCATTTAGAGGGCGGGCTTTTTTCCGGGCATCGATCCTGCTTCCCTGGGCTGTGGCTCCTGTTGTGGCTGCCCAGGCTTGGAAATTCATGTATGATACGGATTTTGGGGTTATTAATTTTATCCTGAAAAAGATAGGGGTCATAGAGCGAAGTATCCCGTGGCTCGTTTCAGATCATTATGCCATGTTAAGCGTCATAACGACGAATGTATGGAAAACAACTCCGCTGCTGACTTTGATTGTTATATCCGGTCTTCAGACAATTTCAAAGGATCTTTACGAAAGCGCAGATATGGATGGATCGAATGCCTGGCAGAAATATTTTTATATCACGCTGCCCCTGATCAAACCTTTTATTCTTTTAGGTTTAATATTTACGACCCTGCAGACTATTAACGTGATTGATATCGTTTATATTATGACGGGAGGAGGCCCAGGGGAAGCCACGGAGATTTTCACCCTTTATAATTACAAAGTATTTTTTCAGTATCTCGATTTCGGTTTAGGCGGAGCGATGGCAGTCATTGGGGTCCTCGTAATCGGAGTATTAATTTCTTTTTATGTTAGAGGGATGAACAAAAATATGGAGACCTGAAAGGAGGTACAGCATGAAACAAAAATCAGGCGTTCTGTTTTGGATATTTTTTACTCTCCTTGTTCTCATAAATCTTACCCCTTACCTTTGGACCATGCTGACTTCATTCAAGTCCCAGAATGAAATATTCGCGTTAAGTATTGTGCCGAAACAGCTTATTATTGATAATTATGTACAGGTTATTTTTGAAAGCGGATTTTTATCAAATATCTGGAATAGTTTCATGGTTTCCGGAATAACTTCCCTTGTCTGTCTTATTATCGGCGTACCGGCAGCTTATTCTTTTGCAAGGCTGCATTTCCGGTTTAAAAATCCATTATTTATGCTTGTATTGTTTATTACAATTTTTCCTGGCATTTTCATTATCAGCCCTTTATTTGACTTTTTGAGAAGTATCGGAGCGATTGATACGTACTTTGCGTTGATTCTTCCTTATGTTGCGTATTTCACGCCATTGGTCGTTTGGATTCTGACAGGCTTTTTCAAGACCATTCATCCTTCGATTGAAGAAGTCGCCATTATGGATGGATGTGGTGTTGTTAAAATGATTATGAGAATTTTTCTACCATTGTCTATACCCAGTATTTTAACCGTCGGAATTATTGCGTTTACCCTCGCATGGAATGAGTTTTTGTTTGCATTGATCTTTACTTCTTCTGAATCTGCACGAACAGTTCCCGTTGCCATTTCGAGATTTCAGGGGGTGCATTCTCTGGACTGGGGGCAGATGACGGCCGCCGCTGTCACAGCCACCATCCCCATTGTCTTAATTTCTGTATTTCTGCAGCGCTATATTATAAGCGGTCTTACCGCAGGAGCGGTGAAAGAATAATAGATACGACAATGTTCAGAGAGGGGCGAGAATCCACGCTCCTACCCTCTGCTATCGAATAAGGAAGAGAAGATATGCTGGATGATTGCTGGCGGCTAAAACAAGAGAGGGAGGAAGGGCAAGCACAGCGTGGAGGACGCGACCTAAAGAGTCCTCGCCCCTTATCTCCCCCCAGCCCGGCTTTTGATCCCATCAGCAATAAGAATAGAAGAATTACTGGCTTCCAAAGGCGCTTTGGGAATACGAACAGGAGAAAACAGAAACGAACGATCCTCCAACCTCCGTATGGGCGCCGGCAGGAAAAAAATCTGTTGTACCGTCCTCCCATAACCTTGAATAATTTATCGAAGAAGGCAGCAAGGGCCGCACGCTCTGAAAAACAGCGGTTTTACGCTGTTAGTGTTAATAAAAGCCAGCTGTCCGAATGCGGCAGCTGGCTTTTGTTTGTATGGCTTAGGATTCGAGTACCTTTACTACTTTTTCTGCAGTACTTCTGCTGGATTGAGGATTTTGTCCGGTAACAAGATTGCCGTCGCTGACGGAAAAGTCGCTCCAGCTTTCGCCTCGTTCAAAGTTGGCGCCTTTTTCCCGCAGCTTTGACTCCAGCATGAAGGGCATATGGGAATCAAGCTGCATTTCGATTTCTTCATCATCGGTGAAGGCCGCTACACGTTTTCCCTTGACGATCGGAGTTTTATCTTGATAGGTTGCGTTCACAAGACCGGCTGGTCCGTGGCAAACGGCACTGATCACACGTCCTTCTTCTGCAAAATGCTGCAGGACGTTCTGCAAAACCTCACTGTCTGGGAAGTCGAACATCGTTCCGTGTCCACCCGGGAGGAAAATCGCGTCATAACCATGTTTGTCTTCTTCGCTTAGTTTTACGGTGTTTTGGAGCACACCCTCTGCCTCTTTCCATTCTTCCCGGTCTTCAATACTGTTGGGATCGAGTGGAACTTCACCGCCTTCAATGCTTGTCACTTTTACATCAAATCCATTTTCTTTAAATACATTATACGGCACCGCGAATTCTTCCAGCCACAGCCCCGTTTTATGATCATCGGTGATGGTAGTATGGTTGGTCACGACCATTAATACCTTTTTGTCTGCCATGGTTGCATTCCTCCTTCATAAAATACGTTCCCATCGTAATATGATGCGCACCTGAATGTAAAAAATACTGCTTATTCTGTGTTCCCTTCCGCTGGAATCGGCGTTTCCCGGAGCATACGGGAAAAATGGATGAGATTGTATGCCATCATTTTTGTGTTCTTTTTTGTAAATTCACTATTCTGGCCGGCTTCGATGTAGGAAGGACCGGGCCCTGCTTCTCCGACCCAGTAAGCATCGACGTTTGGCGGTACAGTGAACCCAATATGCTGCAGGGCGTATAATATTGGTTTTGCCGCATTCTTGGCACCATCTTCATTACCTGTTACGACCACACCAGCTGTTTTATTGTAATATATGGCCTGGCCTTTCTCATTGGTTTCCCCGCTTGAAGCGTAGAGCCTCTCCAGGACAAGGGTGGAGAGACTGCTGCGCTCTCCGATCCAAACCGGGGTGCCAATAAGGAGAATGTCTGCCTTCATCACCTTGGATCGAATGGAGGGCCATTCATCTCCGTCTCCCATATCCGGCTCCATGCCGGGTAGAATACGGTAATCAGCGATCCGCACCTCTTCCACTGCCACATTTTCTTTTTGCAGCCAGGCTCCGGCTTTTTCCAGTAAAGCGCTCGTGTTTGACCTTTCTTGTCCTCGTTTTAACGAGGTATTGAGAAACAGAGCTTGTAGTTGAGACATAAGAAGACTCCTTTGCATTCCTGTACTTCCTGTCCTGTGTATTCCTTCTCAGGGTGAGATGTAAACATGCTGCTTCTCCGTTATAATGAAAGCAGGTAGAAGAGGAGGAGGAAGTCCCATGAAAGTGGTTGTGCTCGGAGATACTCATATAAATAAACCGGAAGTGTCGTTTCCGGAGAAGGTCAAGGAGGAAATGCAATCCGCCGATCATATTATCCATACCGGGGACTGGCAGATTCCAGAAGTATATAGAGAACTGAAACGCTTTGGCAAAGTGTCGGGAGTTTATGGAAATGTCGATGGGGAGGAGATAACACAACTTGTGCCGGAAAAACAATGGCTGCATTTAGAGAAGTGGAGCGTGGGCGTGGTTCATGGTCACGGTGAAAAGAAAACGACCGAAAAACGTGCACTCGGAGCGTTTCCGACACCGCCTGACATTTTAATTTTTGGTCATTCCCACATACCGCTGCTGCGTTATTCCGGAAAGACGCTGCTGTTCAACCCCGGATCTTTGTTATACCGGCGCCGCCTTCCGTATTGTTCGTTCGGCCTCCTTTACCTGGAGCGGACGATTGAAGCGAAACACATATTTCTGTAAGTATGGCATTATAAGATCCCGCAGGATATGGAGATAATACAAAAGAGCGATGCAGCAGTTCCGAAATGTCTTCTCCAGCAGGATAGGAGACATAAATCAGCCGAGAAAAGAGAAAGTCCGATATCCCTGTTTACCAGACATTTTCGGAGACAGAATGTAAATATAAAATAAGCAATTTGTAACGGGAATTAGTATCTATTGTTGCAGGTCAAACGATTGACGGTTCGACAGCAAACGATTAAAATGAAGTAAACATATAGGAATTTGTAAGTATTCATTAAAAAACTGATTGATTAGTCAATCAAAAAAGCTTCAGGAGTGCATGTATGCAAAACAAGAAGAACAGCAAACCTAACACAGAAGAACGGAAAAGACAGCTGCTGGATGTTGCGTTAGAGCAATTTGCATTAAACGGCTACCACAAAACGAAAGTATCTGATGTGGTCCGGGAAGCAGATGTTTCACAAGGTACATTTTACTGGTATTTTCAAAGCAAAGAAGAAGCTGCCCTGGATGTTATCAATGAAGGAAAACAAAAGGTGCTGGCAGTCATAGAGCAGGGATACCGCCGGGAAGAAGCTGCTGTGGAAGAAATGGCGGCTTCTACGACAAACTTGTTTTATGATTTATTTACTTTTGCCGATGATAACCGCCATTTGATGATCTTACTTTTTATTAAGGGATATGGGGCGGACCTGGCGATCCGGAAGGCTGTAGCGGAAACGTACAAAGCAATAGAGGAGGCGTTCCGGCGTAATCTGGAGCGTGCCATGGAGCTGGAGCTGCTCCCAAAACAAACGGAGCCTGAGGTACAGGCGGCATTGATTACGAATATGATTACTGGAACAATCTCAAGGTGGCTGTTCGGACCTAACCTTGACATTAATTATCAATCACATATAACAGCGGAAAAAATGGCCCGCTACGCGGCTGAATTTGAATTTTACGGCATTGCCGGAGCCTGGAGCAAAGGCGAAAAGAAAGGATGAACACAACTTTTGATTACCATTCAATGGACACAGCAGGAATATTACTTTTACCGCGGGACAGAACAATCCCCTGTGCGGCTTGATGATCTCACTCCGGTGGACTGGCTTGCCGGTTCTCTAGGATTTTGTATAATGAAAACATTAGGACAATTAATGAGTCGGGACCAGGTGGAACCAAAAGAGTATCAGATTTCGGTGAATACAAAAAAAGCAGAGCAGGCTCCATCCAGAATCGAATCCTTTACCGTGGATATCCAACTCCCGATGTCCTTTACGGATTCATACAGGAAAAAACTTGTTAAAATGGCAGAAAGAGCATGTACTGTGGGCAACACCCTTCAACAGGGTGCTGATATTTTTCTAAACGAAGGAGAGGGTGGTTAAGTATGGAATCTCAACAGAACACAGGGAACAGATTTGAAGATTATTCGGTATCCCCTGTACCGGAACAAAAACGCCGCTCGACATTAAATGTGTCTGTGACGAGCTGCGCTTGGGTGATTTCTTTATCTACGATTTTCACTGGAGGCACTCTAGTGAATGGGCTGACGTTTGGGGAAACGGTCATCGCTGCTTTGTGCGGTATGCTGGTACTGGCTTTGTATGGTTTTTTTCAAGGCTGGATGGGGGCTAAATATGGCGTTTCCACAACGATGCTGGCCCGGCAGGCATTTGGCCGTTATGGTGCAAAATTGTTTGGCGTCCTGCTTGCCATTACGATGGGGATCGGATGGTTCGGCTATCAAATTTCTTTTTTCGGACTAACCATAGCAGAAATGTTCCCCGGGCAGTGGTTTGCCACGCCGCAGGCGGCGATGCTGTGGGGCGGTATTTTAATGATCCTTACCGCGTTGATCGGCTATAGAGGGCTGGCTGCACTCAGCATGGTTGCCGTTCCACTTGTGGTGCTTTTATCGGTGTGGGGATTGTTTGAAGCTGTCGCCTACGCTGGCAGCTGGAACGCGTTATATTCATCGGAACCGGCAGGGGAATCAATGACGCTCTTTGCTGGAATAACGATTGTTGTCGGAAATGCAGCGTTAGGCGCCGTTGTATTCCCGGATGTGACAAGATACGGCAAAACCGCAGCGCGTGGAGCCTTTGGGGCTTCGATCGGCTACGCTCTGGGCGGTTTATTCTGCACTATAGCCGGAGCGGCAATGGCTCTGGCAGCGCAGGTTCCGGATGTTGGTTCGACGCCGAATATTCCGGCGGCGATGAGTCAGATCGGCTTAGGCTTTTTTGCTTTTCTTATTCTCGTATTTGCGCAGTGGACCACCAATGACAATAATCTTTATACTGGCTCGCTTGGGCTGCGCAATGCCATCGCCTTGTCGAAAGCAGTGCTTGTTGGTGCGATGGGGGTTCTTGGTCTATTGATTGCACTGCTTGGCATAGAAGAACAATTTGTTCCATTCCTTAATTTCCTCGGTACATATGTACCGCCGATTGCCGGTATTATGATTGCGGACCATTGGATCGTCAGTCCGGCGGTGAGAAAGCAAACGTACCAGTTTTCAAACGAAGCGGTGTATGCAAAATGGAATGTGGCCGCGATAGTATCGGTCATTTTGGGAGGATGGATTGGATCCGGCCTGGGATTTGGCATTACCGCCATTAATTCTACGCTGCTGGCTTTTCTTATCTACATCGTGCTGGCATTTCTGTTCCGCACGTTGAATATTCCATTTGAAACTGGAACGATATCCGGGCAGCACGAAAAATAATGAAACAAAGGAGGAGACGTTTATGGCTGTAGGGGAAGAAGCCGGTCCATGGGTGATCGGCGTGGATGTTGGAGGCACATTTACCGACGTCGTCGCGGTAGATCCAAGAGGAAATATGGTGACCACAAAAACCCCTTCAACACCGGATCAGTCAGATGGCGTTGTCGACGGGATTGAAAAAGTGGCGGAAAAGGCGGGGGGGACTCTTTCCGGAATGCTTTCCGCCTGTCCGCTTATCGTTCACGGAACGACCGTTGCAACGAACACCCTTTTGGAATATCAGGGGGCAAAAACAGGACTGCTTACGACGGAAGGATTCCGCGATGAAATTGAGTTCCGGCGTGCTTATAAAGAAAGTGTTTTTTCTGCACGGCTGCAGTCGCCGTATCAGATCGTGCCGCGCCGTTTCCGGATCGGCATACCGGAACGTCTTGATCAGGAAGGCAATGTGCTGACAGAACTGGATGAAAATGCCGTCCGCCAGGCGCTGCGTGAATTTCAGAAAGAAGGAATAGAAGCGGTGGCGGTCAGCTTTCTGTTCAGTTTTGTCAATTCGGAGCACGAACAACGTGTGTACGAGCTTGTGCAGGAAGAAGCACCGGAGATGTTTGTTTCTCTTTCTCATGAAGTACTTCCGCAGATCCGGGAGTTCGAGCGGGTCAGTACCACGGTCGTCAATGCCTATACAGGACCCGGCATGCAGTCTTACCTGAATCACCTGGAAACCAGGCTGCGTGGGCATCAGTTCGAGGGAGAACTATTTGTTATGCAGTCGAACGGCGGGGTGCAGAATGTTGTCCAGAGCGGAAAATTTGCCGCCGGAGGGTTGTTGTCCGGTCCGGCCGGCGGAGTGACCGCCGCGTCCTTTATCGGCGCCCGGTCCGGTCATCCGAACTTGATAACCGTGGATATGGGCGGTACAAGCTACGACGTATCGGTCATTGAAAACCTGGAACCGACAGTGACAACGGAAAGCTGGATCAGCCGCTACCGGGTCGCCCTGCCAATGATGGATATTCATACCGTTGGTTCCGGCGGCGGCAGTATTGCCTGGATTGACAACGGCGGTGCCCTGCAGGTGGGACCGAAAAGCGCCGGTGCCGTACCGGGGCCGGCCTGCTATGCTCAAGGCGGAACAGAACCAACCGTGACCGATGTCAACGTATTTCTCGGCTATATTAATCCCGGCCATTTTCTCGGCGGGGAAATGAAGCTGGATGCGGACCTTGCGGAAAAAGCGATCCGTACTAATATTGCGGAGCCGCTCGGTCTGTCGACGGTGGAAGCGGCGCTTGCGATTTCGGAGATTGTCAACAATGATATGTCAAATGCGGTACGTTTTGTCACAACGCAGCGCGGCTTTGACCCACGCAGCTTTTCTCTGTTGGCCATGGGAGGCGCTGGTGCCATCCATGCCGGCAGACAGGCGGAAGATTTAGGCATCAATACCGTTGTCATCCCGCTGCAGGCACCTGTTTTCAGTGCACTGGGGGATGTGGCGGCGAATCTGAAAGTCACCGAGTTAAAAACAAGATTCGAACGCCTGCAGGATATCGATCTGGAAGGCATGAATGCGGATTTTGAAAAAATGGAGAAAACCGCCCGGGAAAAACTCGGAGGCGGGGATGTCGTACGACAGTTTGAAGCCCACCGTTATGTGGCGATGCGTTATGCCGGCGAAGTTCATGAAGTGACGGTGCCCGTACGTTCGCGGACAAAACGGATTACCGCGTTAAATATGGAAGCCACCTTATCCGATTTTCATGCTTTGCATGAACGATTATATGCGCACAAGGATTTATCTCAGGACGTGGAGATTTTAAATTTGTCCCTGGATTTAATCGGGGTACGCGAGCGTCTCCCGATGGAAGAGGAAGCATTTGCGGCGGAAGACCCGGCACCGGCCAAAATCGGGGAGCGGAACATGTACTTCTCCGAAGAGCCGGCCATAGTGCCTTTTTACGACGGCTCCTGGCTTCAGCCAGGCAACCTGATCGAAGGGCCGGGCGTGATCGAACAATGGGGTACAACGATTGTGGTATATCCGAATCAGGAAGCATTAATCGACGCGTACCGTAACTGTGTGATAGAAGTAAAACAGATGGAAAGCGGATTGCAGACGGGGTGGAATACATGATTGAAGCACAAGTAGCCTACAGCAAGCTAGAAGCCGTTTCCCGGGAAATGGGGGAACGGTTTCAGCGGATTTCCCGTTCCCCGCTGATAGCCCAGGACCGGGCTTTTGCAGCGGCTGTGATGACAAGCGACATGGAACTGGCAGCGCAGCATCAATTGGAAGCTGGTCACCTCTTTGCGTTAAAAGAAAGTGTCGCAGCTCTGTTTGATTATTTTTCGTTTGATATTGCCGAGGGGGATATACTGCTGACGGCGGATCCATACAGCGGTGGAACCCAGGCCCAGACCATCACGATGGCAGCTCCCCTGTTTTATGAAGGAGAACTGATTTTATTTCCAGTGCTCCGGGCGCAGATGGCAGATATGTCCGGGGAATATCCGGGCGGTTTTCATCCGGATGCTTTTGAAGTGTGGCAGGAAAGTGTAAGGGTCACACCGTTGAAATTATACAAGCAGGGGGTGAAGCAGCGGGACCTGTGGAACTTCCTGCTGGCGAACACCCGTGCACCATCTGTGCTGGAAGCGGATCTGGAAGCCATGCACGCCTGCCTGCAGACAGCGCAGAAACAATTGCTGCAGCTCAACGGACAAATACCAGCGGAAAAAATGGAAAATTACCTGGAGGAAATATTTCAATATACCAGACAGCAGGCCTTGCGGGAGCTTCCTTCAGAATTAGAGCCTGCAGGGCAGGCGTCGGTGTCCTTTCAAGCAGACGGCGAGCCATTGGCAGTAGCGGTCACTATCCAGCAGATCGAAGACGGCCTGCATCTCGATTTTTCCGGCACATCCGTACAAACGAATGCACCGTTTAATATGACCAGGGCGTCTGCAAAAGCTTATGCGGTATGGCCGTTGATCGCCGCTCTTAAAGAAGAGCCTTCGCTTAACGAGGGCCTGTTGTCGGCGTTTACTTTTACCCTTCCCGAGGGCTCCCTTGTGTCCCCAAACCTCCCGGCGGCAACGGCATTCAGCGGTATCATCACCGGACACTTTACAGCAGAGGCTGTTATGGCAGCCTGTCATGATTTTGAAGGAACCCGTGATATTGATCCGGTACACGGCCCCGGCCCGCAGGCGGTTCTGTTTCCACCGATTGGGACCGAAAGAGAAATCGAACCGCTATTTCTCATACCGGGTTATCCTCGCTCTCCTGAAGGAATGGGGCCGCCTGCCCTGTTCGGCGGCCGCCGGCTCGTTTCTGCTGAAGAACTGGAAGTTCACTACGGTTTCCGCATGACATCCCGGGAGTGGAAAGAGGAGGACGGTGGTATGGCCGTATCCATTCAAAATGATGGGCAGGATGTGATGATGAATATTCTAATGCCGGAAGCAGCAAATCGGTATTACGGCCATGTGGAACGAACCATGGAAAACCCGTTCACCTTCACCCGGAGCGCCGCTGAAGAACGGTTTGGAACTGGAGAAGAAGTAACGTTTTATTATCCTGGAAAGGGAGGGGCTGCTGATGAGTCAAAGTGATATGATATTATCCCAGGTTGTTGGTGGTTCGCTGGATGCCATTGCAAGAGATATGAGTGAAACCGTGACAAGAACCGCACGCTCTCCGCTTTTTAATGAAGCGCACGATTTTACGACCGGGATCTTTGACCTTTCTGGGAAAACATCCCGGCTTGTCGCCCAGGCCCCAGGCTGCACTCTGCATCTGTATGCGATCGTTGGAGCGGTGAATGAATTGATCGATACCTTCCGTTATGACCTGCATCCGGGGGATATACTGCTAGTCAACGACCCATACCATGGCGGTTCCCACAGCCTTGACTGGACGATTGTTACACCGGTGTTTTATAACCGGAAGCCGGTCCTTTTCCCGGCGGTCCGCAGTCATATGGGTGATAACGGCGGTCCGGTCGCCGGCGGCTACAATCCGAATTCTAAAGACATTTGGCAGGACGGGCTCCGCATCCCGCCGCTGAAAATTTATGAACGCGGCGAAAAAAGGGAGGATGCATTTGATCTTATCGTTGCGAACAACCGGCTTTCCCACTGGCTGGAGGGAGATTTAAATGCGATGATTGGTGCCTGCAAAATGGCAGCAGGCCGCATCCAGGATCTGCTGGACCGCTACTCCGGTGAAAAAGTAGCGAAAGCGATTGATGAACGGATTTCCTATACGGAGCGGAGAGTCCGCAGCGAGATAAGTTCCTGGCCGGACGGCACCTATTCGGCTGCGACCTATGCCGACCATGATTTTCAGGGCAATCGGGACATTAAAATTCAAGCCAACATTGAAGTGTCAGGGGAAGAACTGCATATTGATTTCACAGGATCCTCCTCTCAGGCGGAAGGTTTTATCAACAGTCCCTTGTCCAATACGACATCATTTGCGTTTGTTGCGGTATCCACCTGTTGTGACGAAGATATTCCGATTAATGAAGGGTACATGAATCCAGTGACAGTCACCGCCCCAAAAGGTACCGTCGTAAACCCGGAACTGCCGGCACCGTGCGGCCATGCCACTGCCTGTTCGGGAGCCGAGATTGCCGAGGCAGTGCTGCTGGCGTTATCCGAACCAGCCCCAACGCGGGTCGGGGTCAATGCTCATAAACTTCCGCTGGCCTACAGCAATGGCTATTATGAAGACGGCACCCCGTGGGTGAACCTGAATTTCTTCGGCTATACCGGCGGCGCCGGCGCTGCTTACGAGACAGACGGCTGGGGTTTGTACCCGCCTGTAATGACAGGTGTGATCCTTCCGTCGATTGAAATGAATGAGATCCAGTATCCGAGCCGCGTGCTGAAGCACGAATACTGCAGTGACTTTACCGGAGCCGGCCGTTGGAGAGGAGCTCCCGGCCTGGATGTTCAAATCCAGCACCTGAAAGAAAGCTGGACGAGCGTCATGATGGCAGGCGTCCGCAATACGACAAAAGGGTTTTGCGGCGGGGGGGATGCTCCTTCCAATCAGGTAATTGTTCAGGACAGTACCGGAGAAGAACTTCAAGTGAAAGAAACGGCATTTAATATTCATATGGAGCCGGAAGGCATCATTCAATTTTACCGAGCCGGCGGAGGGGGATGGGGCAGCCCGATGGAACGCGACCCCCTCCTTGTTCAGAAAGACGTCTGGAACGGTTATGTAAGCCTGGAAGGTGCGCGCCGGGATTACGGTGTCGTGTTTGACCCAGAAACTCTTGATATAAACGAAGATGCCACCAAAAAAGAACGCAAAACACGCGGGGAATAGAGAAGCAGTCACTGTTTCTCTATTTTTTTGATGTTAATTGGATCCGGCATGCTTCTGAGGAGGAGAACCTGGCACGGCGTTCGGACATTTATTCCGTTAGTGTGTCGATTTTTTCTGTTTTGAAAGGGGGATGGGACATTTATTCCGTTATTTCCCCTTTTCCTCGTAAAAAGAGAGGTCTAGAGCCCGGATAGCGGAATAAATGTCCGAAAAACCGCCACAGGTCATCTAAAATTAACATTTAGCGGAACAAATGTCCGGCAAAGTCCCACCCTTATTATTCTTTATGAAAAACAGTAGAAGGAAAGGAGATGAAGGGAGACATGCAGAAATGGTAAAATAAGAATAAAGCCGTAAAGGAGAATACGAATGACAATACATGTTGGATTTATGGGAACGGGGAATTTTAGTAAGAGACATGCCGACATCCTTTCCGAACGGCGGGATGTCAACATTGCCGCTTTTTACGGTACTAGTCAGGAAAAAGCCGACCACATGGCCCATCACTATGATAACGCCAGAGGATATGATGATCTGGTGAAAATGCTGGATACGGAACAGTTGGATGCTGCTTACATCTGCGTCCCGCCGATGTCGCACGGATCGATCGAACAGGAACTAATCGACCGGAACATTCCATTTTTTGTGGAAAAACCGCTTAGTAATGAAGCGGACATGCCGGCGGATTTTGCCCGCCAGATTGAGGGAAAATCCCTGATCACATCTGTTGGCTATCATTTTCGTTATAAACAAAACACCCAGACGTTAAAGAACTTTCTCGAGCTGCAGGAGATCGGCATGATAACCGGCAAATGGATGAGCGGTCTTCCGCAGACGGCATGGTGGACAGATCAGGAGAAATCGGGGGGGCAGTTTAACGAACAGACGATCCATATCGTCGATCTCCTCCGGTTTACGGCCGGCGAAGTAAAAGAAGTATATGCCGTTTTTGCTAATACAGTCCTGGGTAAAAACGAGAATGATATCACCATCGCCGATGTAGGAACGGTGACGTTAACATTGGAAAGCGGCGTTATTGCTAATATCTCCAATACGTGTGTCCTGCCTCCGCATGTTCATGATATCAGCATTACGTTCTATACCGATGACGGAATTCTGAGCTGGCAGCCGGACCGCGTTGAACACGACAGCGGCACGGTGCTGGAAGAATATAATGACCGGGACAATCCATATGAGAAAGAAAACGAAACATTCATTGAAGCGGTAAAGACAGGGGATCCATCCGAAATCCAATCAGATTACAGCGATGCCCTGAAAACACAGAAAATTACCGCCGCGGCATTAAAATCAGCTCACACCGGCCAAGTTGTTGCCATAAATGGAGACGGGGGCGCCTAGTCTTGTCTCCATTACAATTTATTTCCAGCCTGTCGAACAGACAGGTTTTCTTTTTGTCAGAAGTCCTGACGGATCTTGTTGATTCAGCAGGGCTTTTAATTTTTGGGTCTTTGAAAAAAGATCACAGTGTGTGACACAAACTGGGGCAAGAGAATGGGATGAAAACGCATACATCAAGGGTTTTAACGGTGTTACAATACAAGTACGGAAAGGGGGGAGACAATGCAGCTCGATCAGCGAAGCAGTGATTTACTCCATGAAATTATGACGAATCCAGGGTTAAAGAGCAAGGATTTAGAGTGGAAATATGTATTAAACCGGAGGCAGATCAAATACAGCTTTGACAAAATCAATGGGTGGCTGGAGGCAAAAAATCTTCCTAAAATCGAACGGACCAAGCAGGGGCTGTTTATGGTGGATCCCATGGTTTTATCTACCCTGTTGACTCCGGAAAAGCAGCAATCCATCGATGACAATATTCATAGCGAAAAAGAACGCGAAGATCTTATTTTACTACTATTGTTAAGCAAAAACGAAGATTTGTCATTAATTCATTTCACCAGTTTGCTGGATGTTAGTAAAAATACGGTTCTCAGTGACCTCAAGAAGGCACAGGAACGGGCAGCCGTCTATAGCGTCGCCATTACGTACACGAGACGCTGCGGCTATGAACTCGAAGGAAAAGAATTTTTGATTCGAAAGCTTCTGATAAATACGATCTATCAAGTCATGGAACATGCCCATGCTAAAACCCGGATGCTGGAAATTGCTGAGTTACAGGAAGAAGACCTTATCTCCTTTCAAGAGACGATTCAACGGATTGAGAAGACATTACAGCTGAAATTCACCGATGAAAAGATGGAATCGATGCCTTATGTTCTCTCTCTACTATTAAGGAGAATCCAGCAGCAGTACTATATAGACCCATTTTATATTCATTATGAAGAGCTGATGGATACAAAAGAATGGAAAGCGACCGAAGAAATATTGCAGGGACGGCCGCATGTGCCGGTGGAGGAGAGATTATTTATCACGCTCCATCTCTTAACGGCCAATGTCTACTGGGCGGAAGATCTAACGGAAGAAGCTATTCCCGATCTTCTACAGGCCTTGGAGGAACTGCTTCTTTCTTTTGAAAAAAGGTCTTGTATTTACCTTCATAATAAGGATCAGCTGCTGCAACGCCTGATGCTGCATGTCAAACCGGCTTATTACCGGGTGAAATACAAATTAACAGAAATCAATGAGTGGCAGTACACCATCAGTGAGGAATTTCAGGAATTGCATCATCTTGTAAAGCAGTCTACCGGACCTCTGGAAAAGTTAATAGGAGAAGCGATGCCTGACAGCGAGACTACTTATTTGACCATGCTGATCGGCGGGTGGCTGACAAAACAAGGGGATAGTATCCATGACAAGACAAAAGCTCTGGTCGTCTGTCCACACGGGGTGTCTGTATCACGGCTTCTGTTTGGAGAGTTAAGAGACTTGTTTCCGGAGCTCGTCTTTCTGGATGCTCTGTCTGTCCGGGATTTCAGACAGTACGATCTGGACTATGATGTCGTATTCTCTCCGGTCTTTGTAAAAACGGAGGCGAAACTTTTTCCCGTTAATAAAATACTGAGCTATTCGGAGAAAAAGCGGCTGCGTCAGCAGGTGATGTCGGAACTGCATGGCTATACCCCGGAACACTTAGATGTGGAAGCAATCATGGACATTGTACAAAAGTATGCCAATATCACCAACAAAAAAGCGCTCAGCAGAGAAATCGAAAAATACATTGATCAGGATGTGAAGCCGATTGCGCCCGACCCCTCTGTCGATGTAAAACCGCAGCTGTATGAATTGGTGACACCGGAGCGGATGAGACTTCTAGAAAAGGTCAGCAATTGGAGGGAGGCAGTCGAGGCGGCCGCGGCCCCCCTTTTAAAGGATCATAGTATTACGGAAAATTATGTGCAGGCCATGCTTGCCCAGGGTCAGGATGATCCTTACTTTGTACTTGGCAACCAGATTGCTATTCCTCATGCGAATCCCGAAACCGGGGTTCAGCATCTGGCTATGAGTTTTTTGAAATTGGATACGCCTGTCCGGTTTGATGCAGCGCATGACGTACAGTTCCTATTTGTCTTAGCAGCGCTCGATAAACATCACCACCTACAGGCACTGCGCCAAATCATGAAACTATCGCAAACACCGGCTGATATAGAAAAAATAAAGGGAGCAGCGTCCACCGAAGAGATTCAAGCAATTCTTCAACACTACGCGCTCAAAGAATAGAGAGAAGGAGTGCTGCCAGTGAGCGGTTTATACATCGATGAAACTCTGATTCTAGACGACCTGGGAGAAACGACGAAAGAAGGCGTGCTGCGGACGCTTGCCACAAATTTACACCAGCAGGGACTTGTCAGCGAGAGTTATATTCAGGCGGTCATTGACCGTGAAAACGAATATGCAACAGGACTTCCCACGAAAGGACCGTCCGTGGCTATCCCTCACACCGATAAAGAACACGTATTAACAAAAACATTAAGTGTCGGTGTATTAGCCCATCCTGTCGATTTCGGTGTGATGGGGGAAAGGGAGCAAACCACCCCGGTCGAACTCATTTTTATGCTGGCGATGGATGACGAACATACCCAGCTCCACATGCTGCAGCGACTGATGAATATTTTCCAGGATAAAGACCAGCTCGAATTCTATAAAAATACGAAAGACAAAACGGAAAGAAAAAAAGCGCTGGCTGAAGCCCTGGAATTATCACGTCAAGGAGGTGAAACCACATGAAAAAAAGAGTACTGGTAGCCTGCGGAACAGGGATAGCTACATCAACAGTCGTTAATGATGCAATCGAAAAAATGTGTAAAAATCACGATATTGAGGCAGAAGTGATTCAATGCAAAATTTCCGAGATTGCCGGATACGAGGATTCGGCTGACTTATTGGTTACTACCACCGTTACCAAAAAAGATTATCCTTTTCCGGTCATCAATGCCCGCTCTTTCTTAACAGGTATCGGGACCGAAGAAACGGAACAGGAAATTCTGGACGCACTGAAACAATAGCAGGAAGAAAAATAGAAATGGACCTCCCGGAGTAGATGAAACACCGGGGGGACTGGATTTCACGCCTTATTATATACATTTTTTTCTATAAATGGAATTATTATAAAGCAAAGAGGAGGAACCAATGTGCAGGGGATTATAGATGGTTTCCAGGCATTTTTAGATATAGGGCCGACCGTTATTTTACCCGTCGTTATATTTCTTTTGGGACTCGGGTTTGGTCAAAAGGTAGGAAAAGCTTTCCGGTCAGGGCTCACGATCGGGGTGGCATTTGTTGGTATTAATCTGGTCGTCGGCCTGCTCGTGGATAACCTCGGCCCGGCGGCGGAAGCAATGGTAGAAAGACTTGGGGTTGAGTTAAATGTGATTGATATCGGCTGGCCGGCTGCATCCACCATATCATGGGGCATACCCATAGCTGCTTTTATTATTCCACTTGGATTACTTGTTAACGTTATTATGCTTGTGACAAAAACAACGAAAACGATGAATGTGGACATTTGGAATTTTTGGCACTTTGCTTTCATGGCCGGTATTGTTTATACCATGACGGACAGCATCATTCAGGGATTAATTGCAGCCGTGCTCTTTGAAATTGCCTGTTTGAAAATTGCAGATTGGACGGCTCCGCTGTTGGAGAGGGAATTTGACCTGCCGGGAGTATCGGTGGCAACAGGAAGTACGGCCTCTTACGCACCAATTGGCATTCCACTGGTATGGCTCGTACAGAAAATACCCGGTATCAAAAAGCTGCACGCCGATCCGGATACCATTCAACAGCGCTTTGGCGTATTTGGGGAGTCTATTTTCATCGGTTTATTTCTTGGTATTGTATTGGGAATATTAGCCGGATATCCCGTTGGAGAAGTCTTTAATATTGGTATTACGATGGCAGCTGTGATGCTGTTGATGCCGCGAATGGTAAAAATTCTGATGGAAGGCTTGATGCCGATTTCGCAGTCAGCAAGAGAACTGCTGCAGAAAAGGTTCGGAGCCAAAGATATTTATATCGGCCTGGATGCAGCGGTTGCCATCGGTCATCCTGCGGTTATTGCGACGGCTTTGATTTTGGTGCCCATCACGGTGGCGCTGGCGATTCTGCTGCCCGGTAACAGCGTGCTTCCCTTTGGGGATCTTGCCACCATCCCGTTTATTGTGGCCTTTATCGTCGGAGCGGCCAGAGGAAACATCATCCATTCCGTGATTGTCGGCACCGTAATGATTGCTCTAACCCTTTACATGGCAACAGATATTGCTCAGGTGCACACTCAGATGGGAGAAAGAGCCCAATTCGATATGCCGGAAGGGACCAGTTTGATTTCAAGCCTGGACCAGGGCGGCAATATGATCAACTACGTCATCTATAAATTTTTCCAATTATTCAGTTAATGGAGGAGGAACCCAGTTATGAAAGCACTGGTTAAAGAAAAAGAAGGGTTTGGCCACCTTCATGTGCAGGATGTAAAGGAGCCGTCCCCCTCAGAGAACGAGGTGAAAATTGAGGTAAAATACGCTGGCATCTGCGGGTCCGACCTGCATGCATATGAAGGAAATTATAAAGTAAAAACACCGGTTATTTTAGGCCATGAATTTTCGGGAGTGGTCGTAGAGACTGGCGAAAACGTCACGGAATGTAAGCCGGGAGACCGGGTTACCTCAGAAACGACCTATTCGATCTGCGGGGAATGCAAATACTGCCGATCCGGCGATTACAACCTCTGCAATCACCGGATCGGCCTCGGATCCAAACAGGATGGCGGCTATACGAATTACTTAATCGCCAAAAAGGAAAGCGTGCATGTGCTGCCGGAAGAGGTTGATTTTAAATCCGCATCCTTAACAGAACCGCTGGCCTGTGCCTGCCATGCGGTGGAAAAGGCGGACATCAAAGAAGGAGATGTTGTCGTTGTTCTCGGGCCGGGACCAATCGGACTGCTGACAGCCCAAGTGGCAAAAAGCAAAGGCGCCGCAGTAATTATGACCGGCCTCTCCCATGACCATCCCCGGCTGAAGAAAGCAGAAGAACTCGGGGTAGAGGAAGCTGTGAATATTGAAGAACAGGATATTAAAGAGGTGGTTCACCGCTATACTTCCGGTTACGGCGCCGATATTGTATTTGAATGTACGGGAGCGGTGCCGGCGGCCAATACAGGATTAGACCTGCTTGTAAAAAAAGGCCAGTTTGTTCAGGTAGGAATTTTTCCGGAAGCAGCCATTTCCTTAAATGTCAGCGCCATCATACAAAAAGAGATTCAGTTCACAGGAAGCCGAAGCCAAAAGCCTGCTGACTGGGAACCAAGTCTTGATTTAATGAGGCGGGGTGAGGTGGACACCACATCGTTAATTACACATGAGTTTGATATCACCCAGTGGGACGAAGCGTATGATGCGATCAAAAATGGTGGAGGGATAAAAGTTACCCTCACACCTGCGGAATAGAAAGAGGGATAAACATGATAGAAACCATGGTGGATACAATGCTCGGACCTCTGCAGCCGCTTAGAGAATGGTATGCAGCCAGTCAGCTCTGGGTGAACAGCCTGATTGTGATGGCAGCGATCATAAGTATGATAAAACGCCGATACAGCAGTGATGCTTCGCAGAAGAAAGGAGAATCGTCTTCATGACCATGCCGGCTTTAAATTTACACGGAAAAAAAGATCTCCGGCTGGAAGAAGCGGAGGAGCCGGTCCTTTCTTCTCCGGAGGACGTCATTATCGAAGTGAAAGCCGCCGGTATCTGCGGATCAGATCTATCCCGCTACGCCAAATTGGGCCCCTATGTAAAAGGAATGACATTCGGCCACGAATTTTCCGGGATTGTGTTGGAAACGGGTTCCGGTGTCACTCATGTTCAGCCGGGAGATCCAGTAGCCGGCTGCCCGGCTTTTCCGTGCGGAGCTTGTGAGGAATGCAGAAAGGGGAATCCAGCCCGCTGCGAAAAGCTCACAGTTCTTGGCGCTTTCCAGCCGGGAGCGTTTGCCTCCAGAACCAAACTGCCTGCTGCCAATGTACTTCCGGTGCCCAAAGGAATAGATATGGATACGGCTGCCCTGCTGGAACCGTCTGCCGTCGTGCTGCACGCTCTCTACCGCTCCTCTTTGCAGCCTGGTGATTCGGTGGCGGTCCTGGGCTGCGGAAATATCGGCCTGCTCACCGTGCAATGGGCAAAAATTTTTGGAGCGTCTCCCGTATTTGCGATCGACATTGACCCTAACAAACTTGTTACAGCCAGCCGGCTGGGTGCAGACGAGGTCATCCGTCCCGATGAGAAAAACGCAGAGGAATATCTCCGGAAACGAATCGGTACTGGTGTGGATATCGCCGTGGAGTCTGCCGGAGCGGCGGCAACCTCGGCACAGGTGCTCGCTCTCCCTAAAAAAGGCGGGGACGTAGTGTATATGGGAATTCCTTATGATGATATTATGATGCATCGGTATTATTTTGAGCGGATCGTTCGAAACGAACTACGCGTTCTTGGAGGCTGGAATGCGGTATCGTCCCCTTTTCCAGGAAAGGAATGGACCGCTTCGCTTACGTCCATGCAGACAGGGGATCTTCAAGCCGCGCCCATGATTACACACTGTCTCCCCCTTGAACAAGGGCCGGAAGTATTTGACCGGATTCTGAAGCGGGAAGAATTTTTCAGCAAAGTTCTGTTGTATCCTCAGGAATCGTAGAAAAATCTCCAGCAAGCCTGGTCTGCTGGAGATTTCTTCTCCCTCAGATGTCCGAATTTTCTGCCCCTGTGTTATAATGAAGGCAGCGATACATTAATGGAAAAAAGGGGCACAAATTCATGAAATACGGTTTTGCAAAACGTGTTCATCACATGCAGTCATCCGCAGTACGGGATATTTTAAAGGTGGTTAACAGGGGGGATGTCATTTCCTTTGCAGGCGGCCTTCCGGATGAGAAGTTGTTTCCAGTCGAAGAGGTGCGGGAGGCTTTTAATAAGGCGCTCGACACAGATCCGAAAGCACTTCAGTACGGAGAAACAGAAGGAGTCCCCGCTCTCCGGAAAAAATTAACAGAACGCATGTCAGAAAAGGGAATTCACCGGATGCCGGACAATGTGCTTATCACTTCCGGTTCCCAGCAGGCGATTGATTTATTCGCCCGGGTTATGTTCAACCCCGGCGATATCGTATTAACGGAAAACCCGACGTATCTTGCCGCACTGCAGGTGTTTCAGTCCTATGAAGTGAACGTAGTGCCGGTGGATTCGGACGAAGACGGCATGACCAAAGAAGATCTCGAAACCAAAATCCAGCAGCTGAAGCCAAAATGCATTTATATCGTACCTACCTATTCGAATCCAGACGGCAAAGTATGGTCTCTCGAACGGAGAAAACAATTGCTTCGGCTTGCTGAAAAATACCATACCATTGTGTTTGAGGACGATCCTTACGGCGACATCCAATTTGATGAAACAGCCAAGGTACCGCCGCTCGCATCGCTTGATGAAAATAAATATGTGGTGTATACGAGCACGTTTTCCAAGACAGTCGTTCCTGCGATGCGGACCGGATGGATTACGGGCCCGTACCAGATTATCCGCATGATGTCTCAGGCCAAGCAGGCCACCGATCTTCACACCAATTCGCTTTCGCAGCACGCCCTGGTCAAATTACTCGAAAATTTTGATCTGGATGCCCACATCCGCAAGCTGCGCCAGTCCTATAAAGAACGAATGTATGTGATGAAAGACATATTTGACCGGGCGGATGACATCGATATTCACTACACCGAACCAAAAGGCGGCATGTTTTTCTGGGTATCGATGCCAAAATACGTCAACACGAAGGCACTGCTCGAAGACGCGGTCGACAACGGCGTGGCCTTCGTACCGGGGGCGCCCTTTTATGTGAATCAGCCCGCCCAGAACACAATGCGCCTGAATTTTACCAACGCCGAACCGGAAATGATCGAAGAAGGTATGAAACGCCTGGTCGAGGTTATGACTACCGCTCCGGTGCAGAAATAAAAGGAACGTTATAAAGGAGAAGAGTCTGGGACAAAACATTATCAAGGACAAAAAATCCGAACGATTATCGTTCGGATTTTTGTGTATTGTTCTATCGCTGCGTCAAAATAGGTCGCTTTCCGCGGGCACGGCTCG
>NZ_KE386940.1:136112-333730 GCF_000429685.1 Salibacterium aidingense DSM 18341
GACTCGTGCTTTTCCCGCAGGAGTCGACCTATTTTGACTCCGCTGAATGGACGTTCTTGTTATATAAACCCTAAGATGTCCGTTTTACCAATTTTTCTTTTGTTTGGCCCAACCTCCCTCTCTATTCAGTCGAGGCCGGCCACGAAGGCTCCTATGGGACGGAGACGAACTGAAGATTCACTTGGTAATGCGATCTTCTTTACCAAGTGAGCTGAAGTCGTCCCCATGGAAAGCGCAGGGACCGGCCGCAGCGATTGTACAGCGGCAGACTCCGTTCCCATTGGGTGTTTTAAGAGGGCAGATGCCGCATGAAAAAATCCGAACGACGCCAAATTCTAATAGAAAATGTAAGATAATCGTTCGGATTTTTATCTGCCCTATATGATTTTGTCCCAGCCCCTTTTTGTACAATATCGACAAGTATAAAATTTCGCCTTTTCAAGGTCCAGTTACATCGTCATCGGCCCGAGGATCTGCAGGATGCAGGTCAATTCAGCGTTGCCCCCGGATGTGGCGGTTTTAGCCGAATGTCCTTAAGACAATCCGCGACTTTCGCGGCAAGTCTCCTCGGCGGGTCTTCAGCCCTTGTCGCCGATAGCAGACGCTTGCGCTTTTCTTATGGTAGGGAGGGAGAGGATACTAAGTGATCGATAGGGTGTTTTAGTGTCTTCCAAAGTGATTTTGTGGACACTATAACTCTATCATCTACGGTTAGTGTCCGCCAGCGGAAAATGGGAACCACTAGCGCCGGCTTTCAGCAGCATAGTAGTCTTAAACATAGACTGAGAGAAACTAAGCAGCTGATTCATGTTCATGGTGTCCCTTTGTAATACTTCCCAGCGAAGATGGGAACTACATACATCAGATTTATTTGACAGTTATTTACCTGGCCCGTTTTGCTGCATTAACAGAAGTGAAATCATCAAATGGGATTTCGGTGATTGTTGCATTTATTATTGCAGCTCAAGCCCCTTTTATTTCTGCTAAATTTTTACCACCGCATTGCAGCATTTCAGGAAAACGCCCTCTTCAGCTTAAATAGTATAGATCCCTACATACAAACCAATTCCAACTGTGAGTAAAAGAAAAGCAGCCATTACCTTTCGATACTCTTGAAATTCATTTATTCCCCAAACTAAAAACATTCCTCCTAAAAGCAAATGTATATAAGGCATTATTCTATGTTCCTTGGTTATAAAACTGTAACTTGATCCAGTCTTCATTCTTTTCTCCATTTTAAATTTTACTGGATGGAGTTTCTGGGTTATATCTTGACCTACTGTCGCCGCAGTATTTATCTTATCTCTCCTAACAGCAGCCACGTCCACGTTTATTTCCAGAGTTATTTCAAGATATATTACATTAATTGGTATTTATGTTCCAATAGCGGTTATTTTAATATATTTGATCTCCCAATATCTCATTTCTTATTTGTTAATCACTGATTATCCTATGTCTCTTACAATAATCACGTATGCAGGTTTAATCATTGTAAGCAGCTTCCTCCTCATTTTTAGGTGGAAAAAGAGAGACAAGTGGATATCTTCTGAATAAGGGTGGAGGTTACCGATTTCCGCCCCTTTCGCCTACTTGACTACTTTTATTTTTCATTCTTTTTATAGCAGAAAATGAAATCGCTTTCATGATATAATAGATTTTAGATGCAATGGGAATTTCCTTTAAGGATGGGCAGCCACTCCCCGTGGAAAGGGGGTGGTGCTATGTCTGATTTTCAGATCATCATGATATTGCTAACGGTATTGCTTATCATGGCATCAGGCAAAAAGTAAAACCCCATCCTTAAATTAGAGCGGCAACTCTAAAAAGGATGGGGTTTTAAATTCCCCGATAAAATTGTTGCCCTCTTTGAAGGACCATTCGCATCTTCAAGAGGCAGGGGCAGTTCATCGCTGTCCCTAGCTTTTATTATGTGTTAACTGTACCATATTATGATGATAACATCAAAACAATAAATCGTAATGCTTTAAACAGAAGGGAAATCATCAAATGGGTTCGGTAATCCAAAATAAAAATTTACAAGTAGTGGGAAGTAAGTTTCCCCCTTGTGACGTAGGTAGAGATTTATTCACCTAAAGTATAAATCCCTACATACAAACCAATTCCAGCTGTGAGTAAAAGACCGGTGCTGATGATTCTAACAAAACATCTTCGAAAGAAAGGGAAAACAAAGAGTCAAATAATCCATCTAACAGCGAAAAAAGTGATACATTATCCAGTTATTCTTCCAGCGAGATCGAATATGCCAGAGTATGGTTACAGCTTGGAGCGAATCCAGACATAGACACATTGTACGTCGAACATATTTCAACTGGTGAACCACTCCATGCTGATGATGAAACGAGCATTGACTATCCAGAAGACGTCATCCAGTTATCAGGCTCCCGCTTAGTAGATGGATCTGTAACGTATAGCAGTAATGGAAATGGCACCATTAATGAATACAATATCCCTAAGCGTTGGGATGGGGAAAACCCTGCTGGTGAGGATGTCTATCAAGCGATTATTGAAATACAAAACAAGTATCTATTGATCCAGGCAACGATGATAAGGTGGCAGCATTGATTAAACTACTTGATATTAGGTAGCAAACAGGCGTAAATCTCGAATAAATTTACACCTGCTGTTGTTTTAAACCGTTATATCACCGAATAGAGCATGGTATGAAAGGGGTGTTCATCATTACAATATCATTAATATTTTTAGGGGTTGTAGGCATCCTTTCACTTTCAGTATTTATTATATCTGCAATCATGACAGGTAGAAAGAATGAGGAAATAAAACGTTCCCTGAACTCTGGTTTTTGTTGGAATAATTAGTTTTTCGCTAGTTTTTTTGGAAATTCTAATACTTTCAGGGATTGGTGAGGTGGTTTAGCAACGTTGGTTTTGCCACCCAACATCAACCTGGTACGCGGAATTTGCCATAAAAAAACTGCCCCTCCAGTTTTTACATTGTGCGTCCAACAATTGGGGTACAGTTCACTATGTTAAAAAGAGCAGTCCTGATAACATTATGAAACAACGGGAACAGGACTGCTCTTAACCATATGGTTAAGTTATAGTAGTGTTTTCAAAAACACTAGAAAGATCATTGCTCCAGTAGTTCTTTCATGTAATACTCTCCGGCCGGGCTCTGCTGCTGCAAAAGCTGGACGGTAAGTTTGACATCATCAAGGGCGCGGTGGCTCTGGTGCTGGGTTAGCTGATGGCGCCGGCAGAGATCAAGCAGTTTTCTCGTCGGGAAGCCGTACCGTTTCCAACTTATGCCCTGTACCGAACAACGCCACTTCATCGCCGCAGCAGCGGGAAAATAGCGTTGCACGAAGCTCCGGTCAAAGGAAGCATTATGCGCAATGACAACATCCGTTTCATGGAACAACCGCTCCAGCCGGGGGAAGTCAATTTGCCTGCCCGCCACGTCTTTGTCACGAATGCCATGAATCCGGGACACCGCCGGCGGGATTGGAAAGCTGGGTTCATGCAGTTGGTCGACTTCTTCTAGAATTCCGGTGATCTCCCCGTTTTGCTGATCCACGCGGCAGAGCATCACCCCGATCTCGACAATTTCATCGCGGGCTCTGGACATTCCGGTAGTCTCCACGTCAAGGACGGCGGCTTTTATCTGTCTTTCCTCAGGAACGGAGGCGGGAAACCAAAGGGAATAACCGGAGGAATCCGGCAGTTTTTTCACCGTGTAGGAATTTGCGGTATACCAGCGGAGGGCGGTTTCATCGCACTCTTTTTGTAACGCGGCCGCGGCCTCGTTTTCGAGGATACCCGGATGGGACCGGATATAAGCATGAAGAGCTTCTTTTGCCTTTTCCATCGCCTCGACCCGGGCAAGAACGGCTTCTTTTCGTTCCGCTGGATAAGCACCCGCCTGATCTGCACGATCTACGACGTCCCGTGCCTCTTGAAAACGATCGCGTGCGGCATAAGCCTGAATCAACGTTTCCCGGCAGAAAATTGAACGGGGCTGCTCTGTGAAATGAGGGAGCACTTCCGGCAGCAGCTCCATTCCCTGTTCACAAAGAGCGATCAACTCGCTGCTGTATCTGCGGTGTTTTTTAATGGTGTTATGAATCGCAGTAAATTCATCTACGTCTCTATTCATGAGCTCATCCTTTAAAAATTTCCTTCACCCGGCCGACGTTTCCATCGGTCAGCCTGACTTTGATCCCGTGAGGATGAGAGGGGGAATTGGTCAAAATATCCTGGATCACCCCTCTTGTCCGTTTCCCGGAACGCTGATCCCGTTTAAGAACAATCGCTACTTCCATTCCCGGTTTCAGAGCTGATCTGCTTTGGCCGTTACCTGACATCTGCGTTCCCCCCGTATCCTGCTTTCCGGTAAAGCCGGTACGCTTCCCGAAACGCTTCAGCTGGTTTATTCAGAGCGGCAATCCGACGGACAATCAAGTCATGGTGTTTGGAAGGAAATAAAAAGAACACCCCGGAAGTCATCGAAAACCCTTCAAATGGCAGGAGTCTGGCATAAATTAAATCTCCGGCGGAGGCATGGACGCTGAAGTGGGTATCGATGATTTCACGCTCTACACCAGTGAGGAGATCTGTTAAACAAACTGTGCCATCCACCTTGCTTCCGCCTTTCACATCAAACAAGGAAGCCTCCGCTTTCAGCATCTGTTCGAGAAAATAGTTCCGGCTTCCTTCTTCCGAATTTTCTTCCTGATAATGATGAATGCCTGCCTTTCCATCGATCCTGTTTTCATAAATCACAGCATCGGTGATCACATCACGGTCAAACACGGCATCTTCTTCAAAGGGAACGCCAAGCCATTCTCCCATGTCGCGCATAATATGAGGTCCGTTTTTCTCCACCAGGTAGGAAAAAATGTCAGTATGGAGCTGGACCCCGGTTTGGCGGAGCTGCTTATATGTTTCGAGATTTTCCTGTTTCACGCGGGCCCGCTCTGGCTCCAGCAGATGGTGCCAGGTTTGTTCTTTCTCTTCAAGTTCTTCTATCCGGCTTCCAAGAAAAAGCTCCGCGAGCGGGTAAAAAGAGGCAAGCATTGTCTCTTCGTTCTGGAAGTGCTCCAGTTTCTCCCATATTTCGTTATCGGAAAGCGAAAGAAAATCCTGCAGAGCCCCGCTGCCAATCGAGGCAGCATCTTCGGCTGTCGGGAAAGCGGATCCTGTTCCCGCTTTTTTCATAGCTTCGAGTTCCCATAAGCTGTGTGCGGCGACATCCCGGAGCATAAGAGGATCCAGCTCTGCATACCGATGAACGCTGAGCAGCACCTGGACAAAATAAAACCGGGACGCTTCCAGGTTCACGGTGTCGAGGATCTGCGCAAGGGTATAAAGGGCTTCCGTATGGTCCGGGGCAAGTTTGACCGCCTGTTCCAGAGCGGCGGCAGCAAGATCAGCCCGATGGCCCTTGTAATACAGAATGCCTAATTTGTACCAGAGAAACGCATTTTCCGGATCCTTGCGCAAATAGTGGAGCAGATGCTCCTCTCCATCTGTGGTCCAGGTTGGTTTGTAATCATCAAAAAGGCGGGACTCTCCATTCACCGGAATCGATGGGTCGTCGGGATTCTCCGCATTTCCGAGCACACCAAGATACACCGATTTTTCCAGTCGCTCGCTCCAATCCCATTCACCGGCTGTGTTACAGTTTTCACAACGAAAATAGAACGGAAACTGGACTTTATCTGCCGCTGTCATTTCTTGTGTAATCAGCTGGGAGGTATCGATTTCCGAATAATCGAGGAGCGGCTGGCCGATGTTGTATTTTGCCCGGTGGCCGCATTGCCGGCAGGTCAGCATATGGCGGTTTCTCCGGAAAAACCGGGGCATGTTTTTTAAATGGGCCGTGACTTCCTGTACATAACGTCCGGGAAGACGGCTGCTCTCCGGGAGAACGACATCCTCCGGCAGGGTATCTTCGGCTAATAACTCATAAAGTGCTGGATTGATAAGAAGCATAATATGTATATCCTTATCCTTTCATACAATTTTTTTCTCTATTGTATCATAGCGGAAGGAAAATCCGTGTGACAATCGAATAAAACAGGGAGTTAAAAAGATAATCGCCCGGCATAAAAAGATAACGGGCTGGGATGATAAGGAAATAGGTTTGCTGCTGATAAACGAGCCCAGGTAAGGAGAAAATCAAGCTGGGTAAAAAAGAAAATGGCAGCTGATCATAGAAAAACCCCGATTTCCCTATCCAGGAAAAATCGGAGCCGGTTCCATTTAACGGGAGGGGTTCATTATGTCAGCGACGATTTCATAGGAATGCAGACGGGCGCTGTGATCATAAATCTGCGCGTTCACCATGATTTCATCGGCCTGTGTGTCATTCAGAAAGGTCTGCAGGTCTGCTTTCACTTTCTCCGGTCCGCCGATTATGGAAGAGCCGAGCTGCCGCTGGAGCGAATATTTTTCATGCTCGGTCCAGATGCTGTCCATGTCTTCCACCGGCGGCTGCAGTTTCATTTCCGTGCTGCGGACAAGATTGAGAAACTGCTGCTTCATGGTCGTACTTAAATATTGGGCTTCCTCGTCGGAATCTGCGGCAATGACATTGGCGCAGACGAGGGCATATGGTTCCTCCAGTTCTTGGGAGGGCTGGAACGATTCGCGGTACAGGTTCATAGCCGGTATGGTATTATCAGGTGAAAAATGGCTGGCGAAGGCAAACGGCAGGCCGAGCTGGCCGGCAAGCTGGGCACTGAAGCCGCTCGAGCCGAGCAGCCAGATCGGCATCGTCAGCCCCTGTCCGGGGACGGCCCGGATCCGCTGTGGTCCGGAAGCAAGCGACGGATCAAAGTACTGACGAAGTTCATGCAGCAGCTGTGGAAAATCGCTGCCGTCGCTTTTACTATTGCGGCGGAGCGCCTGCATCGTCAGCTGGTCGGTGCCGGGGGCGCGTCCGAGACCGAGATCAATCCGATCCGGATACAATGTTTCCAGGGTGCCGAATTGTTCTGCAATCACAAGCGGAGAGTGGTTCGGGAGCATAATGCCGCCTGACCCCACCCGGATCGTTGAGGTGGCGCCGGCTACGTGGCCAATCAGAACAGAGGTAGCAGAACTCCCGATAAACGGCATATTATGATGCTCGGCCAGCCAGTAACGCTCAAAACCCCACTTTTCCACATGACGGGCCAGGTCTACCGTATTCTGATACGAATCAGCGGCAGTGCCCCCTTCTACGATGGGAGATAAATCCAGCGCAGAATAGCGTACATTTTCAAATGTATTGGTCATATCTATTCAACTTCCTTCTATATTAAAAATAAACCGATTTTATTTTATCAATTTTCTTTAGGGTTCCAAAATAATTTGATTGTAAGGAATGGCTGAGCACATACACCGGGTGTCAAATAACTACCTGTCATTTCAGCCGGAGAATTCATAGTTTCGGGCAGAGGAATAAGGGAAAGAGAAAGAAAAAGGGAAAAGCGGGGGAAGAAAAATGGCAGATAAAACACAAACCAGGCAGGTTGATGCGATGGGGCGCGTCGTCATTCCAAAACATCTGCGGGAGCAGTTAGCTTTAGTGGATGAGCCACTTCTGTTAAAACATCAAAAAAATAATCGGGCGGTGCTGGTAACTAAAGTAACTTCCAGGGACGTACCAGAGGAGCATAAGGTTCTTGATGAGCAGGGACGTCTTCTTATTCCAGCCGAGCTGCGCCATCAATATAACTGGCAGCAGGGGGAAAAAATTCAGGTAGAACTTGATCAGGATACCATCCGGCTCCAGGGGCTGCATACGAGATGCAGCATTTGTGGGGCCAGAGAATCCCTGTTAAAAATTAAAGACGGATTTCTCTGTGAGCCCTGTCTTACCACCGGTAATGAGAAAATCGCGGAGCGCTGGCGCCTTGTTTTGGATGAACTACAAAACGAATACATCGAATACTGCCAAAAGGCGGTGTCTTTCACCGATAGGGAAGATCTTCATCAAGCGCGGGTAAAAGGACGCCGGCTGCAGATGCTGCTGCTGTTTTTAGGAATGAAAAAAGACCATAAACTGCTGGAAAAAATCCAGAAAGCTCATCGGCACCTGGGCAAAGTAAGGGAAAGAGATGTGCTTATTGAAGCTTTCGCGAAAAGAGCAGCAAACGAAGAGAAGGAGACGCATGCTGCCGTATTCCATCAAGTGAAAGAAATAGTAGATGAAAAGCGGCGGAAAGAACAGAGAAAACTGGAAAAAAACCTGCCGCAGATCATCAATGAAAAATTTGAACGCCGCTGGGACGCCTTTATTTCTAAAGAACTGTACCGTTTAGTGATGCCGCTTGAGATAGAAAATAGAATAGCAGAGTATGAACAGACATTCACCGAGGCCGTGACTTCGTACGAGGAAGCAGCAGCAGAAGAAGGAAAAACCTCCAAGCCGGCTTTGAAAGCTCTTCATGAGGTTCGCATTCAAGCGAAACAGCTCCGCTACATCTATCTTTACGTAAGTAAGATTCACAGTACGGTTTACGAGTCCCGTGCTGAAAGATATAAACAGTATCAACGCCAATTCGGAGATATTAATGATATCCGGGACTGGCTAAGCAAACTGAAAGACAGCCGCAAGAAAATCGAAGCTCCGGCAGAAGAAATAAAGGAAGTAAAAGATAAGCTGAGAGCAGAACTCGAGCAGTCCGTCTCTTATATAAAGTGGTAATGTTTACATTTCGTTTCCTGCGGCATAGTGTTTTTTATACACGATGACACTGAGACCGATACTGCATTCGTAAAGAAACAGCAAAGGAACGATCACGAGCACATCCGACATAAAATCAGGCGGGGTGATCAAAACAGAAAGGACAATCAGGCCAAAATAAGAATATTTTCGTTTCTTCATTAGCTGGTTAGGCTGCAGAATGCCAAGCCGGGTCAAAAACATAATAATGGCAGGCATTTCAAATAAAAAACCAAATGGCAGTGTCAGGTTCATCATAAAGGAAAAGTACTTCTGCACCGTAAAAAACGTTTCAAATTGACTGCCGGCCAGGCTTTCCAAAAACGATAGGACAAGAGGAAACAAAACGAAGTAGCCGAACGCCAGCCCTGCCAAAAACAAAAAGAACAGTCCCGGAATATAGGAAAGGGAAGCTTTCTGCTCCCTGGCAGTCATCCCGGGGCTGACAAATTTCCAGACTTGCAGCGCTGCAATTGGCAGAGTAACAGCCACTCCCACCACCCCTGCCATCATCATATAGGCCCAAAGAATATCACCAGGTCCGAGCAGTGCCAGCTTACCATCTACATCCTGAAGAAGAAACTGATAAATATTCGGTACAAAGAAGAAGGAGACTCCAAACGCGAACAAAAAGGAGAAAAAAGTGATCAAAATTCTTTTTCGAAGTTCGCGCAGATGCTCCGTTACATTCAAATCTTCCATTAATCAGCTTACCCCCTTACTATACATAGAAGCAGGCAGGCTTTTTTCAGGCCTGCCCGTTTTCTTATTTCTTAACTTCCGGTTTTATCCTCGTTTTTTTCCAGCGGATGAATGTTCGTTTGATTCTGATCATTTGTATCATCGCTGTTCATCAAATCATTGGCTGATTTTTTAAACTCTTTCAGTGTGCTCCCAAAAGCACGGCCGATTTCCGGAAGCTTTGACGGCCCGAAAATGATGAGAGCAATAACGAGGATGAGGATCAACCCGGGAATTCCAATGTTGTACGGCATTATTTCGTCCTCCTTTACAAAATCGGCATGCCGTGCCGGTGAAAGGCAGCAGCTTCGAGACTGGTCAGACCTTTGCGTTCGGCAAAAGCAGAAAGTTTATCGGGGATCTGCGGAGCATAGGAAGCCGGCGGCGGGGCATGTCCCATCTGCCGCTGGCGTGCCGCATTTCTTCGTGCAAACGGCCCCCAGACGGCAAACGTAATGCCTGGACTTTGAATATTGACAAAAAAGGTTCTGCCATCGGAGGAAAAAGTGGGTCCGGCCAGCTCGGAATCATTTAAGCGGTTTTCGGCAAACGTGTAGACCTCTCCTTCCGGAGTCATGCCGATAATACGGTCTACGCCGCCGCCGTCTTCGGCTATCCATAAATCGCCCCAGGGCGTAATACAGATATTATCGGGCATTTCAAGATCATTTTGGCTGGTAGATTCGTAGAAAAGCTCTAAGGTATTGGTGGCTGGAATATAACGGTAGACCCGGCCAAGATTTTTATCACCGGCGGAGGTGTCATCAAACCAGAATACCCCTCCGGCAAAGTAAGCTCCTTCCAGACGGGAAAACTGGATACAGTCTTTTTTTATCGCATCATCCGATGGTTTTTCAGGATCGACCTCTTTCCAGACAATGCTGAATTCCTGCCCGTCATCAAAATCAGAGGCCATGGAAGAAGGTTTCTCCTCCAGAGCTGCCGCCTGCAGTGTGCCGCCTTCCTGCAGTGCCCCGGGTTTTTGTTCTCGATTATTCGGAAGAAATCGGAAGAAAAAGCTCGGCCCCTGGTCTTCTGTTAAATAAACAATCCCGGTTTCGGGATCAATCCCCGTGGCTTCATGGGAGAACGTTCCCATATCACGGATGGGTGTTTTGGAAAGGGAGCCCTCCGGATCCGTTGGATCAATTTCAAACACATACCCGTGTCCGCGGTTTAATGTTTCCTCACAGGTCAGCCAGGTTCCCCAAGGAGTAGGCCCGCCTGCGCAGTTGCGGATATTTCCAGAAGACGTGATATATTCCGCTGTGGTTTTGCGGTGGGGGCCAACGACCAGAGCTGTCGTACCGCCGGTGGCTTCTTTATTGTATGGGTTTTTTCCTTCCACCGGATAGTCATGATTGCCGCTTAATTCATGGTTCCGCACGAGAATCGTAGAATGATGCCTGCCGGGAAAAGCCGCCATTCCATCAAACATGGCCGGGATAGGACGACCGTCCGCCAGTTTATCTCCTTCTTCTGAAATAATCCGGTATTGAAAGCCTTTGGGAAGATCAAGGACGCCGCCTGGATCTTTCTGCAGAGGACCGAATCCGAAAAAAGGATTTTTATTGGGGCCTGCAGCCATGGCAGAAGAGCCTGTCCCCAGGGAACCTAGGCCGGCAGAAGCCATGGTTAAGGCAACGGCGCTCATACTCCCGGCCTTTAAAAAATCACGACGGTTCATGTGCTTCTCCACGTTAATTCCTCCTTTTCATAGTAAAAGTGGAAGCTTACCCGAGAAGTAAGCTCTATCATTAATCTAGCAAACTAGTTTTGATAAACCATGTAGTTTCTGTAAAAATAGGTAGAGAAGTCATTTTAGACCAAAAGCCTCAACATACAGGGAAGGATGCAGAAAACCAAAGATGATAATCTAAACCAATAGAGATAGAACGAACCTAGAAATCGAAGCATGGAATAAGAACATTCTGCATCTTGGGAAGGATAGAAGAACTTCGGTTGGTTAAGATTGTAAAGGGAAAGTGAAAAGGAGATAACAGCCTTGAAACGAAGCACATAGAGAAAACGTACAAATAGATAAGGGGGGAACAATATGTCTCATCCAGCCATATATTTGCAAAATGTAACGAAACAATTTGGGTCATTTACAGCTGTGTCTGATATCAACATTGAGGTCACCACAGGGGAATTGTTCGGATTCCTGGGGCCGAATGGAGCAGGAAAAACGACAGCAATCAAAATGATGACAGGACTGCTGGAACCTTCGGAAGGTACTGTGGAAATCGCAGGGACCGACATCTGGAAAAAACCCCTGAAAGCGAAGCGGAAGATTGCGTATGTTCCGGACCAGCCGGAGCTTTATGACAAGTTAACCGGCTGGGAATACATACAATTTATCGCTTCTGTCTTTCGGATCCCCGCAGACCGTGCCAAACAAAAAGCAGACCGGCTGCTGGAACTGTTTTCGCTGCAACACCGGGCCCATGAGTTAATAGAAGGCTATTCCCACGGAATGAAACAAAAAATGGCTCTGACTGGAGCGCTGCTGCATGATCCGGATGTGTTGTTTCTGGATGAACCAACCGTAGGCCTTGACCCGAGCAGTGCCCGGACGTTAAAGGATTTACTGCTTCAGCTGTGCCGCGAAGGAACGACGGTATTTGTTTCGACACACATTTTGGAAATCGCCGAGCAGATGTGTGATCGGATCGGAATTATCCGGAATGGAGAAATCATCGCCCTTGGCACCATGGAAGAGCTCCGCCAAAGTCAAACCGCTGACGGCGCAAGCCTGGAAGATATTTTTCTCGATCTGACCGGAGATGAAGAGCAGCAGGATCTCATACGGGAACTTTCGGAGGAAAGGCCGGAATCCCCATGATCCGTGTTTTATTAAACGTCCAATGGAAAATAGCAAAACATACGATGGAAACCAACCGCGCGCAAACGAATGCGGGTTATGCGATCGCAGGACTGGTGCTGTTTGGCGTACTGCTTTTAATGATGAATATGATCACCTCCCTTCCGGAAACCTATGCGGTGGAATGGCTGCGCTTATTATTCTCTTATGTGTTTCTGATGATGATGGGATTCTTACTGCTGATGGGGATTCCCCAGGTGTTTAAGCACTTATATGCTGCCAATGATTTATCCCTGCTGTTTACGCTTCCAATCAAGGCCCGCCATATTTACTGGGTAAAATATATGCAGAGTTTTATAGGAGTGCCGGCCATTTTATTTATTTTTACGTTCTTTCTGGGGATTCCCTACGGGGCTCGTGTTGGGGCTCACTGGTTTTATTATCCGGCGCTTCCATTGATTTTAATTTCGTTTCTTGCGCTGGGGCTTGCGTTAGCGTATTTCATCAATATGGGCCTTGTCCATATTATCCCGGCAAAAAGAGCAAATGAATTGATGACAGCAATGAGTGCAGTTTCCGGTTTACTGGTATACGGGATTTTTCAAATTCCCAACTTTTTCATGGATGAGGAGGACTTTACTAATCTGCAGTCCGGAATCGTGCCGGAGATGCCGGGATGGCTTCCAATGAGCTGGGGAGCGTCCGCATTAACAAAAGCGATGGAAGGGGACGGCTCTTTTCTGTTCCCCTTGCTGCTGTTATTCGCAGCCGCGGTTGGGTTGTCTTTTCTTGCCTCCATTCTGGTTGAAAAAGGATTCCGTACCGGCTGGATTCAGCTGAACGAAGGAAAGAACAAGAAAAAGAAAGCAGCGGCAGCAAAAACCATGACAAAGGTCCGCCATGTGGTAACAGAAATCGGATGGAAAGAATGGAGGTATATGAAACGGGATGTGCGGGAATGGCTGATTTTCATGCCGTTTGTCTTCTTTTTTATCTTTGTCGGGGCGGGTTACTTTACCAGCGGAGCAGAGGCAGCCGGCATAAGAGAATGGGACCCTTTATTAACGTGGACTGTTGTGCAGGCGGTCGTATTCCTTATGTTCGCTTTCTTCAACGGCAGCATCGCTGCATCCTTTGTGGCAAGAGAAACAGTCTCAAACTCGATCCTGCCGGCCCTTCCTATTACCGGAAAACAGATCGTACTCGGGAAATTATGGATCAGCTGGCTTCTTCCATGGATTCTGGTATCGATGATAGAAACAGCAGCCGGGATTTTTCTTGGCTGGGCTTTTTGGCAGTTTGCTGCGTCTTTGCTAATGAATGGTCTGGTCAGCGTTGGGATTAGTGCCATGGGAATTTGGATTGGCATCATTGGGGGAAAATATAACCCGGCTAATCCACAAAATCGAATTCAATTTGCTCCTTCCCTCCTGCTGCTGGTAATGTCCTATGTTTACGTATTTGCTGTGATCGCTCCCTTTTTTATCCTGGCTGTTCCTGCTTCCTATACGGACTTTTTCCATACCCTCAGCAGGGCGATGCCAGGATTTATAGGCGGGACAGCCGGGGCAGGAGCGCGTCTGCTTGAATGGAAAATGATAAATACCATAGCAATGACAACTGGAAGCATTATAATCTTTTTCCTGTTAACGGCGGGGTGTACCTTATGGTTTATCCAGTTGGCCGCGAAGAAAATGCTGAAGGAAAAAGGATAGAGGCAGCACAAAGACAAAAAACGGGCAGAATTCCTCTCTCTGCCTTGTTTTTCGATCCAAGCGAAAAGACAGGCGACTTCACCAGGAGGAGCTAAGTTTGGAAAAAAGCTCAATCGTTGATGAAGTGAGGGAGATTGGAGGACAGCCCAACGGAGTTACTTTTTGCTAGCGGGGTTCATGGGAGGATTGGAAGACAGTAGCTGTCTCCTGTTTTCTGTTCGTGTCCTCCAAGAGCATTTAAAGAACACTGCTTCTCCTTTTTTTCCTGCTAATGGGTTTAACAGCTGTTTTGGAGGCTACTATGAACGTAAACCTATGAGCTGGTGGTCTCCAGGGGTCTCCCTTAGATTAGAGAGCACTATAGAAAGGTTGATCGACGGACCGTGAGAGGGGATAGCTGTGTCGACGGCCTTTAAAACGGCCGTGACTCCGCCTGCAGCGGACGCACGGCCAAACAGGCCAAGTGAGTGGTTTTTCTTATTTAGGAATCACTGGGTGTCCATCATCAGGCGGTTGTTGGAAGGCAGCACGTGCGTGGCAAGGTATAAATGAAAATAATATTCACACACAGCCAGGACGGCAGCAGCGATGGCGGAAGCAGCAGCCAACGGCACTCCGGGATCCACTAGGAAAGAACCTGCTCCCCATAGTAAAAGAAAAGCAAGTACAAAATCAGCAATGGCAGCAGGCAGATTTAAGATGCGGGGTAGAATAAATAAGTCTCCGGGATAAGATACGGCACCTACAACAAGGGTTAATAGAAGGACAGTTAAGAAAGAAACGCCATATCCGATGCCCAGGATAAGAAACAGGACAACAAGTGTCGTTACGCCTTTTAAAAGCAGGGCTTTGGTGTGTTCCATACAAATGCCTCCTTTGGCACTGGTCTTCGATGTTTCTATATTGTCCTTTTTCCGTATCCTGTATTCGTTAAACAATCGAATATGGTAAACGTTACCGTGCTGCCTGCTTCATCATTTTTTTTAGAACATTGGCAGAGTAAGTGAATTGTTCTTGTTCCCGGGGATTGAGCTCAATTTCAATAATCTCCCGGACTCCGCCCCGGCCGAGGACAGCCGGTACGCCGATATACATATCATGCTGGCCGTATTCTCCGTCCAGATAGGCGGACACGGTCATCACGGACTGTTCGTCGTTCAAGATAGCTTTTGTTATCCGCAGGAGCGACATTCCGATACCGAAATGGGTAGCCCCTTTCCGCTGTATGATGTGGTAAGCCGCATCGCGGACATTTTCAAAAATAGTGTCCAAAGGCTTATTTTCATCCACTGCTTTTTCTTCTAAAAGGGTTTTGATGTTCTGCATTCCAACGGTGGCATGACTCCATACCGGTAGTTCCGTATCCCCGTGCTCACCGATGACCGCAGCGTGAATATTCCTTGCATCCACATCAAAGTAATCACCGAGTATGTACCGCAGACGTGCAGAATCAAGAACGGTTCCTGAGCCGATGACTCTTTCCCGGGACAGGCCCGAAGCCTTCCAAGTGACATACGTCAGGAGGTCCACAGGATTGGTGGCGACAAGAAAAATACCATCGAAGCCGTTTTCCATGACCTGCCTTACAATCTGTTCAAATATCTCTGTATTTTTTGTAAGAAGGTCCAGCCGTGTTTCTCCTGGTTTTTGGGCAAGACCGGCCGTCATTACAATCAGATCCGCTTCTCTGCAATCCGTGAAATCCCCGCTCCATATGCTCACTGGCGCAGGAGCGAAAGGGACCCCATGGTTTAGATCCATCGCTTCTCCCGCCGCCTTCTCTTGATGGACATCTATCAGCACAATCTCACCGGCCGTCCCGTGGTGGAGCAGGGAATAGGCGTAGCTGCAGCCCACAGCTCCTGCTCCTATGATAACGACACGCTGTACATTATTGTGTTTCATCGTTCATACCTCCTTGTATAACATGTGAATCATTTCACAATTATAGTTTAACATAAATATTGTGAATGTTTTCACGTAAAAATGTGAAAAAAGTGTGAAATAGTTTAAAAAAGTTTATTAATGCGGAAATATAGGTAAAATAATAGGTAAGGAAAAAGGGGATTCAAGAAGAAGCAGCTGTTAAGGGGGATCAAGCGTCCTTTAAAATTCAGGAATAACATTTGCAGGAAAGGAGCATCTCTATGTCGTTGCGGGATGATATTCACGCTTTGATCGACAGTCTGCCGGAAGAAAGCCTGATGGAAGTATACAATAATTTATGGGAATACCGGGAAGAAGAAGAAAAAGAGCTGCTTGAAGAAGCGAAAAAAGAAGTTCAGGCGGAACGCCAGCAGAACAGCGTGTAGAAAGGGGAAAAAGAAAAGCACGTTTATGACATTCACCTTTTCCAATGATATGATTAAAATAGAGAAGTGAAAATTGTGGAAAAATGCGAAAAGGTGTGATGCATGATGTTAAGTGATAAGCTGAAAAACGGTTTAATCGAACAGTTGAATTACGAGTTTTATTCGGCACACGCCTATATGGCGGCGGCAGCCTACTGCTCAGCGGAAAGCCTGGACGGGTTTGCGAATTTCTTCCTCGTACAGGCCGAAGAAGAACGGTTTCATGGAATGAAATTTTATCATTTTCTGAATGATATGGGCGAGCGCGTTTACGTGCACGGTTTTGACAGCCCGAACAATGAATTTTCCTCTGTACTGAATACATTTGAAAAAGGCCTGGAACAGGAAAAAGATGTGACACAGCGGATATACAAGCTTGCGGACATGGCTTTGGATGAACGGGAGCATGCGACCATGACGTTTTTAAATTGGTTTATTGAAGAGCAGATTGAAGAAGAATCCCTGTTTGATGACCTGATTCAAAAGCTGAAGCGGATTGACAGTGACAGCAATGCCTTTTTCATGCTGGAAGAAGAACTCGGCAAGCGCAAATTCAATGTATCTGAATAAATAAAATACAAGGCGGAGCCCGGTTTAATTCGGTCTCCGTTTTTCTATGCCATGGGACACTCTTGGCCGGACCATTTTTCATATCGTACCGGATCCTTTTCTTATTGTATAATTAAAGATAAAAAAACAAAAGGAGCAGTTAAGATAGTATGGCAGATATCAATTATGAAATCACCGCTCATCTAGGCGTATTATCAGAATCGCCAAAAGGCTGGACGAAAGAGCTGAATCTAGTCAGCTGGAATGGCCGGGACCCGAAGTATGATATAAGGGACTGGGCTCCCGGGAAAGAAAAAATGGGAAAAGGGATTACGCTAACCAAAGAAGAAGCTGTGGAACTTCAAACATTGCTCCACTCGCTGGATTAATAAACCGGACCAGTGCACGGCATCTGGTCCGGTTTATTAAATGTGAATGTTTTTCGATTAATGTTCCTCTAGGTGATACAACGGGACGGTTAATTCCTGGTCGGGGTCATCCAGGGAATAGATTCTCGCTGTATTGCTCTCCTCATACACATGTTGAATATAGATGGGGGTCCCATCATACGTTACATCTGCCATAACCGGTGATTCTGAAATTTCCTGAGCTCGTAATACGTCCACTTTATCCCCTCCAGTGTCTTTGTTCTTATTGTGGAGAAAAGGCCTTTTCTTATACTTTTTTCAACAACTTTCTGTATACACTCACAATTTTTTAACTTTTTTGTGTTTCCTTCCTCAAGTATTGCCGCTTCGTTACGATATAATAAGTAAGGAGAGAGGAAACGGGAGAGGATAACGATGCTTTTTAACCTTTTTTTTCATAAAAAGCAGAATCGGGATAAAATAGAGGCTTTTAAAAACGTGGGCGAAGTACCGGCAGAGGAGCTGAATGACCGGCTGGACAAGCAGTTTGAACAGCTGCCTGGAGAGTTGAAATGCATCAGGAACATTTTATTGAAAAATCCGGAGGCTTCTGCTGGTTATTCCTTTATGGATGGTATCGTTATTTCTCCCTATTGCATATTTTTAATTACTCACCGCTGCGAGGAAGGAACCATAGACGGGCGCCTGTCAGAGAATACGTGGTTTCTTAATGAGCGGGAAGAGATAGAAAATCCATTTATATCAATGAAGGAACGTATAAAAGCTTTAAAACCTTTAGTGGACACAAGGTACCATAATTCCTTTATCTCTATGGTTTCCTTTAAGGAAAACTGTACATTTAAAATAGATCCGGGACTCTGCAAAATGGTTTCCAATGAATTAGTAGTACATGAACAAAATCTCGCAGAGTACATTCATAGAAAATTATTTGTAGCAAGGTTTCAGCATACAGCGCCCTTAATTACGGAAACAGTCATGGAGTCCATGTATCAAACCATTTCCTCCAATCAGATCCGCCCGGTCAAGGGAAAAGAAAAGCATAGAAAGCCAGCCAAAAAACATTAGTTACATCGTAAGTGGCTGGGACCTGGGCGGGTGCCCCTGGTTAAGTTTTTTCTTCGTTCTCGTAAACATGATACCCAAGTTCCGTCATACAATATAGGGAGGATGTATTATTAGACAGGAGGAGAGGGTCTCATCAAAATATTGTGGATTGGGTATGACACCTCCCGGTTTGTTGATAATAATTTTTCTTTATTGGAAAAAGAACTTGCAGCCGTGCACGACTTGTATATTTGGAGGAAACCCGGCCATATCCACTATATCCTGAACCAGCTTCCCGAATGGCCGGATTTTATATTGCTATTAAACGACATCGGTCAAAGACTGCATCCGCGGGTGAAAGGGCTATCCACTATTAACATCCCGGCCGGTTTGTTTGTAAATGACGTCCACCGCCTGTCCAAAATAAGAGATAACTATATTAGAAAGAACAACATTCAATATATATTTTCAATGGTCCGGGACACGTTTCTATCGATCTATCCGGCCCATAAACATAAGATGATATGGTTACCTCATTTCATTGATCCGTCTCTGTTTAACGATTATCCGCAGGAAAAGAATATCGATCTCTTAATGATGGGAGCCGTTGATGATCATTATCCGCTCCGCCGGAAAATATGCGAGACGTATAAACATGACCATCGATTTGTGTACCATCCGCACCCGGGCTATCATACCCTTCCCGCAGAAGGCGACAAAGAGTATCTGATAGGTGGAAGGTATGCCAAAGAATTGAGCAAAGCAAAGCTGTTTTTTACCTGCCCCTCTATCTATTATTATCCTGTCAAAAAGTATTTTGAAGCACTGGCCTGCCGTACTCTGCTGCTGGCGCCGACATTTCCTGAATTAGAAGATCTTGGATTTATCCCAGGTCATCATTTTGTGGCGGTGGATGAAACGGATTTTAAAGAGAAGGCGGACTATTATCTGCAGCATCAAACCGAAAGAGAAAAAATAAGTGCACAGGGGTACGATTTTGTTCATCAATTTCATTCGAAGCGTGTGAGAGTGAAACAGCTGGAGACCCAGATTAATCGCATCCTTCAGCAGTAATAATTTGCTAGAACTTAAATTGTCCTTTTAGATAACTCTTCCATCTCGTCATAATTTCTTGGAGCCCCGTAGCTCTTTCAATAGAATAAAGAGCCGCCAGCAGATGCAGATGGGTGATGTGATATCCCCACGTAACAACATTTGGTATTCCGTGTCCTGTGGTATAATGCGTTAAATCGTATGCGGAACGGTGCCCCAAATCATACAGGGGAAGCATTCTTTTTAATGTAGTCATGCCTTGATTATATAAGAACAGAGGATCATCATTGTTTGTCATCCGGTATAAATCATACAGACCAAGCAGGGAAAACATAAACCCATTGAGAATAAAACTTGGTGGTTCAGTTGGACATTCTTCATAAAACGGAAACTTGTCTTCGAATTTAGCCAGGACACCGTTTTGGTGCACTGGAGTTTGGAACAGGGGTAAAGCTTTTATCGCAGACACCGTGTATTTTTTATTCTGCGTCAAATAAGAGGCTCTGGATAGCAGGGAAAAAGCCATTCCCAGGCCAATGGCTGAATACCAGGGAGCTTTAAGTTTTTGCACTCTTTCGGGATAAAAATCGTGATCAAATTGGTACGTCCACCCGCCCCGATTATCCTGGGCCAGTAAGAACCATTCGGACGCTGCCAGAAATTTTTGTTTATTTTCTGCCTGATTATTTTTTAAAAACAGGCTGTAGTGCTGTAAACCGTAATGGGCAATTGTAGAAGGGTTATAAAATTCTCCAGAAGGATAAACCGTTTTGGGAATGCCATTCTTGTCAAATACTACATTCCAGTTTTCCACTCGGTTTTTGTCATAGTGCAAATAATTGCCTCCCGGATGGTAATTGGTTATCTCAAGAGCGTCAGCATGAGTGGGACTGATCTTAAATACTTTATTTTCCGATGTCCACTTGGCCGCCGAATGATAAACATTTTCTAACAGACGATAAGGAACATATATTTCGTTATCTATTTGTTTTCCCGTGTCCTTTCCTAGTTCATGTAAGATGATAGTAATGTCCCGATACATATCGTTTTCCCTTCTTTCTTCCTATTCCTGCTTTTTTATGATTGGTTTTTTGCAGGTACACCTGTTACGACAAGGCCGCTTTCTACATCCTTTGTCACTACGGCTCCGGCTCCAACCACAGCATCTTCTCCGATTTGAATCCCTGGAAGCAGGGAGGCGTTATTTCCGACTTTTGCTCCCTGCTTAATATAAGGGCCGCGTAAAGTATATGCTTTGGCTCCCATATATTTATCGTTTGCCATGGAGACGTTTGGACCGAGAAATACGTTATTTTCTAAAATGGTATCCCCAGTTACGTAAGCCAGCGTTTGAACGGTACAGTTTTTTCCGATTCTACTATTTAATTCAATAACAGCCGATCTTCCAATAACCGTGCCTTCTCCTACGAGTACATGTTCTCTGATGCTGGCAAGATCGCCGATAAACACATTTTCGCCTACGAGAGTTCCGGCATAAATCGTGACCAACTGCCCGATTTTTGTACCGTTTTTGATTATTAAGGGGTGCACGTTTTGGGAGCTCTCGCGCATACTGTTATTTCCCTCTGGGTAGATTCCTATTACACAATTAGCACCGATTTTCACATTATCCCCTATGGAAGTGCCAGGTAAGATCACGGTGTTATGTCCAATGACCACATTTTTTCCGATATGGACATCTTCTTCGATAACCACATTTTTTCCGGTTTGCACGTTTTGAAATGGATCAGACATCGTACATCCCCTCTCTACTTGTTCTTTTATCCTGCTTGCTTGGGTGATAAGTATAGGAAGATACGCGAAACCGGGTAAAATAACCGGTTTCGCGTGAGGTTTTTTAGAAGATATCTACTACGATGGCTACAGCTAATAGGAGCTGTAACAGCAGTTGAATGTTGAGGGCAAGCTGCGTATCGTTTGTTTCTATGGTGACATCTCTGCTGTTTTCAATATAGGTTTGCTGGAAAGTGACTTGCTTGATTTTCGAAGATTGCAGCAGATCCTGCGTGAATTCATCAGCCTGGGAAGCATCGCCCCCGAAGATGGTAATGGTAATGATGATCACAAGGGCTGCCTGTAATGCTGCCTGTAAGTTCAAGGCACCTTTCGTATCGACGGTGGAGACCGTAACATCACAAGAGTCTACCACCTGGATATATTCTTCCGATGCCTGCACCGTTTTACTCGATTGTTCGGCTGATTGTGTTTCTCCACCAGTACCGCAAGAAGACATTCCGCCGTGGGTGCAGGATGGATCCAGCGCATCCCATTTCCTTTTGTCTCTTCTATCCCTCTTTCTTCTTCTATCTCTATCTCTATCTTTACAATTACCCATTCTTTTACCTCCTTTCTGTTACACTATATGATGAAGAGATGGAGTGGTTTGGACAATCTACCTAATATATTCGTTTGTTTTTCTATTATTTAATTATCTGTGTTAGAGTTTTCAGAGACCTGTTGGTTCTCCAAAAATTGATTTACTTCTTCTTCAATCTGCTGGATGATACCCTGCAACATCTGTCTATCTTCTTCTGAAACCTCAATGGAAGACGGGTCGACATTATATTTTCTCAAGAGTTTTCTTACTAACATTTCGGTTAGTCTTGGATTTTGCTGCATGTTTTTCCCTCCTTTATTCCGTTTCTATATCCATCAAATGCAAATGTCTCACTATTGTATAGGGAGATTACTAACATTCCAGCCTATTTCTGAAAGATTCCACTGCTGTCCCTCTATCACGGCCCCTTAAACAGGCAATACCACCAAAAAACGCTTTTCTTAGCATGAGGAGGCCCACGCTAAGAAAAGCGTTTCTTTCAGGACATTTTAAATCTTCAACTGTTGATAAACATCAATATACTGTTCTGCCGTTTTTTCCATGCTGTGGTGTTTTACAACATATTGTCTGCCTTTAACTCCGAGATCATACCGCTTTTGAGGATTCTGGACGACTTCCTTTAATACCTCGGTAATTGTGTCGGGGGTGGCGTTAACAATGGGGGACCCAGAAGGATACTTACTCTCTAGATCTTTCCGTATATAACAAATCACCGTTTTTCCAAGAGCCATGGCTTCAGAACTAATAAAACCGCTGGCTCCTATTCGTAATTGATCGATGACAACATCAGATTCTGAAAGAAGCTGCAATGTTTCTTTATAAGATTTTCCTTCAATTAACTGAAAATCCAACGTTGTACCGGACTGCTTTAATTGGTTCACAGCTTGCAACACAGCATCGGTTCCTTTCAGGTCCCGGGCAGTGGGAGCATGCACCACTTTAGGAACCCTCTGTGCGGGGTCCGGGTAGTGGGGTTTTATCTGTTCTGTGTCTATTGTGTGGGGGATAACATGGATTTGTTTGTAGTATTTTTTAATATATGGTTCTAACTCATAATCTTGGACAAAGGCGTGGTCGATATAATCTGACAAGACAGTCAAATTATGATGAATTTTTTCTTCCGACCAACCCGGCTTCTCTCGTACATGAGGATTATTTTGTTTCGCGATGGAGATCATCCGCACATCTGATCCATGATGATGAACTACCATTTTTTTTCCGGCCTGCTTTAACTGCTTTAAATCGCTTTTATCCGGAAAAAACGTTTCCCCAAAATGAAAATGAAAAATATCATATTCTTTCATGGCTCTTTTTAAATATTGATGAAGATATGCCTCTCTTTCTACTTTGGATAATATGTTAAGCCGTAAACAAATGTCGGGAGTAAACTGAAACCGGTTTTCATCAAAATGGCATGCGGCGGCGTCTATCCCTTTTTTACGCAGAGCCCTGCATAAATCAATCATAGGAGAACCATATGGCAGGTGTAGAACTTTCACAGTCAGCAGCCTCCTTGATTTTCCATGGTTTAGGTCATGAGGTATCCCGGTTTATCCCCTCGCATGGAGTTGTAAACTTTGAGTAATCTTTTTTCCATATAACTCCAGTTAAAATGATCTTCCATGACTTTTCGAGCGTTCCAGCTCATCTCTCTGGCTTTATTTTTGTGGCGGTATAAATATAGAAAACCATCTACATAGTCTTCCGGTTTTGGTTTTTGTTTGTTAATAACAATGCCGCAGTGATACGTACGTATAAAATGCTCCATCTCATGACATTTGCTTACTACGACGGGAACAGCGTTATTTAAATAAGTAAAAAACGAACTTGGTAAAGCAAAGGAGTCATGAAGGGAACGGGAGGAATCCATATTGATGAACCCAGTGTCCACATCGGCCAGTGTTTTCGGAAGGGAATCATAAGGTAACAAGTCTGTCATAGTTATATACGGGCTGAGCTGATCAGGAACAAAGACCTGGCTGCCCCCGCCGATCACTTTAAAACGCAAATCAATATCTTCTCTGCCTTTTCGCATGCAGGAAACAATCATCTCTCTGTTTTCCTTTGATGGAGCTCCAGTAAAAGCGGCAGTGAATGTCTTTGATTCTCTCCCCTTTAGATGGTAAGAAGAAACAAGGGGAGGTGAATCGTAAATCACTTCAACCGGGATACGAGGATATTTGGATAAATACCAGGCTTTCATCGACTCGGAAGTACTGATGATATAATCCACTTCTTTTAAACTTTCCAGAAGCATTATATCCCGCTGTCGAATCGACTCTTTTGGAGTATCGCTGTATGGGTCGGGGTCAACCCAACGACTGTCATATAGTAACTTTGTCATTTTGTTTTCCCCGGTACGCAGCGTGCGCTTAATTTCCTTCCCAATATGGAAAGATTGTAATTCATGGGCGTGATAAATGTCAGCGCGTTCTTTTAACCCAGTAAGATAAAGAGGATGAGCGGCAGCAGGATCCACTTTATGGGTGTATTCATAGGTTTTTATTGTGATATTTTGGTGGATAAATACCTCTTTTTGAAAACGATTAGAAAAAGGACTGCCATTTACATCAAATAACGCCCCTTTTATTTTCGGGGCAATAATGGTGACTTCGTATCCCTGTTTGACTAGACTTTTTCCTTCCTTTTCAAAAACCCGTTCATCTAAAAAAGAAAGGGAGTTTAATAAAAAACATACCTTTGTCCTCAATACTCATCCTCCATCCTTTAATGGATACAGTAATTCTTTGTTTATACATTATGTGTCCAGTCAGGAAAAAATGACTCAGGCTCTGCTGCAAAAGGGCTTATTACCGTGACAATGTGGATTCTCCTTTCATATGCTTAGTAGTAATTATGCGGTGGGAGTAGATATGATGGATTTGCAATTAAAGGGAAAAAAAGTATTAGTCACAGGAGGCTCAAGAGGAATAGGTAAAGCTATTGCTGCCGCTTTTCAACAGGAAGGGGCAATGGTGGGGGCAGCGGCCCGGAACAAAGAGGAACTTTATTCCGTTCAGAAAGAGCTTGGGATACAGACGTATGAAAAAGATTTATCCGTATCCCCTCACAGAGAACAGCTGATGGAGGCGTTTATCCAGGATTTTCACCGAATTGATGTATTAGTAAATAATATTGGAGCAGGTTTCGGAGGACCCCCGCTGTCCACTCCCTATACTGTTTATGAGGATGCGATGAATGTAAACTTCACCATTGCTGTGCATATGAGTCAGCTGGCTTCCAGCTACATGGTGGCCAATGAGTCCGGCTCGATTATAAATATCTCTTCTATTTATGGAAGAGAAGCGGGGGGGACGTCGGCTTATAACGCTTCGAAGGCAGCTTTGAATAGTTTCACGAAGTCCTTCAGTTCAGAAATGATAAAATATAATGTTCGTGTCAACGGCATTGCTCCGGGCGCCGTTTACCATCCTAATGAAATATGGAAGCGCCGACTGCAAGCAGACCCCCATGTTTTAGAAAAATATGCAAAGAAGAATATTCCTGCGGGACGTTTAGGAAAACCGGAGGAAATAGGGAATGCAGCGGTTTTTTTAGCTTCTGATAAAGCTTATTGGATTGTAGGATCCACGATAAATGTTGATGGCGGTCAATCCCATTTAAATTTTTAATACAGAATAGGTTACTTGGAAAGGAAGTGTATATCTTGAAACGTCCTGCTATTGCAGATAGTAATATATTGATCGTTGGTGGAGCAGGTTTTATCGGAAGCCATCTGGCCGATAAATTATTAGAAGAAGGGGCAAAAAAAGTAGTCATTCTCGATAATCTCTTTGTGGGAAGAAAAGAAAATCTGAGGAGTGCTCTTGATAAAGGCGCTATCCTTCACGTGGACGATGCAGAAAACCGGGACATTCTTCATCACACGATGAAAGAGTATCATATTCAGATTGTATTTAACTGTGCAACAAAACCATTAAATTATTCGTTTATCAATCCGTCTAATGCGTTTTTAACCAATGTTACCGTGTTAAGCAATCTATTGGAACTGCAGCGGAAGAAGGTTTTTCAGACTTTGTGCCAGTTTTCTTCTTCGGAGGCTTACGGGTCCGCTGTCTACCAGCCCATGAATGAAGAGCATCCTTTTGTTCCAACGACCACCTATGCCGCTGGGAAAGCATCGGCAGATTTATTGCTGCAATCCTACGTTAATATGTTTGAGGTAGATGCCTTTATTGTTAGACCTTTCAATAACTATGGACCGCGCCAGAATACAGTAGGTCCCTTGGCCGGGGTGATCCCAGTAACGATAAAAAAAATATTAGATGGAGAAGCACCGGAGATCCATGGCTCCGGTCAGCAAACGAGAGACTTTATCTATGTCAAAGATAATGTGCAGGTTGTCGTTCAGCTCTTTTCGGTTTTGCCATCGGGAGAAAGTGTAAATATTGCCTCAAATCAACAATTATCGGTGGAAACAGTAATAAAAACCATTATGCAGGTGATGGGTTATAAAGGAGATGTTGTTAAAAAGCCTAACCGAACCGCAGATGTTGACAATCACTGGGCCTGCGTAAAAAAACTGGAAACCTTTATCGGAAAACAGCATCGAACTGATTTTGCAGAAGGTATAAGCTCAACAGTGGATTGGATACGAAAACACGTTTCCAAAGAAGAATAAAAGGAAACCGGGGATCGATTTATTAACCGATACCCGGTTTTTGTATTACATGTGCATGGTCGCGCCTTCGTTTAAAAGTTCCTCGTATACATTTGCTAGCCTTTTTTGCATGTGTTCCCAGCTGTATTTGTTTTCCATCACGGCACGGGCGTTTTCACTCATTTGCTGTAATATCGATTTGTTTTTATTGAGATAAAGAAATGCTTCGGCATAGTCCTGGGCAGACGCATCTGCTTTATCAAGAACGAGGCCGCAGTGGTGTTTCCTTATAAAGTTCTCCATTTCATGGCAGCGGTTGACTACTACCGGCACCCCATTGTTTAAGTAACTAAAAAATTTATTCGGCATCGCATACAGACGATTCAGGGAATGATGGAGATCTTCATAATCGATCCAGCCTGCATCTACATCAGCCATATGATTGGAAATGGCATGATAGTCGACCCACCCGGTTAAATGAATTTTATTCGTCAGGGTTTGTGGAAGAGGGAAAGAATCACCAAAGCGGGCCCCTCCAATAACCTTGAATTTGAAGTCTGAGGCTGCTGAACAAAATTCTGTTATACCGGTGATTTTTTCTTTACTTCCCCGCTTATTATCCATGTTCCCTTCGTAACAGACGGTAAGACTATCGGTCTGTTTTTTGGGCTGATAAGTGTTGGATAAAGGAGGAGAATTATAAATGATTTCTACCGGTATTGCCGGATTTTGAACGAGAAACCAAGACTTAATGGAAGGAGAAATCGTAATAACATAATCTACTTCTTTCAACATGCTCAGCAGCCGCTCTTTTAAGACGTTTCTTATCTCTTCAGTATAATTAGGGTCAAATGGGTCTGGAGTAAGTTCATGGCTGTCATATATTAATTTCACTTCTTTGCCCTTTTTCCGAAGCTGGTGTTTGATCCCTACCCCGGCAAATAGTGAGAGGTATTCATGAACATGATATATATCAGCATTTTGTTTCATACCAAGTTGAGTTAATTGGTTATGAAAGCCGGAATGTTCCCAACGAACAGGATTGTCCCTGACTTTGCTAAGAAATGCCCGGCTGCTTTCCCAGTCATAGGTAATGATTGTAATCCCTTTATATTTAAAACTAGGGGTTAAAAAACGGTCTTTTATTGGTGTTCCATCGATATCCAGAAGATATTTATTTTTTCTCGGAACAATCATTGTGACCTCATATCCCATTTTTTTTAAACTCAAGGCTTCTCGTTTAAAAATTCTGGAATCCAAAAATGGATGATCGGTAACGAGCATGCAGACTTTTTTTCCCACCTTTATTTCTCCTCTCTCATTTATAGGTTCGCCTCATTTATTCACGCAGTGTTCAGTGTATTTGGAAGGGCCTAGCGGGTGTGAACACGGTCTAATATTTAAACATTTCACGTAATACAACTTGAATATGATGGGCAGCGTTTCCATCTCCAAACAGGCTGCGGTAAGCCTGAGGTTTTTCACTATTTAAAACAGCTTCTACAATTTTTTCTGAATGAGTGGGCGGCATAATTGTATTCCATTTTTCCCGCACGGTTTCTTCCCATTCTGTTTCTTTGCGAAGCGTAATACATGGGGTGCGGAGCATATAGGCTTCTTTTTGAATGCCGCCGGAATCCGTTAAAATCGTTTTGGCCTGACTTTCCATGACTAACATATCCAAATAATTTAACGGTTCAATTAATAAAATATTGGAATTGGTGCCTTGTTCCCACTTCTCTATTGTGTGTTTTGTTCTTGGATGCAGGGGAAAAACAACTTTTTTATCTAATTGCTGAAAGGCTTTAAGAATGTTCTTTAACCGATCCGGTTCATCTGTATTTTCTGCACGGTGGATCGTGGCAAGATAATAATCTCCTGCCTGGAGCTGCAGCCGCTGGAGAATGTCGGATTGGTTAACAGCCGTTTCTTTATAATGAAGCACAGCGTCATACATGATGTCTCCCGTTACATAGACACCTTCTTTGATTCCTTCCCGGGCTAAGTGATCCACCGCTGCCTGGGAAGGAGCAAACAGGAAGGTAGATAGGTGATCTGTTACCACCCGGTTTATTTCTTCCGGCATCCGTCTGTTGAAACTGCGAAGGCCGGCTTCTATATGGGCAATAGGGACATGCAGCTTGGATGCTGCCAAACTACCGGCAAGGGTGGAGTTCGTATCCCCATATACTAAAACGAGGTCCGGCTTTTCTTTATTTATGACATTTTCTAGTTGTATCAGCATATCCGCGGTCTGCTTCCCGTGAGAACCCGATCCTACTCCGAGATGATAATCAGGAGTCGGAAGCTGCAGCTGAGTGAAAAATATATCAGACATATTTTTATCATAATGCTGCCCTGTATGAACGATAATCTCATTAATATTCTTATCGTTCTGCAGAAGCCTGGATAACATACAGGCTTTAATAAACTGGGGTCTGGCGCCAAGTACGGTTATCATTTTCATTTTGTATTCCTCCCATGCTCTTCATTTCGTGACAGCCCTACAGTAATCTATGAAAAATAAGAGTGCGCTGCCCCCTCAAATAACACAAGGAAAGAACCTAAAATGTATTTTTTTCTCGGTTTGGACATAACGTGAAATAAATCAAAGGCAAGAATTTTCCATAAGGAGAGCGGGGAAGGCATGAGTAAAAAGATTTGTTTTTTAGTAGCGGATCATCCGTTTTTAGATGCAAGAATATTTAAAAAAGAAGCGAAAACGCTGTATCATCAGGGGTATGATGTAACAATGATTGTTCCTCGAAGAAGCGGTTTTTTGTTTGACATAGACGGGACCCCGTTCCGTGATACATTTCAAGGGGAATCATTTGTGTATGAGGGTATCAAGATGGTCACGTATGAACAAATAGACTTTGAGAAAAAGCTCAAATTACTAAATTATCACGTCCAATCAGGAAAAGCGGCCCATTTCACGGATCCGTTGACTAAATTGGGAACTGCTCAGCAGGCTGATATTTATCATGCCCACGAGTTTTTTTCGTTGTATGCGGGGGTGGGGATAAAACGGAAGCTTGGCTCCAAAGGAAAATCCGTTCCATTGATTTATGACAGCCATGAGCTAGTTCCTGACCCGGAGAGTGCTATCGGAGAGGCGAAAAAAAGAACGATGAGGAAAATGCTGACGGCCATGCTGCAGGAAACAGATTATGTCATTACGGTTTCCGAATCGATCAAATCTTGGTATAACGCTGTTCATCCCAGGATACCCGTGGAAGTTATTTTTAACTCCCCTCCATTAACACCGGAATACAAACCCAAAACATATAATAAAAGCAGCTTAGTCCTTGGATATGAAGGAATCGTTAATAGGACAAGAGGGAATGTAGAAAAGCTGTTTCTGCTGCTGGACATCTGCAAACGACACTTTGATCTGCATTTAAATATTATAGGCGGTTTATCACATTCTACGAAAGATACACTTTCCGTGCCTTCTCATTTGAAGACTAACGTTCACCAGAAGGGATGGATCCCATATGAAGACATTCCGCTGGCGATGAAAGAAGTGGATATCGGCTTAGTTGACCTCGATGCAAAACATTCGTTAAATAATCATTATGCTGTTCCTAATAAATTTTTTAGTTACTTAAACAACGGTGTCCCTGTATTGGTGAACCGGTGTAAAGATATGAAGGATATTATCCGCCGATACCAGTGCGGATTTGTGGTAAACAAGGAGGTGGCTTCAGCTGCTGATTATGCGGAAGCATTGTTTCACCTATCCCAACACAAAGAACAGCTTTCGCAAATGAGTGAGAATGCCCGGAGAATAATGGAAACTTATTATCACTGGGGAATCATGGAAGAAAAGCTCATGGCATTATATAAAAAACTGCTGGGTCCGGACAGATAGTAGTCTATTCCCTTTTATTTTTATGAGAGCGGGTACGTATATCCACACGTATGTTTTCTTTCTGCCATACTGTGACAGAGAAGGAGGTGCTCTTGTGAAACTATTCTTGGATCCGGGTCATGGAGGAAATGATTCTGGCGCAGCCGGGAACGGATTACTTGAAAAAAATATAAATTTAGACATCGCTATTAGAATAAGAAATATTTTATTAAATGAGTACCAGAATGTAGAAGTAAGAATGAGCCGTACGTCAGATATCAGTGTTACTCTCAATCAGCGGACCAGTCAGGCTAATGAATGGAATGCAGACTACTTTCTATCGATTCACTGCAATTCTTTCAATGGGCAGGCCGCTGGGTATGAGGACTATATCTACCAAGGCTTAGCGGACTCTTCGCAGACAGCGGCGTACAGAAACATCATGCACAACCATGTTACTTCTGTAAATTCCCTGACGGACAGAGGCAGAAAGAAAGCTAATTTCCACGTACTTCGGGAATCAGCAATGCCGGCAATATTAACAGAAAATGGATTTATCGACAACGCCAACGATGCTTCCTTGATGGCGGGCGGGGAATGGAGGCAGGCTGTGGCCCGCGGCCATGTGAATGGACTGGAGGAAGCGTTTAACCTTCAGCACCAGCAGAATGCAGGTTCTGTGTATAGGGTGATAGCAGGATCCTTTGAAAATAGAGAAAATGCCGATAATCGACGCTCCCTGTTTCAATCCAATGGGATAGGAGCTGTCGTAGTGGAGACCACGGTTTCCAACCAAACAAGGTACCGTGTGCAGACCGGAGCTTTTAAATATAGAGATAACGCGGAAAGACGACTGGAAGAAGTTCGGCGTTTAGGGATAGAAGATGCCTTTATACTCACAGATGAGGAAAACACATCCGTGGAAGGAGATAACGGAATTTCTATTTTGGGAGACGTAGTCCTGTCTCCTCATTTGTTAGATCAATACGTGAGATCCATTCACGATCAGGCACCGCAAATTGGAGCCTATTATTTAAAATATGGAAATTACTATGGGATCAGAGGAGACATTGCTTTCGCGCAGGCTTTGCACGAAACGGATTATTTCCGTTTCACCGGGGTCGTTCAGCCTGAACAAAATAATTACGGAGGCCTGGGTGCAACAGGGCCTGATAATCCCGGGGAAAGCTTTGAAACGCCGGAAGACGGCGTGATGGCTCACCTGCAGCATCTGTATGCATATGCCTCCACGTCAGAACTTCCATCGGCTTATCCGCTGCTGGATTCCAGATTTGAGCTGGTGGAGCGGGGATCAGCCCCTTCCTGGATTGGTTTAAATGGAAAATGGGCTGTTCCCGGCAATGAATATGGGCAGCTCATCCTAAACATGTATGAACGCTTGATCAAATTCAGCCAGAACACCCTGGAAGATATACTGGAAAATATAAAAACGTAAAAACGTCCTTGTGCAGCAAAGACTGGTTTTCAATAAAGGATGAAAAAACGGAGCCCGGGTAACGTCCCGCGGGCTCCGTTTTTTGTGTTCCGTATTGTTATTTGGGTAAGGAGTTTCTGGCGTTGATATAACCGCTGCCGTAAATGTTTGGATCCCTGTCTCTCCATAGATCTGATCCGTTCAACAGTTGTTCTTTTATTTGCTGAGGAGAGGCGTCCGGTTTATTTTGAAGCAGCAAAGCGGCAACGCCGGCGCAAATAGGAGTGGCCATGGACGTGCCGGACATTGTAAAGTAGTAGTCGCCCACTCTGCTGCTTTTCTGGGTTCGATCGACATAAGAATTGGGGGAGCGAAGCGAGACAATATCAACGCCGGGCGCCAGAAGATCTGGCTTTGTTTTCCCATAGATGGTAGGGCCGCGGCTGGAAAAGCCGGCCACTTCATCATCGTCTCTGGATCCCGTGTTATTATCATCGAGCGCCCCCACTGTAAGGATTTTTTCGCTGACTCCCGGACTGGCAATGGTCTGCGGTTCGGGACCTTCATTACCGGCAGCCACACAAACCAGAATGCCCTGATCCCATGCAGCATTAACCATTTGCACCATCGGATCATCCTCTTCTTCTTCATACCTTTGGGCAGGACTTCCCAGGGACATACTAATAATATCAATCGAGTAATCCATATCCTGCTGATTGTATTCCATACACCAGTCTATGCCAAGCATGATGGACTCCAACGTACCGGAACCTCTATTATCCAGTACTTTTACTCCAATAATGTTGGATTCCGGGGCAGGACCGCTGTATTGGCCGCCTGATGCGGCGCCGTTTCCGGCTGCATCCCCTGCACAATGCGTTCCGTGCCCGTTATCATCGTATGGTTCCTCTCGGTTATTAACAAAATCTACGAAATCGACCATCCGATCAGAAAGGTCCTGATGCGGATAAACACCAGTATCAATAACGGCTGTCGTAATTCCCTGCCCCGTTAACGAAGTGCCGTTGATTTCCACGTTGTTCGCATTGGCAGACGGGACGGCGGTGTCCAGAAGCGCGTTCACTTCCCGGTTCAAATATACTTTTCGAATCGTTGAACAGCGGGAGAGCATATCCTCCAGAGCCCCCGGTGTGACTTCAGCACTGCAGCAGGCTGCCTTGGTAAAATGATTTTTTACTTTACAGCGCCTGTGGCTGTGTAGCAACCCCTCGATTTCCTGCAGACCTTCGGTACAATGATCGTGATGAAATCCGATGATGACCGGCAGCTTTTTTCGTTTGGTAATCATCCGGTCTATGACGTTGTGGAGAAAACATGGGACAGACTTTAAAAAATTGTAGGAATAAAGCATTTCTTCCCGCAGAGGACGGTCAATTTTCCCGGCCTGGGAACGCATTAACTTTACCATTCTATAATGAAACACTGCTATCACCCTTTCTTTTTCGTGTGCTCCCACACTATGAGAGGGAAAGAATGATAGGAACGGCAGAATGTCTAAATAGATTTGTGAAATAGGATTTTAACTAGAACGGCAGGGAAGGCAAAAACGAGGGGAAGTGGGTGTCTTCTCTATCTTTTTTAATTGGAGGACGAAAACTCTTCTAAACCTGCTAATAGTCCAATCATCAACTATATTTCCACATAAAGTATGAAATGAGGAAAGGAACAGAGCAGAAGAAAAGAGGGTTGGAAAGGACATGAATGATAAGAAAACAGTACAAACCGTTGCCGTCATTGGATTGGGGAAAATTGGCCTGACGTTGGCAGCAGTGTTTGCCAACAATGGCTTTCATGTTATCGGAGCCGATCATAAGGAAACCGTGGTTCATCTTGTGAATCAAGGGGTATCCCATGTCAGTAATGAACCCGGCCTGGATCAGCTGGTGGCGGAGGCCGTCCGCAACGATAGACTTCGTGCTGTACGCGATACGTCGGCGGCAGCTGCCGAATCTGATTTTGTGGTCGTCATTGTCCCCGTTTTAATTAAGGAAGACCACGAGGTGGATTATTCATTTATAGATGCAGCTGTGGAAGATATAGGAGCAGGATTAACGAAAGGAACGACTGTTATTTTTGAAACAACGCTGCCTGCGGGAGATACCCGGAACAGGTTTGGGAAGCGGCTTGAAGAAATTTCCGGTTTGAAAGCCGGTTTTGACTTTTATTTAGCTTACAGTCCGGAAAGAGTGTATTCCAACCGAATGATCCACGACCTGCAGCAATACCCGAAAATAGTAGGGGGAACAAATGATAAGGGACTGCAGGCTGCCTCGGATTTTTACAAACAGTCCCTGCGTTGTGAAGTAATAGAAGTAGATTCCGCAGAGACAGCGGAATTTTCAAAAACAGCCGAATGCGTCTATCGGGATGTAAATATTGCTCTTGCGAATGAGTTAGCCGTCTATGCGGAGAAAAAAGGGGTAAAAATTTCGGATGTCATTTCAGCAGGCAACACGCAGCCTTTTTCTCATCTTCATACTCCCGGGATTGGAGTCGGAGGACACTGTATTCCCATTTACCCCTATTTTTTTATAAAAAGAGGACTGCATGAGGGGTTAACCCCTATGGCAAGAAAAATAAATGATAGCATGGCAGCTTACGCTGTCACCAAAATGGAAGATTATCTAGATACGCTGGAGCATAAAAATGTTCTGATTTTAGGGCTTTCCTATCGAGGAAATGTAAAAGAACCGACGAAATCTACCGCACTACTGCTGGCAGAAGAGCTTAAGCAGAAAAATGCATGGGTCTATGTAAACGATCCATTGTTTACGGATGAAGAAATTTCAACGTTTAGCATAACCCCGTTGTCATTGGCAGACGAAAGAATTTCCAGCATCGATGCAGTAATCCTTCAAGCCTTTCATAATGACTATCACTCTATTCAATTTGACGCCTTTACAAATTGTAAATTAATTTTCGATGGACGCAATGAGCTGAATGAGGAAGAAATTACAGCTTTAGGCATTCAATACGAAAAAATAGGTTTGTGATGGGACGGAAGGGAGGTGAAAACCGTGAATCGCACAGAGTTTATTCCAATGGTGGATCTACAGAAAGAAATAGATTTGTTGAAAGCCCCGCTGTTAAAAGAAATGAAATCAGTCCTGAAAAGCGGAGAATATGTACTGGGGAAAAAGGGGGAGGAACTCGAAAATCAAATTGCTGAATATACAGGTACGGCTTATGCCATCGGGGTTGCAAATGGGACTGATGCGTTGTATTTATCATTAAAAGCATTGAATATCGGTCCGGGCGATGAGGTGATCACCACCCCATTCACCTTTTTTGCCACGGCAGAAGCAATTGCCCAAACCGGGGCTGTACCGGTTTTTGCAGATATTAAGGAACAAACCTATACCATTGATCCAGAGAAAATAAAGGAAACCATGACTCCAAAAACAAAAGCAGTTATTGTGGTTCATCTGTTTGGAAAAGCAGCGGATATGGAAGATATCATGTCTTTAGCGGAAAAATACAACATTAAAGTGATTGAAGACGCGTGTCAGGCGATGGGAACGGAAATAGAAGGAAGGAAAGCCGGGGGGATTGCAGATATTGGATGTTTTTCCTTCTTTCCCTCCAAAAACCTGGGTGCCTTTGGAGATGGGGGCATGATCGTAACCAATGATCACACACTTTATGATAAAGTACGTGAACTCCGAAATCATGGCAGTCAAAGGAAGTACCATCATTCTTCCATAGGCATAAACAGCAGGCTGGATGAACTTCAGGCAGCGGTATTACTGGTTAAACTCAAATATTTAGACCTATTTCTGCATAAAAGGAAGGAAATTGCCAAGAGGTATACCGAACAGTTGAATCGATACGTCAAGACCCCGGCACCGGGGGAAAAAGAGGGACGGACGTACCACCAATATTGTATAGAATCAGGGAGGCGGGATGAATTAGCTTCCTATCTGAAGAAGAGCGGCATCGCTTCTGCTGTCTATTATCCGGTCCCTCTTCATTTGCAGCAGGCATTTGATTACTTGGGATACCAAAAGGGAAGTTTTCCCGTCTCTGAAAGGATAGCAGACCGGATTCTGGCACTTCCTATTTTCCCGGAGCTGTCTATTGAGAAACAAAACAATATTATTTCAAGCGTGATTCATTTTTTTGAGCATGGGGCAGATTAATATGGTTTCATCCATGTTCTATAAAAATCATTCCACCTGGAATGATTTTTTTTTGTGATACTCCCCTCATGTTCGCGAATGTTGTATACGGTGAAATTTTGAAAGAACAAAGGAGCTTCTCTGAAAAGATTCATTAAAACACTGACGTCCTCATACAGCCTCCCATCATCAAAAGGGATCACCGGAAACCCTCCGATTTGTTTCAGCGTGGATGTTCGGTATACCCGGGGGCCAAGCGGAAAGCGGTAGGATAATAGATCTTTTTTCGAATGCACCCTCTTTCCCTTAGAGAGGCCTTTATATAAAATACCACTCTCCGCAGTCTGCTTCCACCGCCGGAGGTTTCCGTATAACATACATGCTTGTTTCGGCAGATTCTGAAGATAGTGTTTCACTGTGACTACAGCATCGGGATCGAGCCAGTCATCTGCGTCCAATTCCATAACAAATTCCGTAGAAATGTAGGGAAGAACGTCATTCAGAGCCCGGGCTTTTCCGCCGTTTTCTTTTTCCATCAATGTTACCCGGGAATGATTTCTCCATTCAGAAAGCCGGCTCCGGGAATCGTCTGTGGATCCATCGTCGATCACAAAAATGGCTTCCGGCTGGACATTTTGCAAAACACAGGAAAGCACCGCTGTTTCCACATAGGCTCCCATATTATAGTTGGCTATAATAATCGACAGAGAAGGGGGCTGAGGTTCGACAGCTGCCGGTTTGTATTTCGTCAAAAAATGAATCTTTTCCATTTGACTTTTGGAACTGCTTTTATTTATTTTTTTCAGCCCATCCAGTGGCAACACTGTTATTTGATGGTTTTCTATAGTGCTGAGCCAGGCAGGCAGCAGCGCTTCGTGAAAAGGGAGCTGACGGGTGGACGGAAAAGGATTTTGTTTACCACTGCTTGTTTTTATCAGGAACGGATGCTGAAGCATTGCTCTTCCTATCCGTTGTGGAAAAGTCATGACTGATTTATAAGGATCAAGGTTTAAATAGGATGGCTCAAGCAAGGAAGAAAGATAGTCATCGTCGTTTAAAACCAAAAAATAGGATGTCTCTATAGAGCACAAAAGCCGGTTCATAGCGCGGCCCGGGTCCTGCGCCGGAATAAAAGAAATATCGAAGCTGCTTCGTTCCTCTTCGTTTCCAGTTTGTGCCGTCTGCTGCAGGATCATAACCCTGTCTAGACGATGACTTATTTTTTCGAGGGAGAGCAGAGCCTGTTGTAATGTCTTCGTGTTCGAATACCCGAAAAGTAAAGCAGTTATATCTTTCACTTTGTATCCCTCCTGATTTTCCTGTGGGACGGGGAATATTTATACCTATGACAGGAAGAACCGGAGGGTTCATGAATATATGTGTTTTTCTTAAAAATAGAATAGAGGACAACTGTGGAATCTTTCTGAAATAGGCAGAGTAGTTAGTAGTTTCCCTATACAATACCCTTCCTCCCTGCATCTAATATATTGAAACAAAGAAAGGAGGATTAATATGGCAAGAGTAAACGTCTCTCAATCCGCAAATATTGAACAGTTAGTTAATCAGTTATCGAATATAAGTACCAATCTCGGCGGGGGGTCTTCGTCCAACAATAATTCCACTACGTGTCCCCCCAATACTCCCGGAACACTGCGGGAGGTATTATGTTCCTTGGTAGGAGAGCCGGTTCAGGTCACCACTCCATTTGGTGTCGTGGACGGTACACTGTTATCCGTGCAGAGCGACTATATTGTGATAATAGATGACACTGGTTCTCAAGTCCTTGTACGTCTTGAAAATATCGAGACAGTAAATGAACTGTAAAGGAGGGTTTCACATTGTTTGAGAACACGTTTGTTGCAGAATTAGCGTCCAGACTCGGTTCAAGGGTGGAAGTAGCCACAGATAATAATCTGACCGAAGGCATATTGATCAGTGTTACCAGTGATTTAATCAGCATTGACACCACCAACGGCTATGGAACAGGTAACAGATTGTATATTTCTATTAATTCCATTAACTACGTTCGTTTCCCAGCCACAGCAGCCTAATCGTCAATTGTAAACTTCATCAATAACACGGAAAAGCTCCCATGTTAAACACTCTTAATATAAATAATAGGACCTTAAAATCTGCTCAAAAAAAAAGCAGATTTTAAGGTCTTTTTTTAAGAACAGAAAGGTCGAAGGCTGAGTGGGTTTCTTACCTTCCTCTTTTCTTAATAAAAAACCAGCTGCTTTTTCGGCAGCTGGTTAGGAAGGACGAGCTCCTTTTTGTTTTTTAATGGCTTCGCTGATTTTACTGGAAAGCGCCAGCGATTTGACACCGTCCTCCCCTTTGACCAGCGGGGGGGTATTGTTCTTGATACAGGAGATAAATTCTTTCAGCTGCAAAGTTAACGGTTGATAGAAAGGGGGGATTTGGATTGTTTTCGTTACAGTACTCGGGAAGTCCTTTGTTTTTTGTTTATCTGGACGGGTAACATTAATTTCATTGCGCAGAAGATCAGCAATAAAATAAGCCTCTTCTGTTAAAACCTGAACTGAACGTATCGTTTTGTTGGATTGCATACTGGCTGTTACCTGAGCAATCACTCCCTGTTTAAATTCAGCTATCATAATAGCATGTTTTGGGGAAGTTTCCATTAACTGTCCGAGTGTATAAAATTCTTTTAATTCGTCTTCCATAAGTTCATTTATGATATAAAGATCATGAATCATTAAATCGTGTACGACATCAATATCTTTTAATTTGGGATGATACGGGGACATGCGGTGCGTATCAATTGCAATGACGTTCTGATCGGCTATTTCTTTTTTTAATGTCTGGATGACTGGATTAAATAGTTCAATATGTCCCACCTGCAGAATGAGATCCTGTTCCTCGGCTTTTTTGACTAACGTTTGGGCCTCCTGGACGGTGGAAGTGATTGGTTTTTCCATTAACATATGCACCTTGTTTTCAATACAGCGCAATCCGACTTCGTAATGAAACGGGGTCGGTACTGTAATGCTAACGGCATCTACTTCCTTTAAAAGCCCCTCCATCGAATAAAAGGGGGAAACATTATATTTTTCGGCTATTTGCTGGTTTATTTTTTCATTTTCATCATAAATTCCAGCCAAACGGCAGGAATCAGATAAAGACTTGTACGTTCGAATATGATTTTCGCCCATGTTTCCCGTGCCTATCACTCCGACCTTCATGATGAACCCTGCCTCCTTTTCTATTAACACATGTAATCGTACTACTTTATTGTATGGTCGCTCTCAGCCGGAGAAACGGCAGAACCAGGAAACAAACGCAGGCCTATCATAAGTAGTGTTTCATAGATTACAGGGATATAGAGAAAGAAAGGGAGCACAGTCTAGTAAATGTAGGTAAAACAACAAAGGATTGAAAAAAGATTTTGACAATTTGCTTAAATGTGTTACGATAAATTTAGTTTTAAATATTAAACTTAGTTTATTATAATAAACTAAGAAGAGAGGAGGGTGACAATGTCTCCGAAATACTGGGTTCCGGCGTTGGAAAGAGCGAATATCATTATCGATGTGATAGCTGAAAATCCTTCCAAGCTGCGGTTGATAGACATTTCCAACAAACTTGATATTAATAAAAGCTCCATGTACTCCTTATTAAACACACTGGAAACATTGGGCTGGGTAAAAAAAGACAGGCATGAAACCTATACACTGGGACCGGTACTGGGATCCTTTGCCTCTGCCTACTACCGCCAGTTCGATATTTTGGAAACGTTCTCAGTAGAAGCGGCAAAGGCAATTGAAGTCGTGGATGAACATATCCAGCTCGGAAAACGGTATGATGCGGAAGTGTTTTATCTTGCCCGGGAAGAAGGAAGTTCTCCTGCCCGCTTAGTAACGGATCCGGGGATGAGGTTTCCGGCCCATGCGTCTGCTATTGGCAAGATCCAGCTAATAAAACTCTCGTATGAAGAATTGCTTGAGCTTTTCCCTGAAAAAGACCTGCCCCAAAAAACAGAGAATACGGTGGGACATGTGGATGAGTTATGGGAACAGCTGCAGCAGGCCAAAAAGGATGGATATGTGGTGGAAGAGCAGGAGGGAGCAGTTGGCTTCTGCTGCGTGTCCGCCCCGATATATAACAAAGATGACCAGCTGACAGCGGGCGTGAGTTTTACGATGCTGGAAAATAACTGGACTGACAAACGAGAACTGGCTGCCAGGGAAATTATGAAACTGGCAGAACAGCTTTCTACGAATCAAACCCTGTAACGAGACAGAAAGGATGAAACCGATGCAGTTTCTTACGTTTCTAACAACAGAAGGCAACGAAAAAGTTGGTCTTCGTGACGGCCGTGATATCTATTCTCTTCCTGACCTGATTCCTCTCTTTAACAAGAAACAGGGAAAAAAGGTAGAACCGTTAGAAGATCTCGTCTCCGTTATTCAGAAAAATAATCTTTCAGCAGTGAAAGAAGCATGGGAGTGGGCGCTGGCCAATGAAGAAGAGGTGTCTGCTTGCAAATACAACTCTGCCGATGTTCAGCTGAAAGAGCCGCTCCGTCATCCAGGGAAGGTGGTCTGTGTCGGCAATAACTACATGGATCACTGCAGGGAACAGAACGTGGAGCCTCCAAAAAAGCCGATGATTTTTTCAAAATGGGCATCCTGCCTTATAGGAGATGGAGATACCATTGAACTGCCGGAAGAATCCAGCCAGGTCGATTATGAAGTCGAGCTTACCGTCGTGATTGGAAAAACGGCCCGGAATGTTTCGGAAGAAGAGGCCATAGATTATGTATTCGGCTACACCATCATGAACGACATCAGTGCCCGTGACGTTCAATTCGAGGATGTACAGTGGGTGAGGGGAAAATCATACGACACGTTTGCACCGCTTGGCCCTGTCGTCGTCACTAAAGACGAAATACAGGATCCGCACAACCTGAAGATTTCCTTAGAGGTAAACGGGGAAAAACTGCAGGATTCCAATACAAGTAATTTGATTTTTAAGATTCCCTATATTATTTCGTACTTATCTCAGGGCTTCACCTTTGAACCGGGAGACATTATTGCAACTGGAACCCCGCACGGTGTGGGAGTATTCAGAGACCCGCAGATTTTTCTGAAATCAGGGGACACCTGCAGACTTGATATTGAAGGAATAGGCACATTGGAAAACAACGTTCAATAAATGGAAGGTGAGCCAATGAAAGTACTAGCATGGAATGGACCTAAACAAATGAACTTGGAAGAACGAAGCATTCCGGAACCAAATGAAAATGAAGTATTGATAAAAGTGGATGTGGCCGGTATCTGCGGTTCTGAAATTGAAGGATTTCTCGGACACAACAGCTTGAGAGTGCCTCCGCTTATCATGGGGCACGAATTCTGCGGGTACGTAGAAAAAACGGGGGAAACAGCGGAGCATGTGCCAAAAGGCGCGAAAGTGGTTGTTAATCCGTTGATTCACTGCGGGCGTTGTGAGAAGTGCCGAAAAGGGCTGGAGAATTTGTGCGATCACCGGCAGATTGTCGGGATCCACCGCTCCGGGGCGTTCGCTGATTATGTTGTCGTACCGGAAAGCGCTGTGGTAGAAGTACCGGCTTCGCTGGACTCTTACACAGCTTCTTTATCAGAACCGCTTGCCTGCTGCTTTAGGGCTGTGCGAAGGGCGCTGGATAAGCATCCGCTCGCCAATGTTTTCATATACGGCGCCGGCACCATTGGTGTATTAAGTGCATTAACGGCCGAAATTCTCGGAGCAAATCGGATCATCATGGCCGACATAAATGAAGAACGGCTCGCGACAATGAAAAAAGCTGGAATAAATCACACGTTAAATCCGGAAAAGACAGATGTGAAAGAAGCACTGCCGAAGATAGCGGGAGAGAAAGGAATTGATGTGATTATTGATGCAGCCGGATTTCTGCCAACCAGATCCCAGGCCGCAGAAGTCATTAATTCCGGGGGCGTCATTATGAATATAGGCCTTGGCATCAACGAAACACCGCTTCCGATCAACGATTTTATTCGTAATGAAGTGACAGTACTCGGTTCTTTTTGTTATTCCAGACAGGACTTTTACGATGCTGTGCAGCTGCTTGAGGAAGGAAAAGTCAACCCGGCAGGCTGGTCGGAAGTAAGAAGTCTTGAGGACGGCCAGCAGGCATTTATGGATTTGATAGAAGGCAGGGTTAAAAACAGCAAAATATTTCTTCAGATTAATAAATAATGGGAGGCAGAAAGCATGGGAGTGACAGGACACAAGATAGCAAATATCCGGGCCTATGTTGTAAGCGGAGGCGGCGGGGACTACCACGATCAAGAAGAAGAACATTGGATCGTCAAACAGATAGCTACACCGATGAGCATATATCCGGAATATAAACAGACAAGAACCAGTTTTGGTATTAATGCTCTTAAAACGTTAGTCGTCGAAGTAGAAGCGGATAACGGGGAAACAGGATTTGGTGTCTCCACCGGCGGCTGGCCGGCGGCCTGGATTGTCATGAACCACTTGGATCGGTTCATCGAAGGCCAGCCGGTGGAAAACATCGAAAAAATGTGGGACCAGATGTACAAAGGCTCTCTCTTTTACGGCAGGAAAGGGCTTGTTATGAATGCGATTTCAGCTGTGGATCTGGCGTTGTGGGATCTGCTCGGAAAGCTGAGGGATGAACCAGTGTATGCCATGATCGGAGGAAAAGTCCGGGAAGAGCAGCCATGTTATGCGACCGGCCCCAGACCGGATCTGGCCAAAGACATGGGTTTTATCGGCGGAAAAATGCCTTTAACATACGGTCCGGATGATGGGGAACCCGGTTTGAGGAAGAATATAAAAAGGGCGGAAGAGATGAGAAACCATGTTGGAGATGATTTCTGGCTGATGTGGGACTGCTGGATGGCCCTGGACCTCTCATACGCACAGAAGCTGATGCAAAAGTCAGCTGAACTGGAATTTAAATGGGTGGAAGAATGCTTTAATCCTGACGATTACTGGGCGTACCGGGACCTGAAAAAACGAGCTCCAAACAATATATTAGTGACAGGAGGAGAACATGAAGCGACACGGTACGGTTTCCGGATGCTGCTCGAATTCTGTGACATCGATATCCTGCAGGCCGATGTCGGCTGGTGCGGCGGTTTAACGGAACTTATTAAAATCGGAAACCTGGCGGAAAGTTACGGGAAATACGTTATTCCACACGGAAGCGGAATTTACAGCTATCATTATGTCATGACCAAAACGAACAGCCCATTTGCCGAATATCTCATGATGAGTCCAAAAGCAGATAAAGTCGTGCCGCAATTCTATCCATTGCTTGAAGGTGAAATTCTCCCGGAAAACGGAAAAGTAAAAATGAACGATAAGCCGGGATTTGGAGTAGAACTAAACCGAGATCATTTAGCAGCTGTGCAGAAAGACTAGTCGATTGGATGTAAGCGTTAACAAAAAGGGGAGAAGAAAATGAAAAAAGGAATGGTATTTTTCTTATTATCATTGTTTATTATGGCGTTGGCAGCATGTGGTTCACTGACCGAAGAATCGGGGGAAAACGGGGATTCGGAGCAATCGTCGGGCGAAACAAAGGAAGAAACAGACAGTGCTGAAGCGGATGAAGAAACCAGTGAAGCTGAAGGAAGCAGCAAAGAAGCAGAAACAACCATTCGTCTCGGCTCTCATTTGCCGCCATCCCATTCTGTAATCGCAGTAACTGAAGAATTTAAAGACATTGTTGAATCAGAATCGGACGGCCGTATCGCCGTTGAAATTCATCCTTCAGGGGAATTAGGGGGACAAAGTGAATTGATACAGTCCCTTCAAGTAGGTTCACTGGAAATGACCATTAATGATGCAGGGGTTTTGTCCAATTTTGCTCCTAAAGTAGGGGTTCTCGATATGCCATATACGTTCAGCAGTTATGAGCATGTTCATAATGTACTGGATAGTTCTGTCGCAGAAACACTGGAAGCAGAATTGGCAGAGGCAGATATTAAGTCCATCGGCTGGGTCGATTCGGCATTCCGGGATTTGTTGATTAATGAAGAAATCAGCGGCATTGAAGATGTAGATGGCATGAGCCTTCGTGTGCCTGATGCCCCGCAGTATTCCCGTACGGTAGAATCCTGGGGAGCATCAGCTACCTCTATTCCATGGGGGGACCTTTATAATTCCCTGGAAACCGGCGTAGCAGATGGATTTGAAGGATCAGCGGAAAGCATTTATTCAGACGGTCTGCATGAAGTAGTAGAATACCGCGTTCCAACGGAGCATATATTTACGGTTTTATCGCTCAACATCAGCCAGCAGTTCTTTAATGAATTACCCGCAGAAGATCAAACACTGATAGAAGAAGCCGGGCGTGAAGCCGCATTATTCGGACGCGAACTCGCTATGGAACGGGATGAAGAATATAAAGGGCAGTTAGAAGAGGAAGGTCTGCAGACATTGGAAGTGGATAAAAAACCATTCCAGGAGGCAGCAATGGAATTTGTAAACAGTTATGCAGAGGAAGAGGGACTGACGGATCTGCTGGAACAAATCAACGAGCTTGAATAATGGCAGTCGGAGCCAGCTTTCATGCTGGCTCTCCTTTCAAGAGGAAGGAGTGAAAAAGTATTGGAGAAGATGTTCAATAAGGGTGTCAGAATCGTATTAGTTTCATTATTCAGTACTGTGACTCTATTAGCAGTGCTCCAAATTTTTTCCCGCTTTTTTGGTTTTCCAATGAGCTGGCCGAACGAAGCGATGAGATTCTTATTTATATGGTTTGTCATGCTGGGATCGGGGTATGCTTTACGCGAAAAAAAGCATATTGTGGTCGATTTTATCGGAGGCGCTCTCTCCGTAAATACAATGAAAGTCATTGATTTAATCATGCATGTCATCATTTTGGCCTTTGTGTTAGTATTAATCATTTATGGGTTCCAGGTCGTCGAAGTAACCAGCCTGCAGACGTCATCGGTACTTCGGATTTCCATGGGATATGTTTTTCTTTCGATTCCAGTTGGCGGATTGCTTATGTTTTTATATACATTGTTAAATATTGTGGACTTGGTGCAAGGGAAGGAGGTTCGTTCATGACATTGTTTCTCATGTTTGGCATCCTGTTTGTGCTGCTTGTACTGCGTATGCCCGTTGCATTTGCAATTGGTGTCTCTTCCATAGCAACACTTTTTCTCACCACAGATGTCACGCTTGCCCAGGTGATGCCGAGGATCGTTAATACATTGAACAGCTTCACTTTCCTTGCGATTCCATTTTTTATGCTGGCCGGCTCGATTATGGAACACGGCGGGATCTCCACGAGGCTCGTACGATTCGCTAACAGTCTGCTCGGTCACATTAAAGGTGGACTCGGCCATGCCACAATATTCACGAGTACCACATTTGCAGGAATTTCCGGATCTGCTTCAGCGGATACTTCCGCTGTCGGATCTGTAATGATTCCTTCAATGGTAAGCCGTGGTTATCCGAGAGGATATGCTGCTGCATTAACAGCCTGTGCCGGAGCGATAGGTCCCATTATACCGCCAAGTATTATCATGATTATTTATGGGTCCTTGACCGGTTTGTCCATTTCTAAACTCTTCCTGGCAGGTGCTCTCCCAGGTCTTGTAATGGCAGCAGGTCTGCTGGTTATTAATTATATTGGCGCGGTTAGACATCATCTTCCTTATGAAAAGAGGGCGTCCTTAAAAGAAGTTTGGCAGAGTTTTTTAAGTGCCTTTTGGGCGCTGCTTGCTCCGGTTATTATTCTTGGCGGTATTTTGTTTGGTATTTTCACGGCAACAGAAGCCAGTGTAGTAGCCGTGGTTTATTCCTTGATTGTCAGCATTTTTATTTATAAGGAACTGAAAATAAAAGATTTATATAAAGTGTTGATTCAATCGACCCACACGAGTGTGATGGTACTATTTATCGCGGCGACGGCATCCATCTTTGGATGGATCCTTGCGAATGAACAAATTCCTCTTCAGATTTCCACCTGGTTAAGTGATTTTACAGGGAACCCTTATCTCCTCATGTTATTGATAGTCATCATGTTGCTTGTTATTGGATGTGTAATTGAAACCATTGCGGCTACTATCATTTTCATCCCTGTATTGTCCGTTATTGCAGAGACGGCAGGTTATGACCCCTTTCACTTCGCCACCGTCGTTGCTATATGTTTGATTGTAGGCGGTGTGACCCCGCCTGTAGGGGTTCTGCTTTTCATCACGAATGGCATTGCAGAAGCAAATTTTAAAGATACCTTAAGGTACCTGTGGCCCTTTTTTACATTGATTGTTATTGTCATATTGTTTGTGGCTTATGCTCCAAATGTATCGACGTTTTTACCCAGCCTGCTTCATTAATCGATTTTTATCTTTGTTCATTCACATCATGGTGAATGGGCAAAGATTTTTACTAGGTATGAAAAGAGACCTGATTTTTACCGTGTCTTTTCGAGTAATACAGCACCGCATCGGCCTCTCTGTACATCCGTTCTATAGAGGCAGAACCGGCAGTGTCAGAACTGATTCCTAAGCTGACAGTAACCGTTATAGATAGCTTATCACTTATGGAGATGGGAGAACCCGCGATCTCCCGGCAAACATATTCTCCGTAGGAACGGGTGTCCTCCCGGGCTGTTCCGGTTAATAATAAAGCGAATTCTTCCCCTCCAAGCCGGGCGGCGATGCGATACGGAATATCCATCTGCTGCAGCATTTTACTGAAGCGTATCAGTACTTCATCCCCGATATGATGTCCGTATGTATCATTAATTTTTTTAAAATCATCAATATCCAACAGAATGAAGGAAATTTCTGAATCCCTATCGCCTTCCTTTACCTTCTCCGCTTGTTCAAAAAAATACTGCCGGTTGGGGAGACGGGTGAGCGGATCCGTAACTGCCTGTTCCCATAACAAGTTTTTTGCTGTCTTATCAGCGGTAATGTCCGTAACCATGATAAGAAAGCCAGTCGTTTGACCGTTTCTTCCTGCTATTGGAAACATGGAAACATCAAAATAAGTTTCTTCTTCTTTCGTAACAAGATGTATTTCCAATTGCCCCTTTTGTTTTGCTGCGATAAATGTCTGCACTTCAGGAAGGGGATTCAACAGGGAATATAGATTGGTGCCAGTCTGCAGAGTCCCAGACACGCCGGCACGGTTTTGCAGCCATTCTCGTGCGTGAAAGTTCATTTCAATGATGGTGTCTTCTTTATCAATAAGTACAATCCCGTCTTTTAAATTTTCAATAATTGTATCCTTGGCAACCGGCCATAAGGAAAGCAGCCTGAATTTCATTAAACCCAAAAATAGCAGAAGGCTGGAGGGAATAAAGGATACAGCGGTGGAGCTCCATATCCCAACTGGCAGGAACGGGCGGATAACAGCGAAAAACACAGGCAGAGCGAGACCGATTAACAGCAGCAGATAAGGAGTCTTATTGTAAGTGGACGTATTTCGAAAGTTCAAGGCAAAAATAGTAAAAGCAGCAAAATTCAAGGCATTATTGTAAATGATGAAGGCCAGGCTTAAGCCGGTTATTTCGACGGTCGTGAGTTCCACATTGCCGGTGGATGCGGTCTGAACTCCGTTTCTCATCCAATGATGGTAACCATCGGTATAAATGAAAAGGATGTATAATATATTAGGCAGTGCAAGCAGTATCATTCGTTTCAATGTGAGAAAGGAGCGTTTTCCCAAGTAATCCAGGACAAAAGCTAAAATAAAGACGGGGAAAGAAAAAAGTGGTATTTGTTGGATGTTCCGCCAAACCAGTTTTGTATGTAAATCGGTAGATAGAATCTCACCTAAAGACGCAAGAGACATGATTGCGCACATAAACATCGTCATAATGAAGTATTTTGTTCCGGGAGTATAACGGTAACGGAAAGCGGTGAAAGCAAGGATAAGAGTTGTCAAAAAAGAAAACACAATGGCGGTGACAAATTCATCAAGCGCTGGCATCATAAAAAACCCCTCTTATCTTCAACCTATTACATTTATTATACTTTAATTTTCATAGATTTGAAGCAGAAAAATAAGAAGGAAGTGCCGGGCAGGGGTTGATTTTACAGCGATCTTCGTTATAATTTATTTGATAACGATTATCAATATCGATATAGAGAGGAGAATTTATGATGTCCTCTGTGGTGAATAAATCTCAACTGGCCAAGTTAATTAGGGAAAGGCGTTCGTTAAAAAAGAACTATAAACCAGATCCAGTGCCGAAAGAGCTTGTTTTTGAATTGTTGAATGATGCAGTATGGGCTCCGAATCACGGGAACAGAGAACCGTGGCGATTTGTGTTTATCCCGGCTGAAACCAAAGAGGCGTTTATTGAACAGCTGCTGACTGTTTTCCCAAAAGACCAGCAGGAGAACCGGCGGCAATATTTCCGCCAGCCCGCAGCCATATTGGTTGTTATTATGGCAAACGATCCCCGGCAGAAACAATGGGAAGAGAATTTCGGAGCAGTTAGCTCGATGATCCAGAATTTTCAACTGCTTGCCTGGGAACGGCAGCTCGGAGTGGTCTGGAAAACAAATCCCCATATTTACGAGCCAAAAACCAGGGAAATCCTTGGTGTGGAAGCCGGTGAAAAAATAGCAGGTTTTCTGCATATGGGCTTTTTTGATTCTGATCACATTCCTAAAACGAAAGAACGTACCCCCGTGGAAGAAAAAATGACGATTTACGAATAATTATTTATTACAATATAGAATAAGTATATAACTTTCATTTATTTTACTAATGTAAGCGCTTGTAGTAGGGTTGACTTTGACTCTGATTTTTAAGATTCAGTCAAAGGAGATGAGAATATTGAAAGCGCTCACCAATGCTTCGACGAAGCTCGTACAACGGTATCTCCCGGATCCGTTTTTATTTGTTGTTATATTAACCATGGCTGTGTTTCTACTGGGGCTGTTGATTACTTCGAGCGGTCCGCTGGATATGGTGGTCTACTGGGGAGAAGGCTTTTGGGATCTGCTTGAATTTGCGATGCAGATGGTTTTGATTTTGGTGACTGGTTATGTGCTGGCAAGCAGCCCGTTTTTTAAAAAACAGCTGCAGAAATTAGCGTCTCTAGCGAATTCTCCCGGCCAGGCTATTGTGATCGTGACACTGGCGGCGCTGGTGGCAAGCTGGATTAACTGGGGATTCGGCCTGGTCATAGGTGCTCTGTTTGCCAAGGAGCTGGCGAAAAAAGTAACGAGTGTGGATTACCGGCTGTTGATCGCGAGTGCCTACAGCGGATTTGTCGTCTGGCATGGCGGGCTGGCAGGATCGATTCCACTGACAGTGGCGACGGAAGGGCATTTTTCTGAAGATATTATCGGGATTATTCCTACAGGAGAAACAATTTTTGCTCCGTTTAATATAGCGATTGTAATTGCACTGTTTATAGCTGTTCCTTTATTGAACCGTGCGATGATGAATCAGAAAGAAGCGGTTACTGTAGATCCGGAATTGCTGGAAGAGGATCCTGGACCGGAAGAAAAGCCCCGCGCAGAAAAAACTCCCGCGGAAAAAATGGAAAGCAGCGTTTTTTTGTCTTGGCTCACAGGCGGATTAGGTCTTATTTTTATTGTTTATTATTTAAGCACCAATGGCTTTGATTTAAATCTTAATATCGTCAATTTTCTCTTTTTGATGCTTGGGATTTTATGTCACGGCACACCGAAGAATTTTCTCGCCAGTGTAGCCGGGGCGGTAAAAAACGCTGGCGGGATAATTATTCAATTTCCATTTTACGCTGGTATTATGGGTATGATGGTAACTTCTGGACTGGCCGTGCAATTTTCGGAATGGTTTATTTCGATATCCACTGAGGTCACCTATCCGTTATTTGCCTTTCTCAGCGCCGGTATTGTTAATTTCTTTGTTCCTTCAGGCGGCGGCCAGTGGGCGGTTCAGGCCCCGATCATGCTGGCAGCGGGAGAAGAACTGGGAGTGGATGCAGCGAAAACAGCAATGGCTGTGGCCTGGGGAGATGCCTGGACAAACATGATTCAGCCGTTCTGGGCACTGCCGGCATTGGCCATCGCCGGATTAAACGCCCGTGATATTATGGGATTTTGTTTATGGGTCCTTGTATTAAGCGGAGTTATAATTGGACTTGGCCTTATTCTACTATAATAATTACTGGAGGAGTGTCCGCCATGGGCACTCCGTTTTTATTTGCTGCTGCGGGAAGACGGCAGACTAACTTTGATAGCAACCAGCTCCGATTTTCAAGGCGGTTTTCAAGGAAAATAGCATGAAAAGTAGAAGTAGTAAGACGGAAAACTTGGAAAGGAGCAGCGATGATGACTTTACCATTTAGACAAATACATTTGGATTTTCACACGTCCCCGTTCATTCCGGATGCAGGAGAAGATTTTGATGCGATCACTTTTGCAAAGACATTAAAGGATAGTTTTGTAAATTCCGTGACCGTATTTGCCAAGTGCCATCATGGATATTCCTACTATTCCACAGAAGCCGGTATTAAGCACCCTTCTCTAAAAAGGGATCTGCTGGCTGAAATGATGAAAGCCTGTCACGCAGAGGGCCTCCGGGTCCCCGTTTACCTGTCGGTGGTTTGGGATGAGGCAGCTGCTGAAAAGACGAATTGGCGCCAAATCGACCGAAAGGGGCAACTGGTGGGGCGAAAACCGCTGAGTGCAGAGGATAATACGGAGGCTGCCGGCTGGAAATGGCTATGTATGAACAGTCCCTATATGGACTATCTGGAAAAACAAACGCTGGAAGTGGTAAAGAACTACGAGGCAGATGGTCTCTTTTTTGATATTGTTCATCAGACGCGGCCCGGCTGTGTCTGTCCTTATTGTCTGGAATCAATGAAAGAAAAACAGTTGGATCTGCAAGTAGAAGCGGACTTGTACCACCATAGCCTGCGGACCGAACAAGAGGCGATGCAGCGGCTTGAGCAGGCTGTGCATCAGGTGAAGCCTGAGCTTCCGTTGTTTTTTAACGGAAGAGTGCGACTGGACTACAACATACAACGGGGAATACGTCAGGAACTGCCGTGGATGACTCATGTGGATATTGAATCGCTGCCGTCGGGATTATGGGGCTATAACCATTTTCCCCTGTATGCTTCGTTTTATAAAATACTTGATCAAGAGTTTGCCGGAATGACCGGCCGTTTCCATAAAATGTGGGGAGATTTTGGCAGTCTCAAAAACAAGGCCGCCTTGGAGTATGAATGTTTCCAAATGCTTGCTCACGGAGCCAAATGTGTAATCGGAGATCAGCTCCATCCACGTGGGAGATTGGATAATGAAACATATGAGCTGATCCGGAGTGTATATGAACAGGTATCGGAAAAAGAAGAGTGGTGCCGAGACGTGAAGCCCGTCGATGAAATCGGAGTGCTTGTATCCCAGCATTCGCCGGGAGTTGCAAACAGTCCGTCTAATTTTAGTGATGAAGGGGCCCTGCGCATGCTGATGGAGGAGCATCGGCTGTTCAGTTTTCTGGATGAAGCCTCGGATTTTTCCCCGTACTCTCTTATTATTGCCCCGGATGTTATCCCCTTCACTGAACGTTTAACAGAAAAGATCCAGGCCTTTCTTGATGATGGTGGAAAATTACTTTTTTCCCATCAGGCCGGATTAAACGAAAAAGGGATGTGGGAGATAGGGGGCGGTGTAATCTATGAAGGAGAGCTTCCCTTCTCTCCTGATTATATAAAGCTTTCCGAGGCATTTGATTCATTGTCTGCTATGCCGCAGGTGTTTTATGAAGAAGGGAGCCGGGTGAAGGCGGTAGAAGGAGCCCGGGTACCTGCCTGTGTGTATGAACCATATTTCAACCGCGGCAGAGATATGTACATGTCTCATTTTCATACGCCGGTCTCCCATCGATCGGAGAATCCTGCAATGGTTCAGACCGAACAAACGATATATCTGGCTCATCCTGTGTTTGCCGCTTACCGGAAGCATGGGAATCTCGCTTACAAACAACTGGTCGACCGTTGTTTAGCTGAACTTCTGCCGGAACCGTTAATCGAGACAAATCTGCCTTCCACAGCCCAGGTGACAATGAATGCGCAGCCGGCAGAAGAACGCTGGGTTCTCCACTTTCTTCACTATGTACATCAGCGGCGGGCGGAGGGGATAGATGTAATTGAGGAGGTTCTGCCGCTTTATGCTGTAACGGTATCTCTGCGTTTGAAGAGTGCTCCGCAGCAGGTTTATATGGCTCCTACAAGAGTGAAGCTGGATTTTTCCTTTCAAGAAGGAGTGCTTACTTTTACCGTACCGGAAATCAGGGGTCATCAGATGGCTGTCATTCAATTTTAGCATCCCGTATAATAGAACTACATGCGGAAGAAAGGAGTCTTTATATGAAATATCGTACATTAGGCAAAACAGGCATGGAAGTTTCGGTCATCGGCCTTGGCACCTGGCAGTTCGGCGGAGAATGGGGCAGGGATTACACCCAGCCGGAGGTGGATGCCATTTTTGATAAAGCTAGAGAAACAGGAATAAATTTGATTGATACCGCTGAATGTTACGGGGATCATTTGTCGGAGAAGTTTATCGGCCGCGCCATTGAGCAGGACAGGGAAAATTGGGTGCTGGCGACGAAATTTGGGCATAAATTTCATGATTTGTACGAACGAACCCGCCATTTTCAGGCAGATGAGGTACGGCAGCAGCTGGAAGATTCCCTGCGGGCCCTACGTACGGACTACATTGATTTGTACCAGCTTCATTCCGGTGTCGGCGAGGAATTTGATAATGATGAGCTTTGGACGATGCTCGATAAGCAGAAGCAGGAAGGCAAAATCCGTCATATTGGATTGTCCATCGGCAAAAAAGAAGACAGCTATCAGACAAAAAAGGCAACAGATGTTGGAGCTGAATCGATTCAGGTCGTTTATAACCGGCTGGACCGATCGCCGGAGGAAGAAGTCTTTCCTTCCTGTGAAGAACAGAACCTCGGCGTTCTCGCCCGGGTTCCGATGGCAAGCGGTTATTTAAGCGGAAAATATAAGCCGGGCGCCACCTTTGCGGACAATGATGTGCGGCACCGCCATGATCAGGAAGAAACCCGCCGGAAGCTGGAAACGGTAGCGGAACTGGAGAAAAATGAAGTACCGGAAGGAGTCCCGATGGCACAATGGGCACTGGCCTGGTGTCTGAAGCATGACGCAGTCACCTGCGTGATCCCAGGCTGTAAGAACCCGGAGCAGGTTGCCTCAAATGCGGCAGCTGCAGAGCTTGATATGGTGAGTGGCAGTCACCCTCAGTCCGTTTGATATGGAGGAGGATATATGAAAGCTCTTATTTTTGACTTTGACGGCTTGATTATGGATACGGAAACACGGCAGTATGAAGTGCTGCAGGAATTATTTGCCGAACATGGCAGTGAGCTTCCGCTGCACGTCTGGCAGCAGGAAATCGGAACGTCGACCGGTTTTTCGCCCGTTGATTACCTGTTTTCTCAAACCGGGCGTTCTGTAGAAGCGGAAGCGTTTAATCAGCAGCTGGAGCAGCGTTTTCTGGAGAGACTCGCGCAGGAGTCGGCGCGGCCGGGGGTGAAGAGCTATTTGACAGAAGCGAAGAAACAGGGACTCCTCCTTGGCCTGGCGTCGAGCTCCAGCTATGAATGGGTTTCTACACATCTGCGGAATCTGCGGCTTATGGATTACTTTTCTTGTATCCGGACCTCCAATGACGTGGATCATGTGAAGCCGGATCCCGCTTTGTATGTACAGACTGCTGCCTGTCTCGGTGTACGGGCAGAGGAATGTCTGGTATTTGAAGATTCAGCGAACGGTGCACTGGCAGCAGCGCGTGCGGGGATGCGCTGTGTGATTGTGCCAAATCAAGTAACGGCTGATTTAGAATTTGGGAAGGTGGAGCGGCGGATCGTTTCGATGGAAGAAGTGCCGCTTGCTTCGCTGCTTAAGGATTTATAACCTGCTGCTTCATGCAGCAGGTTTTTTGTGCCTATCGTGCTAAACGATTTGTCCAATATCTCAGGATACCAGACTTTTTTTGGTAAAAAAAAGTGAACATTGGTTTGTAAATAAAGTTATCAGACAAAACAGGGAAGCTGCCCGTGGAAATTGTCCATCCATTATATTCTGATAGTGGACATGTTGAACAAAAACTTGTCCCGTTCTATGCTGGATTGTTTTTTAGAGCGGCATGTTAAGATCACTTTTACTGGCAGCGAAGAAAAAGTCATGGGTAAAAGTCAGGTGAGGGTTACTTTTCATGTGTTTATCAACAAATGTAATGGTTAGAAACAGGATAGCGTTACAATGGAGGCTGAGGAATGGAAATGTGACGTTAAGGAGGAGCTTCCGGAAGCTCCTTTTATTTACGAACCCTAAACTTCATTCTATAATATGCATATAAATTACATATTATAAGGGGCGGCGTTATGTTCCGACAGACGAAGAAAGCTTTATTCATTATCGGCGGATCAACCGCACTTATGCTCGGCATCATCGGCATCGTGCTGCCGCTTTTGCCGACGACGCCGTTTTTACTGCTGGCAGCCTGGTGTTATGCGAAATCATCAGAAACCCTATATGATCGTCTGCTCGCTTCTAAATGGCTGGGTACATACATTAAACATTTTAGAGAAGAGCGTGCGCTTCCGCTGAAGACTAAATGGACAGCGGTGCTTGTATTGTGGGGAAGTTCGTTGTATTCCATCCTATTTCTTGTTCCTCTTCTGGTTGTCCAAATCCTTCTGTTCTGTGTGGTTGTTTCTATTACGTATTTTATTTTTTCATTGAATACGTTACGCTGAAAACAGAAGCACTCCATATATGATACAATAAAAAAAGGACAAGAAATCAGGCGGTCGAAGGAGGTAGGATGCCATGAACGTTGCCACGATCGGTACGAATTGGATTACGCAAGCTTTTATTGAAGCGGCAGGCGAGGTGGAGGACTTCCATTTATACGCAGTGTATTCAAGAGAGGAAGAAAGGGCCCGGGCATTTGCTGCAACCACCCAAGCCGATACATATTACGCGGATCTGGATGCAATGTTCCATGATAAGAACATTGACGCCGTGTATGTAGCCAGCCCGACCCGTTACCATGCCGAGCAGGCAATGGCGGCGATGGAACAGGGGAAACATGTTCTATGCGAAAAACCGCTGTGCAGTAATGAACGGGAAGCACAGCGTTTAATTGACACGGCTCGGCGTCATAACGTCGTGTTGATGGAGGCGGTGAAGAACTTATACACGCCGGGATTTACAGCGGTCCAACAATGGCTTCCTAAAATTGGAACGGTACGGAAGGCACTGATTAGTTTCTGCCAGTATTCGAGCCGGTACGACGCCTACCTGAACGGAGAAGTGCTGAACGCATTTAAACCATCCCTTTCTAATGGGGCCACAATGGATATTGGCGTATACTGCCTTCATCCCCTCCAGTATTTGTTCGGGGAACCGAGGCAGGTGAAAGCGGCCGGCTATGTCCTTGAAAGCGGCGTAGATGGAGAAACCAATGTTCTGCTTTCCTATGATAATATGGATGCGATGGCTTCTTATTCCAAAATCACGGCATCCCGGAGTGCCAGTGAAATTCAGGGAGAGAAAGGAACCCTGTATATCGAAACCATACATCAGCCGCAGAAAGTGACCTTTGTGTCGGTGAAGGGAGAAACGGAAGAGGCGGACATTCAGCAGGAAAAACCAGATATGTATTATGAAGCGGCCTATTTTATCGAGGCTTGTTTAAAGAACGATACAACAACATTAAATTGGCACAATTCGCAAATGGTCATGCGTCAGACGGATCAGATCCGGAAGGACCTGGGTGTCGTATTTGAGGCGGACCGGGCGTTGACGTGACGAAAGAAGAAGCAGTCCCATCGAAAGGCTGCTTCTTTTTGTACGATTTTACAAATAGAAGGAGGGCTCCACAGAATGAAATCGATGGAATGTACCGTAACCGATGGAAAAAAACAAATTGTTGTTCAGCCGGCGGCAATGACGGTGTTTCTTCAGAATAAGATGGTAGAAGCCTATGATGCGAAAGGCAGCGTCTATTATTTGGTCTTCTTTAAAAACGAGTATTTAACGACATGGAAAGCGGAAAGTCTCCGGCGCCGCTCCTTTTTGGAAAAAGCCTGCAAATATGGAGTTGTCTATCAGTCTCCTCACCCTTTTATACGTGAAGTTCTATCCTCTCAAACCTCATATCATAAGCGGAGTCTCAGCCAGCTTCGTGGAAAATTCCAAGGCCAGCATACTACGCAGGAAACGGCCCTGATGCTCACCTTCTTTGATGCATTTGTTTCCAAAAAAGAATTGTTTAAAGAGATTCAGTCCTTCTATTATCAGCACCGCCGCAGCGGCCAGTTATTTCTCGGCTACCGCATTATACGTCTGCTCCAGGATTTCACGCCAAAACACAGCTGGGTCAAACAAATGGCTAATGATATGGAATTTTCTTCGTTCAAAGATTTGTATCAGCGGTCCGCTCCGGAATTGTGGGAGAAGGATCCAATTTATATGGAAAAAGCTCACTTTTATGCCAGAAAGAACCCTGAGAATACGACTCGTTTACTCCAGTTTTTAAAGGAAGAAAAACGCTGGGCGGAAACATTTTCTCTTATGGTCGATCTAATTTCAAGATATAACGCAGAGGCTTATTACAAGGAACTGCTGCAGTGGTTGAAATTGTATTATGACAAAGAAGAGCAGCTGGCTGTTTTAGAGGATCTGTATGATAGAGCACCCTCGATCAAGCGTCTTCAGGAAGATCTGCTCGAAATGTACCTGACTGAAAATAAACTGGAAGATGCTTTAATCCTTATAAAACGCCATCACCTCGCCCTCGAAGGAAAGAACGAAGCCGCGCTGGAAAACATGCTGGAAACAATGGATCTGCGTACCGGTTCGATTCCATTGGATGAATTGAGCACCTACATTGTCCCTCTTTATGAGACGCAGCCGCAAAAAGCGGAAAAAATTCTTCAAAAGTGTGTCCATCAACTGCTTTCCGACCGCACGATACAGGACATTATGAATTGGCTCGCACCAGTCCGTGAAAAATATCAGAGCTCTCCCACGGTGAAACAGATGGATAAAATGAAAAAGCTGCGGGAAGATCCTGACAAGCAGCGGGAATTGGGGGAAATGCTGTATGAATTCAACCAGCTCGACCAGGCGATTGAGTGCTTCAGCTGGGAAATGGAGCTGAATACAACGGATCCCGAACCCGTCCGCTGGCTCTCAAAAATATATCTGGACCTCGGCAAAGAAGCCGAATCGAAAGCGTACCAGGATTTGTACCGGAAAATGCAGAAAGCTAATGCTTAGTAAAAGTTGAACCGGCCCGTAAAGTGTTGAAAAGCTTTACGGGCCGGTCTTCTGCGGGCCCTTGGTAATTCCTCCGCCAAAAAGAATAGGCCCATTTCTCAGAGGCCTTCCCGGACAAAAGGGGCGTGAACTGTCCCCTCTGACAAAAAGCCGAGCTCAAAGCTGGAATGTGGACATTTTCTGAAGTCAAATGTCCATAACCCTTAGGTAGTGGACAAAATGTGGGAAAAGGGTGTTTAAAATGTCTGGAACCAGCGAGTATTGGACATTTTTACAAGACAGGCTGGGAAAATGGTCCACTATCTTCATTTTTCGAACATTTTCAGATCGATTATGTCTCCAATTGACGAAAAGATGACACCAGGACGGTTCTCAAGCAAAACGTTAAAAATAAAGCAGTACGACAGCGGAGCAAGTCCCACTCCGCTGCGTTTTTTTTGCTGACATTTTATCATGAGTGAATCAATCGCAAATGTTATTTTTCTTCTTTACAAATAAATAAGAATCATCTATACTAAATTCTGTATTAATAAAAATAATACAGATGATACAGAAAACGTCAAGCGGAGGAGGGGATGTCTTGTTTGAGCTTGATGTTCGCAGCCGGAAGCCGATATATGAACAGCTGATTGACAATATCAAAGAGCTGATTGTGACACGTGTGCTGCAGCCGGATGAGAAACTGCCGTCAGTGCGCCATGTGTCCAAGGAACTGACGATCAACCCGAATACGATTCAGAAAGCCTACCGCGAGCTGGAACGGCAGGGGTTTGTCTATTCGGCAAGCAGAAAGGGGTATTTTGTGGCACCCATTGACTGGATTTCAAATCAAGGGAAACTGGAGGAAATGAAAGAGCAGTTTCAGCCGCTGCTCAAAGAAGCGATTTATATGGGATTAACAAAAAAGGAATTAATACGCTGGTTTGAGGAAGCAGAGAAGGAAGGAGGAGAAGCCGGTGATTCAGGTCCGGAATCTGACCAAAACATTTGAAAAAGAAATCGCTGTAGAGAATTTGAATCTTACCGTTCAGCAGGGATCCATTTACGGGCTGCTTGGTTCCAACGGTGCAGGAAAGACCACGCTTCTGAAAATACTCGCCGGCATTTACCGTCCCGATCATGGCAGTGTACATATTAACGAACAGCCTATCTATGAAAATGTACCGCTTAAGCAGGATGTCGTATTCATTCCGGATAATCCATATTTTCTGCCGCAGGCCACGATTAAGCAGATGGCCGCTTATTACCGCTCTTTTTATCCGAACTGGAACGAACAGCGCTATGAAAAACTGCAGGAGGTATTCCAGATTGATCCAAAGCGGAAAATCCAGCGGCTCTCCAAGGGAATGAAACGACAGGTGGCATTCTGGCTGTCGCTTGCTACGATGCCGGAGGTTCTTATTCTAGACGAACCAATTGACGGCCTCGATCCGGTCATGCGCCAGAAAATCAAAAATCTGCTGTTTCAGGATATTGCCGAGAGGGAGCTGACAGTCATTATATCCTCCCACAATCTGCGGGAAATCGAAGATATCTGTGACCATGTCGGCATTATGCATGAAGGCACACTCCGTATTGAAAAAGAACTCGATGAATTAAAATCGGATACCCACAAAGTCCAGGCTGCTTTTGAATCAGAAGAAACAAAAGATAAGATGGCAGCCGGCTTGAATATTCTTCATGAAGAAAAACGGGGCAGTGTCTACCTCTTTATCGTCAGAGGAGATAGAAAAGAGATTGAACGAAAAGTCCGGCCGTACCAGCCGCTTGTTTTTGACATGCTGCCGCTGACGCTGGAGGAGATATTCATTTATGAGATGGGAGGCATCGGCTATGAAATCGAAAATGTCCTTCTTTAATCCAGGTATACAAAAACAGAATGCCAAGCAGCACGGCTGGATTGGTCTCATCTTTTTGATTGGTTGGCTGTTTGCACTTCCCCTGCAGATGATTCTCCTGGCTGAAGATGAAGAGCGGGTTTTAAACATTGAGCATATGTATGACATTACCCAGGGGCCTCAGACGTTGTTGATGGCAGGGGTGCCAGTACTTGCTGCTATCTTTTTATTCCGCTATCTGCAGGTGCCTGACGCAGCGGACATGATACACAGCCTGCCGGTGAAAAGAGAAAGCCTGCTGTTCAATCAGCTGGTGAGCGGAACCATCATGCTGGTTGTTCCTATTTTGATTACAGCACTTGCTGTGTCCCTTGTCAGCGGGGCTTATCCGGTCTACGGTGATTTAACCGGAACCGATATTTGGAACTGGGTGGGGATTGCCATCCTGATGAGCCTGTTTTTCTTTCTCTTCACTGTATTTGTTGGAATGATAACCGGGATATCTGTCGCCACCGGTATTTTAACGTTTATTCTATTAATGCTGCCGGTAGGACTCTTTTCTTTAATCAACAGTAATCTGGCCTTGTATTTGTACGGTTTTTCTTCTGCCTATCGAAATACAGAACAAGCTGCGCAATGGTCCCCGATTGTGGTCCTTACGGAGCTTGGAGAGAAAAGCATGAGCCTGGGGCAGGTGATTGGGTTTATTGCAGCGGTAGTTATCAGCGGGGCCGCGGCCCTGGTGCTGTACAAATACCGTCATATTGAAACTGCGTCCCAGGCGATTACATTTACAGCGCTGCAGCCGATTTTCAAATACGGTGTCACGTTTTGTGCGATGCTGACAGGCGGTTTGTATTATAATCAGTATGGCAGCATCGGCTGGGTGATTTTCGGCTATATCTTTGGGTCCATCGTCGGGTATCTCATCGCCGAAATGATATTGAAAAAAACCTGGCGGGTGTTCCGAGGAAAATTGTTTCTCGGTTACGCCGGTTATGCTGTCGTTATTGTGCTTCTCGGAATATTGGTTAACTATGACGCGTTTGGCTTTGAAAAAGCGGTGCCGGAGACAAATGAGATTGAAGGGGTATATTTTGGGCATAATGCTTATCAGTTAACCCAGGCTGATCAGAATGAGCAAAATCCATATAACCAATCCGAAGCGTACATTGAAAAGGTGCGGAATCTGCATGAAACGATTGTAGAAAAACAGCCGCAAGAATTGCCGGCCCAGTTTATGCAAAGAACTGACATTTTTGTCATTGCTTATGAACTCGAAAATGGCGGGCATATGATACGGGAATATCAACACCTTCCCTCTGATGAAATCAAAAGCGGACTGAAAGCCGTTCTTGAGCAGGAAGCTTATAAATCCCAGGAGTATGAGCTGGATAAACTGAATGAGAAAGTATCTTCTGTAGAGTTCGTGCCCAATATTCCAGGGGCGGTGCAGCCTGCTCTCCGCATAGAGGATCAGGAGGAAATAGAGGAACTTCAGGAAATTATGAAATACGAGATATCTTCCATAGGATATGAAAACATATTAAACCAAGGAATGGTTTGGGGGAATATTCAGTTTCATATTCCGGGGGATACAGAGGAGGAGACGAAGTCTTTTGACCTTCCCTATCATAAATCATTTGAAGAAGTCGATACGTGGCTGAAAAATAACGGGTATCTGGAACAGGCACGCCTGACCATAGAACAAGTAGATCGGATAGAAATAGCTCATGTCCCCCGTGCCACGGAACAAAACGCTTCTCCCGTACGTATTTTCAGGGAACAAGTGGAACAGGGCAATGCCGAAAGCGTAAATGTTAATAACGAGGAGGAGAAAAATCACATATTTAATCATTTCAGTGACTTCGGCAGGGGAGACTATGTGGTGAAGATTATGTTTGACGGGGATGAAGCGACGTTTGGTTCCCTGCAGGAAGAACAAGTACCTGAATCCATCCAGGCTCAATTTGACTAAGACATGAAGCCTGCCGGAGATCCGGCAGGCTTTTTTCAACAAAAATACTGAGAGAAAACCTTCCGTATTTGCTTACAGTTTCCGCCAGCTGTGGCAGACTCAACAGATAAAGAGACGAAACGGGAGGGGTTTGGCATTGAAACATAATCCTGCTGGAAATAGTCTGCTGATTTTGACAACCGTGGGGATGGTTGCGGCATTTATGGTATGGGGGGCGTTCTCTCCGCTGATTAATCAATTCGGCGAAATGTACAACCTGACTGCCACGGAAAAAAGTGTTATGGCGGCAGTCCCGGTTTTACTAGGGTCGGTTATGAGAGTGCCGCTCGGGATCCTGACAGAAAAATACGGCGGCCGCAAAGTATACACGCTTCTTCTTTTATTTCTCATCCTGCCGCTCGCCGCGGCCGGTTTTGCTGATTCTTACGTGACCCTGCTGGTCTGTGCCTTTTTTCTTGGAATGGCCGGAACCTCGTTTGCGGTGTCGATGACATTCGTTTCGAAGTGGACGCCTAAGGAAAAACAGGGGACGGCGTTGGGGATCAACGCGCTCGGGAATGCAGGAACAGCGGCAGCCAGTCTGGCCCTGCCGAGTATTGCATTGATGGCAGGAATGGAGTGGGTGTTCTGGTCTTTGATTATTCCCATTGCCGCCATGGCCGTCCTGCTTTGGTTTTTCACACCGGAAACTCCCAGCGCGGATACAAGCCGGACGGTTAAAGGAGAATTATCTGTTTTAGCGTTTAAACATACCTGGATGCTGTCTTTGTTTTATTTTGTCACCTTCGGGATTTTTGTGGCTTTCGGAGTTTACCTGCCTACGCTGTTGACCGATCTCTTCGGCCTGTCTGCAGTCGATGCCGGGATGAGAACGGCTGGTTTTATTGTACTGGCCACTTTTATTCGGCCGCTTGGCGGATATGCTGCGGACAAAATGGCTCCCGGAAGAATTTTGTCAGCTGTCTTTCTTGGCATTACCGCAGGAGGAGCCATGCTCACCATCGGCAGTGAAAATATTATCGTTATGACCTTTGCAAGCCTGCTTCTTGCTGCGGCTGCAGGGATTGGCAATGGTGCTGTTTTTAAACTGGTGCCAAGTCTGTTTCCGTCTTCCACAGGAACGGTGACAGGGATTGTAGGAGCGGCCGGCGGTCTGGGAGGATTTTTTCCTCCGATTATTTTAGGGGTAGTCAAAGATATGACGGGAGCTTACGCGATTGGATTTCTGCTGCTGGCTGCGATGAGCATCTGCTGCCTGGTGGTCAATAAAAAAGAATACGACAATGAGAAGAAAATCAGGCAGCTGAAAGAAGCGCAGGCCGGATAATAAAAGCGAATCCAGCATAGTCCCGGCTCAGGTATTTTCCTCTTACATGAAGATGCTTGGTGTGCCTTTCCAGCTGTATTTGGGATTGAATTGGTGATATTTGGGTTCCAGAGACAGGTATGCTTATAGGCGGATAGGAGAACCGGTACCTGTGGTGGAGGACATGAACCAACGGAACGAAGCTCTTATTGTCCTCCAAAAGAGCATTTGGACCGATGGGAAAAGAGATTAAAAGAAGGGTGGCGTCCAAAATCTCTTGGAGGCGCCTGGCCTAAAGAGAGAAAAACCCGATGGACTCCAACCCCCAATGGAGTCTATTAGGTCAAAATAATGACTCTATACGGTCCTCCATTTCCCGCGTCGACTGTCCGGGGCCAGAAATCGTTAAGCAGAAATCTCCAAAAAAAAGACTCAGCCTGGGCGGTTTCACCAAGGCTGAGTTTTCTTATGCTCTTGTAAATCCTTCTTTATCAAGAAAATCCGTTGCTTCAGGATAGGAATTAAAGGTGCCTTCTAAGTCCAGGCCGGCATAAACATTCCAGGACTCTCCTTCTTTCATGATTACTAAAATCTGATCATTAGGGTTCACCCATTCTTCCATCGTCATTTCTTCCGGATCCTCCTGCGGCGACATCGAATCAATCGCTGCCGTCACAATCTCCCGAAGCTCCGGGGCACTGTAATTGCGGATGTTGACCATCCCTTTTTCGTCGGTTTTCACCCCATGGATCTGTCCCGCGTAAACGAAGCCGTTCCCGTTTGGATGCAGGTGGTAGACGACGTTTTTTTTATCAATCACACTGTCTTCGTATTGGTAATTCACCCGGCCCAGTGAAACTTCCTTTTTCGTCAGTTCCGGGAACGCATCGAATATTTCCATTTTTTCTTCAAATGTAAGCATAGAACCTCCAACATGTACGAGTCATTGCCTTTTATTATACCACGTCCTTCAGCCATTTAGCATCACCCCGAGCGGAGAAGATTCCTCGACGATATCCTGCAGGGCGTAGCCAGAAATCAGAAACATCGGAAAACCTACATAGCCGGGAGTAATGTCATATTGATCGAAATAAATGACAAGGCTTTTATCGGCCAGGTAATATTTCTGCTCCGGCGTAATCCCGGAGAACCCGTTCAACAGAGGGATGTTTCGTTCGTCAATCTGCGCTTCAATCAGGCGGTTTATTCGTTCTTCGTAATCACTTCCCGGTTGGAACATGTCAGCCAATAAATCTACATTATCCCGGCCTGCATCTGCCGTGATGGAATCCATATACTCTACAGGATGGGCTAAACCTGGGCTGTTGGCAAAGAGGGAAAAGGTAAAGCTGATCATACAGCGCTGGTTGTTTTTGGTTTCAAAAGAGCCAATGATTTCTGTCCTCCCCGGCTCGTAATAGCCCAGATCTTTCACCTGGTCAAATAAGGAGCAGACTTTGCAGAATATGTCTCGGTTGATTGTTTCTGTGCCGGGATTTAAAAGCCACGGGAAGAAAATCGATTCCTCCATTAATCGATATGTCTGAATCGGAAGCGGATAACGGCATAATTCCATGTTTTATACTCCTCTCTGAAAACCAGCACGGTTAAAAATGAAAAGGCTGGTCCATAGTAATAGTAGTTCATTAATGATATGAGAAAAGGAGTGGAATCATGAAAGCTTTCTTACTGTCCGCCGCGGCTCTTCTGCTTTTGCTGCACAGCGGCTGTCAACAGCAGCAGGAGGATCAGGGCGCCGGGGACCAGAGCTATAATCACCTTGAGATTGTCGATAACGAGGAAGAAGAGCAGGAAGGGTTTCCATTTTCTTTGTTCCCAGAAGAAGGGACCCCTGAACAAGAGGAACCCGAAGTAGAAGAAGAACCCGAAAAAGAAGAGACTCCAAAAGGAGAAATAGAGGAGGAAAATCGAAACAAGGAACCGGAACAAACCCGGGAAACCGAAGTGCCGGATACGACCGATGTGAAAACGGAAGTCATTTCCCTGACGAATGAGGAAAGAAAAAAGCACGGACTTGATCCTCTGAAACAGGACGAAAAAGTGGCGGAAGTTGCCCAGGCCAAATCAGAAGATATGGCCGAAAACAATTATTTCGCTCATCAATCTCCAACCTACGGCACTCCGTTTGAGATGATGCAGGAATACGGCGTCCAGTTTAGAATGGCAGCAGAAAACATTGCTGCCGGCCAGGCTACTCCGGATAAGGCAGTAGAAGGCTGGATGAATAGTGAAGACCACCGCAAGAATATTTTAAATGAAGATCTCACACATATCGGAATAGGCTACGAAGAAAATGGAAGATACTGGACCCAAATGTTTATCGGGAAATAATGAGAAAAACCACCTGTATAACAAGACAGGTGGTTTTTTAATGATAAATCGGGGGTACTTGAACAGTGTCTTCGTTTTTTAAAGAAATATGAAGTTCGTGCTGCCGGTTGATGGAAGCAAAGAAGATGTCGTCAATGTCAGGGATTCCCTGAGCCGCCAGTTCATTTTCAAGCCATGATTCATCCACCTGCAGTTTTTGGAGGACAGGATGGTGAACCACCCCTTCAATAATAACAGGAAAGGCAACGGCAGGTGATTTTTTCATTAATTGAGCATCTTCAATGGTAACGCCTGTTTTTGCTGGTTTTTTCAGCACACTTAAGCTTCCATTTGCTTCTACAATCGCTGTTTCCACGTCGTCTACGTTAAAAATATCCTTTTCCCGCAACGCTTCCAGAATGTTATCCACAGAATAGCGGATTTTTTTTAAACTGCGGCGGAGGATGATCCCGTTTTGAATAACAATCGTAGGTTCGAAGGTGATGAACTTCCCGATGGTACGTTTTTTCATCTTCAGAACGGCGACGAGCCGCTGCAGGACTGCAATAAGAATAACGGCAACGGCGGTGTGAAGATGCTGAATATCCGGATCTGCAATATCCGCCCCCACAACGGAACCAAGTGTTAAGACAATTAAAAAATCGAAAATCGGCAGTTCTCCGATCGCCCGTTTCCCCATAAAAATGGCCATGATTAATAATAAGGGTAAGATGGTGATAATACGTCCTGCCACAAGGAATAGCTCCATTATTGTACTCACAATCCTCTTCTCCTTTTTTCTTAGTTTTCTACCACTCAAAGGTTTTATTCAGAACATCTTGTAATATAAATGTATTAAATATGTAACAATATTTTAATTTTATGTTTGAAAAAGCTTTTAGAAAGGAAAATCTTAAATAGAACAGAGGGGAAACATAGTATTGATAAGGAGGAATATTCATGCATAAAGAAAAACAAACATTCAAAAAAATATTGAAAAATTCTGTCATTTCAACAGCGGCTGTTGTTTTTGCCGCAGGGGGAGGAACGCCTGCCGTTGCAAAAGCTCTCCCGGCATCGGTTTCATTTTCAATGGAGGAAGCTATTACCCATTTTTACGGAAATGAAGCTTTTGATAATGTGGAGGAAACAGGGGAGCTGAATATAGGGTTAAACACGGTAGAAGGAGAAAAAGGATTCGATCAACATGAGCCTGAATTAACATATACGATTTCCGATCTGTTTCATCTGGAAGACACCTCTTATATTAACGAAGCGTCAGGGGATTTGGTACTGAGTGTCAGTGACGCTGAGGTTGTAAGTGTTGAAGAAAATACGAAAACGTCAGAAAAAACAGTGACAGCAAAAAATGAAGCGTCCCAACAGAAAGTCAGTCTTTACGGGCAATCAAAAGGGGCGGCAGTCGTTTATTTAAATGAAGTGGAGGGAGACACCGTTACCACGCTTGGAACGGTGGAGGTAGAAGTCAGATAAATACTGCCTCTCCTATTTACCTGCGATTTAAGCAAAGGCTCAGAGGCTGGGACAAAATCAATATAGGTCAGATAAAAATCCGAACGATTATCTCACATTCTCCATTAGAAATTGGCATCGTTCGGATTTTTTCATGCGGCATCTGCCCTCTTAAAACGAAGTCTACCGCTTTACGCTCGCCGCGGCTGGCCACTGCGCTTTCCATGGGGACGACTTCAGCTAACTTGGTAAAAAGAATCGCTTTACCAAGTGGAGCTTCCGCTCGTCTTCGTCCCATAGGAGTCTCCGTGGCAGGTCTCCGCTATGATAAGGAACTGCAGCGTTTTGGAGACATAGCCGTTTGCATGTCCTACGTTACTATCCATACTTCGTCTTTCGGGAGAAGTCATTTCGTTTTGTCTCAGACTCCTGTTTTTTCTCTATAATTCCTGAAAGTCTTGGCTGCGCCGGCAGACTCCGGCTAGGACATAAAGTTTATGATTAAGGTATCGTTTATCCAGCGTGAGCAGTTCGGAGGCCTCAATCCCTTCTAACACATATTCCGTGAATTCCCACACCGCCTGTTTTACGGTATCTGAATTTGTATGCGCAATCAGGGTGAACGCTTCAATGCCTGCGAATAAGACAGATATATCATGAAAGCCGTGCTGCCGAATTTGATGAAAACATGTATAAAGATACTCGGCAAAATCAGGTTTGTCCAGAATTAACCGTATGTTCTTGTCCTTATCGTGATGGTAGGCACGGGGAAGATGTTTCCGGCCAAGCCTGGCCAGGATTTTTCCCAGGTTGGTAATACATGTAATTGCCGTATTGGGATCATTAATCCCGGGAGAAAGAGCACGCAAAGCGATCTCCACCATCTTCACGAGGGCAAATTCTACCGTGTCATTGGAAGCTTTTTCAGGCCCCTGCGTGATATAGTTCCGGTACATTGCTTTATTGCACGAGGTGCTGCGTTCCCAGACAGAAAGAAAAGGAGCTCCCTGCTCCACGTACTCACTGACTTTGGCATTTACTCTGATAATGCAGTCATCCTTTTCCGCCTGCTTGATCATCCCTGTCACATCGATGTGCTGAATATAACCGGCCTGCTCTGCTTTGACAGGGGAGGGCTCGATTTGTTTTATTTCTTCTCCTTCCCAGTCATCCCAGGGATTTTCCGGAGCGATATCTTTTTCATCCGGCAGATCCTTCTCGATTTTTTCCATCGTTTCCCGTGTGATGTAATGCAGCAGACTGCTCACCTGGATCCAGCTTGAAACATGATGAATGAAAAAGACAAACATAAACACACAGATAATAGCAAAAAATACAGCAAACGAGGGAGAAATGTAATAGGTGACCGAATCGGATTCCTGTAAAAAAAGAAGAAGCAGAATAGAGTAAATGATTCCCGCTACGAAAAAGCCAAGAACACGCTGGGTTTTCGGGTCGCTGATGAAATTCTGCAGAGTTCTTGGAGAGAATTCGGATAAATACGTGGTTAACACCACTAAAATCGTAGAAAACGTAATCGTGGTCATGGTTAACAGGGCGGCGGAAATGGATCCTAATATGGTCCGGGCCAGATCGATGGGAATAAAAAGAGAAGAAGGGACCCAGCTGTATATATTTTCTTCTGACAGCATGTGGAGATCAAACTGTACACTGAGCAGAGCCAGAACAAAAGCCGCTATACCATAAAGACTGGGAACGTATAAAAAATTAGAACGGATCCTGTTAAACAGACTGCCCAATGACATGGAACACCACCTCCTTCTTCCTAGTTTCTACAAAGAATAGGTTCTTATGATAATGGAAACAAAAGGAAAATGAAAACACAGGAGGCTTCTGAAAATGGTGTATAAACATTTGCTTTATCACGCGGAGTCGAAAATCCAGAGTGCCGCCCGCCATATGCGTGCCAAAAGATATTCGTCTTATTTTACTTTGCCGGAAGAAGAGCTCCGTCCGATCTGCCGGAAGCTGGCTGAAACGCGGAGTGAAAAAAGCACTGCAGAGACGGGGAGCTCGGAAAAAGCCTTAATAGAGGAGATTAAGCGTAAAACAAATAAGGATAACCGGAATAACGTGACGCGGACCGAAGCCTACCGGCGTATGTATAAACGACACAGAGAACTACACTGGGCGCTTGTCGCGCATATGGTATCCAGAAACAGCGGCTGGTGTATGACTGATCTAAAGGGAGAATGGCTCCCCCGCCTGTTACATGAACAGAAAAGAAGGAATTTGTTTCAATTTTACGAAACAGCGAATGCTCTCATATTTCAGGATGCATTCCCACAGCTTCTTCTTTATGAAGAAAGTAAGAAACGGGGCGAAAACCTTTTTCACTTACTTTCTGTGTTTAAGGTCTCCCGATTTATGAAGCCTTTTTGGGATCATTTCTGGGAGACACGTCATTCGGTAATGTTGACCATTGCATTAATCATCAACGAGCAGCACTATATTGAAAAACGTGTCATTCAACATACACATTATCAGAAGACGGTATTGGAGACGATCCCATTTAAAGGACAGGAAATGATCCAGCTGACGCAGGTGGTTTTTCCTTATTATGAAAAACACCGGGGCCGTGCCAGCATTCGTTTGGCAGGTCTGATTTTGGAACACTTTGCGGATATTCAGGAAAGAATAGAAGCAGGGAAAAAAATGTACGCGGTTCTTTTCGGAATCGAACCAGTCTACCGCGGGGTGTCGGCGTTTATGGAAAAAGTGCCTCATACGGGATCGCGCCGGGATTACTGGAAATCTCTGTTTACAAGCTCAGGCCGCACCGGCTGTTCGTACGAACGGTTAATAGGGGAGAAAATAAAACAGGGCGTTCCCTTACTTTACAGTCCGGTGCTGGAGGAGGTCTGGGAAGATCAGGAACCTGCTTCGTTTTCCCGGGAAGACTGGTTTCACAATCTGGAGGGTTTACGCCATCTCACTTCGATCCCGGTGCCGTTTTCTTTTGATATGACGGGGGAATTTTGTTTTGGGTTAAATAAATTAGAAACGGCGGCTCTGCTGAAGGAAAAGCTGATGGAGCCCAGCACTAGATAAGAAAAAATGGGATATAGGCGAACTGCCTTGGAAGGGAGAAACGACTCCAAGACATGGGAGGGGAGGGAGCACTCCTCCCTGCTCTTCAGGAAAAAATATAACGGTCGCGACCGGCGCCGGCACCGGCCCACAGCATCATTACCGTGATCAGCAGAAAGATGAAAAGAGCCGGCGTCCAGCTGTGGAAGACGTCAAATAATAGGCCGATCGTAAACGGTCCGGCTGCTGCCAGGAGGTATCCGAAGGACTGTGCCATACCGGAAAGCCGCGAGGCCTGGGACGCTGTTTCCGCACGGAGACCGAGCAGGGTTAAAGAGAGACTGAGTGCAGCCCCCTGTGCCAGTCCAAATAAAAGGACAGAGGCCATCAATAAAAGAAAAGACCCATGAATGAATAATCCGGCGAATCCGATAAGATACAGGGCGCTGATTCCGGCCACGATTCCTTTTTGATTGGGGAGACGGGCCGCAAAAACGGGGATAAAGAAGGACAGCGGAAACCCAATAAACTGCATGACGGACAGCATCCAGCCTGCTGCGGACGGTTCAATCCCTCTGGCCTGCAGGATTTCTGGGAGCCAGGTAATCAGGCAGTAAAACAAAAATGATTGCAGCCCCATAAATAAGGTAACCTGCCAGGCCAGCTTGGAACGCCAGACAGAGCCGGCACCATCATTTTCTGAGGAAGAAGTAGAACCAGTGTTTCTGCGGAGCTGCGGAACCCAGAACAGCAGGGCCGGCAGACATAACAATCCCCAGGTGCCTAGCGATATGTTCCATTTCAATTCAAAACCGTTCGTGATGGGAAGACTTAAACCGGAAGCCGCACCTGCCAGCAGGACCATCGATGTGGTGTAAGTGCCTGTCATGATCCCTACGTGTTCCGGGAACCGTTCCTTCACGATACCGGGAAGCAGGACGTTGCAGATGGCAATCCCTCCTCCTGCTAAAGCGGTGCCGGCGTATACGGGAGGAATGAAACCGGTAGCCCGCAGAAGAATTCCTGCGCTCAAAAGGAGCAGGCCGGCGAATATCATAGCTTCTTTTCCGAAACGCCTGCTGGCGGCTGGAGCAGCCGGCGAAAGAGCAGCAAAAGCAAGCAGCGGAAGCGTCGTTAAAAGCCCGGCTGCCCCGTTGGAAATACCGGTATCTTCCCGGATAAGACCAATCAGGGGACCGACAGAGGTGATGGCCGGTCTCAAATTAAAAGCAATAAAAATAATACCGAACAACAGGAGAAGTTTTTTTGGAGTAATCCAGGAATCTTGGTTTGGTCTCATAGATATTTCATCCTTTGCGTCTAAAACATAAAAGAAAGAGGCCGGCAAATACACCGAACCTCTTAGCCATTATAGCAAATTCTGCCGGATTTTACAGAGAATCAAAATCATTGTCGGAATCAACCAGGTTATAATCGGTCACCGTCGTTTCAAAGAAATCCGCTTTCCCGGTGGTGTTATCGTTATAAACAGAAATCCATCGCATTGGATTTTTCTTATGGCCTTCAAACACATGTTCAAAGCCGAGTTCTTTTATTCGTTTGTTAGCCATGAATTTGATATAGCTTTCCAGTTCATTGGAATTAATGCCTTCAATTTTGTTGCCAATAATATAGCTGCCCCATTTGATCTCCAATTCGGCGGCTCTAATGAAGGTGTCCTGCACGAATTGGGCAAACTCTTCGGTATGGAGTTCCGGATTTTCTTCCAGTGTTTCTTTCAGGATGTTGCAGAATAACCGTACGTGAAGCTGTTCATCCCGGTTAATGAAGTTGATCATCTTTGCGGTGCCGAGCATTTTTTCATTCCGGGCAAGGTTGTAAAAAAACGCAAAGCCGGAATAGAAAAACAGCCCTTCAAGAATAACGTCATAAACGATCGCACGAACGAAATTTTCTTTCGTCGGATTGTCCGTGAATGCGGTGTAGCCGTCGGCGATGAATTTGTTGCGTTCGAGCAGGACTTCATCGGTTTTCCAGTATTCGAAGATTTCTTCCTGGGTCTGGCTGTCGGTGACACTGGAAAGGACATACGTGTAAGATTCGTTGTGCACGACTTCCTGAAAGGCGAGCACGGACATCAGCGCCGATAAACTGGAATCGGTGAGATAATCAGCAACTTTGGATGAAAAATCTGTCTGAACGCTGTCCAAAAAAGCAAGCAGGCCGATGATTTTGTTAAAAGCATCACGTTCATCTTCGGTTAACGTTTCGTACTGACTTTTATCGTTAACGAGCGGTACTTCGTCCGGAATCCAGAAATTTCGCAGCATATTTTTGTACATGGGATAGGCCCATTTTCTGGCGGTGTCATCCCAGTTCAAAATGTTAGAGCTTCTGCCGTTAATAATTCCGGTCGATTGGTTTGGGGCCTCTGTGTCATATAGTCTGCGCTTGTATAAAGTAGTCATTAGCGATGCTCCTTTGCCGACAAATTTTTTAAAGGCAGATATCCAGTTTCAGCATGGGGCGGGACCTGCAGTCAGCAGGTCTCCGGGTGTATTCAGCGGGCTTGCGCTTTTTCTTAACTGGAGCAGCTTTCGCAGTCTTCAACGACGGTGGACGTCGATCTTGTGTAATACGTTGTTTTCAAACCGGACTGCCAGGCTTGCATATGGAGGCCCAGCAGTTCTTTTGCTTTAATGCTGCGGTGGATATACAGATTGAAGCTGACAGCCTGATCGATATGCTTCTGCCGGGCGGCATTCTGTTTTATACTCCACGACTGATCCAAATTAAATGCTGATTTATAATACCAAATCGTTCTGGAACTGATATCCGGTGCTGTGACCGGGGAGCGGAAACCTTTTTTCTCTTCCACATGTTCCTGCCGGAATACCGGATCAATGCTTGCTGTGGATCCAGCAATCAACGACGTGGTCGCATTTGGGGCAACCGCGATCAAATAGCCGTTACGCAGGCCATCCTGCTGAACTGCTTCGGAAAGTTCCCGCCAGGCCTCATCGGACCAGAGAACAGAACCGTTTTCCTGCCGTGTTCCGTACGTGCGTTCCAGATAGCGTCCGGTATTCCATTCGCTTCCTTCAAATAGAGGATACGCTCCTTTTTCGACCGCAAGCTCATGAGAAGCTTTCAAGGTAAGATAGTTAATTTTTTCATACAATTGATCTGTCAGCTTCACGGCTTCTTCCGATTCCCAGCTTATGCCTTCCAGAGCAAGCAGGTGATGCCAGCCAAAGGTACCTAGTCCAATCGCACGATAACGCTGGTTAGTGTGGCGCGCCTGCAGAACATCAATGGTGTTTAAGTCAATGACATTGTCCAGCATCCGGACCTGGATGGGGACAAGTCTTTCTAATACCTCTTCCCGCACTGCTTTTGCCAGTGAAATGGAGGAGAGGTTGCAGACCACCATATCTCCCGGGGTTTTTTCTGTAATGATGGTGCCTTCCTCGGTCAGATATTCTTCTTTCACTGTGGTCGGACTCATGTTCTGCATGATCTCTGTGCAGAGGTTGGAACTGTAAATGATGCCGGCGTGTTTGTTCGGGTTATCACGGTTGACGGTATCCCGGTAGAACATATACGGCGTGCCGGTCTGCAGCTGAGATTTCATGATTCGTTTCATGATTTCAATGGCTGGCACCCGTTCTTTACTCAAATCCGGATGATCCATGCATTCCTGGTATTTTTCCCGGAATGACCCTGCGCCATCTTCTTCGTCGTAAAAGTCTTCCAGTGACCAGCCCATCACGGTTTTTACTTCATGAGGGTCAAACAGGTACCAGTCTTCACGGTTTTCTACTTTTTCCATAAATAAATCCGGAATGCAGGCGCCGGTGAATATATCATGAGTGCGCAGTCGTTCATCGCCGGTGTTCAACTTTGCATCGAGAAATTCAAATATGTCTTTATGCCAGACATCAAGATATACGGCAAACGCCCCCTGGCGCTGGCCCAGCTGATCCACCGAAACCGCGGTGTTATTAAGCTGCTTCATCCAGCCCATGATACCGCCGGCAACTCCCTTGTAGCCTTTGATATCCGAGCCGCGGCTGCGGAGTTTGCCGAAATAGATGCCGACACCGCCTCCGTTTTTGGAAAGGTTGGCGACATCAGTATTGGAATCGAAGATGCTGCGCAGGCTGTCTTCCACCGTATCAATGAAGCAGGAGCTGAGCTGGCCGGTATTTTTACCGGCGTTCGTAAGCGTTGGTGTGGCTACGGTCATATATAGATTGGACAACGCCCAGTAAGCTTCTTTGACAAGTTTCAGCCGTCTGGAGGCAGGTTCATTAATCATCAGCTTCATGGCAATTACCATAAATCTCTCCTGCGGCAGTTCAAAGACGTGGCTGTTTTTGTCCGTTGCAAGGTATTTATGGGCCAGGGTTAAAATGCCGACATAGGTGAACAGTTTATCCCGTTCCGGTTTAATTGCCTGCCCAAGTTCCATGATTTCTTCCTTGGAATAATCACGCAGCAGTGTTTGATCATAAACCCCCTTCGAACCGAGAACTTTCAGCAGGCCATAGAGAGAGCCATATTTTTGGTCTGTATCGTATGCCCGGTTTTTGGACGCTTCTTTGTAGAGTTTCCGGAGATAGATGGCTGCAGCCACATATGTCCAGTCCGGCTCGTTACGGTCGATCCGCTCGGAGGCATTCAAGGCCAGAAGATGGGTGATTTGTTCGGAAGAATAGGTGTCTTTGAATTCAATATTTGTTAGAACTTCTTCTTTGTAATCCTGTACGGATAAATTCGGAAAATCAGCGGTTACGTCATCTATGAAATGGCTGAGCCGTTCTTTATCAAACGTCAGCTCGCGATTTCCGTTATCTTTTGTAATAACTGTCACTTTCATTCCTCCTGCTTAACTCGTTGGAAGTTTACGGGACTCTCTGCTTTCTCTCGCTGCCTGTACCATATTTTTCAGAGAGTCTATAGTTTCTGGCGTGTTTCTTGTCTTCAGACCGCAGTCTGGATTAATCCAGAAAAGGTCAGCTGGCAGTACTTGAAGAGCCCGGTCAATCATATCTTTCATTTCTTCTACGGAAGGGATGCGCGGGCTGTGAATATCGTAGACACCCAGGCCGATTCCTTTGTCATAAACTGCTGTTTCAAATGATTCGATCAATTCTCCGTGACTGCGGGAGGTTTCAATGGAAATAACATCAGCATCCAAAGCCCGGATGGATTCGATCATATCCTGAAATTCGCTGTAGCACATGTGGGTATGAATCTGCGTCGACGGCTTCACGTTGGAGGTTGCCAGACGGAAAGCAAGCACAGACCAGTCAAGGTATTCGTTCCATTCCTCCCGTTTCAGCGGCAGACCTTCGCGTACAGCCGGCTCATCGACCTGAATCATATCAATGCCCGCTTCTTCCAGGGCTTGTACTTCTTGGCTGAGGGCGACGGCGATCTGAAAGGCGGTTTCCCTGCGGGGAATGTCATCCCGTTCGAAGGACCAGTTTAAAATGGTAACCGGACCGGTCAGCATCCCTTTTACCGGTTTGTCGGTCAGCGACTGGGCATAACGGGATTCCTCCACTGTCATCGGTTCCGCAAAGGTCACGTCATCGTAAATGACCGGCGGTTTCACGCAGCGCGAGCCGTAGGACTGCACCCAGCCGAAACTTGTGAAAGCAAATCCGTTCAATTTTTCTCCGAAAAACTCGACCATATCATTGCGTTCAAATTCGCCGTGAACCAATACATCCAGGCCGATATCTTCCTGGATATCGATCCATTCTTTGATTTTGCCGCGGACGAATTCTTGGTACGCTGCCGGGCTTTTTTCGCCTTTACGGAACTGCTGGCGCGCCACCCGTACTTCTTTCGTCTGCGGAAAGCTTCCAATGGTCGTTGTCGGCAGAAGCGGCAGCTCCCATTTTTCATCCTGATACTTCTGCCGTTCAGCAAACGGGAGGTCACGCTCCGACGGCAGGGCTTCCCGCTGTTTGGTCAAGTCGGCAGACTGCTGCCGGTACGTCTCGGCAAAGACTTGCAAAGCCTTCTGATTCTCATCCAAAGCTTGCTCAGCACTGCCGCCATTCATACGATCGGTCAAGGTTGTAATTTCTTTTAATTTCTCATCAGCAAAGGAAAGCGCTCCGTACAAGATGCCGTCAAGTTTCGTTTCCAGTGTTTTGGTCACGGGTACATGCAGCAGACTGCACGAAGGCTGAATCACTTTGTCGGCTTCGGGAGCAGCTTCGTCAATTTTTTTCAGGAGTGCTTCTTTTTCTTTAAGATCGGCCCGCCAAATGTTACGACCATCAATGACGCCAACGCCGAGTGTTTTGTCTTTTGGAAATCCGTGTTTTTCCAGGGCTGCTTTGTTTTTCTCCAAGCCGTGCACGAAATCAAGGCCGATGCCTTCCACCGGCAGGGCTGTGATGTCTTCGTAATATTCAATGCCTTCAAAGTATGTCTGCAGCATAATGGACATCTCCGGAATCTCGCGGGCAAAGGTGTCATATGTTTTCTGTACGAAACGGAGATCTTCTTTTGTCAGGGTAGGAACAAGAGAAGGCTCATCAATCTGTACCCAAGATGCTCCGGCTTCCTGCAACTGCTGCAGCACTTTCACATACAACGGCAGGAGCTCGTCCAGCTTTGTTTCAAACTCGCTGCTGTCATAACCCTTGGAGAGTTTTAAAAAGGTGAAAGGGCCGATGAGCACAGGTCTTGTATCTATATCCAATTCTTCTTTAGCTTCTTTATAATCATGCAAAGGTTTATTTTCTTTTAAAACAGGGGTGATGTCCCCGATTTCCGGCACAATGTAGTGATAGTTTGTATTAAACCACTTGGTCATTTCACATGCCGGTGCTTTGTCGGTGCCTCGTGCCATATTAAAGTAGGTGGTAAGAGAATCCGGCTCTCCCTGAAATCGTTCCGGAATAAACCCGAACATGAGGGCGGTATCGAGTATATGATCATAAAAGGAAAAGTCGCCGGCCGGGATAAAAGATACACCGGCGTCTCTCTGTTTTTGAAGATAACCGAGACGCAGCTCCTTCATTTCCTTTAAAAAATCGTCCTTCGAGATTTTCTCCCCCCAATAGCTTTCGAGAGCCCGTTTCCATTCGCGGTTTTCTCCGAGCCGCGGGTAACCAAGGTTACTATTCGTCCACGTTGTTCCCATATCGCTGCCTCCTTGATAAAATAAGATATAATGTGCATAAAAAAAGGTATTTTTACAAGGCGGCGGACGGGAGAAGCGCATGTAAAAATACCCTTATGGATATATATAACGTAAACACCTTCCTATCTCCCGTAGGTCGCGCGGTGCTGTTAAAACAGGCAGGTCTCCTGGCTTCAGTATCTTCGCTGTCATGGCCTTCCCGAATACTATTCAGTGGCAGTGCATGACGCTCCTCTGTCACAGTGGCGGGACCGCTCCGGAGTTTCACCGGCTTCCCTTTTAAACCCTGAAAACTGGAATTTTCAGGGTACCTGTTTCCGTCATATGTCATTGTTTGTAGAAAAACTATATCGCTTGTACTGCTGTTCTGTCAAGAGCCCTGAAGTGGCATATATAGTAGTTATGTTTTCTGTAATGCCCAATATATACGAGGTGAAGCATAAGATGAAGCATCCAGTATCCGAAAAATTTTTTTGTCAGCCTACATTGGAATTGGCTCGTCAATTACTAGGTTCTGTTTTAGTGAAAAAATCAGAACAAGGGACGGCTGCCGGTAGAATTGTGGAGACGGAGGCGTATTTGGGGAAGGAAGACCGGGCGGCCCACAGTTTTGGAAACAAAAGAACGAAACGGACGGAAGTCATGTTTCAACGTCCGGGCCATGTATATACGTTTGAGATGCATACGCATTGTCTTGTAAATGTTGTCAGCGCACCGGCAGGGGTACCGCAGGCGGTTCTAATCCGAGCACTTGAACCCGTGGACGGAATAGAGCTCATGCGGTCGCGGCGAAACAGGCAAAAAGACATCGAACTAACAAACGGCCCCGGGAAGTTAACGAAGGCACTAGGGATTACAATGATGGATTATGGCCGCCATTTTTCTGAAAAAACGTTGTACATCGCGGAGGGAAAAGAGCCATCAGAGATTTCTTCCGGTCCGCGGATAGGAATTGAGAACACTGGAGAAGCTAGAGACTATCCGTATAGGTTTTGGGAAAAAGGGAATCCATTTGTTTCGAGATAGTCCATTACAAACCGGTCATGGCGTTTCTTTATTATGTCTTCTATTCTCAATTAGCCATTCTTTATTAAGAATAGAAAAGAAAGCGGTTTCTTTTAGTTTGTTCACAATTTGTTAATAATTCCGCTGAATATAGTGATTTCCTCCATCGAATTTCTTGACAAACTGCTTCTGATTAATAATAATTATTATAAAGAAGATAACCTTTACGCTTTCATTTGAAAATGTAAAAGTGAAGAGTCTACTATTTTGCAGAAGGAGGACATACATTATGTCATTAATAGGTAAAGAAGTACAACCATTTCAGGCTACTGCATTTCGTCAAGGTGAATTTGTAGACGTAACTGAAGAAAATTTCAAAGGCCAATGGAGTGTTGTTTGTTTTTATCCAGCAGACTTCTCCTTTGTCTGCCCGACGGAATTGGAAGATTTACAACATCAATATGCTGAGCTGAAAAATCTTGGTACAGAAGTTTATTCTGTTTCCACAGATACACATTTTGTACATAAAGCGTGGCACGAAGCATCTGACGCTATTAACAAGATTGAGTATACGATGATTGGGGACCCCTCTCAACAAATTTCCCGTAACTTTGAGGTGCTCCGGGAGGAAGAAGGATTAGCCGACCGCGGTACATTTATTATTGATCCAGACGGCGTTATTCAAATGGTAGAAATTAACGCTGACGGCATCGGCCGTGACGCCAGTACATTAATCAGCAAAATCAAAGCTGCGCAATATGTACGTGAAAATCCGGATGAGGTCTGCCCTGCCAATTGGGATGAAACGGGAGAAACGTTAAAGCCAAGTCTTGATTTAGTAGGCAAAATATAAGAGAAGGACCGTTACCCAGTATAATACTTTAGAGGGGTTCGACGTTCAGAAGCGTCGAACTTCCTTTTTGTCAAGGTTAAGCGAAAGATTTAATGAATTTTAAAGTGGAAAAGAGGTTCAATATGCTCGATCAGGAAATTAAGTCACAACTCAAAGAGTATTTGCAGCTGCTGGAGAATGATATTGTGCTTAAAGTGAATTTCGGATCAGACGATGTTTCCAAAGAAGCGGAGGAACTGGTCAACGAAATTTCCGATATGTCAGATAAAATCACGGTGGAACAGGGAGATTTCCCGCGAGTTCCAACTTTCAGCGTCAATCGGCCTGGGGAAAGTTCAGGCATTAGTTTTTCCGGTGTTCCGCTTGGACATGAATTCACGTCCCTGGTCCTTGCTTTATTACAAGTAAGCGGCCGTCCTCCGAAAGAAGAAGAGGGTGTGCTCGATCAAATCAGACAATTGGAGGGTCCGCTGCATTTTGAGACCTATGTCAGCCTTTCCTGCCAAAACTGCCCTGATGTCGTACAGGCATTGAATGTAATGAGTGTCATTCATCCGGATATTACCCACACCATGATTGAAGGATCGGCCTTTAAAGAAGAAGTAGAGGGGAACGAAGTGATGGCTGTTCCATCTGTCTTTTTAAACGGCGAATCCTTTGTTAACGGCCGCCAGACACTAAAAAGCATTCTTGAAAAATTGGGAAATACCTCTGTAGATGTATCCGCCCTTAACGATAAACAGGCATTTGACGTGCTTATTGTCGGCGGCGGTCCTGCTGGTGCAAGTGCAGCCATTTATGCAGCAAGAAAAGGGATCCGGACAGGCATTGTAGCCGATCGCTTCGGCGGGCAGGTGCAGGATACAAAGGGAATTGAAAACTTTATCGCGACCAAATATACAGAAGGACCTCAGCTGACAGCAAGTCTTGAAGAGCATGTACGCGACTATGATGTGGATATTATGGATTCCACGCTTGCCAAGTCATTAGAGAAAAAAGACTTATTTGAATTGGAGCTGGAAAACGGCGCAACACTAAAAAGTAAAACAGTGGTTGTTTCTACCGGTGCCCGCTGGAAGAATATCGGTGTTCCCGGGGAAGCAGAATTTAAAAATAAAGGAGTCGCCTATTGTCCGCACTGTGACGGCCCCATTTTTGAAGGGAAAGACGTGGCTGTTATCGGCGGCGGGAATTCCGGAATTGAAGCTGCCATTGATTTAGCCGGTATTGTCAATCATGTTACAGTACTTGAATTTCTTCCTGAATTGAATGCAGACAGCGTGCTGCAGGAACGGGTGAACAGTCTGCCAAACGTGTCTGTTATCACCAATGCGCGCACCTCTGAAATCTATGGCAATAAGAAAGTGCAGGGTCTCCGCTATGTAGACCGCGAAACCGAAGAAGAGCAGAGCATCGAACTCGCCGGTGTTTTTGTCCAAATCGGTCTTGTTCCAAATACGGAATGGCTGGAAGACACGGTAGAAAGAAACAAATATGGAGAAATTGTCGTCGACAAACACGGCGCTGCCAATATTCCTGGTGTATTTGCGGCAGGAGACTGCACAGACATGCCTTATAAACAAATTATTACTTCCATGGGATCAGGCGCTGCTGCAGCTTTAGGTGCCTTTGACCACTTGATTCGGAATTAATAGGAAGAGGCCGGCGGAGGCAATCCGCTGGTCTTTTTTTAGATAAGGAAGCAGCACTCTATTTCAAGATAATACTTTACAAGCAGGGTTTTTGATTTTACAATCATAACGTATTATAATTCCTACTATCACGATAAGAAAGAGGTGAATAATATGGCTGTTAATGTTGAGGCAGTAACCAATCAGCATCAGGAAGAAAATAAAGGGGCTCCTTTAAATCAGGCCCAGACCCCGCTCGTTGCCGGCGGGTTCATCGCAGCGGCTGTCTTAATGGTCTTTTTAGCAGTGACACAGGATGTGGCCCAACCCTTATTATTCATGATTGGACTATTATTAGGTTATACGTTATTTCATGCACGTTTTGGCTTCACCTCCGCTTTTCGGCGTTTTGCATCGGTCGGAAACGGGCAGGCACTGCGCGCGCATATGATCATGCTTGCTGCAGCTGTCACGTTGTTTGCACCGGTTTTAGCAGGGGGTACGACTTTCTTTGGAGGAGAAGCGACTGGTAATATTGCCCCGATTGGTATCAGCCTCCTTGTCGGAGCCTTTTTGTTCGGGGTCGGCATGCAGCTTGGGGGGGGCTGTGCGTCGGGGACCCTTTACGCTGTAGGCGGCGGACGTTCGGTTATGTTCATTACGCTTCTCTTTTTCATTGTTGGCGCAACCATTGGGGCTTATCATTTGGACTTTTGGACGAATGACCTGCCCTCCTTTGGAGCGGTCTCCCTGGCTGACTCTACCGGCCTGGGCTATTTTGGAGCCTGGCTGGTATCGGTTCTATTTTTCGGATTGATTATCTGGTGGACTCTGCAGCGGGAGAAAAAGAAAAATCCGCCTAAAATGGCGGCACTCCCAACAACATCAGGTTGGAAGCGGATATTCCGGGGATCGTGGCCGTTAATCACAGCCGCTGTTGTGCTGGCTGTGCTCAATGCGTTGACCCTGTTAACCCGTGGAAGTGGCTGGGGTGTGACATCGGCCTTTACACTCTGGGGATCTAAAGCTGCAGCAGCCTTCGGAATGGATCCTTCCAGCTGGGGGTACTGGCAGGGGAATGCCGAAGCGCTGCAGACCACGATATTTGCAGATACGACAACCGTTTTGAATTTTGGTGTGATTCTCGGAGCGTTTGTGGCGTCGGCTGCCGGCGGATTGTTCCGTTTTTCCAATATGAATGCGAAAAATGTTTCTGCAGCCGTGATTGGCGGGCTGCTTATGGGATACGGCGCCCGTCTTGCGTTCGGCTGTAACATCGGTGCTTATTTCACCGGCATCGCCTCCTTCAGCCTGCACGGCTATCTATGGGGGATATTAGCAATGGCCGGCACCTTTGCCGCCTTGTTCCTGCGGCCGCTGTTCGGCCTATCCGTGCCAAAATCGAATGATTCATTCTGCTGACAGAAACAGCAGCCGAGGCTGTCCTCATAAGGACAGCCTCTTTTGTATGCTGACGGGGAGCGATACGCTTTTACAATCACTTTTGCGTTTTAAACGGTGAAATGACATGGTTACCGAAGTTGTATCTATGACATTCCATCTATTTAGCTACAAAGTGATGAATAAGAAGAGTTTATCCCTTACTTTTTACCCCCTTCTCCGGCAATGTCATGATGAAAACATCACTATCCCTTACAATTGCTGTCCGTCACTGCAAAAGAAAGGGATAGTGGTGGGGGATTTAGGTTTTATAGCGGGAATTCTGATGACAATGGTGTATTGTATACGATAGACTGACCTTGAGGAAGAGGGCTCAGTCTTTGAGATGGTGGTCGGCTTCTTTCAGGATGGAACCTATATTTTCTCCCTGCACAAGCAGATCAGCTTCTTTGTCCATATCGGTTTCTGTGCGATTTACAATTACCAGGCGGGCCCCCTGCTGTTTGGCATCGACTGGAAAGTAGGAGGCGGGTGCGACTGATAAGCTGGAGCCGAGTACAATAAACAAATCGGCCCGGGTTGATTCCTGCTGGGCGAAAGCGATTGCCTCTTCCGGCAGCATCTCTCCAAACAGCACGATATTTGGACGCAGGAATCCGCCGCAGACAGGACAGCTTGTTTCATTGTTGGTATAGCGGCTGCTGTCTGCAGAAGCACCACAAGAGTGGCAGTGTAGAGCAGCGATGGAACCGTGCAGCTCGGCTACGTGTCTGCTGCCTGCCTGCTGGTGCAGGCCATCGACATTCTGGGTAATAATGCTTTTTATGAACCCCTTTTGCTCCCAGTCTGCCAGGATATGATGCCCGTCGTTAGGCAGCACCCCGGCTAATGCTTCTATACGCGATTGGTAAAAGGCAAGAAATTCAGAGCGGTTATTTTCCATGGCTTCTACGCTTGCGAGCGCCGCCGGGTTCTGGTTTTTCCATAACCCCGTATTGGAACGGAAGTCTGGAAGTCCGCTCTCCGTGGACATTCCCGCCCCTGTCATGACAACAGGGTAATCCGAATGCTGCAAAAGATCCGCCAATTGGTTCATTCCATCACGTCTCCTTATTCTCGTATCTGCCTATATTATGAGAGAGACGTCTGCTGTTTTCAAACCTAAAAAACAGCAGCGTTGATAAAAATCAACGCTGCTTTATAAGTACTTGATATTCATTTAAGAAAGGGAGTTGGTGCGGTTGAGAGGATTCGAACCTCCATGGGCTGTAACGCCCACACGGACCTGAACCGTGCGCGTCTGCCAGTTCCGCCACAACCGCAAGACAAATTCTATTATATAAGAGGCGTGATAATAATGCAAGGGGTTTTTTTAAAAACATCAGAAAGTATATAATGTTAGCGTTTTTGATATCCAGCTCTAGCGCCCAGCCGCTCAGAGCGGGGACTTGCAGGTTGCAGGTTAGTTCGGTGCTGCCTCAGGACGAGGCGGTTTTAACCGAACCTCCTCTGCCCGGGGCGCTTGCGCTTTTTTATAACATGAAAAGAATTTGAGATGATATAATTTAGCCAGATGATGAAGGGGGGATTGCTGGATGGATTTTTCATATCTCACAAAGCATCAAAAGCGGTTTACCGAAGAATTAGTGGATTTTCTCCGGATTCCGAGTGTTTCCACGCTTCCGGAGTACAAAGAAAAAGTGGAACAGGCAGCGGAATGGACCGCTTCCCGGCTGCAGAAGGCCGGTCTCGAAAATATAAAAACAATGGAAACAAAAGGTCATCCGGTAGTTTATGGAGAATGGCTTCATGCCGGAGAGGCTCCGACAATTTTGTTTTACGGACATTATGATGTCCAGCCTGCAGAACCGCTCGACTTATGGAATTCTCCGCCGTTTGATCCGAAAATAGAAAACGGATGTGTATATGCGAGGGGAGCCACCGATATGAAGGCCAATGTGCTGCTCCCGATTATTGCCTGTGAAGCCTGGTTAAAGGAAAAAACATTTCTTCCTGTTAACGTGAAATTCCTGTTTGAAGGAGAAGAAGAGATTGGAAGCCCGTCTTTGGCTGATTTTATGGAGGAATATCAAGAGCTGTTGGGGTCTGATTTAGCAGTCAGTGCTGATTCCGGGCAGATGGAAGAAAACCAGCCTGCCACGATGGTCAGTCTGCGCGGACTTGCCGGCGTGCAGATTGATGTTCGCGGGGCAGAAGGCGACCTGCATTCCGGCCTGTTTGGCGGGGCTGTTCCCAATGCAGCGCAGGCGTTAGCTCATTTGATAGATACGATGAAAAACAGGGATGGCACGATCGCGGTGGAAGGATTTTATGACCATGTCGTGGAAAGGACGGAGCAGGAAAAAGAGGATATTAATGCCAATCATTCAAAACCCGAAGATTTTAAAAAAAACGCAGGCGTTCAAGCATTACATGGGGAACCGGGACGAACCCCGGGGGAGCAGACGCTGGTACGCCCCACGCTGGATGTGAACGGAATATGGGGCGGCTTTCAGGGGATGGGAGTGAAAACCGTTATTCCCGCAGAAGCCCACGCTAAGGTAACATGCCGTCTTGTGCCGGACCAGACCCCGGAGGATATTATCGAAAAACTCCGTCGCCATGTGGAAAAGCACACTCCGGAAGAAACAGAAGCCGCAGTCATCCCTCTCGATGGCAGAGCTTATCCATATATGCTGCCGTCGGACCACCCGGGGCTGCAGGCGGTGGAAAAGGCTGTCCAGCAGGTAGAAAATAAGCAGCCGGCTCAGTTAAGAATAGGAGGCTCTATCCCGATCACCGGTCTCCTGCAGAAACAATTAGGGGTTCACACGGTACAGCTTGGTTTCTCTGTCTTTGATGAAGGAATGCATGCTCCAAATGAATTTTACCGGCTGAGTCAGTTTGAGAAGGGCCAGAAGGTTTATATACAGCTATTGGAAGAACTTGCTGTAAATATGAAATAGTGAAACAAATAGAGCAGCCAGGGGGACGCCCTGGCTGCTCTGTTTATGTCGATGATTCATGATAAAATAGAAAAGTGACGAAATTCAGCTGAAGAAAGAAGTGCCCGCCTATGTCGACAGAAAACGATCGTTCTACTTTGGATATTACATATGAAATCATGATGGTACTGCTGGCTGCCCTTTCGGTAGGAACCTTGTGGTATGACACCGGGGTCGATAATTATCTAATTTGGGGAACGTGGGGCGTCTTTTTTGTCGACTTTTTGTATCGTTTTTTTACCACGGAGAATAAATGGCAGTTTATCAAATCCAACCCTTTTCTTGTGATAGCCGTCATTCCGTTGGATGCTGTGTTTCAATTCGCCCGTTTTGCCCGTATCCTTCATTTACTGCGTTTGAAAACAATAACCAAGTATTACACCATGCCGTTTATCCGTTTTTTAAAGCAGCAGCATTTAGGGGTGGTGGTCTCTCTGGCGTTTGTCTTTTTGTTTTTTACCATTATACCACTCTATTATCTCGAACCGGAGTTGACCAGCTACTGGGATGCTTTTTCAAGCAGTCTCTTGTCTTTGATATTTTTCGGACGCTCTGATTTTGAGCCGGTGACAGCATTGGGCCGGTTTTTGCTTGTACTGCTCAGCATTGTAGGGGTCATTTTGTACGGATTAGCCATCAGCACGGCATTTGATGTGATCTATCAATCTCGAAAAATGCAGAATTGGTTAAAAAAAGTCAGAGATAAAGGGAAAAAGAATTCTAACCACTAATCGTTCTGCATAAGATAGAGCAACCCGTATGAAAAAGGCAGGTATCAGCATGAATGAATTCACGCAGCGAAAGTATTATCGGCCGTATGTCAGCCCGTTTGATCCGTGCCCGCCTATCCGTGTAAAGTCATATGAAACTCCGCCCCAGTTGTACCTTGGTTTTCAGCCCTATAACCTTCCGCAGTTTAAGCCGCAGCAGGCGCTTTATTGCGGGACCTTATGGCCTGCACTGTTTTCGCCGTATGAAGGCAAGTATTGGGGGAGGGATGAAGAATGAGCCATCAAGTACAGCTCCCGAAAGAGTTTTATCCGCTGATGGAAGAATTGCAGGTGGTGGATTTCGTCCTGGTGGAGCTGACGCTGTATTTGGATACCCATCCTAATGATACAGCGGCTATTCAGCAGTTTAATGATGCTTCTTACTATCGAAGACAATTGGTCCCCAAAGTGGAGGAGTATTTAGGGCCGCTGCAGCAGTTTGGCAACAGCTACAGCTCGTATCCCTGGAACTGGAATCAGGCACCCTGGCCATGGCAGATTTAGCGGAGGAGGCTGTATATGTGGATTTATGAAAAAAAGCTCCAATATCCGGTGAAAGTAAGCACCTGTAACCCAATGCTGGCGAAATATTTAATAGAGCAGTACGGCGGAGCGGATGGTGAACTTTCCGCCGCTTTACGTTACTTAAACCAGCGGTATGCGATCCCTGATAAGGTGATCGGGCTGCTCACCGATATTGGTACCGAAGAATTTGCCCATCTGGAAATGATTGCAACGATGGTCTATAAACTGACCAAGGATGCCAAACCGGAGCAGATGGAAGAAGCGGGACTCGGTGATTTTTACGTAAATCACGATAACGCCCTTTATTATAACAATGCCTCCGGCGTTCCGTGGACCGCGTCCTATATTCAGGCGAAAGGGGATCCGATTGCTGATCTATATGAAGACATTGCGGCCGAAGAAAAAGCACGTGCTACATATCAATGGATCATTGATATGAGTGATGACCCGGATCTCAATGATGGTCTGAAATTCCTGCGCGAACGAGAGATAGTTCATTCCCAGCGCTTTAGAGAAGCAGTTGAAATGCTCAAAGAAGAACGGGACCGGCAGAGAATTTTCTAGTTGGAGCAGGGCGTCATGAGATAACCATGATGCCTTTTTTTATTCGACATGTTCTTCAAAATGTTCCAGTTTCAGCAGCTGGTCATCCTCCTCATCCGGGTTTCCGCGCCCGTCCCTGTTATTGGTGACGACGTACATCGAGTCTCCGGCAATCAATACGTCCCGAAGCCGGCCTTCTCCGCTGTAGACCACTTCCATGGTCTCCTCTTCCACATGAAAACGCATGAGCTGTGTGCCTCGAAGTCCGGTTACATAAAAATCATTGGTGCCGTCAAAGGCTGTGCCGGAAGGAGCCCATGTGTCATTCCCGGAGTGGCTCAACGGCGGGCGCATACCGTCTTGGCTTTCGTCTCCTGTAATGTCCGGCCATCCATAATTTTTTCCCGGTTTGATCTGGTTGATTTCATCATGAGCGGAGGAGCCGTGTTCGGAACTGAAGAGGACGCCTTCTTCGTTCCACGAAATGCCCTGTGGGTTGCGGTGTCCATAGGAATAAATATAGGAGTCAGCTATAGGATTGTCTTCGGGTATGTCTCCATCCAGTGTCATACGCAATATACTGCCCCCCAGGTTTTCCAGCTGCTGGGCCTGGTTTTCAGTACCGGCATCCCCGGCGGTTGCATAAAGTCTGTCATCAGGTCCTATTTTAAGACGTCCGCCGTTGTGAATACGGGCTCCTGGTATATCCTCTAACAGAATTTCCTCTTCGTGCCATGTACCGTTTTCGAGCGTAATGGAGACGATCCGGTTGGCGAGACTGTGATTTTGTTCATACGTGTGATAAATATAGGCTCTCTGCGAGTCACCGAAATCCGGGGCAAGCTGAAAGCCGAGCAGTCCGCCTTCTCCTTGGGCTGCTACGTCTTCGTTCAAGGACAACTGCTGGCGTTCTATCGAATCATTTTCATCTATATGAGCAATGGTACCGTTTCGCTCTGTCACATAAAATTCCCCTTCGTATGTTTGTATTGACCAGGGAACATCCAGATTGGAGGCGATAGTTTGGACGGACAAAGCAGCATCATCTCTGCGATTATTTGAGCTTGCTTGGGGATTCTCCGGTGCTTGATTTTCCTCTGGAGTACTTTCTTCCGCGTCTGGGTTGGTTTCTTGTTCTGGAAGCTCCTGCTGTGAACTGCACCCTGTAGAAATAAACAGAAAAAGAATGACGGAAGCCGCTTTTTTCAATGTCATACCTCCTCCTTCTCTATGAATCTTCTAGAATTCTATACTTCCCTCCTGTTTCAGTCTCTAATCATTTGGAAAGGTCTTTTCTGGAAAAGAGGAGAGGTATATAATATATAAAGAACAGGAGGACGGTTATGCTGGAAGCAGCTAAAGAACGTTTAAGGCAGCATTTTGGATACAATGAATTTATGGAAGGGCAGAAAGATATCATAGAACGCGTGATGAAACAGGAAAAAGTGCTGGGCATCATGCCGACAGGCGGTGGAAAATCCGTCTGTTATCAAATTCCTTCGGTACTGCTCCCTGGGATTACCATTGTTATTTCTCCTTTGATTTCGCTGATGAAAGACCAGGTGGATGAAGCAAAAGAAGCCGGGATTCCGGCGACTTATATTAACAGCTCTCTCCCTCAGGATGAAACAATAAAGAGGATGGAAGAACTCCGGCAGCATAAGTACTGTCTGTTGTATTTAGCACCGGAAAGACTGACTAACCAGCAATTTCTGAAAAAGCTGGCTGCGATCAATGTGTCTCTGACGGCGGTAGATGAAGCCCATTGTCTTTCCCAGTGGGGCCATGACTTCCGGCCAAGTTATTTAGGTATCCCTGATTTTCTGCAATCTCTTTCCAACGATACGGCAGTGTTAGCACTCACGGCTACCGCCACGCCACAGGTGGCTGGCGACATATGTGATGCACTTTCCATTCCAGAAAAACACGTGATTAAAACCGGATTTGCCAGAGAGAATTTGACGTTTTCTGTCGTGAAGGGGCAGGATCGTGATGCTTATCTCCTTGATTATATAAAAAAACGCCGGGCCCAGCCTGGAATTATTTATGCGAATACCCGTAAAGAAGTAGAACGGCTTCATGCCAAATTCAGCAGTGAAACCATCAGCACGGAAAAATATCACGGCGGGATGGAGGCCGAAGAAAGGGCGGCAGCCCAGGAACGTTTTGTTTATGATGAAGTTCCCGTAATGGTGGCGACCACAGCATTTGGCATGGGTATTAATAAATCCAACGTCCGTTATATTCTCCACGCCCAGATGCCGAGAAATATTGAATCTTACTATCAGGAAGCGGGAAGAGCAGGGAGGGATGGGGCTCCCAGTGACTGCATATTGTTATTTGCGCCTCAGGATATACATACTCACCAGTTTTTGATCGAACAATCCCGGCTGGAAGACAGTAGAAAAGAAAAAGAGTATCAAAAGCTGAGGCAAATGGTGAATTACTGTCATACGGAAAAATGTCTGCAGAATTACATTCTGTCTTATTTCGGAGACAACGCGGAAAAGCCATGCGGCAGGTGTCTGCACTGTACAGATAAACGAGTACAACAGGATGCCACCAAGGAAGCACAAATGGTGTTTTCCTGTATAAAGAGAATGCGGGAGCGGTATGGGAAAATCATGGTAGCCCAGGTCCTTGCTGGTTCTTCCAATCAAAAAATCCGGCAGTTCCAGCTGGATACGTTACCGACCTACGGGCTGATGAAAGATAAAACCCAGAAAGAAATCACTTCCTTTATTGATTTTTTATTGGCCCATCAGTACTTAACGTTATCAGAAGGGACCTACCCTCTTGTGAAATTAACCTACAGCGCGCTGGAGGTATTACAAGGAAAGGCCAAAGTAATGAAAAAGGAAACATTATCTGCCGCTCCGATTTCAAGGGAAGATCCCTTGTTCGAAGAAATGAGACAGCTTCGGCTGGCGCTTGCTAAAGAGCATCAAGTGGCTCCCTATATGGTGTTTTCGGATCAGACACTAAAAGAGTTATGCCGGTATTTGCCGGCAGATGAACAGGAAATGCTGGCTATTAAAGGAATTGGAGAACAAAAATTACAAACGTATGGCACAGCTTTTTTAGAAATACTAAAGAGTTGGCAAGTGTCTGGACAGCACTAAAAATAATGGGGAAGTGGAGATCTCCTGGCTGGAAAATAAATAAACGGCCTGTCCATTCCTTTTCAAAAACGACAAATAGGAATATAATGGAGAGAACAGGAGGGAAAGCAATGGCTATTTTACATTTGTTTCAGAACCTCAGAGTGATAGCGACAGGGATACTTTCTTTAACGGCGCTAAGTATTATGATGTTTCAGTCTGTAGAGATTGTCCAGGCCTTTATGTCTTTATTTACCGATTATTTTCATAAGGATTAAAAGAGGAATGGCGGCACATATAACAGCTGGCGGAACCTGAAAAACGGCTCCGCCAGCTTTTTTTGAAGGAAAAAGTTTAATGTTTCAGCGGATGCTGGCAGAAAAGCAGGTTTCTGGAAAAGCAGAATCATGTGCCGCTCTCAGCCCATTAAAAAAGAACTCTCACGTGGAGAGTTCTTTTAATATCTGTGTTGTCATTATTGTTTATTTACGTTAGCAGCTTGTGGGCCACGGTCGCCTTCGACGATTTCGAAGCTCACCTGTTGACCTTCTTCCAATGTTTTGAATCCTTCTTCCTGGATTGCAGAGAAATGAACAAATACATCATCTGCTCCTTCACGCTCAATAAATCCAAAGCCTTTTTCTGCGTTAAACCATTTAACTGTTCCTTGTTCCATGTGATCCTCCTGTGTGCGCCTTACGCACGAAATAAATTACTTATCTTGCTAAACGCTATGATCAATCGGAAACGTTCATTCCCTCTCAATCCTAGGTGACAAAATAGCAATTCCATATTACCATGCCTAAAAAACAAATGCAACACTTCCTGGGCAAATATTAAAAAATTTTTAAATCCCCCTTGGTTGAATGGCGTTCCCTGCTTCTTCCATGATAGAGGAAGTTGACTGTTCCCCAGTTTAAGGCAGCGGTAATCATACATCGTAACGCGGAATGCCGGGTCAGCTGGTTCAACCAGTATACTGCTAAAATGATATTAGAATACGATAGGTCGCCGTTTTATTTTTTTTAGAAAAAATATCGAAAGTGATGTTTAATTACGGCGATTTTAGAGAAATAAAAGTAGTGGGCAGCGAGACTACATTACGTACAGGTATACAATATAAAAGGAAAAGGTGATATTATGGCTATTTTCACAGCAAAAGCAACAGCACAGGGCGGAAGAGATGGACATGTGAAATCAGAAGACGGTCTAATTGATTTGAATCTGGTGACACCGGGCTCCGGTTCGGAAACGGGCTCCAACCCCGAACAGCTATTTGCAGCAGGGTATTCGGCCTGCTATGACGGGGCATTAAACCTTGTAGCAAAAAACCAGAATAAGGATATCGATTCTAAAGTAACGGGTGAAGTCAGCCTGCTGGAGGATAAAAACGATAATGGTTTTAAAATCGGGGTAGAACTAAATGTGGAAATCAATGGTGTATCCCAGGAAGAAGCAGAAGAATTAACCACAGCAGCCCATCAGGTCTGTCCCTATTCCAAGGCAACCCGCGGGAATATTGAAGTAAAAATCAATACCGAAGCAAAATAATACGAGAATTCGAATCTGGAATAAAATCATTAAGAAAGGAAAAGAAGCTGGGTTACTACCATGATAAGGTGAAAATTTCCGAACGATTGCTATAAATCGTTCGGAAATTTTCGTTTGTACTATGTTATCGTTCCGTGACCATATATCGTTTCCGATCCGTCTCCGGCAGGCCCCCGGCAGAAAGAGCCGTACGTTATTCCCGGCGAAGCTTTTGCTGCAGGGGATAAAACGTAAGGCTCTGCACGAGAAGACTCAGCATTATCATCATGAACGCCCAAGAGAGAAGGCCTGCATCGGACCCTCCGGATTCTCCCGTGATCCCCAGAAGAAGGGCAAGAGACATCGTTCCTTTGATCCCGCCCCATGTCATCAGAAAAATATCTGGATTGGTAAAGGTTTGGTTCCAGGAAGGGACCACTTTGACAATACAAAAGAGGACAGCCCCGCGAATGGCAATAGACAATAGAAATCCTGCTCCTACAAACCACAGACCGTCCACTTGCAAGAAATCAATACTCTCTATTCCTATCATAACAAAAATAATAGAAAGTAATACCGGTTCCGTGGTTCCCCAAAAACTGGTTAAATCTTTTCGAAGTGTTTTTTCTTTTTCATTGCTCGTCAGTTCTTTGGACAGGATAAGGCCGCTGACAACGGTGGCCAGCACACCGGAGACACCGATTCCTTCTCCAATGAAAAAACTACCGTAAGCCAGAAGCAGACTAAGCCAGACTTGGTAGATGTGATGGTCGATTTTATGAATACCTTTTGAGGTGATCCATCCGACCACCAGTCCTGCGGCGGCACCTCCGGCAGCCGTATAAATGAATTCCAAAGTAAACATGCCGAAATCAAGGGAACGGTTCTGAAAATAATACCCCGCCAATAAGCTGAAAACTACAATACTGGTCCCGTCATTTATTAAGGATTCTCCTTCAACCACTTCAGCCAGATGATGCCTGTCTCTGCTTTTTTTCAATATTGAAACGACGGTGACAGGATCTGTGGGGACAAGCAGCGCTGCAATTACCATAGCGCCTGCCAGGGAAATGTCCACCAAGGCCTGTCCCCCGACATAGAGGGCGACTCCAAGCAAAAGGGCAGAAAGAAAAACACCAATGGTACCAAGTGTGATAATGAAGGCTGCTTTTTTCCTCAGCTGCTGCAATGGAAACTGATAGGCTGAAATAAATAACAGAGCCGGCAGAATCCAATGAAAGATAAACTCTCTTGTCAGATCTACGTTTTCAAATACAGGGAAAAGTCCAAGGAGCATTCCTGCAGCGATAAGAAGAACCGGGGCGGGGAATTTTTTCTGGTTTTTATCCATCGTAAAAACAAAAAAGCCAATGCAGGCGATGATTAACAAAATCGGAGCGTTCATCACAGGTTCTCCTTTTTACTGGTATCTTTTCCTGCATACCCCTCTCGTAAAAATATAAAACAGAAAATCTGCAGGGCCGGGTGGGTGCTGGGCCCCCATCCACTCCTAAAAGAACAGAGCCCGGCAGGTTTCCCTGGACTCTGTTCTTTCTTAGACGGTATTCTTTTTTTTGCTGCGGATCCCCTGTAGTATAGGCACGATAAACGAAAGGAATCCCGCGATCAGCATCCCCAGCGCAATCGGCTGGGTAAAGAAGATACTAATGTCATTATTTGACATCGTCATGGCCTGCCGGAAGGATTCTTCCATCATGCCGCCGAGAATAAAGGCGAGAATAAAAGGAGCGGCCGGAAAAGACAATAGTCTCATCGCATATCCCACCGCACCGAACAGAAGCAGCAGATAGAGATCAAACGTGTTGAAGCTGATGGAATAGACGCCGATCATACTGAACATGATTACAAGAGAGATCAGCATCGGACGGGGAATAGCAAGTATTTTGGCAATGTAGGGGATAAGCGGCAGGTTCAAAATCAGCAAAAAGATGTTGCCAATATACATGCTGACGATGACCCCCCAGAATAATTCCGGCTGATCTGTCATTAACAGCGGCCCCGGCTGAATATCCATTACCAAAAGGGCCCCGAGTAGTACAGCGGTGGTACCGGAACCAGGAATCCCGAGACTGAGAAGCGGGACAAATGCGCCACTTGTAGCGGCGTTATTAGCCGTTTCTGGAGCGGCCACCCCTTTCACAGCACCCTTTCCAAACTCCTCTGGTTTTCTCGCGATTTTTTTCTCTGTAATGTAGCCGATAAAAGAGGCGATCGTTGCGCCGGCACCAGGGAGGATGCCCAAAACAAAACCCAGCAGAGATTGTCTGCCCATGGGACCGCCCATCTCTTTAACCTCTTTTTTAGTAAGCTTCAGGCTGCCAATGGAGCCTTTATTCTGCGAGGACTGGTGTCGATTGATGATTAAAGCACAGACTTCTGCGAGGGCAAATAAACCAAGGGCTACTACGAGAAAATCAATCCCTTCCAGCAGATTGGGGTTGCCAAACGTAAAACGGGTTGTTCCGGTTTGGCTGTCAATCCCAATGGTAACGGCCATTACTCCGACCACGGCTGATATAAGGGCCTTTAAGGTAGAACCGTCGGCTAAACTTGATATGGCAGTAAGCCCCAGCACCATTAAGGCAAAGTATTCCGGCGGGCCGAATACGATAGCCACACTAGATAGGACAGGGGCAAACAGCATCAGAAGAACAACGCTGACCGTTCCGCCAAAAAAAGAAGCAATCGCTGCAATCGCGAGAGCTTTTCCCGCTTCGCCGCGCTGGGCCATCGGGTATCCGTCAAAGGAAGTGGCAACCGTTCCAGAAATACCAGGGGCATTCAATAATATGGAAGAAGTCGAACCGCCGAATACGGCACCGTAATAAACGCCGGCCATTAATACCAGGGCCACCGGCGGGTCCATGGTGTAGGTCAATGGAATCATAATGGCAATCGCACTGATTGGCCCGAGTCCGGGCATCATCCCGATCAGGGTTCCTGCCATCACCCCTAAAAAAACAAATAGTATTCCCTGAAAACTGAAAGCGAGCTGGACGCCGCTGAGTATGCCTTCTAACGAACCCATGTTACCCCCTCCTTTCTATAAAGGAATAATTCCTGCCGGCAGGTTAATACCGAGCATCATTGTAAAAATACTGTAAAGAATAACTGGAAACAATACAGCAACCAGCATATTTTTGAGATGTTTCTTGTAACCGAGAAAATTAGAACAGAGATAGATAAATAAAAAAGAAACGAGAATGAATCCAGCCTGTTCCAAAAAGATAATATAACCAAGGGTTAACAGCAGAACTCCTCCGATTTTTATTACATCCTGTTTTGGGATTCGGCGTTTTTCCTTGTCTTCTTCCGTTTCCTGATCTTTTGTGAAGAATAGCAGCAGACTTAACAAAATAAGAAGCCATCCAAGTACTTTTGGCATCGTGTCCGCTCCGATAGGACCTGTGCCGAAGCTTTGCAGTTGATAGGAAAGGTACAAGTAAAAAACCGCCAACGCAATAAGAAATAGACTGACTTTACGGTGAATAGGCCGAAGCAATGGATGTCCCTCCTGTTCTGCGCAATATGAATGAGAAATACCGTGATCCTGCATAAAAAGACCACGGCTTCCTTTGCATTGATCTTATTCGCCCTGAATATTCAAGTCATTTAACAGCTTCTGCATTGATTCTTTTTCTTCATCCAAAAACTGTCTGTATTCTTCGCTGTCCATGTACATTTCGTTCCAGGCGAATTTTTCCCGCGTCTCTGCCCAGTGATTAGATTCATTTAGTTCCTGAAATTTTTCTTCATAGTAAGCAATCTCTGCATCGCTCATATCCGGCGGCCCGAAGAAACCTCTCCAGTTTACAAACGTTTCGTCAATTCCCTGTTCTTTTGCGGTAGGAAAGTCTTCAACAACGTCGCCTTCCATCCGTTCTTCAGCGGTTACACCAAGAACTCGTATTTCTCCAGCCCGGACCTGTTCGATCGTTTCCGTCACTCCGGAGGAATATACATCCGCATTTCCATTCAGCAGGTTTGTCATCGTACTGCCATCCTGGGCTGATACATATTTAATGGATTGAGGATCGACACCGGCTGCTTTTGCAATCTTTACAAACTGAATGTGATCCATGCTCCCCGGAGATGATTCACCAATGACCGTGATGTCCTCCGGGTTCTCTTTCATATCATCAAACAGTTCATTCAAGTCCTCCCAGGGAGCATCTTCGCGTACGGCGAAGGCTCCGTAATCAGAAATCATGTTCGCAATGGGGGTGAAATCTTCATGACCGTATTCGGACTGGCCGTTTAACGGAATCAACAGCAGCGGCGGAGACGCGACAAACAGGTGATGAGGATTGCCGGCCTTTTCTGCGATATAGGACCAGCCGACAGCACCGCCTCCTCCTTCTTTATTTACCACGCCAAACCCCTGATCGATGATGCTTTCTTCTTCAAATCCTTCAGCCGCCATACGGGCTGTAGTGTCCCATCCGCCGCCGGCTCCGGAAGGGGCGACAATTTCAAGAGATTGTTCCGGTTCCCAGTTTTCCTCCCCTGAGGAACCGGAAGCGTTTTCTTCTCCGCTCTCGTTAGAATTGCCGCCTCCACAGGCGGTAAGTGCAAGCGCTGCCATAAGACTTATAAATAACAGCCATAATTGTTTCATTGGAAGACCTCCTTTTTTTCACTGGATCTATCATAAAAGAAGAGTGAATATATGTAATCGTTTTCAAAATAAACCGTATTAAAATAAAAAAGAATATTTTGTGCATTTTGTTCACAAAAATGGGGGTCTCCATTGCAATCCATTGCTATACATAAAAAAACACCCCAATGTTAGTTTTTTACTCTAACGTTTGGGGTGCAGTACTGAATCGTTCGGAATTTATTATCTGTTGATGGTTTTGTTCCCAGTCTCCTTATTTCCTGAAATATTTTCGTTCCGGGCGGCCTACAATGCCATAAATGGGCTTCGCTTCTGCTTCTTTAATGGATATCAAGTATTCCAGGTAGCGTCTTGCGGTGGTGCGGGAAGCGCCTAAAAAGGAGCCCATTTCTTCTGCTGTCACCCCCGCTGATGTTTGCTCTAATTCATCTCGGACGGTTTGCAGGGTAAGGGGGTCAATCCCTTTAGGCAGATCTTCCAGCTCCTTTTCTTTGGCTGCAGCGGTTGTACCGGAAGGGCGAAAAGAGGTAAGCCTGTCGATATGATCCTGGGTCAATTCTGCTGATTCGGTCAGCTGCTGCCGGAACGAGATATATTTCTGCAGTGTTTGTTCCAGCCGTTCGAGGGAAACGGGTTTAACGATGTAATCGAAAACCCCGTACCGAAGCGATTTCTGCACATGTGCTGTATCAGAGGAGGCTGAAATGATAATAATATCCACAGAGGGATAATGTTCCCGGATATTGCCAAGAAGGCTGGTGCCAAGTTCATCCGGCATATAGATATCCAATAACAGGAGGTGAATGGGGTGCTTCTTGAGCATCTCCATTGTCTCTCGGGCGTTCAGGGCCCGGTGATCACATTGAAAGCCTTCTACCTGCTGAACCAATTCCTGATGAATGGAAGCGATGCGAAAATCATCTTCTGCGATTCCAGCATGAATCATGTTCTACCCCTCATTTCTATTTATTTTTTGGGATATAGATGGAGAAGACCGTTCCACCTTCCTCCCGATTATGAAATTCGATCATACCCCCAAGATCCTCAACCGTTTCTCTTATAATAGCAAGGCCATATCCGCGTTTGTGCTCCCCTGTTTTAGTGGAGAATCCTTTTTCCATCAGGTCCGGGAGATCGGCAGGAAGGCCGTTGCCGTTATCGGTGACCTCGAAAATAATGTCGTTTCCCAAATCCGTTACAAAAAAGGAAACAGAAGGTGCTGGATGCTGAAGGGAGGCATCCATGGCATTATCAATGACATTGCCAAGAATGGAAATCAGCTGGGTCTGGCTGATATGCTCCGGGAGCGGATCCAATTGACTCGCTTCATCAATGTTAAATTCAATTTTTCTTTCCGATGCCCGGCCCGCTTTTCCTGTCAAAATCGCCTGTACTGCCGAATCTTTTATTTGATGGAATAACACGGAAGTTTGTCTTTCCTGGTTGACCGTTTCTTCTTCAATCAGCTGGATGGCTTCCTCTATTTTTCCTAAATGCAGGTAACCAGCAAGGGCATAAAGTTTATTGGAGAATTCATGATTCTGGGAACGAAGATCGTCCGAGTATTTTTTTATATCAGAAAGGGTGTTCGCCATATCCATCATTTCTGTTTTGTCCCGGAAGGTGGAGACCACCCCGGCAATGGTGTCTTTGTGATATATCGGTTCCCGGTTTACAATAAATAATTTACCATTCATGGAAAATTCCTGGTTAAACTCGGGTTCGCCATGCTGCAGTACTCGTTCCATTACTGAATTAGGAAGGATATCGGTTACCAGGCTGCCTTCCACGTTTTCTTGAAAACCGAGCATGTCAATGGCGGAGTCATTTACCATGGTTATGGTACTTTTTGTATCAATCGCAATGATACCTTCACGTATAGCTTTCAGCGTAGCCTGCCTTACTTCATAAAGGTTGGCGATCTGGAAAGGTTCAAGTCCGTACATGTCTTTTTTTATACTTCGGGAAAGGAACACAGCACCAACCGTGCCAATGCCGATGGCAAACAGCGCGAGCAGGCCGAGAATACCAAGCCGCTGCACGACAGTTGCCCGTAAATCCTCTATTAAAAAACCGACGGAAATGATGCCGACAATATCACCGGCGTCGTTTCGCACCGGTGTTTTTCCACGCAGAGATGGACCAAGTGTTCCTTCCGCCTGAGAAATGTATGATTCGCCGTTTTCCAGGGCGCGGGCGTTGTCTCCTCCTACCATGTGTTCGCCTATTTTCCATTCATCGGGGTGAGCATAACGAATGCCGTTTTCGTCTCCGATCACCACAAATTCTGCGCCGGACTGCTCCCGGATTCGTTCCGCATAAGGCTGCAGTACACTGCTTGGGTTTTCTGACGCAAAAGCTTCGCGGACTACAGGAGACCCTGCGACATAGGTAGCCGTACTTAATGCTTTATCACCCAGGGTATCCTCGATATCCTGTGATTCCAGATAAGCAAAGAAACCGGATAAAACAACGGTAACAAAAGTGAGGAGAGTAAAAATAAGAATAATAATTTTCGTTTGAATGCTGACCTGCATATCTCTGTCCCTCTTCTCCAACGCCCGGAAGTTTGACATATATGTGAATTCTACCATAAGATGACTGCCTGGAAACGTCAACCCAGAATCCGAAGAGATATGGTACGATAGAGTCAGCGAAAACAGAGAGGAAGGATTGTCCCTAATGAGTAAAGCAGTCATTCTTGCCGAGAAACCTTCGGTAGGAAAGGATATCGCAAGAGTTTTAGGATGCAGGCAGGACAAGAATGGATACATGGAAGGTTCGAATTATATTATTACATGGGCGTTCGGTCACCTCATCACCCTGGCAGAGCCGGAAGTTTATGATCAGAAATATAAAACTTGGAGGCTGGAAGACCTGCCGATGCTTCCAGAGCAGCTGAAACTTTCAGTCATTAACAAATCAGGCAGGCAGTTCAATATCGTAAAAAAACAGTTATACCGCAACGATGTCAGCGAGGTTATCATCGCTACCGACGCCGGCCGGGAAGGAGAGCTCGTAGCCCGCTGGATCCTTGATAAAGCAAATGTGAAGAAAAAAATCAAACGTCTTTGGATATCTTCCGTGACAGATCAGGCCATTAAACAAGGGTTTAAGCGACTGTATGACGGCCGGAAATTCAATCCACTATACGCAGCTGCCCAGGCAAGAGCGGAGGCAGACTGGTATGTAGGGATGAACGCTACCAGAGCTCTAACGACGAAGTTTAATGCTTCGCTTTCCTGCGGACGGGTGCAGACACCAACCCTTGCGATGGTGGCTTCCCGGGAACAGGAAATAAAGCATTTCCAACCGGCCCCATTTTATCAGCTGTATGCGACGACGGAAAAAGGTCTGACGTTTTGGTGGCAGCATCCGAAATCAGGCGATAATCGGCAGTTTTCAAAGGAGAAAGCCGAACAACTCGAGGAAAAAATCAAAAACAGAAAGCTCGTTATTACTTCGGTGGCGACAAAAGAAAAACGACAGGATGCGCCGCTCTTGTATGATTTAACAGAACTGCAGCGGGAATGCAGTCAGCGCTTTGGCTTTTCGGCAAAGGAAACACTTAGTGTTCTGCAGCGGCTGTACGAAACCCATAAGGTTCTCACGTATCCAAGAACGGATTCACGATACTTGTCCTCCGACCTCAAAGGCACGATGAAGGAGAGGCTGAAAGCTGTTGATGTAAAGCCGTTTTCTTTGCACATTCTCAAGATAACAAAACAAAATTGGCAGCTTTCAAAACAAATGTTCAATGACAATAAAGTCTCCGATCACCATGCCCTCATTCCAACGGAGGAATCTCCGAGGTTGGCCGATATGTCCGATAAAGAAAAGAAAGTCTATGAAATGGTGGTGAACCGTTTTCTTGCCGCGTTTTTCCCTCCGGAGAAAAAGGAAGTGACAGAAGGAAAGGCAGAACTGGCAGATGAGCTGTTTACTGCAAAAGAAGAGGCAGTGAAAGAACCAGGATGGAAAGAAATATATGAAAAAGAAGAAAATCAGGGAAAGAGCGGTCGTCTGGCAGCTCTTCGTGAAAATGATGCGTTACCATTGAGGAAAACCGGACTCGAAAAAGGAGAAACAAAACCGCCGTCCGCCCTGACGGAAGCGGGTCTGTTATCGGCAATGGAAAATCCGGCCCGGTTTATGCAGGGCGAAGATAAACAGCTTGTCCAGACAATAAAAAACTCGGGTGGTATCGGGACCGTGGCAACGAGAGCAGATATTATTGATAAACTGCAGAACACGTTTTTATTAGAAAAACGAGGAAATACCTTTCATCTTACTTCTAAAGGGAAGCAGCTTCTTGACCTTGTACCAGAGGAACTGAAATCAGCAACCCTTACCGCCGAGTGGGAACAGCAGCTGGATGAAATAGAAAAGGGAAACAGGAACAAAGAAGAATTCATTCAACAAATGAAAAACTATGCGGCGGAAGTAGTAGAGGGGGTAAAACAAAGCAAGAAGGCATTTAAGCATGACAATATTACCGGCACCCCCTGCCCGGAGTGCGGCAGACTGCTGCTGGAAGTGAAAGGGAAACATGGGAAAATGAAAGTTTGTCAGGACCGCTCGTGCGGATATAAAAAGAACATTGCCAAATGGACGAATGCCCGCTGTCCAAACTGTAAGAAGAAAATGGAACTCCGCGGAGAAGGGGATGGAAAAATTTTCGTCTGCCGCTGCGGCTATAAGGAGAAGGAAACCGCCTTTATCGAACGAAGGAACAAGGAGAAACAGGATAAAGCTTCTAAACAAGACGTCAAAAAGTATCTTAATGATCAGGACGAGGGACTGGCAAATCCGGCTCTTGCAGAGGCGCTGCAAAACTGGAAAGGAAAGAAATAAGGAAACCGGGGGCTGCCCTGATAAAGGCAGCCCCCGGCATTTTACACTATAGAAACAGCTTATTTTCAAACGTGTGCAACCGGCTTGTTAAGGTCACAATACATTCTTGCCTGTAGTACTGCTGCACATTGTCAGCAAGTTCTTCTTCTGTACAGCAATAATGTATATTTGGACTGCCGGCATATAAATTTTCAATGGCTTCAGAGGTTCCTACTGTTATCTGCCGTTCTGCCGCATTGTAAAAATAAGCAAAGTTTTTTCCAGGCATACTACCCCTCCTTTGAATAAGCCATCAATATGATTGGCACAAGACGAAGTATGGATAATGTTTTGGGACAAGTATAGCTATAATATTTTTACAATTCAACAAATGAACCATTAAGTTCTCATTACATCGTTATCATAAAAATAATATAGAGGTTTTTATTAGAATGTGATACAATGAATGTATTATAAAACGAGACGGTGTTTTTGAATAAGGAATAGCATAAATCCAGCAAGGCTGTATCCCTTATAAGGAAACGGGGATGCAGTCTTTTTTGATATGGAAAAGCCAATACGTTTCGAGACGAATTGGGTAATATCAGAGATTTGCGTTAAAAATAGGGCTGAATCGTTAATAAAGAAAAGGAGAAGAGTATACGTGACTTTGTTTTCAGAATTACAGATGGATAAAGAGATCCTACAGGCAGTAAATGACATGGGATTTGAAGAAGCAACCCCGATTCAGGCGGAGGTGATTCCCAAGTTCAAGAAGGGCCGGGATATTATTGGCCAGGCCCAAACCGGAACAGGGAAGACAGCAGCATTTGGTATTCCGCTGATTGAGCAGATGAAACAGGAAGAAAAATATCCACAGGGCCTTGTACTGGCCCCGACCAGGGAGCTTGCCATTCAGGTCTCGGAAGAATTGAACCGCCTGGGCCGCTTTAAAGGCATACAGGCCCTTGCGATATACGGCGGTCAGGAAATAACAAGACAAATTAAGGCCTTAAAGCGGCGTCCCCAGATTATAGTGGCAACGCCAGGCCGGTTTATGGATCATATGAGAAGAAAAACGATTCGTCCGGAATATATGGAAAGTGTGGTGCTGGATGAAGCAGATGAAATGTTGAGTATGGGTTTTATTGAAGATATTGAAACTATTCTTGATTCCGTGTCCAAAGAGCGTCAAACCTTATTGTTTTCGGCCACGATGCCGGGACGTCTGCAGACGGTAACAGAAAAATTTATGAATGATCCAGACGTTGTGAAAGTCAAAAGCAAGGGAATTACGGTTTCTAATATAGATCAGCATTATATTGAAGTGCCGGAAAGAGAGAAATTCGATACATTGTGCCATCTGCTTGATATTACGCCGCCGGAGCTTGCGATCGTGTTTGGCCGCACGAAGCGGAGAGTGGACGAACTGTCCGAGGCATTAACCCAGAGGGGATATGCCGCTGCCGGTATACATGGCGACTTAAAGCAGGAACAGCGGGACAAAGTACTCCGGCAATTTAAAAAGGGAATTCTCGATATATTGGTGGCAACGGATGTAGCAGCGAGGGGGCTGGACGTTCAAAACGTCACCCACGTCTATAATTTTGATCTTCCGCAGGATCCGGAAAGCTATGTCCACCGTATCGGCCGGACAGGCCGGGCCGGAAAGGAAGGGGCGGCTATCAGTTTTTCCACCCCGAAAGAAATCAGCCACCTCCGTTTTATAGAGAAAACGATAAAAAAGCAGATGACCAAACAAGAAATCCCAACACTGGAAGAGGCCCTTCACGGACGGTACCAGCAGGCAGTGAATAAGCTGAAAGAGGCTGCATCGGAAGAGGTTCCAAGAGAAGTGGAAAATGCTGCGAAAACATTGCTGAGCGGTTACGACCCTGTTACTCTGGTCGCAGCTGCTGTTAAACTAAATACAAAAGAACCCGAACATGCAGCTATCCAACTTACAGAAGAGGCCTCTCTGCGCCCAAAAAACAAGACAGGTAAACGGAATTCCAGACAGCGTCAGGATCGGAGAGGAAAAAGAAAACACAGACCTAGAAGCCGCTCTTAGGAAAAGAGCGGCTTTTCCTTTATGATCCATGTAGACGTATGTCCTTCGGAAAACCGGCTTGATCATGTTATGATAAAAAGAGTGTGAAATCTCCTCGTTAAAGGGGGAAATATAAAATGAGCATATTACGAGCAGAGGATTTATACCAATCATTTGGAGAGAAAACGTTATTTGACCATATTTCGTTTGTGGTGGAGGACCGGGACCGGATCGGATTGATCGGTGTGAATGGAACCGGGAAGTCGTCACTCCTGAAGATATTGGCAGGGATCGATACACCGGAACGGGGGGAATTGTTTCATTCTAATTCTCTTCAGGTAGAATATCTTCCTCAGGAACCGGATTTGGAGGAAGAGCTAACGGTCCTGGATCAGATTTATTACGGCGAGGCCGGGGTCATGAAAACGATGCGCCGTTATGAAAAAGCACTGGCAGAACTCGAGCAGAATAATGAAAGCAAAGAAGCACAGGATCATCTGATGAACGCGCAGCAGCAAATGGATGAACTGCAGGCATGGGAAGCAAATACAACGGCAAAGCAGGTGTTAACCCGTCTTGGCATTACATCATTTATGAAAAAGGTCAAGGAGTTATCTGGCGGACAGAAAAAAAGGGTCGCGATCGCAAAGGCTTTAATACAACCGGCGGACCTGTTGATTATGGATGAACCGACAAACCACCTCGATAACGAATCGATTGAATGGCTGGAAAGTTATCTTTCCTCCTATCATGGGGCATTAATGCTTGTCACCCACGACCGCTATTTTTTAAACCGTGTCACCAACAGGATCTATGAATTGGATAAGGGAAAGCTGTACGTGTATGAAGGCAACTATGAACTGTTTTTAGAAAAAAAGGCGGAGCGGGAAGCGCTGGAAGAACAGAATGAAATCAAGCGGCAGAATATTCTCCGCTCTGAACTTTCCTGGTTGAAAAAGCAGCCGAGAGCCCGGGGAACCAAACAGAAAGCACGTGTCGACCGGGTGGAACAGCTCAAAAACCAGTCAGGACCCGCGAAAAAACAGGACGTCGATTTTGCGATAGGTTCGACCCGCCTCGGAAAAAAAGTGATAGAAGCAGAAGGCCTTACGAAAACTTATGGCTCCTTCACATTATTTAGTTCTTTTGATTACTTAATGACTCCCGGGGAGCGTCTTGGTATTGTTGGACCGAACGGAAGTGGAAAAACGACGCTGTTAAATGTTCTTGCCGGAAGAACAGAAGCGGATGATGGCTGGATCGAAAGAGGACCTACTGTTAGGATCGGCTACTATTCCCAGGAACATGAAGATTTGGATGAGAATAAACGTGTGATTGAATATATCAGGGAGACAGCGGAAGTAGTACAAACTGTGGAAGGAAAAGAAATTACAGCAGAACAAATGCTGGAACGGTTTCTTTTTCCGCGTTCGCTGCAGTGGAATTATATTTCCCGGCTTTCCGGCGGAGAACGCAGAAGGCTGTATTTATTGAGTGTATTAATGCAGGAACCAAACGTCCTGTTTTTGGATGAGCCAACCAATGATCTGGACACCGAAACATTAAGCGTGCTGGAGGATTATCTCGATCAATTTCCAGGTGTAGTGGTGACGGTTTCGCACGACCGCTACTTTTTAGACCGGGTGGTGGATGCTTTACTGGTATTTAAAGAAGATGGCACCCTGGAAAAGTATCAGGGGAATTATTCAGAGCTCATGGAGGAACGAAAACAAAGTGCTGCCGCCCCGTCTCCCGCGTCTTCGTCCAAATCGAATGCCCCCGCCTCCCGGGACTCGTCTTCCCGTAAGAAAATGTCCTATAAGGAAAAGCAGGAATGGGAAGGGATCGAAGAAAAAATAGACCATCTGGAACAAGAAAAAGCTGCCGTGGAACAGGAAATAGAAAAAGCAGGAAGCGATTTTGAAAAAGCTCAGGAATGGATGGAACGACAGAAAGAATTGGAAGAGGAATTAGAGCAGGCAATGGAACGGTGGACCGAGCTGTCTCTTCTTGCCGAAGAACTTGAACAGACGAAGAGTTGAAGGATTGGAGAGCTGGATGCATAATAAATGGACATGAAGGGGGAATCTAAGGAAAGCCCCTGATAAAGGAAGATCGCTATGGAAGCAGGACTATTACTGGAATACGGCTGGGTGCTTCTGGTTCTTATATTACTGGAAGGCATCCTCGCGGCAGATAACGCCTTGGTTCTTGCCATTATGGTGAAGAACCTGCCGGAAGAGCAGCGAAAAAAGGCACTTTTCTATGGCCTGGCCGGCGCGTTTGTGTTCCGATTCGCTTCATTATTTGTCATATCCTTTTTAGTGGATGTCTGGCAGGTGCAGGCGATAGGAGCATTGTATCTGTTATTTATGGCCGGCAATCATATTGTGCGGAAAGTATGGCTGCAAAATGATAAATCCCCGGAAGAAAAAGCAGAGGAGAAGAAGGCAGGAACTGCAGGCTTTTGGGGAACCGTGCTGAAAGTCGAAGTCGCTGATATCGCTTTTGCGGTTGATTCGATTTTAGCCGCCGTTGCCCTCGCTGTCACTCTGCCTGATAGCCCGATTGGAAATATCGGAGGCCTGGACGGCGGAAAATTTATCGTCATTCTCACTGGAGGCTTAATTGGTGTTATTATCATGCGGTTTGCTGCAACTTTGTTTGTGAAGCTGTTGAAAAAACGGCCGGGGCTGGAAATTGCCGCCTTCCTTATTGTCGGCTGGGTTGGGATTAAATTGGCTGTCTATACGTTGTCCCATCCAGCTTTACATGTGCTTCCGGAAGAATTCGCGGAATCGACTCCCTGGAAGATCACCTTTTATTTGGTTTTGGTCTTGATTGCTTTAGGCGGTTGGTTTTTATCCAGCAAGAAGGAAGAAGCAGAGAGCGATGGACTGGTATAAGCATGTAAATGAAAACAACTCTCTTCCTTAAGTGGCAGAGAGTTGTTTTTGCTATTATTGATTGGAAGCTTCGATCACACCGCATGAAATACGAGAGCCGGAATCCCCGGTTTGTAAGGTTTCTTCGTCCGGACCGGGTTGATCACTGTTTTTAGAAGTGTAGCGGTCCGGGATATTGGCAAAATTATCAGGGCCGGAATGAACGATGACGGCAAGATCTTCATTCGCCAACTGATGAGGCTGGATTTGATCAAGTGCTGACACTAAATAAGCGGAACCGTCTTCCATTCCGTATAACGAAGGCATGTCCCCGGCATGAGAACCGTGGGTGGTGTTCTCCGGATTAAAATGCCCCCCTGCTGTTGTGAACGGCCCATCTTCTGCGTTAGGTTCACAGAGGCCTGTTTCATGAATATGAAAACCATGAAACCCGCCTGGGACCCCTTGTTCAAAAAACGCTTCCATGATAACAGACTTATCTTTTTCATAAAACTGGACATTACCGATAATGGAGCCGTCTGTGTTCTGCATGCTTGCTTCGGCAATGCCATTTTTCGATATCTCCGATGCATTGGACAGTACCTCACGGGCATCTTCTTCCGGCAGGCCTTCTTCATTGGTTTCATTCGGATTGTTACAGCCGAATAACAGTCCTATGACAGCTAGAAACGTTATCGCTGCGGAATATTTTTTCATAATTCTATTCCCTCCTTTCCTGACCATTTTTACCAGGATACGCGTATTTTATAATCCTCTTCTGATTTTCTTGAAAAAACAGGGTGAAGAAAGGCGGGTGTTGCGTTATACTGTAGTCAGAACGTTATCCTGGACATAATAGGTGATATTCCGTGGTAAATGTATTAAAAGTGATTACGAGTATTTGGTTCATTATTTTAATGTTCCAGATCTTATCTGCGTTCGGAACCACGATCGCCGAAATACCGGAAGCTTTATTTTTGTTTGTGATGGTGTTGTTTGCCGCTGTGGTTGTCCGTGAATTTAAAAAAGGAATTGTACGGGAATTGGAACAAGATTCCTCCGGCCACTAAATGCAGTGCTCCTGATCTAACAGTAGTACTGTTTTTTATTGTAATTCAGAAAGTTTAGAAGTATAGCGTTTTCGAGATCGTCAGCTCCCGGCCGCTCGGAGGCCCACGGGTCAGTTCGACATTGTTCCAGGAAGTGACTTCGGGCAGCAGACTGCCCAGCGCAGTAGAAAAATCGCCGCCTGCAAGCCCCCACGTCCTGTAGGGAACCGGTGGCGCCAGCACGTCTTGCGCGCCTTTGAACCTATCGAGGCTTCCCAGGGCTTGCGCATTTCTGATAAAAAAGAAAGGAAGATCAAGGTGCCAGAAGAACACCATTTAAATAAAGAATTGCGATTTGCTGTAGTGGAAAATATTACACCAGTGGGAAAAGGGACGCGGGTATGTATCGATACGGCGGATATTCTTACCCCGACAGAAGGAGTGCTCGCGGGAAACACCGGACATGGTTATCTGCTGATCCTGTCAGAAAACCGCTCCTCCGCGGCTTACCCCCCGCGGACATTCCGGATTAATGCAGGCGGACTGCATCAATATTTGTTTCAACAGGATCATACCCGTTATTTGGAAGAAATAAGAGGAGGAGAAACGCTTACTATATATAACGGAACGGAGCCGAAAGAAGTGCCGGTCGGCCGGGTGAAAATGGAAAAACGGGAGTTAGTGCGGGTGGAGACGAACTGGCACGGAGAGAGGATTTCCGCCACTGTTCAACACGCAGACAGCGTCACTTTTTTAAAGGAGGACGCCACTGCTGTTTCTATCACGGAATTGGAAGCTGGAGACCGTATCTGTTGTTATCCGGACCAGCCTGGACGTCATCTTGGTGAGAAAATAACGGAAGATATTACGGAATGGTAAAGGGAGCCGGCTTTAAAGCACAGCCCCCTGCTATCAGTAAATCTTCTGCTGTTCCGGCTCTTTTATGAGGGGATATACGTAGAGACGGCCTGTTTAATATCTTCGATGGAAGCATGATTTTCCGGAGTGTTATCAAGATGCTTCCATTTCAGTTGTTTGTTTTCGTCGAAAAGCCAGCTGCCCCCTTGCATATAAATGTCTGATTTCTTCATAGACGTTGTGACAACTTTTTTCTTTTCGGCGTTTTTGGGGAGAAAATCTTTTACACGTCCGGCAGCCACACCTAATACCGCTTTAGCAAGCAGTTTCAAACGATTCATCCTTTGATGCCCGAACCCTTGAAACGCTTCTTTGCCGGGATCTGCATATAAAGGGAACGGATACGGGCCATACGCTTGTTCAAAAGAAGATAATAAAGAAACAGCGGCTGGGAATACGGGGACAATTTTCACGCCTTTCTCTACCTGCAGGAAGTCGGCATGCTCACGCAACTGCGCAAGGAATTCTCTGCAGAATGGTCAGCCGGGATGCCTGAGAAAGACGACAAGGGCCGGAGTTCCGCCTATAATATTCTCAAGATGGCAATCGGAACCTTCTGTTGTTTTTAAGATATAGTCTGTTTTCACAACCTGTACCTCCTAAAAAACTCCTGCTTCCATTATAAAGTTTTTAAAAATCAAAGCCAATCGATTGAAAACAACCCTGATGATGTTGTATTGTTTTGTTTCGGGCATCATCTTCATAACAAGTGAATACCTTAGATCAGCTTTCTAAATGGAAGCTGTGAAGTATCAGCATACCGCTATCTATTCATATCGGATGCACAGGAACAGCGCTTAGAAGGAGTGGAGACGTATCAGCAGTATAAGCGTTGTGTTCATGTCACACTGAAAGAGAGAAAGGAACCTGATATGTTTGATTCAATTTTATCCCATCTTATGCTGATTGGTGTGTTAGGTATAGGATCGCAGTGGTTTGCATGGCGTTTCCGCATGCCGGCGATCGTAGTCATGTCGGTAGCCGGCCTCCTTATCGGACCAATTTTTGGAATCATGACACCGAGTGAAGATTTTGGAGCGTTATTTAATCCAATTATATCGGTGGCCGTAGCTATCATTTTATTTGAAGGAAGCTTGAATTTGGATTACCGGGAGATAAAGGGGCTGGGAAAGTCTGTCTACCGGATTATTACGCTTGGAGCATTTCTGGCGTGGATTCTGGGATCATTAACGGCATTTTTCGTGGCCGGTTTATCCGCAGCGGTGTCATTTATTATTGGCGGTCTGTTTATCGTAACAGGTCCGACGGTAATTCTGCCGCTTCTTCGTCAGGCAAAGCTAAAGGCGAGGCCTGCTGCGATTTTAAAATGGGAAGGCGTTGTCGTGGATCCTCTGGGAGCGCTGCTGGCGGTATTTGCTTTTGAAATTATACAATTTTTAACAATTGACACCGTAACGGCAGAAGCTATGCTGTTGTTCTTTTTAGCTTCTCTGTTTGCGATAGCGGTCGGCTGGGCTTGCGGCCGCGGTATTGGCTGGATGTTTGAAACCGGATTTGTACCGGAATTTTTAAAATCCCCAATTGTTTTCACCGTGGTTATTGCCTGTTTTGCTGCTGCAGATGAGGTGATGCATGAAACCGGTCTATTGGCAGTGACAGCGATGGGGATGACACTGGCAAATATGCATATCGCTTCTCTAAGCGATATGAGGCATTTTAAGGAAAATATATCAGTATTGTTAATTTCCGGCATATTTATTATGATTACGGCGTCACTGGACAGGGCTACCCTGTTGCAGGTCTTTGATCCGAGAATTATGGCATATGTCATTTTAATGCTGCTGATCGTACGTCCTTTGTCCATCTGGCTGTCTACGATTAATACAGAGCTCTCCTTTAAAGAAAAAGCCCTTGTCGGCTGGATCGCCCCCCGGGGAATTGTGGCTCTGACCGTAGCGGGTTATTTTGCCAACGTTTTAGAAGAAGCAGGTTATCCCGGAGCGTCAATTGTAACTCCGTTAACGTTTGCGCTTGTGTTTTCTACAGTTTGTGCTCACGGATTTACGATTGGACCGCTTGCCAGAAAACTCGGACTCTCTCTTGAAGGAAAACCGGGTGTTATCATTGTAGGGGGGAGTTCGTTCACGACCTCGCTTGCACGGACGTTAAAGGAAATGAATATTCCCGTGCTTATTACAGATACTTCCTTTGAACAGCTGTTTAACGCCCGTAAAGCAGGAATTCCTTATTATAGAGGCGAAATTTTATCTGAACAGACAGAGTATTATCTGGATATGACTCCCTACGAGAAGTTAATCGCTGCAACAGACAGAGATTCCTACAATTCGCTGGTCTGTACAACGTTTGTACCTGAAATCGGCCGCAACGATCTATTTCAACTGAGCTGGCATGATCCGGATAGGGAGCACCCGGATGATTTGGTTGTCCGTATCGGCGGAAGAATTCTGTTTGAAAAAGGAGCGACGTATGCAGAATTAAACCGCAGAATAGACGAGGGGTATCATTTTGTCCAGACCAAGCTGACCAAACAGTACAACTATAAAAAATATCTGGAGGAAATGGAAGAGGACGCCCTTCCGATTGTCAGCTTTAAGCCCACAGGAAAGTTTGACTTTTTTACCAGTGAGGCCCCTCTAAAGCCGGAAGCCGGCGATACCATCATCAGCTTGGCCCCGCCGGTAAGAATGGAAAATAAAATAAAATCGTCGCTGGAAAATCGGAAAGATGAAGACGAAAACCTCCCCGTTCAATAAAAAAGTTCTTTCACAGCGCCACCCGAATCAAGCAAACGGAGCCAGGGAAAACCTTCCCCGCTCCGTTTTTCTTATTGACAAAGCGGAGAGAATTCAATACACTACAATTAAGTTTTATTGAGAATGATTATCATTATTGTTGGAGGTGCTTTCTTGTGGATTCGTTAATGATCGTAGGGGCGGACAAACTTGGATCAATTCCGAAACGACTGCAAGAATTAGGATTTCAGGATATATCTCATGTAAGCGGACGAAAAGTTAAGATAGTTCATAAGAAAATTCCAGATAAAGTGGATCTTGTTTTAGTACTTACTGATTTTATCAATCACAACATAACCGATAAATTAAAACAAAAGGCCAAAGAACGAAATATTCCAGTATGCTACGCAAAGAGATCCTGGTGCTCCATATATAAAGCTTTAACAAATTGTGAGCAGGTGTGTGAAAGTTGTCCCATGGTAAGGGAGGATACAGGAGCAACTACAGTCAGGGAGGAATCGTTTTGAACAATGAATCAGAATACATTCAGCAGCAGCCGTATCCCGGCACCCTGGAATTACAGTCCTTTTTAAACGACCTGTTACGACAGCTGTCTACAGGGAAGATTGACCAAGGTTCTGTCTTACTCAGAACGGTAAAAAAGAAATGGAAACAGATAAATGTTCATGAATTTAGCAGCGTTTATCTGTATGTGTCCACGATGATTACGATTATGGATGAAGCACTAAAGCTCCTGCCTGCTTTTCCTTTACAGGGACGTATTTATACCCGCTATGTAGAAAATATTTTTATGGCAGGAACAGAAACCAATATGGGCCAGACAGCTCAGGCATGGATATTTTTTTCCGGTTCCAATGAAAGAAAGCAGCACATAATGTTTAAAGCGATTGAGTATTTGGAAACCATTCATCCCAACAATTCCTGGACACTAACCGCAGCAGACATTACAACTGGCGAGAGGTTTTGCAGAACAAAATACGAATAACGAAAGAGACACTGTCTGTTACGGGCAGTGTCCTTTTTAGAATCTACCAGTGGACCGATGCACAAGCCTGCTTTCCACCAAAAAAACGGCAGGTCGTCTTTTATCGCTGATAAGCTTCGTGTTTCTGAAATGCTGTCTGTGTATAGGTTTACAAACACAAGAGATAAGGTTACATTGAGAACAGTCTACATTTTAGAGAAGGATGGACCATCATGTATGAAAAGGGCTTACTGCTCGTAAATGGGAATGCAGGCCAGGCATTTATTCAAAAAAATATAGAAGCAGCAGCAGGAATATTAGCCAATCACATCGAACAACTTGTTATAAAACAAACCCAGTACAAAGGTCATACGGAAAAACTCACAAAGGAATGGGGGGACGCCTATCATATCATAATGATCATGGGAGGGGATGGAACGGTTCATGAATGTATTAACGGGGCAGCTGCGCTGAAGAACCCTCCACCGCTCTGTATTTTTCCGGGGGGAACCTGCAATGATTTTTCCCGGGCCCTCTCTATTCCGCAGAACATAAAACGGGCAGCAGATGCCTTAATGAATGGGAAAACAAGATACATTGATATCGGCCGCATGAATGAACGCTATTTTTCGAATTTCTATGGTATTGGGTTAATAGCTGACACCTCAAAGAATATCAATGGAGAATGGAAAAACATGCTCGGAAAAGTCAGTTATTTTATCAGTGCTCTTCAGACCCTGGCGGACACGGAATCATTTACTTTTGAGCTGAGTATAGATGGGAAGAAATTGACAGATGAAGCCGTGATGGTTCTTATCGTGAATGGCAATTTTATTGGGGCCAGCCAGCTTCCTTTTCAGGATATTTCCCTCGACGATGGACAATTTAATATTTTTATTGTCAGTGAAGGGGGAGCTTCTCTCCTGCGGGAGTATTTAACAGCGAAAAACCCGTTGGTCTGGGATCCCGCTCAAACAGATGTGAAGCATTACCAGGGAAAAACGATCGAGCTTCATACTGCTGAACCAATGAAAGCCGATACGGACGGAGAGATATATATGGAAACTCCGGTAACGATTGAAAATCTTCCGGCCCGGCTTCCGTTTTTAGTACCGGATATACGTGTGTAATAAATCAGGAGGCTGATGGCCATGTAAAGGGAAATGGAGAAGACGGGGAAGACGAGGCAGGTGCTACACATTTAAAAACAACCTCCAGAAAAGGGCAACTCTGTTGAAAAGCAGCGACGCAAAATCACAGGCCTAACGTCTGGCAGAAGCAGACAACGGCGGCTGGATTGCCTGGGGCACCAAAAGGCGACAGGAGGTTGAACCAATTGCTAGTACCAGCAAAATTGGATCAAGAGTGGGTGGTCCTTATCAAAGAGGCAAAAGCGGCAGGACTAACGATCGAAGAAGTCAAAACGTTTATTAAACAACAGCACATTGAATCATAGAGAAAAAAGCCATCTTTTTTAAGTGGCTTTTTTTCCTTTATAAAAAGGTATATAATAAAGAAAGTGTTTTCTAAAAAATCTAACACTCTTTTTGATGAAAATTCCAATTATTTCAAACTTTTTTATTGTTCAATATAACAAACTTATATTCGTTATATGTTATAATGGAGTCACATTGTCATTGAAAAAAGGAGTTCACGCGATGATTGGCGACCGAGTAAAAAAATACCGCAAGGAAAACAATATTTCATTAACGGAACTAGCGGAAAAAGCAGGGGTGGCTAAATCCTATTTAAGCGCCATCGAAAGGAATATCCAAACAAACCCATCTGTCCAGTTTCTGGAGAAAGTATCCGCTGTATTAAATATATCTGTTGATGCCTTACTGAAGGATGAAAAAGAGATAGAAGAAAAAGACCTGGACGATGAATGGCTTTCCATCGTACAAGAGGCGATGGACTCCGGTGTCACAAAAGAACAATTTAAAGAGTTTCTGGAGTTCAATAAATGGCGCTCAAAAAATCAATAAACGTTGGAAAACACTTTATCTTTCCCGCGGCGGACTATAAAGTGTTTTTTGTTACGCGAAGGAAGTATGCTGAACTTCAGTTCTCATCGTCGCTGCGCTGGTCTGATAAAAAAACCAGGACTTCTTCTGGAGATAATCCAATCTGTTTTGCTTCCCCCATCAGTTTAATCCAGTCTTCATCCAAATATAAATGCTTATTTTCATTACTGTTCACTTTCCATTCCCCCGTTTTTCCTTTTCTGTTTTGCCCAATTTTTATATCTGATATATTCTTGAAAATCTTTAAACTGTTCTTTACTGACTCCCTCACGAATCGCTTCCTGTATTAATCCCACCCATTCTTCATCTAACGGCTGATCCTCCTCATAAAACCCCGTCATCGACTCTTCAATTAATTCTTCTACTGTAATATCCATCACAACAGCAATTTTCTTTAAAACTTCAATGGAAGGGTTCTGTTTTACATTTCTTTCAATATAACTTAAATAAGACTTTGAAATATCAACTTGTTTGGATAATTCAGAAAGGGAGAGTCCTTTTTTTCGGCGGTAGGATCTTATTTTTTGACCTATCATTTGTCCCTCTCCCTTTTTCCTCGTTTTGTTCATTATATAAAACAAAAAAGATTTTTAAAAAAATGAAAATAGGAGAAAAAAAGAGATAATGCGTTATAAAGAACAAAAATAGTGCGTTATATAGAAAATACCACTAATTTCAGCCCTTTTCAATGCTGTTTATTCATTATATATTTCAATTACATTCTATAAAACGAACAGAAAGTGGAGGGGATAAGGATGGTAAGGCGACAGGGAGGCAGGTATTATACACATATATTTGGACATTCGATTATCCTCGTTTATTTACGAAATAATATATGCGAATTGTATATTGACAGAAAATTTGTCGGGTTATGCCCTTTTGACTATGTGAAAAGCCGGATTACCAGACTGGAAAAGAAGGGAGCAAAAAGAAACATTGAATATAACGGTGCGAATTTATGGCAGGAAGCCAAAAAAGGTACCATCATTAACGTGAGCATATAACTCCCTCCTTATTTTCTTTTGTGGAAGGCGGTCTGGCTGATGAAAATACCAATCAGAATGAAAGCCGCACCACCCAGCATAAACGTTGTCAGTGTTTCCTGGAGTAAAAGATAACCAAATATCACACCAAACACAGGGACAAGCAGGGTAGATATAGCGGCGGTAATCGTATGAATCACACGAAGCAGAAAATACCAAATAGAAAAGCAGACCGCTGAGGCTGCAATTCCAGTGAACAGAACAGAAAAAATACTTTCAGCTGTCCATGTCACCGGGTCTCCTCTTTCCATCAAAAAGGCCAAAACACCAAGACCGATTGTCCCAATAAGCATTTGATAAGCCGTCACTTCGAAAGAGTCTGTCCCCGCCAGCTTCAATCGAAAGTAGATATTCGCTGCAGCCCAGGCCAATGAGCCAAGAAGTATAAAAGCAATACCGGTTAGATGATCCAGAGATGGGTGCTGGTAAACATCGGCTCCGACAATTAGGGAAAGGCCGCACAGCCCAAATAGCAGTCCGATCACATTTTGTTTTGTTAGTGTCTCGTTTAAAAAGATGGCTGCGAGAATACTGGACCATATTGGCATCGTATATAAGATAATAGAAGTTTTTCCAGCTTCTACAAACAGCATCGCATAGGTAATAAGACCAAAGACGGCAAACGTCTGTAAGAATCCAAGAAGGCAGACCTGTTTCCATGGAACACTGGATAAGGGGGTCTTTTTTTTACGAAACAACCAAAGGCCCGTGAGAAGAACAGCCCCTCCTGTAAGAAAACGCAGAAAAGAAAATGTGAAAGGTCCCATGTACTGCAATCCTATTTTCATTAAAGGCCAGGAATACCCCCAGCTTACTGTAAGAAACAAAATAAGGGAGAGAATAATGGTATTTTTTTTATTCCACTGGTTAGATCTCAACTACAATCAACCTTCCAAAATGAATTACTGATATTGACAGAAGTTAGTTGTTTTTTAGAGAATAGACGTAGTAATTTATCATGAAGGAGAGTCACCTGTGTTTCAGCGTATGCTAGTCATCTCATTAATACTGCTTGCTGTATTCTTTATCGGTTATTACCTTTGGGATACATCCCCTGCCTACACCACAGGATTCACCATGCCGGAAGGGGCTGTCGAGGAAGACAGCCCCTTCTCCTTGGTAAAGTTTTACTTTTGAATTAATGGCAGGGTGCTTCAACAACCCCTGGCTGAAAGAAATACTGGTCTGAAGCGAAGACAGGGGAGATGCCAGTCAACTTCGACGGAAAATTCGGATGAGAGTTGGGCGGTGCCCAGCTTTCTTTTTTAGGAGCTGCTGTGAAGCGCTTGATTTAGTTCTTTGATTTCATCTTCAATAATCTCCAGTTCCCTGATGGCACCAGAGGCATTGCCCCCCACTGCTTCCAGTTTATCCAGATCTCCCTGAATACGGATATAATCCATTTTAAGATGCTGAATTCTCTCTTCAATTTCCTTTCGATTCATGTTCTTCTCCTCCGTTTACCTATTCATCTTTTCCTTTCTATATCACAATATCTGCAAGATACCACAATGGGTTAAAGAGCTCAAATGATAAGATTTTTCAATGAAGTATTGAAATGTCAGGAGGAACCATTTATAATTTTTAATGAAAATGATTATCAATATTATGAATGCTTTCACCTTGCTTATCGAAAAGCGAAAGGGGTATTAGATATGTCTAAGCTGTCTGCCGAACATATAGCCGTCGCTTACAACGATCATACCATTATTGAAGATATGAACATAGAGGTGCCGGACGGATTAATCACATCAATAATAGGTCCGAACGGTTGCGGAAAATCAACTCTTTTGAAATCAATGTCCCGTATTATGAAACCTGCACGGGGTGCTGTTTATCTAAACGGACGCAATATTCACGAGATGAAGACAAAAGATGTAGCAAAGGAAATGGCTATTCTTGCTCAATCGCCTGATATCCCGCAGACACTTACTGTATCACAGCTTGTTTCTTTTGGGCGCTATCCGCACCGGCGCGGAACAGGCAGAATGTCCGCAGTAGATAAAGAAGCAATAGAAAAGGCCATCGTGGATACAGGGATGGCAGGTTACAAAGACCGCTCCCTGGATGCACTCTCCGGAGGGCAGCGGCAGAGGGCCTGGATCGCGATGGCTCTGGCACAGGACACCGACGTGATGCTTTTGGATGAGCCGACAACCTACCTCGACATGGCCCATCAACTGGAAGTCCTGGAATTACTTCAGTCATTAAATACTCAGGAAGAACGTACTATTGTAATGGTCCTGCACGATCTGAATCATGCAGCACGTTTTTCGGAACATCTGATTGCGATGAGAGACGGGGCAGTCCAGCATATCGGCAGTCCTTCGGAAGTCGTCAGCAAACCGGTACTGCGCAAAGTCTTTGGAATAGATGCTCACGTTGTGGCGGATCCCCGGACAGGAAAACCGCTTTGCATGACGTATGATCTCGTAGACAGACAACTGGAATCTGTGCCGGAAACGAACATGAATCCAGCACTTGCGAGGGTTTAATCTATGGATGCGGTGCTGTCAAACCATTTAGACTCCAAAGTATTTGAATTGTTTGCGGTTAGAACCAATCCTCCTGCTGTCTATGAAACAGCGTTTCGTCCGTCTTCCTGGTTAACGGTCCAGGGATTGTCTGCCTTTATGAATAAATACGGCAGAGATATCTATGCGCCGGAAGATGATATGACGGCAACCTTCTGGGCCAATCGGTACAGCCGTTTTTTTGCATTTATTCATTGGGCGTTAGCAAAGGGATATGACATCGATATATCACTTGAACCTATGATGGTATATCATACCAAACGTACCGATCACCATGAACCCGCCTTTGAATTTGAGTGCAGCTGCTGGAAAATAGAAGAGCCGCTTGATAATTATACCCGTCAGGCTAAACTGCTGGCGTTTTACCAGGATCATGTCGTTCCTTTATTTCGGGCAGTAGCAGCATATGCTGGTATACGCCCGCGGGAATTATGGGGGCAGGTTTATCATGCTGTTCCATATTTTATGGACTTGTCGAAAGTAACAGAAGATGCCGGAATGCAGAAACGAATGAGGGAAGACTGGCATTATCTTACCACGGAAACCAGTCCGGAAGATTTTAGGGAAAAAAAGCATCCATTGCAGTATAAGTGTATGGCCGTGCCTAACCCGGCAGATGATAAACCAATGTACACCAAGCCAACCTGCTGCTTGGCGTATAAAGCATTCAGTCGTTACTGTTATCGTTGTCCCCGTATGAAAGCCGAAGATAGAGCAAACTGTTATCAGAAATATAAGGAAGAACAGAAATAAGAATGGATCAAGGGTTTTTACCATGATTCATTCTTATTTTTTTAGAATTCCGTCTGTCAGGCAATGGAAGAAAAACACCTTGGAAAAAGGCTGGTGCTAAAGGGTGCTTCGCATCCTTGATAATACCTCTAAACAACTGCTATTTTCAGTGATGTTTGAATAGTGTGAAAAAAGGGTATAGATCAAAATACCTCATTCCAGGGAAATACTACTCGAACGTAAAGGAGGGAAGGGCATGGTGGCAGAGTTGGTTGCAATCGCCGGGTTATCCTTTGGTTTAATTTTTACAAGTGTTGTGATGGCATTAGCTATGCTGAAACAAGCTTCCACCAAAGACAGATAAGAAGAAGGCGGGTTTAAATCTGAAAAGATCTGGACCCCGAGTGGGAAGAGAAGAAAGTTTAGAGGTTTGGCTTTTTCGAGCTCCAGTGCCCTGCCGCTCGGAGGCCCGCAGAAGGGCTTCCGGGATGCAGATCATTTCGGTGCTGCCTTAGGATGAGGCGGTTTTAACCGAACCTCCTTTTACCTATACCAATGACGTTGTCACAGGACGTGACGCATGTAGTCGTACATCCATAGGAACTTCTGTTAAGTTCGCGAACGCCCTGTTCCGGGCGCGGAACCTATCGCGGCTTCCCAGGGCGCTTGCATTTTTTTTATTGAAGGGGGTGCAGAGATGAAAATAAAACATATAGCACCACATATCTATAAAATAGAAGCCTGGGTGGGGTTAAAAATTAGTACCTGGCTGGTGAAAACGGAATTCGGCTCTATTTTAATCGACAGTGGGATGGGGTTTATGACAGGTGCAACTATAAAACTGGCAAAAGCATACGGTCCTCTGCAGATGATCCTGCTAACCCATGGTCATATAGATCACACAGGAGGACTGGCTTCCCTTTTAAAAAAAGAGAGGGTGCCGGTGTATGCTCATGAATTAGAAATTCCATATATGGAAGGGGATCTGGCATACCCTGGACGCAGAAAGCCCCAACGTTTAGTAGACAAAGGGGTGGTCAAGCCTCTTCCTAAAGACAGGGAAGGACAGCTACATAGCATGATGGGGCTGATCCCTTACTATACACCAGGTCATTCCCCGGGCCATACGGTCTATTATCATCCGGAGGATCAACTATTACTATGCGGTGATTTATTCACTTCAAAAAACGGAAGGCTGAAACCGCCAATCAAAGCGTTTACGGCAGATATGGCCGAGGCGGTCGAAAGCGGTAAAATTGTAGAAGAACTAAGCCCCGCGGCGGCGTCTGTCTGTCATGGCGGGGAAGTGCCTGACCCGGGACGGCAATATAAAAAATACAAAGCAACGTTTGGCTCTCTCAGGGCAGCAGTAAACGGAAGTAAAGAACGATAAATAAATAAAACAGAAGCAGTAAGATGGAAAAGATCATAATCGCCCACATATAGGGGAGTTTCACATATTTAGATTGTTTTTTTATGGTGATCACAGAAATAGTAAAAGATAAAAATAATGCGCCCAGCAGAAAAAATACGAACCATTCTGCCACTTGCTCCCAGGGAAGGAAATAAACAACCGGCATCAGTGCTAACCCAAGACAAATCACAGCAAAAGCATAAAGAGAGGATCGAAATAGGTATTGATCCGTTTTCGATTCTTTCAGTTGTCTTTTTCTTTCCATGCGGCTGAGCGCATCCATTGGATCTGCAAGACGGTTTCCACTTTTGAACCATTTTTGCCACAACGTTTTTGGATGGAAATCTCGAAAATGAAAAGGCATCACAGGTCGCTCCTAATATGGTCGATAACGTTTTCTGTCAGTGTAACATAGAACTACCGCCAACCGTAGCATACCATTCTATGAAAAACCGCGAGAAACAATCCAATTTTTGGAACTTAGGCAGTTGAGAAAGGAGAGCGAAGCTGTCCCCTAAGGTTTTTTCAACTGTATGTTTTCCGTGGGCCGCGGCTGGTTGCTCACCTCCCCAGAGAGCAAGACCTCTCCGGTCTCACCCGCTGTTTTCAGGAAGGCTGTTGACAGCGATTTAAAATTTACTCAAACGCATATAGGCCTGAATAAAAGATTTCCAGTTGCGCTGACGACCCCAGAAGCTGGTAATCAATTCTTTCAATAAATGATATTTTCCGGCATTTGGATACCAGATGATTTCCTGTTCATCTGTTCCTCTATCAGCCATTACGGCGGTTTCGATAGAAAAGTTTCGAAGTCCTTCCTTTCCATGATATTTTCCAATTCCGCTGTTTTTCACCCCGCCAAAAGGCAATTGGAAATTGGCAGCACTGGTCATGACATCATTAATGTTCATATTACCTGTCCTGATTTGACTGGTAATCCGTTCTGCCTTTCCAATATCAGTTGTAAATACACTTCCTCCAAGGCCGTAAGAGGTTGCATTTGCCAGCTGGACAGCTTCTTCCTCAGTATCAAAGGAAAGAATCGGCATGACCGGCCCAAACGTTTCTTCCTTCATTACACTCATATCAGAATGGACATTGGTCAGCAGCACAGGCTCAATAAACATATTGGCCGTGTCCCAGTCTCCCGGCGCTTTTCCAGCTTCCAGAACAGCTCCCTGGTCAAGGGCTTCCTGCACTTGGTTTTTTACATGGTTATATTGGGCTGTTGTCGTCACGGCACCAATATCCGCATCTTCTGACTGCCCCTGCTGTAGTTTCGCCGTCTCACGTTTTACTTCCGTCAAAAACTGATGATATATGCCGGATTGAACGTATACTCTTTCAATCGAGAGACAGACCTGGCCGCTATGATGAAAAGCTCCCCATACAGCTGCTTTAGCTGCCCGTGAAAGGCGGGCATCGTTAAAAATAATCATGGCGTCTTTGCCGCCAAGTTCGAGTGTGGTGGGGATTAAATCATTGGCTGCCTGCTGTTGTATCTTTTTTCCTGTCGATACAGAACCGGTGAAATGAATATAATCCGGTTTTCCAGCAGTCAGGGCTTCGCCGAGTTCTTTTCCTCCCATTACGACCTGAACGACATGTTCAGGAAATAGAGCCATGAGGCGGCGGAGCAGTTCCCCTACCATAGGAGTAACTTCAGAAGGCTTTAAAATAACGGTGTTTCCTGCAGCTAATGCTTCTGCCAATGGAGCAGCAGCGAGTTGAAATGGAAAGTTCCACGGTGAAAGAAGAAGTACGGTTCCCCGCGGTTTTCTGTTGATGTAAGAGGATTTCCCCATGAATTGAATAGGGGTTTTTACTTTTTCGTTGATTAGTATCGAGGGGGCTTCTTTTTCGACATGCCTTATCGCATCAGCGGCCGCCATTACTTCTGTGGTGAGGGCGTCGGTTTTCGTTTTTCCAGTAGACATGGAAATAATATCGGCAATTTCCTCCTGCAGTTCTACAATAATATGGCGGAGACGCTTTAAATAAGAAAGCCTTCTTTCCAAAGAATACCCTGCCCATGTCTGCCAGGCCTTGTGACTATTTTGATAAAGAGCATCTACATCCCCTGGAGGTGTTTCTTCAAACGCACCAATCGGAGAAGCGTCCGCTGGTGTGACGGCTTTTAACGTCATGTAAGTATAACTCCTTTCCACTGAATATTCTTCATTTCTATAGAAATACGTTCCTTTTATGACAGAATGTTAAACGTAGATTCACCTGCCGGAAAGCCCTTCCCCCTTGTGTGTGAACAGAAAGAAGCATAAACTTGTCTTATAAGGGAGTGAACAAAGAATGGATAACAACAAACAATTTGTAGATGTCAGATCTCCTTCAGAATTTGAAGAATACGCTCTCCCTGGGGCAGTGAACATTCCTTTATTTTCAGATGAGGAAAGGGCCCATGTTGGTACTACGTATACACAGCTTGGAAAAGAAGCGGCAGTAAAAGAAGGATTAGATATCGTCGGCCCCAAATTAAATGAGTATTATGAAAAAATGAAAGAGGTCGAAAAGCAGGCACAGGGAAAAGAGATTGTTGTCTATTGTTGGAGAGGCGGAATGAGAAGCCGGTCTTTTGTCTCCACAATGCAGATGCTTGGCATTTCCTGTGCGCAGTTGGAAGATGGCATCCGTTCGTATCGTAAAAAGGTTATGCGGGCCCTGGAAGAGGAGCAACAGCAGAAGAGAGAATATGTTGTCCTTACAGGCGGTACAGGAACAGCTAAAACCGAAATTTTACAACGACTTCAACAGGAGAATTATCCTGTGGTTGACTTAGAAGGATTGGCCAATCACCGTGGTTCCGCATTTGGCCATATCGGGTTGAAAAGAAAAAGCCAAAAACAGTTTGAACTGGATTTATGGAGAAGACTTCAGGAATTGCAGGGGAGCCCATATGTCATCATAGAAGGAGAGAGCAGGAGAATCGGCAATGTGAACCTTCCTGATTTTATTATGGACGGAAAAGCCAGGGGAATACGATTAAACGTCCAGCTGCCTGTAGAAAAACGGATTTCTGTTATTATGGAAACGTATGAGCCAACAGTGTACCATAATGAAATCAGGGATGCTGTAGACCGTATTGCGAACAAACTGCCTGCTGAGATCAAAGAGGACGTTTACAGCTGTCTGCACGAGTATAATTACGAAGAAGTTATTAGGTATCTGCTTCAATATTATTATGATCCCCGCTATGAAAAAGCGTTTGAACAGTACGACAGGGAAGCTGTTAAAATAGATTCCGCCTCCACGGAGGAGAACTATGTAAAAGTTAAACAGTATGTCATAAACCATTTGGAAGAGACAGGATTGCCGGTAATGTAATCATAGAAAAGGAGCTGTATCCTTTGATACAGCTCCCATTGTTTAACACTTATTCAAGGATTGTCACTTCCAGATTGCGGCGGCCGAAGCTGTGTGCTTCGCTTTTGTTTGGCATATGGACGTCAATTTTATTTCCATGAATGGAGCCGCCGGTGTCAGCTGCGGTATAAGTTCCATATCCTTCGATATGAACTTTGGAGCCCAATGGAATCACATTAGGATCAACGGCAATGACTTTTGCGTCTGGATTCGCATTCAGATCCACGCCAGTGGAAGTAACTCCGGAACAACCGCTGCAATCCGCTGTGTAGGCAGTAGCATTAACCTGCAGGGTGCGGCCTTCCGCTTCAGAACTGCTGTTGGATTCAGCCGCCACTTCTTCTTGATGATCTTCGGACTTTTGAGTTGTCTGCTGTGTATCTTCCTGGGTTTGCGTTTCGCTGCTGTTATTTCTAAGCTCAGAAGTCAGTGCTCCAAATGTCTGCGGGCCTGCAAGACCGTCTACAAGAATGTTCTGGGACTGCTGAAACTCGACTACGGCATCATGGGTATTGGATTCAAAGTTTCCGTCTATATCATTTTCATAGAATCCAAGATTACTGAGGTTTTCCTGCAGGTATTCCACTGCTTCCCCTTCATCTCCTTCGGAGAGAATTTCAAGGGAACCTATGGTGATTGGTCCTGCAATTCCATCCTCATCCAACTCGTGTTTATCCTGGTATTCTTTGATAGCTGCCGTCGTCTCTTCGTCAAAAGTTCCGTTTACATCTTCCTCATCAAGGAAGCCTCTTTCCTGCAGCAGTTCCTGCAGATCTTCCACCTGACTGTTTTCCTGTCCTTCTCTTAAGTCTGTATCGGCTGTTTCTTGGGCATCTGCTCCGGAAGGGGAGGCGAAAATCACAATGCCTGCCGCTAGAGCGGTCGCCCCTAAGGTTTTCCATGTATGGTGTGACGGTTTTATATTCAAAATATATAAACCTCCTTTTACCAAAAATTTAAGTTGTCGCTTTGACGATTCACATCGTATCAAGCTTAACGATGGGAAATCAATGGAAAATGGGCCTTTTAAACAAAATGAAATATGAATGTAAACAGGGAAATCTTTCTATAATCTGCTTGTACGTTTTTAATATACCTGCAACATAGAAAACGTCTGAAACCATTGTCGTTGAGGGGAAAAACAGGGGGTAGAACCATGTCGTATTCCATCCAGCGCCGACGATATTTGTTGTATAGTCTTGTATTAGGGTTATATCTCATCCATGTTTTCCTGCACTGGGAGGTTCTGCTTTACATAACAGGGATTCTGGCTATTCCGGCTTTACTGCTTGCTTTTAGGACCGCCACCCGGCTGTTTCAAATTTTAGGTGCTGTTTTTATAGGGGCCGGTATTATTTTGTTTTTATACAGTGGTCTTTCTATACGAGAAGTGCCTTTATTTCTTACGGCTAATATGGAGCTGTTATCGTTTTTAGCTGTGCTTCCATGGATGAACAGTGTTGTCAGGGCGGGCAGATTTGACCGCCGCATCAATCAGCTGCTTCGGGCCAATGTTTCTGATTTGGGGAAACTGTATACCCGGGGGATGATAACCACTTATATACTCGTATCTTTTATTAATTTATCAGCTCTTCCATTATCACAACATGTCCTTCTGGAAAATATAGCAAAGGTAAAAAAAACCGTACAGGAATCATTTATCAGCCGGACGACACTTCGGGCTTTTACACTGGCTCTCGCCTGGAGTCCGATGGAAATAATGGTGGCCATCACGATTGATTCTACCGGAATTGGGTATCTTACCTATCTGCCATGGTTGTTATTATGTTCACTCCTCATGCTTGTTCTTGATGCGTGGAAGGGGAGAAAAGGATTTCAATCGTATCCTTATGAACCGGCAGGGGGAGGGCTGAACCGCCGCCTGCCTGCCCGTTCTCTTGTTCTTCAGATTATCCAGCTTTTTACGGCTTTAGCTGTTTTTTTAGGTATTGTCGTCGTGATCGGGAACAGGAGCGGCCTGAATTTTATTCTTACGGTAACGTTTGTTATAGTGCCCTTTTCGTGTGTATGGGCTGCTGTGATCGGCAGGTGGAGGTCGTTTCGAGTGGTAGGCTGGGAGATGTGGAAAAGAAGAACGAATGGTATGCAGAACTTTGTCGTTTTATTTTTGTCATTAGGATTTTTTTCCAGCAGTTTAAATGAGACACCATTTTTAGAAATGATACGATACCCATTTGTGGCTGCGTCGGATTATCCGCTCATTATTTTACTTTTAATTCAGTATACTTATCTTGGGTTATCCATGGCAGGGGTTCATCCGATTGCTACGGTGGGGGTTCTTATAGAAGTGCTGCCGCCCTTGTATCATGTAATGAATCCGATGAGTATAGGGATGGTGCTGATTACGGGAGCTCTTGCCACAGGAGCAGTTGGGACATATGGCATTACGGTTACAATGACGGCCCAGAATACACGGCAGAACCCTTATAAAATCACGGGGCGGAATATGCCCTTTGCGATTCTCTATGGAAGCGTCGGCACACTAATCGGTTATTTATTATTATAAGAAAGGTGCAAGCGTCCTGAATATGGAAGTTTGGCTGAGGACACCACATCCTGTGAACCTCCTAGCGCCTGGGCGCTGGAGCTGGATCTTGCAAACGCCAAAATTTATACAGTCCTATATGCTAAAAAAGAAGAATAGCCCGGTGCTGGGCTATTCTTCTTTAAATCCGTGTACGATAAACTGTTTCAGGTCATAGAAGACGCCAATGTCAATTAAAATAACAATCAGCACTAAGAGAACCGGTCCGAATAGGAGGCCGACAGCCCCGAATAATTGAAGGCCGGCAAATAAGGAGACAAGAACGGCAATGGGGTTGAGGTTCATGCTTGAGGATAAAACTTTTGGTTCGATCGTTTGGCGCACTACCATTGTAATACCGTACAATATCGCCAAACTGATGCTCAGGCCGATATTCCCTGTCAAAAGCAGGTATAAGGACCAGGGAAGCAGAATGGTTCCGGTCCCAAGATAAGGAAGAAATTCAGCGATACCAACAATAATGGCCAGCGTAATTTTTCCATCCACCCGCAGCAGGGACAACCCGATAAAAACGATAATCCCAGTAATCATCATAAGAATAAGCTGGGCCCGGATATATCCAAATACCCGCCCCCACATGGCGTAGTAAAAGGCGCGGAATTTTTTATTGACTTGATCGGGGATATATTGCCGGCACCATTGGCTCATTTTTTCCCAATCTTTCCCTATAAAATAAATCGCGAGCAATATAAATAAGAAAGCAACAAGAAAGGTAGGAACCTGAAGAACAATCTGGGTAAGACCGTCTGCAATGCGCTGGGCAAATTGGCCGATGGCTGTGCCTATTTGGCTCCCTATTTCGGAAATACCGTCATTGAAGGAAAACCCTTCCCCTTCACTGAGGTTATCAGCTACCCCGCTTATTTCCCGCCAAATGGGGAGGAGGGTTTGATTTATAAACTGCTGAATATGCGTGAAAGCTTGTTCCATCCAGCTTGGTGCATAGTCTGCAAAACGTTGAATTCCATCAATCACTAAAAATGTTAATCCGGTAATGATGCCGCCGATAATGGATAATCCAATGATCAGGGCGGATAATGCCGCAATTCCTCTCGGAAATTTTGCCTTATGGTGAAGGAAGGCAGACAAGGGTTTCAGCATCCAGGCAAAGAGTGCAGCCAGCCAAAACGGATAGGTTAGCTTAAAGACAGTGATTACGATCCAAACGAGAGCTGTAATGGCAGCGACCACGATAAGTAATCTGGCAATCATCCAGGCTGTTTCTTTTTTCACACGTACCCTCCTTGCCGTTCTTCTGTATTCTCTCTCCATTTTACCTTTAAGTAACGCTGTATTGCCAGTATTTATAAATAAAGGATTTGTTTCTGCGGCAAAAATGGGTTTAATAACGACGGAAGTGGAAATAGAGGAGAGTAGAAGCTATATCATTCATTATTGGCAGAAAGAGGGTTGAACATGCAGGTGAAGGATAAGGTTTGGCTGATTACAGGAGCGGCTTCCGGAATGGGCGGAGCCTGCGCTAAAATGATTACTGAAAACGGCGGGAAGGTAATTATTGCTGATATTAATGTAAAAAAAGGGAGAAAGTTTGCCGAGCAGCTGGGAGATAATGCCATATTTATTAAAACAGATGTGACTTCTGAAGAGGACGCTGCGCACACCGTAGCAGACGCCATGGCTCATTTTGGGAAACTGGACGGCTTGATTAACTGCGCAGCCCTTGGCGTCGCAGAGAAAATTTTAAATAAAAAAAGTACTCACTCGTTGGAACATTTCTCAAGAGTGGTCCAGATCAATTTAATAGGCACCTTTAATATGCTGAAGCAAGCTGCAGATCAACTTCGCAGCAATGAGCCAAATACCGATGGGGAATGCGGCGTTATTATAAATACGGCTTCCATTGCCGGTTTTGAAGGGCAGGTGGGACAGGCTGCTTACAGTGCCTCAAAAGCTGGGATTTCCGGTTTGACCCTCCCGGCTGCAAGAGAGCTTTCCCGATACGGAATCAGGGTGGTAACCATTGCTCCCGGGTTGTTTGAAACCCCATTATATGAATCGCTTCCTGAAAGTGCAAAAGCGGAACTCGGGGAAATGACACCCTTTCCCCAGCGTCTCGGCCATCCCTCTGAATATGCAGCACTGGCACGGCAGATTATTGAAAATCCGATGCTGAATGGAGAAACGATACGCCTCGACGGGGCCCTGAGACTGCCCCCTAATCTATAATAAAGATATTATACACGGGAGGGAAACACCTTCTGCCGTGCAGACCTTGCAGCAGAAACCTCTAAAAAAGGACGGGGGGCTTGGGTGTTTTCCCCTGTTCGTAACCAGAAGAGAAGATGCTGCAGGGCTTGGATGCTCCGGTTAGTTTGGAGGATCAAACAACAGTTGTGGAGGACACGAACTAGTGGAGAGAACGAAGCTCTTAGTGTCCTCCAACTTAACTTATGCCCCAATAACTAGGGCGAAAAGAAGAAAGAGTGATCTCCAAACGCTTTTGGCGGCCGCGAAAACCTGAAAAAAGGAGGCGAAGCGTCCTCCATCCCTAAGTGGAAACTACTAGAACAAAATAATTCCGCGTTTCTGTCCTTCAGTTTCCAAGCGTCTTCCGCCAGAACGGCATATTGGGCTCTCAGCTTTTGAAAAATTCAACAGAAAATTCCGGACTGCTGCGAATGTGCTGTAACAGTAACCAAAGAAAGACGATCTTGACCGGGTTCCCACTATCCGTTTTTCTAATGGTGGAAAGCTCCTTCACGCTCTCTATTTACATATGTCAAGACAGTAGTAAAATAAAAGAGAGGAGGGACAATGATGAAAGCACTTATTATAATTGATTACACGAATGATTTTGTGTCAGATAACGGGCCGTTGACCTGCGGAGAACCTGGACAAAAACTGGAAAATAAGATCGTGCAATGGATAGAAGAAGAAAGGGAGAATGGCAGTGAGATTATTTTTGCCGTCGATTATCATAAACCGGATCATACCACGCATCCGGAACATGATTTATTTCCCTCGCACAACATCGAAGGGACACCGGGTAGGAAATTATATGGTAAGGTAAACGATGTATTTACCGGGATACGGTCGGAGACCAATGTCACGTGGATGGATAAAACAAGATACAGCGCATTTGCCGGCACCCCTTTGGATATTTTTTTGAGGGAGAAGGGGATAGGAGAGATTGTTTTGACCGGAGTTTGTACTGATATCTGTGTCCTGCATACAGCCGTAGACGCATATAATAAAGGGTATCATCTGACAATCCCCCGGCAGGCTGTGGCAAGCTTTGATGCAGGAGGTCATGAGTGGGCCCTTTCCCATTTTAAAAACACATTGGGTGCAAACATTGTGGGACGTTAAAGGTGATTCAGCCTTTGCAGCATTTCGCCAATCCCCCGGCATCCTTTTAAAGGAGTCTTCCATTCATAGTGATGAAGATTGGGGATCACCCGTCTTATCACTGTCTCATGCTTTTTTCCTGTTAAAAGGATGATGGTTTTGATTTGATAGAATCCTTTTTCGTTCCACTGACGAGTAAGGCTGTCATCGCTGATAATCTGTTCTTTAGGAAAATGAAAGCCGGTATCATAATTTTCAGGAACGATATCGTTGGGGTGCAGGAAGCCATGTTTTGCTGAGAGAATGGTCCATCCATACCCATTTCTACGGGCATACTCCCGGCATTTTTTATGGAGCACCCCTTGATAGGCATCCTTTGCATAAACAGGCCCGCTCCCGGGAAAGACGTCCCAAATTTTCTTTTTTCCACACGGAATAATACAGAGATTCTTCATTTAAGATCTGCCTCTTTTCTTTCTCTCTCTATGATATAATAGAAAATCGAAATAGAGAAAGTCTGGAGTGGTTGTTATGTACAAGGAGCCTATTTTTCTGGAGCCTGTATTTAAAGAAAGAATCTGGGGCGGAACAGCCCTGAGAGAAGAATTCGGCTATTCGATTCCTTCGGAACACACGGGAGAATGCTGGGGTATTTCGGCCCATTCGAACGGCCCCGGCAAGGTAAAAAACGGACCGCTGGAGGGAAAGGATCTGCAGACGGTATGGAAAGAGAACCGTGAACTATTTGGAAATGAGACAGGGGAGGAGTTTCCTCTATTGGTGAAAATATTGGATGCAGCGGCGGATTTGTCCGTCCAGGTTCATCCCAATGATGAACAGGCACGCAAGCTTGAAACAGAAGAAGCGTACGGTAAAACAGAATGCTGGTATGTCGTGCGGGCAGACCCGGACGCCAAATTGATCCTCGGGCATCACGCTCTTTCCAAGAAGGAATTGGAGAAGAAAATGAAAAATTCAGAATGGAGCAGTCTGTTAAGAGAAGTTCCTGTTCAGGAGGGGGATTTTTTCTACGTCCCAAGCGGCACCATTCATGCTATCGGAAAAGGAGCTCTTATTCTGGAAACCCAGCAAAGTTCTGATACCACCTACCGGGTTTATGACTATGACCGTAAAGATCAGGAGGGGAACCAGCGGGAGCTTCATTTGGAAAAATCATTGGAAGCAGCCGTTACCCCCCATGAAGAACCAGAAGGCTCCCGCCGGGTTTTAAAAAAGGATAACAACGGAATGATAGAACAACTGGTGTCTTCTCCTTTTTTTCAGGTATACCGCATGAAGGCAGCAGAACGACTGGATGTCGATATCACCGCCCCTTATGTTCTGGCAAGTGTTTTAAATGGAGCCGGAACGGTAGAGACGGAAGAAAAGACGGCGGCGATTAAAAAAGGAGATCATTTCATCGTGCCGGCAACGGTCAAACAGTGGACCGTACAAGGAGAAGTTGAATTGATTATAAGCACCCGCCAATAGTTCTGCTTAGGAAAAACAGAGTTCATAGAAATTACAGAAGCTGCAGGCGCGTTGATCGGAGGTTTGGGGAAACTGCTCCAGCGGAAGGGGCTGATTTTCGGAGGGAACTTCAAGATAATCCGTCATCCATTCCACACTTGTTCCGATCAGCTCCTGTACTTTTTCCAGTGTTACGGGATCGAGCTGATGCTCGGCTGCCTCTCCTTCCAGTAAGTATTCATTTCTGATGATAATATCATCTATGCTCTCCACTTCATAATTTTCGAGAAGATATAAGGCATACAGCGCGAGCTGGTATGGATCTTCCTCGGATTTTTTCCCTGTTTTCCAATCGGTGATAACCCATTTATTTCTGTCAAGGTCTTTATAAAGCAAGTCCAATACCACAAAAACTTTCAGCTGACCGATCTGTAAAATCCTGAATTTTTCAGACTCCAGAAATTCAATCTGTTCGTTATACGCCATTTCCTGCATGGTCCGGCTGTTTAAAAAATGCTTCAAGGCCAGGTGCATCCGCTGGGTAATTTTTTCCACTTTGGACGCAGGGAGGCGGGGATTATTTCCATAGTATATTTCATGAAACATGGTTCTCTTTTTCGGCTGCTGCTTCCAGTGGTCAAAATGCCTGGTGGAATCAATAAATCCCTGGTTCAAGGAACGGCGTACCTGTTCCCGAAGGTTCTCTTCTCCGGGAATATAGCCGGTATTTAAATAATTATCTATTACCTGTTCTATGATGTCGTGAACGACCGAACCAAAAAACATTTCCAGATTGGTAAGGTTTTTCAAACGGTAAGCCTGTTTACTTAACTCAGGAGCATCACGCAGCCAGCCGTTATGGGAGGTGTAATACTGATGGGCATATTGTCTGGCGCAGTGCATTAATGTTTTATGGCGGGAAAGAGACCAGGAAAATTCAGGATAGGTTTTTATTTCAAACATTGTATCACCTTCTTTCGGTGGTTCAAAAACTATGTGACAACAACCGGGCGCCCGAAATAATAGCCTTGAAAAAGCGTACATCCCATGGAAGCAGACTGCTTGAATTCAACGGGAGTTTCCAATTTTTCAGCGAGCAGCTCAAAATTCAAGCCCCGGCGGGCCTCTATTATTTTTTGAATATCAGCAGAAGTGCTCTGTCTCCAATCCACTTTCACAATATCTGCATGGGGAAGCAAGGCTGCATTTTCCCTCGATAATACAAAATCATCCAATGCAATGCGGTAGCCTTTTTCTTTTAATTCTTTCACGATGTCCACCATTTCCGGAGAACCTTCAATGTCTTCCAAAATTTCTACTATCACTTTCTCTGCAGGCAGTAATAGAGGGACACGCTGAAGGAGGGAATTTCTTGTGAAATTAATAAAGGCACTATTATAATCTGTAATAATGTCAAGGCCAACGTCCAAAAAACTATTGAATGCCACATCGGAAGTAGCTTGATCCGGGTCATCCAACAGGAAATTCTGAAAAGGCGTTTTCCGGTACAACAGCTCGTATCCAAATACTTTTCCGTTTGCTCTAACAATTGGTTGTCTTGCTACAGAAGTTGTCATTGTATCCTCCGGCACAAGAATGACATCATCCTTACTAGACTCATTATATCAAAATCATGGCAGGAAAAGAAAAACTATTGTCAAAAGAGAAGGCTTCCCTATGACAATAGTTTGATTGCTGACGGTTCTAATAATTTGGTTGTTTTCTGCCGGATTCAATGTCTTCGATATAGTGGCATGCCGCTTGATGGGTACCGGTCATGGTTTCCGTTTTTCTTAATTTCGGAACTTCGTTTTTACATTTTTCTGTGGCAAACGGGCAGCGTGTATGAAACCGGCACCCGGAAGGAGGATCAATTGGAGAAGGAACATCTCCTTTTAACACAATCCGTTCTTGTTTACGGTCAGGGTCCGGTACTGGTATCGCAGACAATAAGGATTTTGTATAGGGATGCTTCGGATTGTCAAATATTTCTTGTTTTTCTCCAATCTCTACAATATTTCCTAAATACATGACGGCAACGCGGTCCGAGATATGACGGACCACTCCTAAATCATGGGCAATAAACAAATAGGTGAGGTGATATTCCCGCTGCAGCTGTTTGAGCAGGTTCAATATCTGGGCCTGGATGGAAACATCCAGCGCAGAAACGGATTCATCGCAGATAATGAATTTGGGATCGACTGCCAGGGCCCGAGCAATCCCTACCCGCTGACGCTGTCCGCCGCTGAATTCATGCGGAAATCGATCCAACTGATGAGGACCCAGTCCGACGATATCCAATAGCTCCAGGATTTTATCCAATCTTTCCGATTTAGGCAGTACATGTTGAATAGCCATTGCTTCTTCAAGAACCTGCCGTACAGTCTGGCGGGGATTAATGGAAGCATAAGGGTCCTGAAAAATAATCTGCAGATCTTTTCGTTTTTCCCGCATCTGCCGTTTGTTTAACTGAAGAAGGTTTTCTCCGTCAAAGTTAATTTCTCCAGAAGTGGGATCATCCAGGCGCAGGACGGCCCGGCCGGTTGTAGATTTTCCACACCCGGATTCCCCGACAATACTGAGGGTCTCCCCTTCATTTACATGGAAGGTGATATCATCGACGGCTTTCACTTGATTGACAGTCCGGCCGAATACACCGCCTTTAATAGGAAAATATTGTTTCAGATTATTTACTTCGAGCAGTTTTGTAGTCATCGGCGACATTCACCTCCGGATTTCCATCCCATTTATCACTGTATATCCAGCACCTGACTTTATTGTTATCCTCTGTTTCTATCAGGTCAGGCAGTTCGTTAATACAAATCTCGCTGGCAAACGGACATCTGGGTGCAAAACGGCACCCCGCCGGCATTTCATCTGGTTTGGGAACATTTCCTTTAATGACGTTTAATTCTTCCTGGTCTTTATCATGTCTAGGCAGGGATTGCATCAGTCCCACTGTATATGGATGCTTTGGAGCGTTGAACAACGTATACACATCAGCATATTCTACGATTTTACCAGCATACATTACAGCTACATAGTCACAGGTTTCGGCAACTACTCCCAAATCATGAGTGATCAGAACAACGGACATGCCAAGTTCCTGCTGAAGGTTTTTCATTAGTTCCAGTATCTGCGCCTGAATGGTTACGTCTAACGCGGTAGTGGGCTCATCCGCAATTAACAGCTCGGGACTACAGGCCAGCGCAATCGCAATCATGACCCGCTGCCGCATGCCTCCAGACAGTTCATGAGGGTATTGCTTCACCCTCTCTTTAGGAGAAGGGATCCCAACAAGCTCGAGCATTTCCACCGCCTTCGCTCGTCCTTCTTTTTTGGAGAGTCCCTGATGGACCTGGAACACTTCTGATATTTGTTCTCCAATGGTGTAAACAGGGTTGAGCGAGGTCATTGGTTCCTGAAAGATCATAGAAATCTGATTTCCGCGGATTTTCCGCATTTCCCGCTCGGACTTTTGCAGAAGGTCTTCTCCGTTCATGGCGATAGATCCGTGTTTGATTTGGCCGGGACTTTTTATCAGGCGCATAATCGACAAGGAGGTAATACTTTTTCCGGAACCGGATTCTCCGACAATCCCCACGGTTTTTCCTTTAGGGATAGTGAGGGATACCCCGTCTACCGCCTTTATTTCATTTCCTTCTACAAAAAAGGAAGTTCTCAAGTCAGAAATTTTAAGAGCATTGGCGTCATTGCTCATCTAACATTCCGCCTTTCTTTCTAAACAATTCCATCAATTTAAGTCAATCCGTTTATTCAGGAAGCGGTAGGAAATATCGACGAGTAAATTAACGAGAATGAATACTACCGCCACAACTAATACAGAGCCTTGAACAGCCGGAAAATCACGGGCCTGTATCGACTCTACAATAAATCGTCCCAATCCGTTAATGGAAAACACAGTTTCTGTTAATACAGCTCCTGTCAACAGGGTTCCAAACTCAAGACCGATAACAGTCACGACAGGAATCATCGCATTTTTCAACGCATGTTTATAGATGACAATCCGTTCTTTGACCCCTTTGGCCCGGGCTGTGCGAATATAATCCTGACCGATAACCTCCAGCATGCTGGAGCGGGTCATGCGGGCGATAATCGCAGCGCCGGCGGTACCAAGTGCTATTACCGGTAATACAAGCTGTTCGGGAGATCCCCATCCGGAAACAGGAAAAATTTCAAGATCAATGGCAAAATACTGCATCAGCATTAATCCCAGCCAGAAGTTCGGCATGGACAATCCGAATAACGCAATGATCATCATTACGGCATCTACCCATGTATAATGGCGGACGGCTGAAATAATACCGGCAATTAACCCAATAAATACACTGAGAATCATACTGTAAAACGAAAGTTCAAGCGTCACCCAGAACCGGGATGCCACTTCCGATGTTACTTCTTGACCGCTTCGAATAGAGGTGCCGAGGTCCCCCTGCAGAGCATTGATTATAAAGTTAAAATATTGCATGGGAAGAGGATCATTCAGCCCCAGTCTTTCCCGGATCTGTTGTATGGTTTGTTCACTTGCAGCCTCCCCGGCAATAACCTGGGCGGGGTCTCCGGGCACAAGATGCATCATTAAAAAGACTAATATTGTTACTCCTATTAAAACTGGAATCGTCTGCAGAATTCGTCGGACTGTAAATACAAACAACAGATTCTCTCCTTTCGTTTATGATTTCATTTTTGGATCAAGGGCGTCACGCAGGCCGTCTCCAAAAATATTAAAAGCCAAAACGACGACAACGATAGCTATACCGGGGAAAAAAGCAACATGGCCTGCATCAAAAATATAATTTCGGCCGTCACTCAGCATCGCTCCCCATTCCGGCATCGGCGGCTGTGCTCCCAGCCCCAGGAAGGAAAGTCCGGCAGCTGTCAGAATAGCGGTGGCTATCCGAAGGGTAGCCTGTACAATAATAGGAGAGAATACGTTTGGGAGCACATGACGGAAAATAATACGGAAATCACTTGCCCCAAGGGCCCGTACGGCATCAATATACTCCAGTTCTTTTACAGCCAGGGTGGAACCTCTGACAATTCTCGCAAAAGCTGGTACCGAAAATACACCAACTGCCAGAATGACATTGTTCAAACTGGGTCCTAAGATGGTGACTACCCCAAGTGCCAGAAGAATCCCGGGAAATGCAAGAAGAACGTCCATGCACCGCATTAACACGGTATCGATTTTTCCTCCGAAGTAACCGGAAACAATTCCAATGACAACCCCGGCAACCGCAGCAATAAAAACAGAGAAAAACCCAATATAGAGGGTGATAGACATTCCATGTATAACACGGCTGAATATATCCCTCCCGAGATGATCCGTCCCAAACCAATGTTCGGCAGATGGACCTTCCAGCTTGTTTACAAGGTTTTGTTCTCCGGCACTGAAAGGAACAAGATGAGGACCGATGATAGAAACTAGTATAAAAAATAAAATGAGAAAACCGCCCAGCATTGCGGCTTTATTTTTTTTAAGCCTTTTTAAAATGTTCTTAACATTTTCAATGTGGGGATTGGAGGGTTTGGTTACTGGATAATTTACAGTTGTTTCTGGCAAAATTTATACTCCTTTCCAATATTTATTAAACGTTAAACATCCTATCTATCAACATATTACAAAAATGAATTATATCACGATTGAGCGATATTACAATGATAAATATATTATAATGGAATAGTAGTAAAGGACTAGTGAATCGTTGTTCACCTCCTGTGTGATTGGAAAACCGACAATAACACAATGCTTGCTAACTCCCTTTAAAGCGGAAAAGAATCTTAAAAAATTTGACAAATATATTTCAGAAATTACTTGAATAATAATATTTCATAAGTTATATTAATAATTGTTTTCATGGAAAAAAAGTAAAAGGGGTTGTAGCAATGAAATTATCGCTGAATATTTTCAGAACATTCTTTCTTGCTGTTCTATTCAGCCTGGCGCTAACTGCGTGTGCCAGTGAACCGGATGAAAACAGTGAGGATGCAGCAGAAGATAGTGAAAATTCAGACACGGCTGAAGAAGGAGAAGGTAATAATGGGGGAGGATCATCAGAAGATCTGGTTATTGCCACAGCATCTGATGCAACCGGCATGGATCCGCATGGTTCCAATGACGTTCCTTCGAGTAACGTACAAACCAATATTTTTGAAACCCTGGTAACGCAGGACGAAAATATGGAAATCCAGCCCAACCTGGCAACAGAGTGGGAACAGATCGATGACACCACCTGGCAGTTCACGCTCCGTGAAGACGTCACCTTCCATGACGGAGCCGAGTTTAATGCGGAAGCCGTAAAAGCTACATTTGACCGTATTCGTGATGAAGATGTTGGATCTCCGCGTGCTTTTCTTTATGAAATGGTGACAGAGGTCAACGTTGTTGATGATTATACGGTAGAATTTGTAACGGAATTTCCTTTTGCACCGCTGCCGGCCCACCTGGCACACAGCGGTGGAGGCATTATTAGCCCAGATGTCATTGAAGAAGACTATGCAATGATGGAAGAAGGGGAAGACCCGGGGTCTTATATCGATGAAAACCCGGCCGGAACCGGTATGTTTAAGCTGCAGGAATGGGATTCAGGTAATGAAGTTGTATTGGAGAAAAATGAAGACTACTGGGGAGAAACTCCGGATATCGAAACGGTTACGTTCCAGGTAACGCCGGAGGATCTGACACGGGTCGCAGAACTGGATACGGGTGCGGCCGATATTATTTTCCCTGTCAGTCCGAGTGATACCTCCCGTGTAGATAATATGGAAAATGCAAGCATGTATGTACAGGACAGCTTAAGTCTGGAATATATCAGCTTTAATACACAGAAAGAGCCGTTTGATGATAAACGGGTGCGTCAGGCCATCTCCATGGCTGTCGATAAAGACCAGATTGTGGACGGTATCATGGAAGGCGCTGCAACCAAAGCGGTGGCTCCGATTGGAGAAAACGTCTTTGGCTTCAGTGATGAAGTGGAAGGGCTGCCGTATGATCCGGAACAGGCTCAGGAGCTGCTGGCAGAAGCAGGTTATGAAGACGGCTTTTCGACAACATTATGGACCAATGACGACCGTGAACGCCAGGATATTGCAGAGGTTGTGCAGCAGCAGCTGCAGCAGATCGGTGTGGAAGTTGAGATTGAAGTACTTGAATGGGGCGCGTATCTGGACAGCACAGCAGAAGGAGAACATGATATGTTCATTCTTGGCTGGAGCACGGTAACAGGCGACGCCGACTACGGCATGTATCCACTGTTCCATTCTGACAATCATGGCGAACCGGGCAACCGCTCCTTTTATGAAAACGAAGAAGTAGATTCTCTGCTTGAAGAAGCACGCCGTGAAGGGGATGAAGAGAAGCGGGCCGCTCTCTATGAAGATGTCATGGAAATTCTCGTAGAAGATGCGCCGATGATTTATTCCCATCACGATGACTACCTCGTGGGAGTCAGCGATGACGTGGAAGGATTCTGGAAACACCCGAACGGTCTCTATCAGCTTCAAGATGTAAGTATTTCCGAATAATAGACTTAACTGTATGGAAGAAGGGGCTGTGCCAAAAGGTACAGCCCCTTTCCTTTGATAAAGAAAATGGAACCGAGGCAGAAGCGGAAGGCGGCGACTCCGGGCCAGCAGGATGTTGGTCATGCAGGCGCTGCCACATGATGTGGCAGTTTTAGCCTGTTTCCTTTTCAAGCAGCAGTCGAAGATCCCATCAAACGGTGTTTGAGCCCGCAGGAAGCGGGTCAGATCGGCGTTGGCACAGGACGTGCCGAACTTAGCCGATCTTCCTCCATTGATGCAGCGGAGGCGTGCCCGCGGCAAGCGTCCGCCTGCAGCGGATGCCTCAGCATGTAACGTTGAGTACTACTCTTTTCATATTCCCCTTCCTATTTACATATCCTACTGGAACATGTTAAGGTAACTCCTTGTGTGTCCTCGCAATAAAACGAGATGAGATGCAGGATAGAATAAGTACACATTGAAAAAGGGGAGAATACTATCTCAGTACAACAACAAAATAAGTCAAACGTAGATTGGACGGTCTTAGGTATCAGCGGAGGTCTCCTGTCATTATTTGTGATCGTATCCTTTATTAATCTGGAGGCCGTTACATCTTTTGTGAATACAACATTCGGCTGGTCTGTCACATACTTTGGCGCCTTCTGGCAGCTGCTGATGCTGGCGACCTTTGCCGTTTCGATATGGCTCGCTTTATCTAAATACGGAAAGATAAAATTAGGAAATATGACAGCGCCGGAAATTAGTACGTTTAAATGGATATCCATGATTATGGCAACGCTGCTTGCCGGGGGAGGAGTATTCTGGGCAGCGGCGGAACCAATGTACCATTTCATGGACACGCCGCCCCTGTTTCAAAATGGAGGAAGCAGCAAAGAAGCTGCACCTGCTCTGGCCCAGAGCTTTATGCACTGGGGATTTCTTGCCTGGGCGATCCTTGGGACATTAAGTGCTGTGGTTTTAATGTATGGTCATTACAATAAAGGGCTGCCTTTAAAACCAAAAACGCTGCTCTATCCCATGTTTGGAGAAAAAATAAACAATAATATCTTTGGCAGAATAATTGACGCGTTTTCCATTATTTCTGTGGCAGCAGGAACGATTGGGCCTATTGGCTTTTTAGGGCTGCAGGCCAGTTATGGTCTTCAGGCTGTCTTTGGGGTCCCGGATGTATTTGCAACCCAGCTGGCCATTATCATTGGAGTCGTTATTATTTCCACGATTTCCGCAGTAACAGGACTATATAAAGGTATTCAATGGCTAAGTAAATTTAATGTCCGGCTGGCACTGGTTCTTATGGCAGTCTTATTAATCGTCGGGCCAGGAGGCTTTGTTATTGATCAGTATATCGTATCGTTTGGTACTTATCTGGATCAATTCCTATCCATGGGCACCTATCGGGGCAATAACGACTGGCTTGGTCTCTGGACCGTATTTTTCTGGGGCTGGTTTATTGGATATGGACCGATGATGGCAATGCTGGTAAGCCGTATTTCCAGAGGACGGACGGTACGGGAAATAATGATCGCTGTCTCCATTATTGCTCCGGTTGTAACCACATTCTGGTTTACGGTGGTAGGCGGTTCCGGCATCTTTTTTGAAATTCAGAATCCAGGTTCTGTCTCTGATGCTTTGATGGATACCGGCATGCATGCAGCGATGATCGCGATCACCGAACAATTCCCACTGGCCGGTGTTATTACTCCACTGTTTCTGCTGCTTACCATATTATTTGTGGTCACTACCACAGATTCCATGGCATTTACGATATCTATGGGAGTCACAGGGGAAGAAAATCCCCAGAGCAGTATTCGTGTATTCTGGGCAGTACTGATGGGGTGTGTTGCCGCGATTCTGCTCTACATTGGAGAGGGAAGTGTGGAAGCATTGCAGAACTTCATTGTGGTCACAGCCGTACCAGTATCCCTTCTGCTTCTCCCCATGATATGGCTGGCCCCCCGGGTCGTCCGGAAAATGGCAGACGCACAGAATATAAAATAAAAGAAAAGAAAGGAGCTGTCTCAAAAGGTACAGCTCCTTTTCTATGTTCAAGAAAAACCACTTTGGGCAGGAGCGGAAGGCGACTCCGGGCCAACAGGAGGTTGGTCATGCAGGCGCTGCCACATGATGTGGCGGTTTTAGCCTGTTTCCTTTTCAAGCAGCAGCCGAAGATCCCATCAAACGGAGGCTCCCATGATAGGAGTCAGATCGGTGTTGGCACAGGACGTGCCGCACTTAGCCGATCTTCCTTCAGGGATGTAGCTGAGGTGCTGCCCGGCGGCAAAGAAGACACGGCGATCCGAAGGGAGCCGATGTCGCGCTTGTGCTCTGGAGTAAAAGCGTCCGCCTGCAGCGGATGCCCATGTACTTACGAAAGCCCCTGCCTTCTTCGTATACAGAAGAGGCGGACATTTATTCCGTTATTTCTTCGATTTTCCCCATTTTGAAAGGATAATTGGACATTTGTTCCGTTATTTCCCCCTTTTAATGTAAAAGAAGCGGTCCAAAGTCCAGATAGCGGAATAAATGTCCGAAAAAGCCTCCCGAGCCCGCTCACTCTGCCATTTAACGGAATATATGTCCGCGAGGTGCCTCTTCTGTAAAATCCCGATTGATAGCAGAGGCGGAAGACGACGGCTTCTGCCCCGAGCCGCTCTTTAAACCGAGGCTTCCTGCAGTTTGTGAATAATATTCAGGGATTTACCTGTCCCCATTGCCACTGCTTCTAATGGATTGGGAGCGAGGTGGACCGGCACGATAATTCGTTCACTGAGCCATTCCTGCAATCCAGTTAACAGGGACCCTCCCCCCGTCAGGATGATCCCCTGGTCCACAATATCTCCGCTTAATTCAGGAGGGCAGGTTTCAAGTGTTTCCCGGATCGTTTCCAGAATGTGGTCCAGAGATTCAGCGATGGCATGATGAATTTCACTGGAGTGCAGCACGATCGGCTTTGGAAGGCCGGAAACAAGATCACGTCCTCGAATTTCCATTGATTTTTCCTCATGTTCCGGGGACGCATTTCCTATATTAATTTTAATCTCTTCAGCCGTTCGTTCCCCGATTAACAAGTTATAGGTTTTACGTACATATTGAATGATATCCTCATCCAGGTTATCGCCGCCCCGGCGTATGGATTGAGACGAAACTACTCCGCCGTAGGAAATAATCCCGACTTCGGAGGTGCCTCCGCCGATGTCGACGATAACGTTAGCTATGGGCTCGTCCACCGGGAGATCGGCACCAATCGCTGCGGCTACCGGCTCTTCTATTAAATGTACCGATTTAGCCCCGCAGCTCATGACGGCGTCACGGATGGCACGGCGTTCTACAGAAGTTGAGCCGCACGGAGTGCAGACAATAACTTTCGGCTTGCGCATGGAAAAACCGGCTTCTTTGTTAATCCGTTTCATAATATGTTTCAACATAGTGGATGTTATATCATAATCAGCAATGACACCCAGTTTCAAAGGGCGCATCGCAACGATCTGTCCGGGTGTTTTTCCAACCATTTCTTTGGCTTCCGAACCTACCGCCAGCACCTCGTTGCTGTCAGAATTAATAGCTACTACGGAGGGTTCATTTAATACAATTCCTTTTTCTTTTGTATAAACAAGGATATTCGCTGTTCCCAGGTCGATTCCAATTTCTGCGTTTGTCAGCATGTCTTTCACCCTTCTTGAGGTTATTTTTCTCTCTTTCCCATTATAGAAGGAGAGAAAAACCTAGGGTAAGGGCCGAATAGATTAGAATAGGAAAAGAAGCAGAGCCGGTGAAGCTCTTATCGTAGGATGAAAGCCACTTCGATCTTTTGCCGTGGTCCCATCGCTTCAGCTCCACTCTGCCTCTTTCCCGTTAATAGAGAAGAGACAAGAAATCCTCCTGCTCTATTGGGCCGAAATACTCTCGCAGATCAAAGGGAGCCAGTGTCGATTTTAAGGCATTGGTCTCATATTTTGTCCCTTCCAGGGTGCGTTCGATATCGGCTACTTCCGCTGTACCGAAAAAATCGCCGTAAATTTTGCATTTTTGAATGACGCCTTTTTTTACATTGAAACGTACGTCTATAAGACCTGCATCAAACTTCTTTGAACGGTGAATATCAAAAGCCGGTGATCTGCCGTAATTCCAGTTCCAATTGTTGTAACGCTCATCCGCGATACGGCGGACTTCTTCCCAATCCGCTTTGGTAAGGGAATAAGTCGGTATTTCCGGGGTGTTTTGAAAGATAAACCGGAGGAGCAGATTTTTAAAAGCATCCACGGTTAAAGGTTCTTCTAAATAGTCATTTATATTTCCTACTCTGCTTTTGATGGATTTAATCCCTTTGGATTTAATTTTTTCATCTTTTACATTTAAAGCAGAGACGATATTTTCTGTTTTGGAGTCAAGCATTAATGTCCCATGGCTGAACATTCTGCTCTTGGAGGAAAACTGCGCGTTTCCGGAAATTTTTTTGCCGCCGGCCTGCAGGTCATTCCTTCCAGACATTTCTGCCGGCACCCCCATGCTGTTTAAAGCATCAACCACGGGCTGGGTGAATTTTTTGAAGTTATGAAAACTATCCCCGTCATCTCTTGTCAAAAAGCTGAAGTTTAAATTACCGAGGTCATGATAGACAGCGCCCCCTCCGGACAGCCGTCTTACGACGTGAATCCCGTTGTTCTCTACATAATCAACATTGATTTCCTCTATTGTATTTTGATTTTTACCGATAATGATGGAGGGCTCGTTCACATAAAACAGCAAATATGTGTCTTCTTTGTCCAGATCCATGTGATAGAGGGCAAATTCCTCCATAGCAAGATTCAGTCTCGGATCGGTAATCCCTTCATTGTCAATAAATTTCATTTTCTTTATCCTCCTGCAAACGAAATATAGGTTTATTATTACATAAGGGAGAAAGCTTAGCCAATGTTTGGGCCCCTCTTTTTGTCCGCTCGAGAAAGTAACAGCGGCGCCCCGTTCTGTAAAGATTCTTTCGAATGCATTGACTTTTTTTGTGTTCCTCTCTAAAATAACGATAAACAAGTAAACTTATAATGTCGATAAGCATACTATGGATTAATAAAAAAGAACTGCTGATCCGAGCCTCACAATGAGATAGGGGGAGAAATTGTGCTCACATACGAAACACTGGGTCAAGAGGAGATAGAGGAAGCAAATCAAATATTAGAAGGAAAAAGTGCCCGTGATGTGATACGCTGGAGTTATGACAATTATGGAGATGATCTTGTTTATGCCTGCAGTTTTGGTGCAGAAGGCATTGTTCTTATTGATCTGATAAGTAAAGTGAAGCCGGATGCTACTATCGTGTTTCTTGATACGGATTTTCATTTCAGGGAAACCTACGAGCTGATAGATCGTGTGAAGGAGAAGTACCCATCGCTGAATATCAAGATGCTCCGGCCAAAATGGACACCAGAGGAGCAGGCAGAGCAGGAAGGCGGGAGGCTCTGGGAAACCAATCCGGACCGCTGCTGCCAAATCCGGAAGCTGGAACCGCTGGAACAGGAGTTGAATAAATACCATGCATGGATGTCGGGGTTAAGAAGAGAACAGTCCCCCTCCAGGAAAAATACACAGTTTGTGAACAAGGATAACCGCTTCTCTTCTGTGAAGATCTGCCCGCTTATTCATTGGACCTGGGATGATGTGTGGATGTATATCGAAGCATTTAATCTGCCCTACAATGAATTGCATGATCAGAACTATCCAAGCATCGGCTGTATTCAGTGCACAGCTGCTGTTCTGGAGGGGGATGATTTAAGGAGCGGACGCTGGAGCGGCCAAGGCAAAACAGAATGCGGACTCCATAAATAAAGATTTATAGAAAGGAATGTTGTAAACATGACGGCTAGTATCCCTAATGGAGGTACATTAATTAACAGAAAAGATTTCACAAAAGACACGACAGGTATCGAAGCAGAGATCGAACTGGATGATATTGCCGTTTCGGATCTTGAATTAATCGCCAATGGTGCTTTCAGTCCGCTGACCGGTTTTTTGAATAAACGGGAATACGATTCTGTGGTGGAAACGATGCGTTTAACGGACGGCACCGTGTGGAGTATTCCGATTACACTGCCGGTCAATGAAAAGAAAGCGGAAGAACTTCAGTCCGTCCAAGAAGCCCGGCTCGTTTATCAGGGGACGGCCTACGGTGTGATTGAAGTGGAGGAGATCTTTACGCCAAATAAAGAAAATGAAGCGGAAAAAGTATACCGCACTACAGATTCCGAGCATGCCGGAGTGCATAACCTCTACACCCGTCCGGATCACTACGTGGCAGGGGGCATTACCCTTGTAAAAGAAATCCCCCACGAACAATTTAATGCTTACTACATTGAACCGTCCGAAACCCGGAAGGTTTTTGCTGATAAAGGATGGGAGACTGTCGTCGGTTTTCAGACGAGAAATCCGGTGCACCGCGCCCACGAATACATTCAGAAGACGGCACTTGAAACCGTTGATGGATTATTCTTAAACCCGCTGGTTGGCGCAACGAAACCGGGCGATATTCCGGCTGATGTCCGAATGGAAAGTTATGAAGTGCTATTAAAAGATTATTACCCCGCGCAGCGTACGTATTTAGCTGTATTTCCGGCAGCAATGAGATACGCCGGTCCAAGAGAAGCAGTATTTCATGCGATGGTCCGCAAAAATTATGGCTGCACCCATTTTATTGTCGGCAGAGACCATGCTGGTGTGGGTGATTATTACGGGACGTACGATGCGCAGTATATTTTCCGTGAATTTACAGCAGAAGAGCTCGGCATCAAACCGCTGTTCTTTGAACACAGCTTTTACTGCACGAAGTGTGAAAATATGGCGTCCGCAAAAACATGTCCGCACGGAAAAGAAGATCATGTCATTCTATCCGGGACAAAGGTGAGGGAAATGCTGAAAAACGGAGAAAAGCCTCCGCGTGAATTCAGCCGCCCCGAAGTTGTGGATGTGTTGATAAAAGGTATGCAGGAAACGGTATCCTGATCGAACAAGGAGGAGCAGAAAAAATGGCATCTACGGAAACAAAAAATATAGTATGGCATGACGCTTCCGTCCACCGGGAGGAAAGAAATAACAAAAATGGACATGAGAGTTTTGTACTTTGGTTCACCGGACTGTCCGGTTCCGGGAAATCTACTCTTGCTAATGCAGTATCAAGAAAATTATTTGAAGACAATAAACAGACATATGTACTGGATGGGGACAATGTACGACACGGCCTGAACAAGGATCTTGGGTTTTCCCCGGAAGCAAGAAAGGAAAATATCCGCCGCATCGGCGAAGTGGCGAAGCTGTTCGTGGACAGCGGACAGATTGTCAGTACAGCGTTCATTTCCCCATATAAAGAAGACAGACAGCAGGTAAGGGATCTGCTGGGAGAAAATGAATTTATCGAAATTCATGTAGATTGCAGCCTGGAGACTTGTGAAGAACGGGATCCAAAAGGGTTATACCAAAAAGCGAGAACTGGCGAGATTCCCTCATTTACAGGGATTAGTTCTCCGTATGAAGAACCGGAAAAACCAGAAGTATTAATTAACACAGAAGATTATTCGATCGAAGAAGCGGTGGATATTATCGTTGAAAAGCTGAAGGAAAAGGGCCTGGTTTAATTAAAAACACAGCAGGAACGACAGCGTCGGGAGGAGAAATAGATGGAACCAGGGAAAGTATATCTTATAGGTGCAGGTCCCGGCGACCCTGGACTTCTCACCGTAAAAGGAAAAAAACACCTGCAGGAAGCGGATGTCATATTGTACGACCGCCTGGTCCATCCTTTGTTACTCGAATACGTCAAGGAGGACGCAGAGCGTATTTATTGCGGAAAGCTTCCTGACCGGCACTATCTTAGGCAGGAAGCCATTCAGCAGCTGATGATTGAGAAGGCAGAAGCAGGACTTCGGGTTGTCAGATTAAAAGGAGGAGACCCGGGAATGTTCGGCAGAGCCGGGGAAGAGGCGGAAGCCCTTAAAGCTGCCGGCATTCCTTATGAACTGGTGCCGGGCATTACTGCCGGCATGGCAGCTCCTCTATATGCAGGAATACCGGTTACCCACCGTGATTATTCCGGGAGTTTTGCTGCTGTGACCGGGCATACAAAAACAGCCGATGGCAGTCCGGCGGTGGATTGGAAAGCATTGGCTGAAGGTATCGATACCATTGCTTTTTATATGGGAGTAAAAAATCTCGGCACGATAGCAGAACAACTGATCCGGCATGGCAGGCCTGCGGATACACCTGCTGCCATTATAGAGTGGGGCACTACCGGAAAACAGCGGGTGGTGGAGGCTCCTCTTGACGCGATTAAGGCCAGGGCCGATCTGGAAAATATCCAAAATCCTGCGATTACGCTTGTAGGCGAGACCGCTCTGCTGCACCAAAAGCTGAACTGGGTCGACCAAAAACCTTTATTTGGACAATTTATTTGGGTCGTTAAAACTTCACCGGGCGGAGGAGAGACTGCTGAACATCTAAGGGCCGGAGGTGCAGAAGTAATAGAAGCGCCGGCGTACAGCATCGATACAGGGGAATCGAAACCTTTGCCTGATGTAAAGCAATATCCCGGGATTTATTTTACCTGTGCGGAAAGTATCCCGGTATTTTTTGAAAAATTGAGGCAGGCAGACATAGATGTCCGTCACCTCCCGGAAAAAATAATGGGCAGAACTGACCGAGCTGTAAAAGCATTAAAAAAGCATGGTATTTTGGCTGAAAAAGGGGTTCCGGAAGCAGTGGAAGACTTTCTGCTTGTCTGCCCGGATCATGAAAGCCCGCCTTCCCTGGTATATGCTGATTCTTGGACCAGTCATAAACTTCGCAGCAGTGATAATACGAGGAAAACGTTATCCAGGCTTATTCAGGAGCACCTGATCAATACCATTGTGTTCCCTTCCTCCAAAGCCGTTGACATCTTCTGGAAGGAATTGGACATCCTTGGGATTTCTCCTGTAGAATGGGGAGCTGATAAATCAATTGTGTGTTATGGTCCTCACACGGAAAAAGCGGCAGAAGCAGCTGGACTTACTGTAGAAAAAACCTTAAGTAAACCGGATGCAGAAACATTGGTTGAAAGTTTTTCTGGAACGACGCAGGTATAATGAGAACACCCTTTTTTCGAAAGGATGGAGAAGATGAAACAGGGAGTACTCTATGTTGGGCATGGGACAAGAGTCCCGGAAGGAAGCCGGCAGTTAAAAGCGTTTGTGGAAGAAGCAAAAAAAGAGATTCCCTGTCCCATTCAGGAAACGTGCTTTCTGGAGCTGTCTGAACCTAATATCCTGGAAGGGGCAAAAAGATGTGTCGAACAGGGAGCCGATACGATTGCTGTAGTGCCGGTTCTGCTACTCTCCGCTGGTCACATTAAAGAAGATATACCAGAAGAGCTCAGCAAGGTACAGACGTTGTATCCTCATCTTACCATTCAATATGGCGCTCCATTCGGACATCATCCCCAAATGATCAGGGTATTGATCGAACGGTTGGAAGCCAGGGGCTGGCGTAAGGGAGAAGATGCAGAAATCCTGCTTGTTGGCAGAGGGAGCAGTGATGAAGCTGCCATCAGGGATTTTCATACGATTGCTCAGGACCTTCACCGGGAAACGGGCGTGGAACGGGTAAAAACAGCATTTCTTGCTGCAGCAGAACCTTCCTTTGATGAAGGCCTGCGTGATATCGCCCGAAGCAGGGCCGGGCATGTTTACATCGTTCCGTATCTGCTCTTCACCGGGCTGTTGATGCAGGAAATGCAGGAAAAGATAGAAAAAGTCAGTCAATCCAGCTTCGCAGCTCTCCATTTATGCGATTATCTCGGTTATGATAAACAATTGATGAAGGTACTTCAACAAAAAACGGAAGAGACGCTGGAAGAGCTTCCCTTTTTTGAGAGGAGCGGGAAAAATGTTTAATTTCCCGCTTTTTTTGGATCTTAAAGATAAGCCGGTGGTGGTGATTGGAGGCGGAAAGGTTGCCTGCCGAAAAATTAAGAAATTAGTATTGGCTTATGCTGATATCGTAGTGGTGGCCCCGAAGATACATGAAGATTTAAAATATTTGTATGACAACGGAGAGATTCACTGGATTAAAGATGTCTGCCGGTCTGATTATTTATCAACAGCGTTTTTGATTGTTTCCGCTTCGGGAGATCAATCAGCCCAGCATATTATCCGCGATTCCGTTCATCCTCATCAGCTTGTAAATGGGGCAGATGATCCTGATCTTGGAAACGTCGCTTTCCCTGCTGCTTTTGAGGAAGATCAGTACCATATAGCTGTGTCCACGAAAGGACATTCCCCGGGAGCGGCTAAAAGGATGAAACAACAGCTGCAGGATTGGATAAAAAGAAACAAAACACAAAAATAAGGATTGCATCCGAGAAATATGACCCTTATACTTTATTTTGGCAGAGAGCTAAAATAATAAAGGGGTCTTTTTATTATGATTACCGTCCTTATTTCAGTTTTTGTTATGATTTTATTAAGTCTTTTTAGAGTAAACGTGGTATTAGCGATTCTTTTTGCAGGAATAACAGCAGGCCTGATGGCAGGACTGAATTTCAGTGATTCTTTAGAGATGGTCATTGAAGGGATGGGGGGACAGGCGGAAACCGCCCTCAGTTATATTCTGCTGGGTGTATTTGCTGTAATGATTGGTTATTCAGGCATTACCGGTGTACTTGTTTCTTTTCTGCTGCGTGTTCTGCGGGGGAAAAGGGGTTTTTTAGTGATGACTATTGCCGCAGCGGCCTGTCTCTCACAGAATCTTATTCCAGTTCACATCGCTTTTATCCCAATTTTAATACCGCCGATGTTAAAGCTGTTTGACGAAATGAAGATCGACCGAAGGGCTGTCGCCTCCGCATTGACGTTTGGTTTAAAGGCTCCGTATGTAATGATTCCCGCTGGGTTTGGATTTTTGTTTCATAAAGCCATTTCTGAAGAGATGACGGCCAGCGGAATGGATATGCCTATACAGGAGATCTGGAAGGCCATGTTTATTCCCGGGACAGGGATGATAGCAGGATTGCTGATTGCAGTTTTTATTACGTACCGGAAAGCAAGAGAACCGATCAATAAGCCGGATAAGACTGTAGATCCAGCTGGTTCGGAAGAGACCGACACTGCTCGGTTTGGAATGAAACAATTTTTGACTGTCGCAGCAATAACAGCTGCCTTAGTCGTACAGATTGCGATGGATTCTCTTATTTATGGGGCACTCATCGGTATTATACTAATGTTTGCTTTTCAAGTGGTTCCTTTTCGACATGGGGATGATATGGTCAATGATGGCGTCAAACTCATGGGAATGATAGCCTTTGTTATGCTGATGTCTTCCGGTTTTGCTAATGTTCTTAAAGAAACCGGGGCGGTGGAGGAGTTAGTGAACAGCGCAACAGGAATATCCAGCGAAGCTAATGTCATTACGTCAGCGGTGATGCTTCTCGTGGGTCTGATTGTTACGATGGGAATTGGAACCTCCTTTGGAACAGTGCCTATATTAGCCGCCCTGTTTGTGCCGTTTTGTTTAACTGTTGGTTATTCTCCGCTTGCTACCACTGCTTTAATAGGAACAGCAGGGGCGATGGGGGACGCGGGGTCCCCGGCTTCTGACAGTACACTTGGCCCGACGTCGGGATTAAATGCAGATGGAAGGCATCATCATATTTGGGATACATGTGTTCCTACATTCCTTCATTACAATATTCCCCTGTTTCTTTTCGGTTTAATAGCCGCAGCTGTGTTATAAAAAACGGGAAGCTGTAGAGGAGGATAATTCTTGAGGGCGGGCGGCATGGCCGTCCGCTTCCGCTATATACTAAGGAAATAGTGGAAAACGCCCCTGTTATGTAGGTATAAAAAAGGGTATAGTAACACCTAATCATTGATAAGGAAGGAAGGTACTATGACGGCCGCAAAAGTCTATGATGTCATCGGCGCAGGCATCGGCCCGTTTAATCTAGGACTGGCCGCGCTGCTTGACCCGGTTGCTGATGTAAAAAGTTTATTCTTCGAACAGCGCCCTTCATTTGAATGGCATCCCGGTATGCTGCTTGAAGGAACCGTATTAAATTCCACTTTTTTGGCCGACCTGGTTACATTTGCGGATCCTACAAGCAATTATACACTGCTTCATTATTTACATAAGAAAAACAGACTGTACCAGTTTTATTTTTATGAAGACTTACACATCCCGCGCAGGGAATATAACGAATATGCCAAATGGGTGGCTGCTCAGCTGTCTTCTTGCCATTTTGGTTACCGCGTGGAAAACGTAACAGAAAGAGATGAATGCTATGCGGTGTTTATCCGTAACATCGAAACGGGAGAAGCCTCTACCTATTTCGCCCGGCACGTGGTAGTGGGCACGGGAAGTATTCCAATGTTCCCGCCCCCGATTGAAAAGAAAATAGACGAAAATATTTATCACAGCAGTTCCTATGTGATGAGAAAAGGAGAACTGAAAGATACGGATAATATTACCGTTGTGGGATCCGGGCAGAGCGCTGCTGAAATATTCTATGATCTTCTTCAGGATCAAAAACATTACAAATATAGATTATCCTGGCTTACCCGTTCTCCGGAATTCTTTCAGTCAGAAGCCGCAAAGCTTGGCAGGGAAGTATTTTCTCCGGATTATGTTTCTTATTTCCGAACGCTGGATTTTGAGACAAGACTTCAGGCTCTTCCTGATCTTGATAAAAGCAGAAAAGGAATCGAACAAAGTACATTAATGAAAATCTATGAACTTCTCTATCACCGCTCGATCGAAAGAGTCGATCCTAATGTTATATTACAGCCGATGACAGAAGTGACGGATATAGAGCAAAGTCCAACAGGTTATAAGCTTTTCTGCCGTCAATGGCAGAAAAACGAAGAATTCATGCACCATTCTGATAAAGTGATATTTGCGACCGGCTATAAGCCAAATGTGCCGGATTGGCTGAATGCGTTTGGAGACAAAATAGAGTGGGAAGATCACAAGAGATTCAAAGTGGATGATGCGTACCGTCTCGTTTTCAAGGATAACCGCAGTCATCATTTGTATATGTTGACTAATTTGGATCATTCCCACGGAACAGCTGCCACGAACCTGGCTCTTTCGGTGATGAGAAATCAGACGATCATTAACGACATATGCGGCCGGGAGGTCTACCCCCTGGCAGCGGATACTATTTTTCAACGTTTTTATCGTAAATAACTATCCTTTGGAAAAGGGGAACCGTTATGTCTGTTCTGTCTTTTCTTTTTATCATTTTCATCCCGGCGGCTGTTTCCTTTATCACGATGACCGTGGTGCTCTGTATGCAGTGGATGCTTGAAAAAGAGGTGAATGACAAGCAGCCTTCCTCTATATTTCACTTATTTAATGTTCTATTTATTATGATGATGTTTGGAACAAGTTCGATCGTGTTTCATGGCTTTCTTCTGGAAGGGGTGAACGAAAAAGGGTGGGGGACGGTTTCACTGTACGCTTATGTTTATCCGCTTCCGATTATTCTTTTTGGGTATGTGGCTGCTTCCAGGTTCTTTCGTTCTTATGTGCAGCCGTACCGAGTATTGAAAAAGAGTAACGTCGTTTATATAAACCGAAAATCAAAATCCCAAAGAAGGTGAAAATGTGCCGGCAAAGAAGAAATATTATGTCGTCTGGAAGGGAAGACGCCCCGGCATTTATGAGAGCTGGGCAGAATGTGAGAAACAAGTGAAAGGATACGCAGGTGCTTCCTTTAAATCGTTTAAATCGAAAGAAGAAGCCCGTCAGGCCTTTGAAAGCGGGAAAACTTCTGCTTCCGAGTTTTCTTCCAAAAAAAAGACGGCCTACATAGAAGATAGTGTTTCTGTGGATGTGGGTTCTCATGGTAACCCGGGATTTGTCGAATATAAGGGCGTCTATACAAAAAATGGAGAGATCCTCTTTTCTCATCCGGGTATTGCCATGGGGACAAATAATTTGGGGGAGTTTCTGGCCATCGTGCATGCTCTTCAATATTTACAGGCTAGAAACAGTGATATGCCGGTGTACTCTGACTCCGATACAGCAATGCTGTGGGTAAAAAAGAAAAAAGCAAACTCCAGCCTCAAACGAACACCGGAAACCGAAGAAATATGGCAGCTGGTGGAGAAAGCAGAAGAGTGGCTGAGGCATAACAACTGGTCGAACCCGCTGCTAAAGTGGAATACAAAAGCGTGGGGAGAAATCAAAGCTGATTATGGAAGGAAATAACATCTTTCATGTTTAGGAGAACTCCGGACTGGGTATAACACTCATGTGTACAGGATAAGAAGCAATAAGGAGGTTCTGGCATGAGTAAGAAGGTTGCAGTAGTAATGACCAACATGTTTGAAGACTCGGAATATACCAGCCCCAAAGAAGCGTTTGAGAAAGAAGGGCACACCCTTACGGTTATAGAAAAAGAAAAAGGAAAAACAGTGGAAGGGAAAAACAAGGAAGCTTCGGAGACCGTGGATGCCTCTATTGATGATGTGAGCCCTGCTGATTTTGATGCCTTGTTCGTTCCGGGAGGCTTTTCCCCGGATATGCTTCGTGCGGATGAACGGTTTGTGACATTTGCCAAACATTTCATGGATGAGAATAAACCTGTTTTTGCAATATGCCATGGTCCGCAGCTGTTAATCACAGCAAAAGCGTTGGAAGACCGTAATGTGACAGGATTCACTTCGATTCAGACAGATCTGGAGTACGCTAAAGCAAACGTATACGATCAGGAAGTGGTGGTGTGTCACAATCTTGTAACAAGCAGAACGCCGGATGACCTCCCGGCTTTCAATCGGGAAGCGTTAAAACAGCTGCAATAAAGGAGATATATTGGAGGGGCTGCCTTTTTTGGACAGCCTTTCTTTTTTTTCCTGCCCCATTCAGGGAAGTATAAGACATTACCTGGTGCAATATGTCTATTATAAACATATGGAAGACACAGGAGAGGAAAAGAGAAGATAAAATGTCTAATACTAAAATATATAGGACAAAACACAAAAAGGAAGCCTGCAAAATGGCTCTTATTTTCGTTTAGGAAACATTTTCAAATTGATCCTGTCTCCAACACGCTGATTGTCAAACGAAAGCAACGTGCTGTAGTACTTCCTGAATTAACCAGTATCAAAAGAAAACCGGCCCTATAAGCTGAGCATATCCGGCGCATCATAAATAGGGAAAATGATACAATGAATTCAGCTGCTTTACCGGAAGGAGTGGAAAAATGAGTACAGAAACAAGAGTTGCTACGTTCGCAGGAGGATGTTTCTGGTGTATGGTCGGCCCATTTCAAGAACTGGAAGGAGTAAAATCCGTGGTATCCGGCTATACCGGAGGACATACAAAAAACCCAACGTATGAAGAAGTTTGTTCAGATACGACCGGGCATGTGGAAGCAATTCAGGTCGAGTATGATCCGAAGACCGTGCCGTATGACCAATTGCTGCAGGTGTTTTGGAAACAGATTGACCCCACCGATGCCGGCGGTCAATTTAACGACCGCGGAGAATCCTATCAGACCGCTGTCTTCTATCATGATGACGAACAAAAACAGAGGGCAGTACACGCCAGGGCAGAATTGGATAAGGACGGCCCATTTTCAGAACCAATCGTAACGCCGGTTCTTCCTGCTGCCACATTCTACCCGGCGGAAGAGTATCACCAGGATTACCATAAAAAAAATAAATTCCACTACCAATTATATAAAAAAGGCTCAGGACGCGAAGGATTTATACAAACGTATTGGGGGGATCAATAATGGCCGAAAACAAGGAAGAATTGAAAAAAAGACTAACGCCGATTCAGTTTGAAGTGACACAGAAAAACGGAACAGAACGCCCCTTTCAAAATGAATACTGGGATTTGATGGAGGAAGGCTTATATATAGATATTGTATCCGGGGAACCCCTTTTCTCGTCAAAGGAAAAATTTGAATCAAACTGCGGATGGCCGAGTTTCACAAAACCATTGAAAGAAGAAAAAGTAACAGAACATCTCGATACCACGATGGGAATGCGGCGTACAGAAGTTCGGAGTAAAAACGCGGATTCTCATCTCGGCCACGTGTTTCCTGATGGTCCGCCTCCAGAAGGCATGCGCTACTGTATTAATTCTGCAGCCCTGAAATTTATCCCAAAGGATAAGCTGGAGGAAGAAGGTTACGGAGAGTTTCGGTCGCTTTTTGAAGATTAACGTCTTTCAAATCTATGTTTATTTTTTATAGGGTAAGGGTAAAACTGTAAGTGAAAAGCAGATGTCAACGATTAAAAATGCGACAATTATTGCAGCGCAAAGGAGGCAAGGACGATGGATAATAAAACAAAAGAGCTCATTGATGGACTAAATGAAGATCTCGCAAATGAATACGCCGCCATTATTATGTATAACAACTATGCTGCTGTGGTGTCCGGGATGTACCGTCAGGTGTTAAAGCCTTTTTTTGAAGGAGAAGTGACGGACGAACAAAGGCACGCCCTTTATCTTGCGGAAAAAATAAAAACACTGGGTGGAGAACCCACCACGAAACCAGCGGATGTGAAGCAGACAGATGATGTAAAAACGATGCTTGAAGCTGCCAGAGATTCAGAAGAAGAAACAATATCGCGCTATAAAACACGGGCGAAGCAGGCAGATGATCTCGGCCTGATTGAACTGCAGATTAAGCTCGAAGATTTTATTGCGGATGAAACAGGACACATGGAGGAATTACAGCGGCTGCTTTCTGATCCTAGAATGCAATAAAAGGCGGGTTCCAAAAGGCTGTCCCCAAAAGGGCAGTCTTTTCTTATAAAGAGTGAAAGGAAAGAAACATGGAAGATTCATTTAACATTGCAAACTATCGAAAGACGTATCAACTGCCGGAAGAAAAAGTGATACATACAGCAGAATTTATTCCTTACAAAGGGTTTCACTTGTTTTTCCAAATGTTCAAACAACCGAATGAAGCAGAGTTGGTTTTATTTCTCCACGGCTTTTTTGATCATGCCGGCACCCACAGTGAGTGGATCCACTATTTAACGGATCAGGGATATCATGTAGCCGCTTTTGATCTCCCCGGGCACGGAAAATCAGGAGGCCCTTCCATAAAAAGGGAGTCGTTTCAGGAGTATAAGGAGGCTCTTTCCACCGTTCTTACTCACTTGAAAAAGACAGAAAGGGCGATCATCCATGGAATTGGACATAGCACCGGCGGGGCAGTACTTGCAGATTATTTATTATCTTACGACGACACAGTATTGCAAAAAGTAGCCCTTGTGTCTCCACTGATCCGTTCCAACCAGTGGTGGCTCTCCAAAATGGCGGCACCGATTATAGCGGTTTTTCAAAAAGAACTGCCGCGGACGTTCCGGGTTCACACCGGGGAGGCTTCTTTTATGGAAAGCATTAAACAGGATCCCTTGGAAGGGAGAACAATACCGGTTTCATGGATTTATGCTATGTTTCAATGGGAAAAAGAATTAATGGAAAAAACGCCTTCTTTCAAACCGGTACAGATATTACAGGGGACCGAAGATCAAACGCTGGAATGGAAACATAATATGGAGGCTTATCATACCTTATTTCCTTATTCCAACAGGATTTTAATCGATAACGGCCGACATCATCTCTTAAATGAACGAAAAGCACAGCGGGAAATGATTTATCGGCTTATCGTCAATTTTTTAAAAAATAAAGAAAACACAGCCCTGTAAGAGGCTGTGTTTTCCTAGTTATTCGCTGCACGGGGCTTTGTTTTCTGTTCTTCCACGTACACTTCTTTCGCTTTTTTCTCATCCAGCTTTTTTTCTATCTCGTTTATAGCGGATGGATCACTTAAAAGCTCCTGTTTATTCTCGGCAATCAAATCTTCCATCGTCGAGCGCATAGGTTTCCTCATACTCCACCATCCTTTTTTGTATTCTCATCTCTCCATTTACCATTATAACGAATTTGTAAACATATTGAATGACAAAAATGTTACTATTTTTTGAATACTTTTAATTTGCATAATTTAAATAGAAAGGAAAATTTGAATTCTTTCTTATACCGTTTATAATGGGAAGAAGACTGGTGAAGATTCGGCATTAAAATTCGAGGAATATTTCGCTTCCATTGGTGGTAATGAAATACTAAACGTTAGAATGCCAGAGCTATACGGAAAGGGGAATGAGATCATGCAAGAGACACAACATCAAAAATCTTGTCGGGGAGTAAAAATTGGATTAATGGCAGGCGGAGCCGTGGCAGCTGCCGGATTGGCTGTGAACCGCCGAAGCAGGAATGCGATTGTTAATGGAACCAAGCGGACAGCTTCTGCAATAAATGAAGCCAGTTCCTTTTTGACGGAAAATCGAGAAGAAATTATTACCAAGGTAAAATCAGCTTCTACCGAATTCTCACATTTGCTGCAGTCGGCTTCAAGCGATATTCAGGATATTTCCGAGCGTGCCAGCCATCTAAAGCAGACAACCTTATCTGCGAAATCAACAGCCGAACGAACAGCCAGAGACATTAAAAGGTTACAACAGGAACAAACGGAGAAAAAGCAGTTAGAACAAGCGGATAACGTAGAAAAACTTCCCAACCGGGACCATTCCTTATAAGTAAAAAAACCAGCCCTTTTTCTAAAGTGTACCCTTTGTAAAGGATATTTTAAGAAAAGATTAGGCAGCGCTCAAAAGATGATTCCTGTATAAAGCAGGATTCATCTTTTTTAGATTCCATTGTCCTTTTTCATGATTGTAGTATGTCATATAATTCATTACTTCTCGTTTGTCTTTACCCGATGTTTTACAAGAGGACGGTGGGAGACGCGGGCCTTGCGGCAGGAAGATCAGTAGGGAGCGCCGGATTATCCGAGTGACAGGGGGCTGTATGAGCGAAGAGGTTAACGCTGAGCTCATTCCGGGCGGCTGATCGATACCATTGGCGTCAAGAAGCTGGTATCGAAGGGCTATTTTATGAACTTCTATAAAAAGAAACATATCAGCGGACTCTGAATAATTTAATGAAAACACAGAAAATTACTAAAAAATTATTGATAGATTAATACATATGATGTATATTCTAAACATCAACACAATTTTGGTGAATTGAAAGAAAAAGAGTGTTGAAGTGACTCGATATAATACTTTGAAAGGAGGGAAGTAATACAAAATTAAATTATTGAAGGGCATCGAAAATATTGTTCAAAATTACGAAGGAGGATTAAGATGCTAGAGGTTAAATTTTTGAAAAAAGGATCTGCAGCCTTGTTTTTGTTGGCACTTATATTTGTTATAGCTGCCTGTGGAAATCAACCTAGTAGTGAAGAAACTGGAGATACTGGCGGAGAAAATACTAGTAATGAAGAAGCTGGTGAGGCTGAAGGCAGTAATGATGGATCGGATTATCCAACTGAACAGATTGAAGTTTTAATAGGGTTTGATCCAGGTGGAGGAAGTGATCAGTTAGCTCAGGTGACACAACCTCACCTCAAAAATCATCTCGATGGTTCCTTTGTTAATGAATACAAACCAGGCGCTTCGGGAGGAGTGGCTTGGACGGAATTAGCCAACAATATAGAAAGTGATGGATACACAATTTCTATTACAAATTCACCGCAGGTTTTAACGAATTATATGGTCAATCCAGAACTTCAATATAGTCTTTCTGATTTTGATCCTATTGCAAATGTTGTGACAGATCCAGCGATAATTGTGGTATCGGGTGATAGTGAATTTTCTAGTTACGAGGATTTCGCTAATTATTTAGAAGAAAACCCTGAAGGGCTTAATGTATCACACTCAGGTGTAGGAGGAGATGATTTCTTCTCGCTGCTTAGATGGAGCAGAGCAAGTAACCTGGATGTTGAGATGATTCCTTTTGATGGGGATGGACCATCCTGGCAAGCAGCTGCTGGAGGAGACGTTGATGCCAGCTTCAACAATCTTGGTGTTGTTTATTCACAAATTCAAGAAGGTAATTTGAAAGCGCTTGCCGTAGCGAGTGATGAGAGAAGTGATATGTTACCGGATGTCCCGACTTTAAAAGAACTTGATGTAGATGTGGTGGCAGGATCTTCGCGTGGGTATTCTGCACCAAAAGGTATACCTGAAGAGGCAAAGAAAGAATTATATGACGCATTTGAACAGCTGCGTGAAGACGAGGAATTTAAGACTGCGCTAGAAGAAGCAGGACTGCCTATGAACATAATGACAGGAGAAGAATATGCTGAATTTTTAGAACAAGAAGAAGAATCATCTTCAGAAATTTGGGAAGAAGTAAAAGGTGAATACGAGTAGCTTTATATAAACCTAAGTGGGAAGAGGGTAATCTTCTTCCCTTTATCAATTAAACTCAGAAAGAGGTTTTGCGGAATGTCAATTTTGATAAAACATACTTTGGTAAGTGGTTTAATTTTAACTTTAACTATTATGTTCTATATTGAATCACTAAAGTTTCCAGAATCAGCTGCCAGGTTACCTCAGATTACGATTGTGATCATAGCCTTACTGGCAATTGCTATGTTTATTGAAGCATATAAAAAACGCAACGATCAGGAGAAGGAAGAGGAAGAGAAAATAAATATTCAGCGGTTACTCGTTTTCGGAACATCAATTGCCGCTTACATATTTCTAATAAACATTATTGGCTATTTGATTATTACTCCAATTTTTTGTTTCCTAATATTAATGTATTTTAAAGCTACAAATCTAATATTAGCTATTATTCTTTCTTTAGGATTTACAGCTTTTATTCATGGAGTATTTATTATGTTTTTAAATATACCTGTCCCAATGGGAATTCTTTCATAGAGAGGGGGATATAAATGAATGAACTTATGGTCGGTTTAACTAACGTTTTATCTCTTTCGACTTTACTAGCTTTAGCTGGAGGTATGATTTTAGGATTATTTGTCGGTTCAATGCCGGGTTTGTCAGCATCCATGGCGGTTGCTATTCTTCTTCCTGTTACTTTTGAGATGGATCCGGCGACTGGTATCTCTATGTTGGCATCTTTGTACATGGGGGGACAGTATGGCGGGTCGATCCTGGCTATTTTAGTTCGAACACCTGGTACGCCTGCAGCGGCCGCAACTGTGCTGGATGGATATAAAATGACAGAAAGGGGCCAGGCTGGAAAAGCTTTGGGTACTTCTCTTGTATCATCCCTCATTGGCGGGGTAATAAGTGGTATTGTTCTTTTGACGGTTGCACCAGTGTTAGGGCAGCTGGCTCTTTCTATCGGAGCGGTGGAGTTATTTGCAATTGCTGTATTAGGACTAACAATTATCGCTTCTCTATCTGCCGGTTCCGTAATAAAAGGTCTTTTGTCAGGTTCGATTGGCTTGTTAATCTCCTTTGTCGGCATGGATCCGATTACAGGAACTCCACGGTTTGCCTTTGGCAATATGTATTTATTTGATGGAATATCTTTCGTTATTGCTCTGATCGGACTATTTTCGATCCCACAAGCGTTAAAATTGGTGGAGAGAAATAAGGAGATCGTTAAAGCAAGTGAATTTAAGGATAAAATGTTGCCGACCTGGAAAGAATTTAAGTCAATAAAGAATACAATAGCTGGGTCAAGTGTAATTGGAGTTTTGACTGGGCTGATTCCGGGGGCAGGCGGAGATACTGCCAGTTGGTTCAGCTACAATGAAACGAAGAGGTTTTCAAAACATAAAGAAAAGTTTGGTACAGGTTATTTGAAAGGTTTAGCCTCTCCAGAGGCGGCAAATAATGCTGTAGTCGGAGGGGCGCTCATTCCTACAATCACTTTAGGGATTCCTGGAAGTTCAACGACAGCTGTGCTGCTCGGGGGGCTGATGATTCATGGGATTATGCCTGGACCGACATTAATGACTGAGCATGCTGATGTAACATATACTTTACTATGGGCGGTGTTATTTTCCAGCGTATTCTTATTTGTTTTGGGTCTTTTGTACACGAAGATTGCGGTAAGTGTAACAAAGATACCAGGAAAAGTGTTAGCGCCTGTGATTGTACTGTTGTGTGTGATTGGTACTTTCGCAGTTAATAACAGTATGTTTGATGTCTACGTTATGTTTATATTTGGTATCGCCGGATATTTTATTGATAAATTAAATATACCGGTTGCCCCCTTAATAGTGGGAATGATTCTTGGAGCAATGTTAGATACAAGTTTAAATCAAGCGTTAAAGATAGGAGATGGAAGCTGGTTGATCTTTCTTAAAAATCCTGTTTCCGCAGTATTATTAATTATCGCTTTGATTTCAATCTTGCAATCAACACCAATATTTAGTAAATTCATGCGTTTATTCATTAGAAATAACAACCAATCTTTGAATCAGTAATTCAGGTAGGTAGACTAGTCTACGGGGCATCGGTCAGCCCGGTTATTAGCTAAGTGTTTGACATAAAATTCATATGATGTATAATTCAAACAACAACACATTTATGGTGGTGACTATGTCTAAAATTCAATATCAAAAGCTTCTAAATGAAATAACAAGAAAAATTGAAGATAAAGAATGGACAGAGGGATCTAAGATGCCCACAATAACAAAATTAGCTTCCCAATATAATATAGGTAATTCTACAGTCCGTGAGGTTTTTCGGACTTTAGAAACAAAAGGGTACGTCAGTATACAACAAGGGAGAGGTACATTTGTGAGTTATGATGGAACGTTACAATTTACAAACATTAGTCGTTCCTCATTCATAAAACTGCATAAATTAACAGAATTTCGCTCGATAATAGAACCTTCGTTTGCTGCTATGGCAGCAAAGCAGGCTTATATGGAAGAGATTGATAAGATTGTAGAATCAGCGAGAATAATGGCTGAATTGGCGGAGAATAACGAGATAACGAACGAGGAAGATTTACGCTTTCATAGGTTGATTGTTCAAGCAACGCATAATGAATATTCTATTAAAGTGTATGAAAATTTACAGGAAGAGTTAAGACAAATGCGTGCTTTAACGAAAAAACCAGGAATGATTGAAAAAGCTGTCCACTATCATCAGATGATTTCTCAATCAATTGCTAATCGTGATCCTTATAGTGCAGAAATGTACATGAAATCGCATATGGAGACTAATAGTGAGTTAGCAATTTATCAGCTAACCGATAACCCAAGTGATTATTAAACATTAACCTTAGAAAAGATTTTTTGCTTTGGAACCTAAGGATTGTATGTGTTTTGGTTGGAAATTCGTTTAAAGAGTCTTTAAGGAAAATGAGGAGGAATCAAAGTGAAAATAGGTGTTATTCATGCAACATGTAATGCTGTACCATCGCTTAATAATGCTTTTAAGGAATTGGCTCCGGATGCAACTGTTGTAAATCTCGTAAATGAAAATCTGCAGCACTATTCCAACGAAATTGGTGGAATTGATGACAGAACACATCGGGACTATGCCAATCTTGCATTCATGGCACAGGGAGCGGGTGTAGATGCAATTATTGTTGCATGCACGGTTCTAACTCCGATTCTTGATGTGGTGAAACCGTTTATAACTGTTCCTATCATGGCGGTTGACCGGCCTATGCTGGAAAATGCGGCAGGAAATTATGACAAAATAGGCGTGGTTGTAACAAATGAGCCATCCGGCCCGTTAACACGTTCTCAATTGGAGAACATTGCAAAAGATAACGGTAAAGAAATTAAAATGGAGACAAAATCTATTCCGGAAGCCATGGCGGAGTTGAAAGCGGGAAATGAAGCTGAACATAACCGTCTTAACGCTCTTGCGGCGCAGGAATTGAAAGACAGCGGGTGTGAGGTGATTGTTTTTTCTCAGATAACACAGACAACCGCAGAAAAGGAAACAGGGATACTTGGGATTCCGACCTTGACAAGTCCAAAAGAAGCTGTAAAAGCAGTAATAAAACTAGTTAAATAGCCATCCATACAATATATGGTATAAACATAATTTATTGCATTGAAAGGTCGTCAGTAGGTTGGTCAGGGAAAAATAGTATCTAGTGTCATGGATGATGGAAATGAAACAGACACACTTAAAACAATAAACGGAGGAGATAAGTATGAAGGTAAGTTTTATCGGCTTAGGCGTAATGGGTATGGGCATGGCGTTAAACCTTTCTAAAGGGAAACAGGGAGGGAAATTCGATTATCTTGTCTGTGATATAAATCCTAGGTCCCTGGATCCGTTCAAAGAAAAAGGGCTTCAGACCACAACCAATACTGAAGATACATCAGACAGTGATTATATTTTTCTCTGCTTGCAGAATTCCGACATTGTAAAAAAAGTGCTGTTGGGTGAAAATGGATTGCTCAGCAAGATGAAACCGGGACAGACAATTGTGGACTGCAGCACAATCAGTTATTTAGCAGTAAGAGAAATCTATGAAAATTGTGACGAAGCAGGAATTGAATACCTTGACTGCCCGATTTCTGGACAGCATGCAAAGAGCATGGAAGGAACTCTTAGTATCATGTGCGGAGGTAAAGAGGAAGTATTCAATGATGTAAAATCGATGCTGGAAATGATGGGAACTCAGATTCTATACATGGGAGAAGCAGGAGCTGGTCAATTGACGAAAATGATTAATAACTGTGCAATGAATATTTGCATTGCCAGCTTTAGTGAGTTAATGCCAGTTGGTGTAAAGCTCGGCTTGGAGCCGGAAAAATTAGGAGACATTTTGATGACAGCTACTGGTGCCAGTAACGCCTCTAAGACATTAATTCCTAAGCTTTTAAAAGGAGAGTTTGAACACGGATTTTCATTAGATAAAGCATACAAGGATATGGAGAGCATGATTGAAGTATTGTCAAAATATGAAATTCCCCTGCCAACATTCAATGGAACAATGCAGACCTATCAACTGGCATTACAGGAAGGGCATCGCGATAAGTATAAACAAGCGATGGTTTGTTTCTATGAAGACATGTTGGGTGTTAAGGTTCGGGAAAAAGAGCTGCAATTGAACGAAGACCAGTAATTACGAAATATAACTTGATATTTAAGTTGCAACTTAATCTTTACTCCTTTTTTTACTATCTAAATAATAACAGGACGGAAGATATTAAATAACTTCTGTCATTATGAAATAAGCAAACAGGTCTGCAGGTGACCAATAAAATATGAAAATAAAATGTCTAGAGAGAGGGCGGTTAATAATGTCATGAAAAAGAGAAATTAATAAACACTGGGCTGTCAACCGATTAAGAAAGGATGAAATTTCTTCATCTTTTTTTATGCGCGCATCTGTTCCAGCTCCCGCTTTGTAGGCTGTAACCGGAGAAGCGCTAACCCTTAGAGATACTGCTTTCACATAGGGATTTTGCCTGCAGCTTCTGATATCATCCTCGCTGAATAATCGTTTACTCATGGCCTCTCTTCTCCGTTCTACCTGAATTTGCCTGTCATTATACAGAAAAGTACCCTCTAGGATAGACTTTTTTAAAGTGTTCACTCTATAGGGTACAGTTTATCAATGGGTGGTTTTTTTAGGGCTTTTGCATGGCAGTTTAAATTTCTAGTTTATCTTAAAGAAGTAAAGGTAATATTAACGATAAGAACGACAGTTACGTTAATCAGCAAGGAGGCTGGATAGCATGACATTGGCTGAAGAATTACAGAATTTTAAACATCAACAAGATGAAACAGGAATTTTAACAATTTATTTAAATACAGATTTTGGAGAAGGAAGCCAGCATAGCGGCGAATGGAAAATCCGTCTGAAAAACGGCCTGAAAAAATTAAAAGAGTATGTAGAGACAAGCGGAACAAAAGAAGAACAGAAAGCGTATAAAAAGCTGGCCGATAAAGCAAATCAACATATTTACGATCAACAGATGAATCTGCAAAAAAGCTTTATTTTCATGGCCTCCGCCGATGGTGAGTTTTTAGTGGAAAAAATCCTTCAGGTTCCCGTAGAAACGGAATTTCACTGGGAATCCTATCCTGTATTGAACCAGCTGGAACAAATGCAGGAATCCTATCCAGCTGTAGGGCTCTTAATGGTACAAAAGAGCGATGTGGTTCTCATTGATGCGGCATTGGGAGAAATCCGGGACGAAAAGCATTTCAGCTGGGAAATAGAATCAGAAGACTGGAAGCAGTATAAGGGAAATGCTTCCTCGGATCGAATTCCTTCGGGTTCTACCCAGGTGGATGAAGTCCAGCAGCGTTTCGAAGAAAACAGGCACCGCTGGTATAAAAACCTTGCCCCTGTAATCGATAAAGAAGCAAAAAAAAGAAATCTGGGAGGCATCTATTTAGTAGGGAATAAAGAGTCGGTCCGGGACGTCGAAGAGCAGCTGCATACGACCATCATCGACATTATTCCTAAAAATTTGATATCCAAACCCTCTCACGAAGTGTTAAATACAGTATATGGGGAAGAGGTTCGTTAAAAAACCGGGCAGGGCGCCCGGTTTTTTTACGCTTAGAACGTTCACATCATGTAGAAAATAAAGAAAGAAAAAGGTTCACGCTGTTGCCCCTTCCAATTTACATGTCAGCAGCCGCTAACTAAGAGGTCTATGTGTTTATAGTTCTCCAAATCAGCTATTGAAACCTTTAGCAGGAAGAAAAGCTGAAGTAGTTTCCTCCAATATGCTCCTGGTGGACATGAATAGAAAAAAGGAGAAACTTGCTGTCCTTCCACCTTTCCATGAATCCCATCAGCCCAAAATTCGATGGTACTGGCATCCAGTCAATCAAAATTGAGGCAAAATTGAAGTAAATCAGAAAGGGATTTGTTACGCTTGAAAAGACATGCATGGGAAAGAAATGATACACTCAATATTTGAGGTACACGAAAGAAACAGAGGTGGATAGTGATGGAATTTGTCATGCAGGAACATGGATTTTCTACGGAAACAGAATTTGGATCCCTTCAAATATGCGGAGAAGAAGAATATGGATACCGCCCTTATCAACTGCTCGTATCTTCCATCGCAGTGTGCAGCGGGGGGGTTTTACGGAAAATCATGGAGAAGCGGCGGCAGACCGTTCATGATATTCGTATTCAAGCCGAGGTAACAAGAAGCGGAAAAGGAGCAAATGAAGTTCAGAAGATTCACCTTCATTTCCTGGTAGCCGCTGATCATATTAATGAATCAAAGATGGAAAAAAATATGGAATGGACCCGTAAAAACTGCTCCATGGTGCAGTCGGTTAAAGATAGTATTGAGGTTAAGGAGACATTTGAAATAAAGCACCAATAAATTCTGGTATCAGACAGGCTGGAGAAAAAGGAACCGGCTTTGAACAGGAGAGCGAGGACGATGGCAGCAGATAACAAACAGTTTGATTTTACAGAAGGCAGCATCATGCGAAAAATGATTTTATTTGCTTCCCCTATTTTTATAGGAAATCTTCTGCAAAGCTCCTACCAGATCATTGACAGTTTATGGGTCGGTAATTTGATGGGGGCGGGAGCTCTGGGGGCAGTATCGATTTCCTCAACAATTATTTTCACTATTTTATCGTTTATTATCGGTATTAACAGTGCAACGTTGACGGTGTTATCCCAGCGGAAAGGGGCAGCCGATGAAGAAGGCCTGAAGCAGTCCTTGAATGCGTTTGTGTTTGTTCTCGGTATTTTGTCCATTTTTTTAGGAGTTGCTGGATTTCTGCTGGCTCCTTATATTTTAACCTGGATGGGGACGCCGGAGAGTATCCATTCCATGGCTGTGAATTACCTGCGAATTAATTTTACAGGAATTGTTTTTCTATTTGGATATAATTTTATTGGAACGGTGCTTCGGGCTGTTGGAGACAGTAAGACACCATTACGTTTCATTTTGGTGGCTGTTTTATTAAATGTCGTGCTTGATCCATTATTCATTGCTGGATTCGGCCTTGGCATGGAAGGAGCTGCTGTTGCTACTGTATTAGCCCAGGGAAGTGCCTTTTTATTTGGCATTATTTATTCCATTATGAAAAGGGGCCTCCCTTTCACGATGCCGACCCCTCCTCCTATGAAGGAGTTCCGGCGGATTTTTAAATTAGGACTGCCTTCCGGCATCTCGATGATGGCTATTTCAGGCGGGGTGCTTGCTATTATGACTGTGGTAACCTCATTTGGTGAAACGGTCGTTTCCGGCTATGGAGCGGCGCAGAGAATAGACAGTTTGATTATGATTCCCTCGACGACTCTAGGATCTGCTATTACGAGCATGTCCGGTCAGAACATCGGGGCACACCGATGGGATAGAGTAAATGATATTGCAAAAAGCGGACTAATTCTTATATTCAGCGTAGCGTTAACCATCAGTACTATTGTCTTTGTCAGTGCCGACCTATTGATGGGGATGTTTGTGGACGACGAAGAAACAATAGCTTTTGGAGCAGAGTATTTACGGATAGTTGCCTTCTTTTATCCGTTTCTAGGCATTAATTTTGTGTTAAACGGTATTGTCCGTTCTTCCGGCGCCGTTCTGCAGGTGCTGGTCCTGAATATTATCTCTTTCTGGGCGCTGCGGTTCCCGCTGGCCTGGCTGTTCTCCTCTATTTTCGGCGAAACAGGAATTGGTATTGGAGTAGGGTGCAGCTTTATATTAAGTTCTGTGGCAGCAGCCCTCTACTTTAAACTGGGAAATTGGCGGAAGATTGACATTTTCAGTAATGAAAAGGAGAGAGGATAGAAAAAATGGGGACACCAGTGCACGATAAAAAAAGACAGCTTGACTATCTCCAACAACGCATGAGCCTTCTGCAGGAAATGCTGGCCCGGATGGAAGTGGAAGAGGATCTTGATAAAACCGATATCGATCGAATTGAAACAATGATGGACAACACCATTACAAAAATAAAACAATTTAAACAAGATTGGAATTGAAGGGAAGAAAACCAGGCATGGCAATATATTTAATAAGACATGGGGAATCGGAAGGAAACAGGACTGCGAAAGTGCAGGGATGTGAGGATTTTGAATTGTCAACGAAAGGAAAACGCCAGGTCTTGCGGTTAGGGGAGCATTTCGCTGATCTCCCTATTGATCATTTTTACAGCAGTGATTTAACCCGGGCCAGAGAAACCGCAGCGGCCATTGAAAAGTATCAGCACTTGAAAGCTATCCCTTCCAAGGATTTCCGGGAAATTTATCTAGGACCGCTTGAAGGAAAAACGAGGGACCAGATTTATGAATTGTATCCTCACGTACGGCATAAAACAATTCTCCGCTCCGGTCTGGAAGGAACCGAAACGGATGAAGAGATTACAATCAGATGTGAAAAGCTTTACCATCTTGTGAGAAGTATCAAAGAAGACGAAACAGCAGCAATTGTATCGCACGGTGGATTCCTTTCGATTTTTCTAATGTATCTGCTTGCCGGAGAAAACTGGAACGCTCTGCACCGACCGTTTCGAATCGATAATACAGGAGTCAGTAAAATAAGCTGGAAAGATGATAAACTCCTCATTCATTACATTAACCAATATCATCATCTAAAAAAATGAGTAACATAAAAAAGCGCTGGGCTTGGTAACCCAGCGCCGGCTTATTGATCATAATGAATCGGTGAACCAGGTCCAAGCTCAATGCCCAACAGCATCCAGACAACCAACAGGATCGTCCAGACGATTAAAAAACCGATCGAATACGGGAGCATGACAGAAATTAAGGAGCCAATCCCTATTTTTTTGTCGTACTTCTGGGCAAAAGCGATAATAATCGCAAAATAAGTCATCAACGGGGTGATAATATTGGTCGCAGAATCTGCCACTCTGTAAGCCATCTGTGTTAGTTCCGGAGAGTATCCCTGCCCCATCAACATAGGCACAAATACTGGCGCAATTATGGCCCATTTGGCTGACGCACTGCCGATAAACAAATTAATCAACCCAGTCAGCAGTATAAAACAAATGATTAAAGGTATTCCGTTAAAGTTAATCCTTTCCAGAAATTCTGCACCGGCTGCCCCTAATATTCTTCCTATATTGGTTTCTTCAAAGTACGCAACAAACTGACCAGCAGTAAAAGCCAGAACCACAAACATTCCCATGGAAGCCATGGTTTCCGAGAGTTGATTGGCGACATCTTTATCATTTTTGATCGATTTTGTCACGATGCCGTATACCAATCCCGGGACGAAGAACATAATAAGGATAGTGACCACTAATGAACTCATAAAAGGAGATTGGACGATGTCCCCGTCTTCGCCTCGCAGCGGAGCGTTTCCCGGAACGATGAGCAGGGAAAGCAGGATTGCCGTAATTAAGACCGATATACCTGCCCATTTCATTCCTTTTTTTTCGTATGCCGTGATTTCAGTCAATTCTTCCCGGTATTCCCCGGTATAGCTTCCAAGCCGCGGCTCCACTATTTTATCACTGATAAACATACCAACAATTGTTAATATAAAGGTTGATACGATAATAAAATAATAATTCATGGCATTATTCATGCCCTCAGCATAAGACGAGTCTATCGTGGAAGCTGCCTCCATTGTTAATTCACCGAGCATCGGATCGGTTGCGGATAACAGCAGGTTGGCACTGAACCCGGCGGAAACTCCGGCAAAGGCAGCTGCAAGCCCCGCCAGGGGATGGCGTCCAAGGGCGGCGAATAGCATGGCTCCCAGTGGAGGCAGGACCACATATCCGGCATCCGAGGCTACGCTCGACATAATGCCGGCAAAAACGAGTCCAGCCGTGAGAAGTTTGGTTGGTACGGACAGGACGAAACTCCGTAATAATACGCTGATCAGACCGGTCCGTTCTGCCATGCCGATACCAATCATTGTAGCAAGCACAACACCGAGTGGTGCAAAGTTGATAAAGTTATCCACCATGCTGGTGAATAAATATTCCACACCGCTGCCGGAAAGCAGGTTCTTAACGGTCAGCGTCCCTTCCTCTGCAGAAGGATCTTCCACCTGAATATTCATCGCGGAAAGAAGGGCCGAAGCTGCAATGACAAGAACAGCTAAAATTGCAAATAAGGTGATCGGATGCGGCAGCTTGTTGCCAATGCGTTCTACTACATCGAGAGAACGCTGAAGAAATCCTTTTTTGTGAAGTTGATCGTTCATGTATAAATTCCTTTCTAATAGTATATCAGTATATCATTATAAATTCCGTTACATAAATTGAAAATCCACAATTTTTACTAAATCTGGGGCTGGGAAGCAAGAATAATTTTCAAAAAACAGCAGATGATAAAGAAAAAACGGGGGATAGTGATGCGGAGGCTGCTGGCTGCCATAATACCTATTTTTGTCTTTTTTTATGGAATAGAAATGATTCATGGAGAAGAAGTATTTAAATGGAATTTTAAGCCGGCGGAAAACAACGAGCCGGCTGATGCAGAGCCGAAATACAAGGAATTACTCGAGAAATATGATGGATTTTATATTGGGGATCCGAAACAGAAAAATCTGTACCTTACCTTTGATAATGGATATGAAAACGGATATACTGAAGATATATTGGACGTTTTAAAAGAAAAAGAAGTCCCTGCGGCCTTTTTTGTGACAGGCCATTATCTGGAGTCCGCTTCTAATATGGTCAAACGTATGGAACAGGAAGGACACATTGTCGGTAACCATTCCTGGAACCATCCAAGCCTGCCAACGCTGAATGATAAAAGAATGGAATCCGAACTGGGACGTGTTAAAGAAAAATATCAGGACCTGACTGGAAATGAAAATATGCGCTATTTGCGGCCGCCGCAAGGTACGTTCAGTGAAAGCTCTCTCGCTAAAACGAGAGACATGGGCTACATTAACGTATTCTGGTCGTTTGCTTATGTAGACTGGGAAACGGATCGTCAGCACGGCACCGATTATGCCTACAACAGTATCATGAATAGAGTACATCCCGGGGCGGTGCTGCTTCTTCATTCCGTCTCTGAAGATAATGCGAAAGCTCTGGGAAAAGTAATCGATGAATGCAGAGAGCAGGGATACACCTTTAAAAGCCTGGATAATTTAGTGCTCTCTACCGAAACAGTAAAGGAAAATCAATAAAAGGACGCGGTCCCTGGTACAGGAACCGCGTCCTTTGTATTAGTCTGCGAGTTCTCCAATTTCAGATGCTACTGTTTCTAACGTCGGGACATCGTTTACATCAAATACAATCCATTGTTTACTTTTTACGACCAGAACGCCGGTTTCCTCTCCCTTTCTATTGTGAATCGGAAACGATAACTGGCTCTGCATCGTGGGATGATCAGAATCTGTGCAGGCAAATTCATGTAACACCGTATGTTCTCCTTCATGAAAGTAAATCCCAGCCCAATTGATATAATCCACCTCACGGCATAAGGAGTGTACCGCATGAGAGATGGAAGATGAAAGGGTATGTTTCTGATAAACGGTTCCCAAAATACGGATCGATGCTAAATCTGTAGCAATAGACACTAGTATGATTCCTCCTTTACCTTTAACCAGAATAATTTTATTTTACCAAATAGCTCATTCGTTCCGGACTAGTAAGTTTAGGAAATCAATTCCCTCATGGTATAATTAATGAGATGACACAGAAAAGCGGAAATGGGGGCTGATTTATGTGGCAGAAGGTGCTTACTCTTTCCCCGGAATATAATTATCCGGTGATGCTCAAACGGTTGACAGCAGATCCGATCCATTACATAAATACGGAGACGTCAGAAGTGAAAATCCCGGTTAGCGATGGAGATAAAAAAGAGGGGATCCTTCTCCGTTTTTACGACTCGGCAGACGGGGTGGAACTAGAGATATCCGGCAGGTACGTTTCGGAACAAAACGCCCTGCAGACAGCGGCGAATATATTTTTATGGGACCGGCCGCTTGAAAACATCAGACAGCATTTTCTATCTACCGACCTGAAGCCATTATTCGAGGAATTTGCCGGAACACCGCTCGTAGGTGAATTTGAAACGTACGGCAGTTTGATGAAAACAATTATCCATCAACAGTTGAATATGTCGTTTGCCTATACCCTCTCTTCTCGTTTTGTCCATACCTTTGGAGAACGGGTCGGTGATGTCTGGTTTTACCCGAAACCGGAGTATACGGCGGAACTTGCTCCCGAGAAACTTCAGGAACTCCAGTTCAGCCGGAGGAAAGCAGAGTATGTCATTGATACTTCCAAACAAATTGTAGAAAAAAGGCTGGATCTTGCAGACTTGAAGGAAAAGACAAATGAAGAAATTATAAAAACATTAACAGCAATCCGGGGTATCGGGCCCTGGACGGCGGAGTGTTTCCTATTGTTCGGTCTGGGCAGGGAAAACCTTCTTCCAGCCGGAGATATCGGTATTCAAAACGGCTTGAAAAAATTGTGGAACCGGGATGCGAAGCCTTCCGTTGAAGAGGTTAGAGAAATGGGACAGCAGTGGAGTCCCTATGCAAGCTATGCAGCATTATACATATGGCTGAGTACAGAATTTTAGACATGCTACATAACGGGGATGGCGTCGTAAGAAAAAGTAAACTTAGATAATAATGGAAAGGAGAAATCGTAAATGGAAGAGACAGGCTGTATGAAATGCGGACATATGGAAGCGGGGACAAAAGAAATCGCTGCTTCCGGAACAGGATTCAGCAAAATATTTGATGTTCAGCACAATCATTTCACCGTCGTTTACTGCAAGAATTGCGGCTATGCAGAATTATACAATACGGAAGTGTCCGGAACGTCCAGTGTAATTGATTTTTTTCTTGGAGGCTGATCTTTAGGTCCACGGCAAAATGGAGAGAGGAGGGAAGGGATTGAGCCAAGAAGCGTCCCGGCTGTTTGAACGCAGTTTTAGCAGTTTAGAAGAATTCGCTGACTTTATCAGTGAAAAACTGCAGGCTCCGGTAACCATTGAGGACAGTAACCACAGGCTCCTCGCCTACAGCACCCATGAAGAACATACTGATTCTGCGAGGGTATCTACGATTATCGGAAGGCGTGTGCCCGAGCAGGTCATTAACAAATTGTGGCGGGAAGGTATTATTCCTTCTCTTCACAAACAGAATACGTCGGTGAAAATCCCCGAAATCGCTGAAATAGGACTGGGAAGCAGAATGGCGGTTGCTATCAAAAAGAAGCAGGAGATATTAGGATATATCTGGGTGCTTGAAGGAGAACGGGCTCTTAGGGAGGACGATGCAGCAGTACTGGAAGTCGCATCGGAAAAAGCAGCCACTCAGCTGCAGCAGGTTCAGACCAGGAACAAAGAAGAAGAACGCGGCCGGCAGGAATATTTCTGGAGATTACTGACAGGTGATGTTCAGAAGGAAGAAGACATTGAAAGGCAGATGAGGGAATGGTTTCCTGTCAGCCCTCGTACGGCTGCTGTCATCGTTCTGGAAGCGGAAGAGCCTATCAGTGAATCCATGTACAAAAAAATAACGTATTTAGTTACGACCTCCCAGAAGGTAAAATGCTACTTTCAAACAAGAGTCCAGCAATTGATTGTAATGCTGGCTGAACCGGTATATCCTCCTGATCGGGAGGGGATACGATGGTTTCTGGAGGATTTTATCGTACTGCTGAAAGAACGGTTCCAGATTGAACAGATGGAAGCAGGGACAGGAAGGCTGTATTCCTCCTTGGCCAGTATAAAAAACAGTTATGAGGAAGCGATGGAGGTCATCCATGTCAATAAAAAACTTCCAGCAGAAAGAAAGCCGTTTGTGTTTTATCACGAATTGGGTTTTTACCGATACGCGGAAGCATTGATCGAACAGAAAAACAAACAAAACATGCTGCATCCGGAACTGGAAGCATTAAAACAATATGATTTCCGCCACAATACCGAATTGTTCCAGAGTCTGGCTGTATTTCTCCGCCATGATGGAAATATGAAAAAGGCATCGGAGTCCCTCCATATTCATGTCAATACTATGGCCTACCGCATTAAACGGGTGGAAGAAATTATAAAGAAAGATTTAAAAGATGCATACGAGAAGTTATCCTTGTTACTGGAAATCAGCCTGGATGAAATGAATAAATAGAAAGCACCATTTGTGAAATTTCACAAATCGGTGCTTTTTCATTTTGGAAGCCTCACGATGCGTACTCCTGACTTTTTCGTCTATAATAAAAGAAAGAAATTTAAACGGAGGTGAAGCGTCTTGATTATTGGTATCCCGAAAGAGATTAAAAATAATGAAAACCGTGTAGCTATGACCCCGGCCGGTGTTCATTCCTTTGTGGAAGCTGGTCATCAGGTCCTCGTAGAAGCGTCTGCTGGTGAAGGCAGCGGGTTCACGGATAGAGAATATGAAGAAGCCGGTGCCGTATTACAAGAAAAGGCGGAGAAAGTATGGAATGAGGCGGAGCTTGTGATGAAAGTCAAGGAGCCGCAGGAGTCAGAGTATCGATTTTTTAGAAAAGATCTTCTCCTTTTCACCTATTTACATTTGGCGGCAGAGCCCCAGCTTGTGAAGGCACTCGTTGAGTCAAAAATGACCTCTGCAGCCTATGAGACGGTGGAGGTCAACGGGACACTTCCGCTATTAACTCCGATGAGCGAGGTCGCGGGAAGAATGTCCGCCCAGATCGGAGCTCAGTTTTTGGAAAAATCAAAGGGTGGAAAGGGTATTTTATTATCAGGTGTCCCTGGGGTGAAACGAGGAAAAGTAACAGTTATTGGAGGCGGAGTTGTAGGGACCAATGCCGCCGTGATTGCCCATGGTCTGGGTGCAGACGTAACGATAGTCGACTTAAACCCGCAGCGGCTGCGTGAAATTGATGATTTGTATCATGGAAGCATACGTACCATGATGTCAAATCCAATGAATATTGCAGAAGAGGTAAAACATTCCGACCTCGTCATTGGAGCTGTTCTCATTCCGGGAGCAAGGGCGCCAAAACTGGTAACCGAAGAGATGATTCAATCCATGTCACCGGGCTCTGTCGTAGTAGATGTAGCAATTGATCAGGGAGGCATCATTGAAACGGCAGACACGATCACTACACATGATAATCCAACCTACACGAAACATGAGGTCCTGCACTATGCGGTTGCCAACATGCCAGGGGCGGTTCCTCGGACTTCTACCATTGCGCTTACGAATGTTACGCTTCCTTATGCACTGCAGATTGCCGAAAAAGGAATCAAACAGGCCGTTACAGATAACAGTGCTTTGGAAAAAGGAATCAATACGTCAAACGGAAAAATAACCTATGAGGCGGTAGCAAGGGATTTAGGCTATGATAATTATCAAGTAGCAGAAGCCCTCCATAAAGCATAAACGTGTTAAAGAAAAAAAGACTGAGAAAAATTCATCTCTAGACAATACATTCCCGAACGATTTCTTCTATCAATTCGTTCGGGAATTTTTACGTTTTTGCACACTGTATTAACATATTCCGCTGGATAGCTGCTTTCTGTTCTTCTTATTCCTATTATATTTAATCGATTGTAAGTAAATTAGCTTATTTTTAAGTGTTATTGTTGATAAAATACTGCTTAATGACTTATAATAAAAGAGAGAAAAGATGGAAAGGGTGCGCGGGAATGTATCAGGAAGAAAGAATGGGTGCCATATTACAGCACGTAAAAAAACACCAGCGCATGAGCATACAACAGATGTGTGATCAATTTGGTATTTCCCGTGATACGGCAAGAAGAGATGTCGTAAAACTGACAGAACAGGGAGCAGTTATGCGCACCCACGGAGGAGTTATGCTCCCGGCAGTAAAGGAAGTGCTGAAAGGGTATTCCGAGCGTTTGGAGCGTGCCTCAGATGAAAAACGTGAAATCGCCAAAATTGCGGCAGCTCAAATCAAACAGGGAGAAACGATCATGCTTGATGCCTCGACCACGGTTCAATTTACTGCGGAACAGATCACTACGTCTTCTTTAACTGTCATCACCAACTCGATTGTGAATGCAGAACGCTTACAAGATCAAATCAAGACTGATATTTATCTGTTGGGCGGGAGATTGAATCCGGAACACCGTTTTCTGTACGGACCGGGGACCCTTGAAAAAATCAGCGGTTATTATGCCGATCGGGCGTTCATTGGGGTGATCGGTGTTTGTGAAGACGGCTTCTATTATGCGCATGAAGAAGATGCCGCGGTGAAGAAGCGGATGGCTGAACGAGCAGGATATGTTTATGTGCTCGCGGACCATACAAAGTTTTATAAAAAGCACTTTTACAAAGGGATGGAGTTGGAAGAAGCAGATGCGGTGATTACAGACACCCGCCCTTCCCAAGAAGTGGAAACCTTCCTTCAGGAGCATGGCATAAAACTTATCACTTCCGACTCGGAATGACACTGGTATCGGCGTAACCTTTCCAAAAGAAGGGCGTTACGATATATATAAAGAGGCTTGTCCCTTCAAGGATAAGCTTCTTTTCTTATAGAACAGCACACATTCATAAAAAAGGAAACATCTTTGTCCCGATGAATATTGGTATTCGAACATAGACCGGAAGCCATGGTAAAATAAAAAGGGCTATGCGCCTTGCCATCTTTTTTCTACATAAATAAGATGACAGTAATACCAATGCAATAACAGCCGTACAAAACTGGAATGGTGAGGAGTTGGCAGGACCGATGTCATATCATATTTACAAGGGAGTAATTACGCATCCCGATCATAAACTTCCTTTGCTGATATATTATGATGCGAATGAAGAAACGTTTTGTTTCTCAACGGTCGATTTTCAAAAAAACAGACCGTCTATATGCGAATTTCAGTATCCGGCAAGATCGATAAAAGACGTAAGGAATTTCTTGAAGAAAATTGGAATCGATGCAGATAAAGTAGAGTTTAAAAACCAATTTCTTCATTAAGAGTTACGAATAAATAAGTATACGATCAACCCAATGAGCGGAAAAAATAAAGTGCCGATCAGCACGATCAGGGCATATTCTTTGCTGTTTCCTTTACGGATCGAATCACGATATGCCCAAATACTTGTTATAATGTTCAGTAAAAATAAGCCAAGCAGAAAAAAAAGAAAAAGACCTAAGATACCTAACGCTTCCATGACAGCCATCCTTCCTACGTAAAATCTTTGACGCTCTGTTTATAACCTACGTAATGAAATAAAAAACGTTTCAATAATTATGTAAAAAACCTTCAGCTTGGGGAGCTGAAGGTTTTTTCATGAGCTGTCCCGAACAGGACCCGTGACTAACCGGCTGCTGTTCCGGCAGTAAAGCAAATACCTCAAATAAAAAAGGAGGCGGGGAGGCAGTTCCATTTTCCCCCACCTCCGTTTTATTCTATCTATTAATCGTCGTCGACCGGATATACTCCATTTTCATCATGAGTTTCCCGGCCGCTTAATGGCGGATTAAAGACACAGATCATTCTCATATCCTTGGTGGCACGAAGCATGTGTTCATCGTGCTTGTCCAAAGCATAAAGCGTGTCGGCAGTGATAGGATGGATTTTATTATCACTAAGTGTCTCTACCTCGCCTTCGCCTTCAATGCAATATACAGTTTCCAGATGATTCTGGTACCAAATATGTGTTTCGGTCCCTGCACGTATAATGGTGTCATGGACGGAATACCCCATTTTATCCTGCTTAAGAATCAAACGGCGGCTCACCCAATTTCCGTCATCTACGTCTTGATCGGTTCCAATAATGTCCTCTAGTTTTACTACTTTCATGATTTAAGCCTCCTTGTATAGTACAAGCCGTTGAAATGGTTCTTCAGCGGCATAAAATAAAGGCCTGATCGCCAGTTCTTAAGACCAGGCCTTTATCCAGTTAACATGAATTAAGATGTGACTAGATTTTTTTCTTCAGCAGCTTCTTCAATTGCTTTTTCAAGAATGGCAAGTCCTCTCTCTAACCCTTCTTCATCGATAGTGATTGGAGGGAAGAGCTTGAATACTTCATCATCAGCACCGGCGGTTTCCATAATCAACCCGTGTTCGAAGCATTTTTCCGTTACCTTATCGGCCAGGCCGTCCACATTACTTGCAATGCCCTGCATAAAGCCGCGGCCGCGGTGGCTACCTTTTAGTTTTGGATATTTCTCGATCATATTATTCAGGAAGTTGTAAATCCGCTCTGATTTTTCCTGGACACTTTTTGTAAGAGTTTCGTCTTTCCAGTAGTTTAATGCTTCCATCCCGGTTACGAAAGCCATATTATTACCGCGGAATGTGCCATTGTGTTCCCCGGGCGCAAATTTATCGTAATCCGGATGAATCAGCGTCAGAGCCAGTGGAAGCCCGTAGCCGCCGATAGACTTGGACAGACATACTATATCAGGCTTAATGCCAGCTGGTTCAAAGCTGAAGAAGGTACCGGTTCGTCCAACCCCCGCTTGTACATCATCAATAATCAGAAGGATGCCGCGTTCCCGGCAGATTTTTTCAATCTTTTGCAGCCATTCCATCCGAGCTGCATTTAAACCGCCTTCTCCCTGTACGGTTTCCAGAATGAAAGCTGCCGGCAGTTCAACGCCGCTTCCGTTGTCATCTAAAATACGTTCGATAAACGAAATTTCATGCTCTGTGTTTTCCAAATAGTTGTCAAATGGCATTGTATAGGAATGGCTGAGCGGAATACCCGCGCCATTACGCTTAAATGCATTTCCTGTTACAGACAGGGCCCCAATTGTCATACCGTGGAAACCGTGAGTAAAGCTGATAATATTTGTACGTCCTGTCACTTTGCGGGCAAGCTTCAGAGCGCTTTCTACAGAGTTTGTACCGGTAGGTCCGGGAAACATGACTTTATATTTCAAATTACGCGGTTCCAGAATGACTTCATTGAATTTTTCCAGGAATTCTCCTTTAGTTTTGGAAGCCATATCGAGAGAATGGGTAATACCGTCTTCCTGGATATATTCGAGAAGTTTTTTCTTCATGTTTTCGTCGTTATGCCCATAGTTCAGGGCTCCTGCACCGGAAAAGAAGTCAATATATTCTTTCCCGTCCATGTCCCAGAGTTTATAGCCCTTTGCCTGATGAAATACGGTGGGGAATCCGCGGACATAACTGCGGACTTCCGATTCGTACTTTTCAAAAACGCCTAAATCGTTATGATTCATTGTAATGATAGATCCTCCTTCGTGATCTTTATGCCAAATTATTATTGGTGGTTAATCGGGCCGATACGGAAGGTGAGCTCTGCTTCATGCTCATCTCCAGGGAATAGGTCTTCTGCGAAACATTCGGAAACCTCACAGTTTGTATCATAAGTTCTGGCTGCTTTTTTAAATAGAGCCTGAGAAGCTTCATTGGAAGGTGTGACAGTAGCTTCCAAATATTTCACATCTTTCTCGGCTACCCTTTCTACCAGTTGGTTAATTAAACGGGAAGCCAGCCCTTTGCCCCGCTGGGAAGGATCTACGCCTACCTGCCATACAAAAACAGTGTCCTGCTTTTCAGGCGGGATGAACCCGGTGACAAAGCCAACAAGCTCGCCTTTTTCTTTAGCCACAACACAAGTTTCTGCAAAAAACTCACACATCATGATGTATTTGTAAGACGAATTTAAATCGAGAGTGGAATTTTTTACAAGCTCCCACATATCCGCGCCGTCTTCCACCTGCGGTTTTTCAAATGTTAAAGCATCCATCGTTCCCACATTACTATTTTTCGTCTCCATCTTCTTATCACCTTCGTTTTGATTAATAAGAACTTTAATAACTTATTCCTCCTGTGTGTGAAGCTTAAACTATTCCTTTCCTGTCCATTTTCAAAAAGAGAACCTGACCACGGGTCATGCCAATTGAAATTTTAATTGTAACAGGAAATCATTGTTATCTCCTCTTTCCTTTCTTAATCATAGGAGGTACAGATAAAAAATTCAAATACGGTTGAATAGGATTAATTGTGCTTAATTAGCGTTAATAAGGATTGCATCCGATAACAATAGTCTCGCTTACAGAATGCTGGCGTATAATGAGTTATACACCATATTTGAGGAAGTTCGACAAGGCGGGGGGCTGTGTTGAATGTCTTTCCCACCCGTTGCCCCCGGGGTTTTGAGGAAAATTATTTTTTCTTCAATATTATTCATGTTTGCTCGATTTCTATGCATGAAAACAATAAGTGCCGGAATAGGTGTTTTGATTCTTGTTTTATAGGTAATTAGTATCTTAGATGTTTCAGAAAAATTCGGGGTATTGGCTCACTCGGCCGGCAAATACCGAAGTGTTTCGACACTCCCCTGCCATTTTTTCTATTTATTATTCAAAGGAGGCTCTTTATGGACCGTTCACAGACGAAAGTTTTAATTGAAGAAGTAATCAAGGACCTGAAGCAGAACAATGAATTTCTTGAAATGGATAATCTGGAGGAAAGAAACAAAACACTGGAATCAGCGGGAGAAATTTTGAAAACAACCGATAAGATTATAAAAAGTTATGTCCGTGTTTCCCGGGATGTAGGAAACATAGAGCGGATCCCGGCATACCGTGTTCAGCATAATAACATCAGCGGATTTTACAAAGGGGGAATTCGTTTCAGTGAAGACGTAGATGAATCAGAGGTGGAAAACCTTGCGATTTTAATGACCCTCAAAAACGCATTGCACGGCCTGCCGTTTGGAGGAGCGAAAGGTGGGGTGGAGATTAATCCGCGCGATTATACGGACAGGGAATTAAATTTAATCAGTAAGAAATATGTCCAGCGTTTCGCTTTGAATCTGGGACCGACCCAGGACATTCCGGCTCCAGATCTCGGCACCAATGAACGTATTATTGACTGGATGGTCGGAGAATATAAAACAATTCATCCCGGACAAGCCTATAGCGGATCGTTTACTGGTAAAAGCGTGGAAAACAATGGAGCGAAGGGAAGAAGAGAGGCAACAGGTATTGGAACATTTCTAAGTTATTTTTACTTATTAAATGAATGGTTTCCCGAAAAGAGAAAGGACTCGGAAATAAGAAATGAAGCTCGGAGTAGTCAGTGGGAAACCCTGGAAAAGCTACATACAAAATTTAATGAAGCAGACCCTGTAGATGTAGCTGTTCAAGGTTTTGGTAATGTAGGAGGCGTTGCTGCCCTTGAAGCTTATAATAATGCTGCTGCGAAACATAGAGTGGCTGCGGTCTCTGATCAATTTGTCACTCTTATGAACCCGGAAGGTTTAAATGTGGAAAAACTTCTATACTACACCCGTAAACACAATAGACTTCCAGATACAAGGGAACAGCTGCGAGAATATAAAATCGAGGCCGAGGTGAAAGACCCAAAAGATATTATAAGCATGGATGTGGACGTTATGGTTTTTGCGGCGGTGGAAGATCAGGTTACAAAAGAAAATATGAAAGATATTCAAGCCGATGTATTGGTCGAAGGAGCCAATGCCCCGGTTTCTGTGGAAGCAGATCTGTATCTGCAGGAACAAGGCAAAATTATCATTCCGGACATTCTTGCTAACGCGGGAGGGGTACATGTGTCGTATCTGGAGTGGAAGCAAAGCCGCGTGACAGAAATGTATTCGAAAGAGGAAATCCTGGAGGAAATGGGATCGCAGATGAGATCTACGTTAAAACAGGTATTTGGAGAATATTTTCTTTCGAGTGAACATACCATGAGATTTACCTGCTATTCGATCGCCCTCAGACGATTAACATCTCTTCTTTATAAACACGGAAAGCTGTTTTAAAAGGAAAAAGGAGGGGCTTGGGATAAAAACCTTCCCAAGATAAAAAATTTCCGAATGATTTTGTGAATCGTTCGGAAATTTTTGTGCGTCTTTCTATCGCTTTGTCAAAATACTTCGCTTTCACTCACAGGGCGCAAGGGCGACATCTACTCCCCTCCCTTTGGTCGATATCGCAGTGTCTTCTTTGCCGCGGGCACGGCTCGAAAATTTGGATAATACGGAATAGGCGGCAGCCTGTGGTGGGGATTTTCTGAAAAAACCTACCTTCGTGAAGAGATAATATTCTGCAGCGCTCCTTCCAGTTCAGGATAAGAAAAGTGATATCCCCATTCCAGCGGTTTTTGTGGAAGAACTTTCTGCCCCTCCAGAATTAAAATGCTCATTTCCCCCAATGCTGTTCTCAGCACAGAAGCGGGTACCGGCGCCCAATGAGGCCGGTTCATCGTACGGCCGAGTTTTTTCCCGAAATCCTCCATCCTTTCGGGATGCGGTGCTGTTACATTCATGGGGCCCTCGACTGCATCTGTTTGCATCGCAAAGGTGATCAACTGGATAACATCTTTTAAATGAACCCAGGAATACCATTGGTTCCCTGATCCTATAGGACCTCCGGCAAACAGTTTGTAAGGAAGCATCATTTTGGGAAGAGCCCCCTCTTTATCATCCAATATCAGCCCAAACCTTGCAAAGACGGTACGTACTCCAAGAGCAGCTGCATTAGCTGCTTCTCCTTCCCATTGCCTGCATACGTCCTGAAGAAAATTATAATTGTAGGGACGGCTGTTTTCCGTGAATTCAACATCTCTTGAAGTGCCGTAAAACCCCACAGCTGAGGCGTTCACAAGCACCTTTGGCTTGTCTTCCAGCTCATCGATAATTCGGTTTACTTCTTTTGTGGATTCTATGCGGCTTTTGAGAATTTTTTGTTTCTGCCGGCTGGTCCAGCGGTCGTTTATGGAAGCACCGGCTAGGTTAATGACCGCGTCCAGGGAAGGAAGCTCTTTTTCGGGACGGCTGTCGTCTTGCAGCCATTCCACGAAGGTGATGTTTTCTTTATTCTGTTTGTTTCCACTGTTTCTTGTTAAAATATAGACGTGATGATAGAGGCTGGTTAAATATCCAGTCAAGGCGGAACCAACAAAACCCGTACCGCCTGTTACAGCAATATTCAACAGGACACGCTCCTTTCCTGATATAATGATCACACTATTCTTACTCATACCCCTGGGAAACAAGGACTCAAACGGGATTTATATAACGGGTAAAGCGAGGAAAGAAATATGAAAATTGCAAAGCTCACGACGCAGAAAAAAAGACAGGACCGCTTCAATATATATGCTGAAAAGGAAGGGAAGGAAGAATATGCTTTCAGCGTAGATGAGCACGTGCTCGTGGAATGGCAGCTGCGTAAGGGTATGACCTTATCCGAACAAGAAGTGGAAGAGATTCAAGCGGCAGACCAACGAAGAAAGGTCTGGAATGATTCTCTTCATTATTTAACCCATTCCATGCGGACGGAATATCAGGTCAGGCAGTATCTGAAGAAACGCGGTTACGAACCGCAGGTGGTTGAAACAACCATTAGCCGGCTGAAGGAATACCGTTTTCTTCAGGATGAGGAATACGCCGGGGCTTTCGTCCGGACGAAAATAAACACATCCGATAAGGGTCCGGCCGTAATCAGGGAAGATCTTCATCAAAAAGGAGTCGCTGCTGACTTGGCAGAACAGGCTCTGGAGCAGTATACGCCGGAGCTGCAGCTGGAAACAGCCAGGTTCTTTTTATTGAAAAAAGGCAGCCCCAAAAATAATGAATCGGCCACGGCCATGCAAAACCGACTTCTAAACGCATTAAGAAGGAAAGGTTTTTCTGCAGAGATTGCTAAACAAGCGTGGGAAATGGAGCAAATAGAAAGGACCGAAGAAGAAGAAATGGATGCTGTTTTTAAGCAGGGGGAGAAAGCACTCCGGAAATGGAAAACAAAATACGAAGGATATACCCTGCGTATGAAAATTAAAGAAACCTTATACAGAAAAGGGTTTCCGCTCTCCTGCATTGACCGCTATTTAGAGCAGGGGCTGGAAGAGTCGGAGGAGGAAAATAATGAAGAAAAAATATAGTCAAATGACTGAGCAAGAGCTGTGGGAAGAGTTAGCAGACGTGAACGAAAAATCCAAAAAAGCGGAGCAGCTCGGCAATCCCAGCGAGTTTGCCGTCTATGAACAAAAAAGAATTATGGCAGAAGCTTATCTGCTGAATCCGGATGATTTTATGTCTGGACAGCGGTATTCGCTGAAACAGGAAGCTGGAACGTTTTTTGTGAAGTATTATAACGGTGTATTTGCCTGGGGATACAGAGAGCAGTCGGACAAGCTGGAAGCTCTGCCAATCTCCCTGCTCGGAAGTATTACACAATCGTCGATATAGAAAGGAAGAAATAAGAGATGGAAGTTATCTTTCAAAGGCTTGCGGACCAGCTGCTGAAACGGAACACAGACCTTACTCCGGCACAAGCCCGGAGCTGGGTGGAATACCTCTGGGAAGATTTTGAAGCAGCACGGGCAAAAGCAGGAAGAGAGTACAAAGGTGCAGAAGTCACAGAAGCGGTGGTAAAGAAGTGGCTGGAGCAGTATGGACCGCATTTGCACCGCTATCAACCAACAAATAAAAAGTTTGAACACTTGGACACAGATCAGCAGAAGAACTAATAAAGGAAAAGCTGACAGTCACAGCTTTTCCCCCTGTTTCAACTTTTTCTCCAGTGTTTCATCACTGTATATCCATCCTGTATAGGAAGTATAAATGGTGAAATCAGGATCCATTCTCACCACAGCCACAAATGGATAATAGCCTTTACTGCGGTATCTGAGATCAATAAACTTTACTTCCCAGCCGTTTTCTATTTCCGTAACAACCCATCTGTAGGTTGGGGAAAATGATAAGAAGGCTGCAAGATTTTTATCCTGCCTTGCCTTATTAATAATCTCATGATCGGGAATGGGTTCAAACGGGTAACTTTCCAGATAACGAAGTCTCCCGTTTCGCACTTCTGTAACATGCATCCGTTCCGGAGTTCGAATGACCAGATGCCATTTATTCCAGTTAAATGTTGGTGAAATAAAAAGATGAGTGGCTCCGGGATGAAATTGTTCTGCCTGCTGCAAAACTTTATTTCTTGCCAGACAGCGCCACATATAATAAACCGCCAGCACGGCGTATAGAAGCAAAAATGTTACTCCGGGCGGGGAACCATACCGCCACAATATAAAGGCGATTATATGGGAAAAAAAGATCAGCGGGTCAAAAATATTGATCACCCCCAGAGCCAGCCACCTTTTATTAAAGGGGGACAGAGCCTGGGTCCCATACGCATTAAAAATATCTACAAAAACATGGAGAAGTACGGCAAGAAATGTCCACAGCCATAAATGAAGAAACGAAACTTCCGGAGAGAAGGCATACGCAGTCCCAGCCAGAACGAGTGGCCACAGAAGCACTGCTGGAATTGAATGGGTCGGGCCTCTATGGTAACGGATATATACAGCGTTATTTTTCAGTTTTAATATCGTATCAAAATCAGGTGCCTGTGATCCGATGATGACAGCCACCATAACAGTCTGCATAGAGGCGGAATTGTCGGCAACGATGGGGTCAAGAGTGGCGAGGCCGCCTAAACCGACTCCCATAACGACGTGTGTTGCTGTATCCATTGGCGAGTCCTCCTTCGTACAGCCGCCTGGCTGATATTGCTAGCCGATCTCCCGCTTCTGCAAGGTATGTAAAATAGATGATGTCCGTTAGTTTAGTTATACCCGATTATAAAAGCGGTAAAAAGGGGAACAAAACAGAGATGAATAAAAATATTTACATATTCATGGAGTATAAAATTAAAACAGAAAAAAGGAAGCTGTATCAACAACTAATGAAAGAAACCGCGGCAGCCCTTTCGGATTATCAAGTTGAATCCTTTCAATGGTTTCAGGCTGTAGATCAAAAGGGGCTGTACGTTGAAATGTTTCATGTCCCTGCTCTATCCTACTATCATACCTTAAAAAAGGAACGGCGTTCAAAGGACCATCCTATTTTCGGAAAATTAGAAGAGTGTGTAGAAGGCGGATTGGAAAAAATTAACTGCTGGGCTTTTTATGCTAAGCATGAACAACTGGAAGAATAGTGAGGGAGGGACTTGTATGTATGAAGAAATGGATAATGAACATATCAGAGAATTTCAACGACAGCTGATAGAGTGGTATAACCATAATAAACGGGAACTGCCGTGGAGAAAGAACCAGGATCCGTACCGGGTCTGGGTTTCCGAAATCATGCTCCAGCAGACAAAGGTCGACACGGTCATCCCCTATTATAATCAGTTTATGGAGTGGTTTCCTGATCCCGAAACGCTCGCCTATGCAGAGGAAGAAAAAGTAATGAAAGCCTGGGAGGGCCTGGGCTATTATTCAAGAGTACGAAATCTGCAGACGGCTGTGAAAGAAGTGGTGGAAGAATATGGAGGCGAGGTGCCGAGAGAAAGGGAACATTTTTCTTCTTTAAAAGGCGTCGGGCCTTATACAGCAGGGGCTGTCCTTAGTATTGCCTATGAAAAACCGGAACCCGCTGTGGACGGAAACGTGATGAGAGTATTTTCGAGAATTTTTAACATATCGGATGATATCGGCAAAGCAAAAACCCGCAAACGTTTTGAATCTATCATCGCTTCCTTCTTAGAAGGCATACGGCCCTCCGAATTTAATCAGGCTGTCATGGAATTAGGAGCCCTTGTCTGTACGCCTAAATCACCCGGGTGTTTGTTATGTCCCGTCCAGGAATTTTGCGAAGCACGCAGACAAGGGACAGCAGAAGAGCTTCCCGTAAAAGAAAAAAAGAAGCCTCCAAAGGCTAAAGATATGGCCGCCGTGGTGCTTAAAAATCAGCGCGGGGAAACGTTAATTCATCAGCGGGGAGATACGGGGCTCCTGGCAAGACTGTGGGAATTTCCAAATACAGAGGTCCCGCCAAAAGAGAAGCGGGAGGAAGTGTTGAAACATCACCTGGCGGAAGAATACGGCCTGGACATTGAAATTGGACAGCCGCTGCAGAGCGTGCAACACGTATTTTCTCATCTTATTTGGAATATTACGGTGTATGAAGCGTGGATTCATAACACAGGAAGGGAAGCAGAAAACAGCCGGTGGGTAACGATGAAAGAAGCGGAAGAATATGCTTTCCCGGTGTCTCATCAAAAAATACTAGATGCTCAACAGGAACAGGAGGTTCGGTAATGGACTTAGGATTGAAAGGAAAAAAAGTACTTGTTACAGGAGGCTCCAAAGGAATAGGGAAGGGAATAGCGAAGGCATTTCTGGAAGAGGGCGCAGAAGTTGCAATAACGGCACGATCCAAGGAGGGACTGAACAAAGCCGAACAGGAACTGACTCACGTACACACGATCCAGGCCGATCTTATGAAGGAGCCGGAAAGAGAACGGACATTTCAACAGGTCCAGGAAGTATTAGGGGGCATCGATATTTTAATTAATAATGTCGGCGGGAGCAGCGGAGGAAAAATTGAAGAAACAAGCATGGACTCTTTTGAAGAAGCAATGGCGTTGAATTATTTTTCAGCGGTGCACTTCAGCAAATTAGTTTTGCCGGGGATGAAAGAGAAAGGACATGGAAGCATTGTGAACATTTCTTCAATTTTCGGCCGTGAATCCGGCGGCAAAGCAACATATAATAATGCCAAAGCAGCAATGATTAGTTTCACGAAAGCATTGGCGGATGAAACCATTGCCGACGGGGTACGGGTAAATTCCGTCGCCCCCGGTGCCATCCTCCATCCGACGGGGAATTGGCAGAAACGATTGGAAGAAAACCCGGAAAAAATCAATCAGTTCGTGAAGGACGAGATTCCGGCAGGCCGTTTTGGCACGGTGGAGGAGATCGCAGATGTTGTTGTTTTTCTTGCTTCTAAGCGGGCGGCCTGGGTTTCAGGAGCAAGCTTGAATGTGGACGGCGGCCAATCGAACATGAACATGTAACCATCTCCTAGTGGGGAGGCCGTTTCATATTTCTTTTTTCCTCCTTGTTTACAATACCGGCTTCTTCCATCTGCTGCTTTGTTTTGGGAGTCCCTAAATCGTAGATCATCTGCAGCACAGCGTCCATGCCTTTCTGGAATTCATGACGGTCCGTTTCTTCAATCGATTCATCAAAGTGGCGGAAGGTGAATAGATTGCTGGCCTCCAAATCGTGATCCTGGGTCTCATCCAGCAGGAAATCCAGTTTTTCCAGTTCTTCTTTTGTTGCTTCAATTTCATACTGAATGAGGGTGCTGTCCGGGATTTCAACGGAACTTATATCATCCATGCTGATTGGATTCAAATTGACGTAATACGTTTGTTTTTCCATCCTGTTGAACCTCATTTCCTGACGTTTATTTTTTATTTTGTGTCGTAACGCCAGCATTATGCAGGAGCTGTATCAAAGTGCGTTACATGCTGAGGCATCCGCTGCAGGCGGACGCTTGCCGCGGGCAGCGCCTCAGCTGCATCAATGGAGGAAGATCGGCTAAGTTCGGCACGTCCTGTGCCAACACCGATCTGGCCCGCTTCCTGCGGTCCCAAACATCGTTTGATGGGATCTTAAAGGAGTCTGGGACAAAACTAAATGATTTCTCCCGAAAGACGAATTATTGATAGTAACGCAGTCCATGCAAACGGCTATGTCTCCTAAACGCTGCAGTTCTTTATCATAGCGGAGGCCGGCCACGGAGACTCCTATGGGACGAAGACGAGCTGAAGATCCACTTGGTAAAGCGATTCTTTTTACGAAGTTAGCTGAAGTCGTCCCCATGGAAAGCGCAGTGGCCGCCCGCAGTGATCGTACAGCGGTATACTTCGTTTTAAGAGGGCAGATGCCGCATGAAAAAATCCGAACGATGCCAAATTCTAATGGAAAATGTAAGATAATCGTTCGGATTTTTATCTGACCTCTATGATTTTGTCCCAGCCTCCTTCATTTCTTATAAAGCCCATATTGCTTGAAAAAATCCTGTGTTTCCGGAGAACCAAGCTCATATATTTTTTGATACAGCTTTTTCATTTCCGTTTTCATCTCATTTTTAGCTTCTTCTGCTTTCGTTTCGTCGTGCACCCTTTCCAGAATCCCGGCTCCGCTGATATCTTCATTCTGAACTTCGTTAATTAATTTTTCCAATTCATGTCTTTCATTCGGCGTGGCCTGAATTTCATATTGAATCGTATTTTCACTTGTTTTAACGTCGGAGATTCCTATCATCGGCTGTTCCAGTTCTACATAATATGTTCTGCGTTCCAAGGTATCTCTCCTTTGTAGAAGGTTTTAGGAACGCTATACCCTTATTATGCGTGATTTACACTAATGGCGGGTAGAAGATCTCGCTTCAATTTCTTTTAGGATTTCTTTATAAATCACGCCTCCTTCGGCAGTTAAATAAGGGAGAAGCTGTTGAAAACTTTCATGAAAACGGGTAAGTTCCTCATTGCTCCAATCCGACTTGGACATCATGCTTAACTCGGAAAAATCACGGTACATGTCATCACCTTTTTCCTTATTTTTTTGTGGGACAACCTATTCTTATACGTTATAATAATGTGGCATTGGAAAGGAGGAGACGATGGAAAATAAAACAGCATTAGTGACCGGCAGCAGCCGTGGGATCGGAAGAGAAATTGCTTTAAAATTAGCCAAAAAAGGATACAATATTGTTATTAACTACGCACGAAGCAAAAGTGCGGCACAGGAAACTGCCGAAGAAATCGAATCGTTTGGAGTAAAAACGCTCGTCGTAAAAGCCAATGTAGGCAAACCGGAAAAAATAACAGAATTATTTACAGCAGTAGAGGACACATTCGGCCGGCTGGATGTGTTTGTCAATAATGCAGCTTCGGGTGTGCTGCGTCCCGCCCTGGAATTGGAAGAAAGCCATTGGGACTGGACGATGAACATCAACAGCAAGGCCCTGTTGTTTTGTGCACAAGAGGCGGCGGGGTTAATGGAAAAAAACGGGGGTGGAAACATAGTCAGCCTAAGTTCGCTTGGAGCCCGGCGCTATTTAAAAAATTACACAGCGGTCGGCGTTTCAAAAGCGGCTGTGGAGGCTTTAACGAGGTATTTGGCCGTCGAACTTGCCGAGAAAGGTATTATCGTTAATGCGGTATCTGGTGGAGCCGTAGATACGGAGGCGCTCACCCACTTTCCAAACCGGGAAGAACTGCTGCGGGAGGCAAAAGAACGTACACCGGCAGGAAGAATGGTTGAAATGGAAGATCTCGCGAACGGTGTTATGTTTCTGCTTTCAGAGGAAGCTTCTATGATCCGCGGCCAGACCCTCACGATTGACGGAGGGATTTCCCTGCTTACTTAAAAATTTCTTCACCTCTCTACGGATAAATTCTTCTGCTCCCGGGCAGATTAATCGATGTGGAGGTGATAAGCATGGATAAACAACAACAAAACGCTTCACAAACTAATGCGAAAAAGGTTCGTAAGCAAAATGCAGCTTCTGCTCAAAACCAGAGCCAGCAGACTGAATTTGCAAGCGAAACGGACGCTCAAGAAGTAAGAAAACAAAACCAACAGTCTCAACAGAAAAAAGGCCAAAATCAACAACAGCAGTAATTATTCTTGACGAAAAAGAGCTCTTTGGAAGGGATATCTTCCAGAGAGCTCTTTTATTTGGAAAAAGATTATTGCGGAATCATGGGAAATACGTATTGAACCAAAAACCATAAAAATCCAAAAAATATCAGGACATAAGCGAAGTATTTAATAAAGGTCGCAGCCACGTTGGACTTATCTTCTTTTTTCTCAATATGGCGTTCTTCGTATTCATGATCAGGTGTTTTTCTTGGCATAACCATCTCCTCCTTTTTTCTGTTATACTAAAACTTTCCCTCGTTAAATAACCAATAAACCTCCTATCTATTTTTGAGGTGAGGCAGTCTGGTTTTCTTCATACATATCAGCATGTATAATAAATGCGCAGAGTTCTATCGGAAAATGCAGGAAGGAGTCAGGCATGGATTTCCCGGAAACAGGCAGAACGATTGAAATTCAAAGTTATAAACATAACGGCACCCTACATCGAATCTGGGAAGAAACCCTCATCCTCCAAGGAACCTCCAAAGAAATTATAGGTGCCAATGATCGGATTTTGGTTCACGAAGCAGATGGCCGGACATGGAGAACAAGAGAGCCGGCAATATGTTACTTTCATAAAGATAAGTGGTTCAACATGATAGGGATGATACGTACAGATGGCATATATTTTTATTGTAATATAGGCACTCCATTTGTTTGGGATGAAGAAGCACTTAAGTACATTGATTATGATCTTGATATTAAAGTCGCTCCTGATATGAGCTATCACATTTTAGATAAGGACGAATTTGAACTTCATAAGGAAACAATGGGATATCCTCCAGAGCTTGAGGAAAAAGTTACAGTCGGGCTGGAAGAGCTGCAAAATTGGATTTATCAGCGGAGAGGGCCTTTTCAGCCGCAGTTTGTGGAGAAATGGTATGAACGTTTTTTGTTTTTCCGTTAGATAGAGGTGAACCATGGGTAGTATTAGAAGGTATTTACAGTTTGTAAAACCATATAAAAAGATTATTTTTGTTACTGTAGTCATTGGCGTACTGAAATTTGGCATTCCGCTGCTCACTCCTCTTATTCTTCAGCATGTTATAGATGAAATCATCCTGGCCGACGGTATTGCTGTGGGGGATAAAGTGAACAGTCTGTTTTGGATTATGGGAGGGGCTATTCTGCTGTTTCTGATTGTACGTCCCCCGGTGGAATATTACAGGCAGTATTTTGCCCAGTGGACGGGGAGTAAAGTTTTGTACGATATTCGGGATCAGCTGTTCACTCATATTCAAAAGCTGAGCCTCAGCTTTTATTCCAACAGAAAAGCAGGAGAGATTATTTCCCGGGTAATTAATGATGTGGAGCAGACAAAGAATTTTGTTATTACAGGATTGATGAATATTTGGCTCGATATGGCCACTATTCTCATTGCGGTAGTCATCATGCTCACGATGAATGGATGGCTGACCCTTGTGGCGTTAGCACTATTTCCTCTTTATATTATATCGATCAAGTATTTTTATACCCGGCTCCGCGATTTAACAGCCCGCCGTTCTGCGGCCCTGGCGGATGTTCAGGGGCATCTTCATGAACGGGTGCAGGGTATGAATGTCATCCGCAGTTTTGCCCTGGAGGATTATGAGCAGGAACAGTTTGATAAGAGAAACAGTACTTTTCTGGAACGAGCGGTGGATCACACGAAATGGAACGCGAAAACATTTGCAGTAGTGAACACGATTACAGATATCGCGCCTTTAATTGTTATACTGGCAGCCGGCTATTTTGTGCTGCGCTCCGGTCTTGCTGTAGGGGAAATGGTGGCGTTTGTTTCCTATATGGAAAGACTTTATGCTCCACTGCGCCGATTGATTAACTCTTCCACCACACTGACGCAGTCTATTGCATCGATGGACCGTGTGTTTGAATTTGTGGATGAGAAATATGATATTCAGAACAAAGAAAATGCGGTTCCGTTGAATCATGCCCGGGGGGATGTGGAATTTGAAAACGTTTCGTTTCAGTACGAAGAAGAGAGTGATGAAGTACTTCATGATATGAACCTGAAAGTGAAAGCCGGGGAAACCATAGCTCTTGTCGGGATGAGCGGAGGAGGGAAAAGTACTCTTGTCAGCTTGATTCCGCGTTTCTATGATGTGACGGCCGGCAGTATAAAACTGGACGGCAAAGATATCCGCGAGTACGAAGTAAGGACACTCCGGGACAAGATAGGAATGGTACTGCAGGATAATATATTATTCAGTGACTCCGTAAAAATGAATATCCGCATGGGAAACCCTTCTGCCGCTGATGAAGAAGTGGAGGCAGCCGCCAAAGCTGCAAACGCAGACAGTTTCATTAATGAGTTGAGCCAGGGTTATGATACCCCGGTTGGAGAAAGGGGAGTGAAACTGTCCGGTGGTCAGAAGCAACGGATAGCGATCGCCCGCGTTTTCTTGAAAGATCCCCCGATGCTCATATTTGATGAAGCAACCTCGGCCCTGGATTTAGAAAGTGAGCACCTTATTCAAGAGGCTATGGAGAATCTTGCTCAAGACAGAACAACCTTCATTGTGGCACACCGGCTTTCTACGATCACCCATGCCGACAGAATTGTTGTCGTGGAAAACGGACGAATCGAGGAAGAAGGCTCTCATGAGGAATTAATGAACAAAAACGGTTCCTATAAAAAGCTGTATAATGTCCAGCATATATAAAGAAAGTTCACCGCACAGGGGGCGGCGGAACGTTTTGGGGGCACCTGGCGTTTTCTCATGTTACGAAAAGCATGGGACATTTATTCCGTTATTCCCCCTCATATTCTTAGTTTGAAGGGGGAAAAAAGCCGCCACAGACCGTTTATTTTATGATTTAGCGGAATAAATGTCCACAAAGGGCTGCGCGTCTCTCATCCGAAAATCATGCCCCTGCAGCGGATGGGGCCTAAAGCCGGGTCAATTTAAATGTCGTTTTCGTCTATTTGGACGGTGTTGTCTTCCTGGTGATAACTGAAAAAGCTTTCTAAAAGACGATCGAGGTGTTCAAGTTGTTCATTGTATTCTATAATATGCGCGACAACGGGCAGCACGTGGTACCATTCATCTCTATTCATTTCCTGATTTTCATATAAATTCATAAATAAATCCGTTAGGGCGAATTTCCCTTCTGCGACTTCTTCTTCCATATCTTTTGTCAGCTGCGTGTTTACTTTGCCGACATAACGGAGCAGTATTCTGTCATGATAATCCATCAAGTGGTCCAGCTGTGCTTTAATATGCTTCTGCATCGGCTCGGGTATATGACTTAGTTCATTTTCATATTTGTCGAACGTCTTCAGGATAGAGAATATTTTTTTTAATGCAACAATCAGCTGCTTAAATAAGACTAGTTTTCGTGCTTTTCCCAGCTTGTTTTTTAGAAAATAACTTCTTTCTTCTTTAAAAAGCAGGTAGAGATTATCGAGTTTTATGAGGGACTCATTGATGCGCGGAATGTCTTTTTTTAACGACGGCTGGTTCGTCTCGTGTCTTGTGATCAAACGGGTCCAGCGGATCACTTCCTCGGTAAGATCCGATATTTTATAATAAAGTTTTGTTTCATGCTTGGGCGGTAGGAAAAGCAGGTTAACAACAAAAGCTGATAAAACGCCAAGCATAACAAGAGAAAAACGTTCTGCCGCGAATAACAGAAAGCTGTCCGCAGGGTTCCCCATAATAATAATAATCGTCACCAGTGCCAGCGAGATAGCGGAGGATTCCAGTTTTAATTTAAGAATGATGCTGATAGCGAGCATGACAGCTGCCCCGATGAGAACAGGGGAATATCCAAAAGTCAGTGCGAACACAACGGCGATGACCGCACCTATGACGTTCGCCTGAATTTGCTCTACAATCGTCTGGTAGGATCGGTAAATAGAAGGCTGAATAGCAAAAGTCGCGGATATTGCCGCAAAAAATGAAGGATCCAGGCCGGCCCAGGAGGCGGCATAGATCGCGATAATAATGGCAAGACCGGTTTTGAATATTCTGGCCCCAAGTTTCATGAAATATGGATTTCCTTTCTTTTTCCTTCTTTTCTTCTGAAGGAATTATTGCGGAGGTAGTTCTTCGTCTTTTTTCGTCTGTTCAAAGACGGTTTTTACTGCGGACGCAGACTGCCTGTCGATAAAATAGGCAATTGCAGCTTTGCACAAAGACCAGGTTGCAATGGAAGCAACTGTCCCAGATACGACATGTCCTGCTCCGGGAAAAACGATCTTGCTCAGAGAGCGGGCCGCCTGCCTAAAGGCGTAGGCAGCGCCTACATTGATACCAAGGGCTCCAATAAATTCCATAATACTTTTGCGGTTTAAGTCGCGTCCGGAAACGTAAGCAATGCTTGTAATCATTGAAATCTGGACTCCTGTAATGACAGGCATATCAGCAATCGGTACAGGCTGTGCTCCCAATCCGCCATTGATCAGGGAAGCGCTTTTGCCTATTGATTTTGCTATGCTCCTCTGGATTTCTCTGGCTTGTGTAATTTTTGCCCATTGCAGCCAGGTACTTCCCGGGAGATGATTTAAAAGGTAGTGGAGTGTTTCGTCCATATTCCAGCGGCGGTCGTAGATGACTTTCTCCTCTTTAAATGCCATGTAAGCGCAGACGGGAAGGACGTGAATCACTCCATCTATTTCATCTTTTAATGTTTCTTCCAAATGGGAGGAAGCGTGATCAATGTTCCTCCTTTTTTCTTTTTCAAAAGGAGGCTCCGTATCATAAACAGGGTCTAATTCATCAACCTGAGTGACAATCCCGATCACCGGCGGTACGTAATGATGGGTATGTTTTACAAAGGTGCGCAGTTCCTTCAGCTGCTGGATATCTTCTGTAATGCGGGCGTCGACTTCTTTTGCTTTCACAAGAAATAGAAACACATCCGGACACTGGTCCTGAAGCGACTGTTTCACCTCGGTCAGCGAATCAGGAGTATTTGTGGTTTCAACCGGAGTTGAACCTTCCCCCAGTCCCCTTGTATCTAAAATATCCATAGAAGCGTTCTTTCTATCGTAGGTGTAAAAGGTATGCCACTGCCCTCTCCCGGTTTGGGATGTAACGGCCCCAACCTCGGCTGCCGGCGCCTGAAAAATAGCGTTGATAAAAGTGGATTTGCCTGAACCACGGCGGCCCACGATGGCAAAACGGGGAGAGCGGTACTCCAAAAAGATATCTTCGAGTCTGTTAATTTCTCCCTCAATTTGTTTCTTTACGGGCCCAGGGAGTTTCGGAAGTAATTTTTTTCTCATCAACCGGATCGGTTCTTGGAACCATGTTTTAGCTTCCTCGTTGTTCATGACACGGCCTCCTTTGTCTTCCTCTTTTATTCCCATTTGAAAGCTGTTGTAATCGTACTCTACTGATTTTCCTCCATCCTGCGGAAGGCATGTTCTGCAGCGTCAATCGTTTTCTCAATATCTTCAGAGGAGTGGGCCGTTGTTAAAAACCAGGCTTCGTATTTAGAAGGAGCAAGGTTAATCCCCTGTTGAAGCATATAATGAAAAAACTGTTGAAAAAGATTACCATCACTATAATCGGCTCCGTCGTAATTCGTGACTTCTTCATTGGTGAAATAAAGTGTAAGAGCCCCACAGCGGCGGTTGATTCTTCCGGGAAGGCTGTGGCGGTGAATGATATCCTTCAACCCTTCTTCCAGCCTTGCTCCTAAATCGTCAAGGTATTCGTACGTGCCTTCCTGCTTGAGAACTTCAAGACAGGCAATGCCTGCGCTAATCGAAGCCGGATTGCCGGACATGGTGCCAGCCTGATAAGCGGGCCCGAGTGGAGCGACATTTTCCATGATATCCACTTTCCCGCCATAGGCACCGATTGGCAGGCCGCCCCCGATAATTTTCCCCATTGCCGTCATGTCTGGTTTTACCCCGAGAAGATCCTGGGCTCCGCCATAGGTGAACCGAAATGCGGTAATGACTTCATCATAGATGACCAATGCTCCAACGCGGTGGGCTGCTTCATTGATATGCTCGAGAAAACCTTCAGCCGGCTCTACAATCCCGAAGTTCCCAACGATCGGTTCCACTAAAACGGCAGCTATTTCGTCCCACCATTTATTCAGGACCTCCTGCAGAGCGTGGGTATCATTAAATGGAACGGTAATGACCTCTTCAGCAATATTTGCTGTGACTCCTGCAGAGTCCGGTGAACCCAGAGTCGCCGGACCCGACCCGGCCGCGACAAGAACAAGATCAGAATGACCGTGATAGCAGCCTGCGAATTTTACAATTTTAGAACGTCCCGTATAGGCTCTTGCTACACGGATCGTCGTCATAACTGCCTCTGTGCCGGAATTGACAAACCGAATCTTTTCTAAAGAGGGAATGGCTTCTTTCAGCATTTTTGCAAATTGATTTTCAAGAACAGTGGGAGTGCCGAATAACGTTCCATTTTCGGCTGCTTTTGTAATAGCCTTGGTTATGTGTGGATGAGCATGTCCGGTAATAATGGGACCATAGGCTCCCAAATAATCGATGTATTGATTGCCGTCTACATCATAAAAATAAGCGCCTTCTCCTTTTTCCATGAAAATCGGGGTGCCTCCGCCCACCCCTTTAAAGGAGCGGGAGGGACTGTTAACCCCGCCGACTATATGTTCACATGCTTCTTCGTATAATTGTTCTGACTGTTTTGTCTGCATCCTTCAGCCTCCTAAATGTGAAAAATTCCATAACATATTGTACCATGAAGAGTAGAAGTGCAAGAATATCGTTCCTATGATTAAAAAATTCAGAAAGGATGAAGGATGAATGGGAGATATGACAGGAAAGAAAGCGCCCGATTTCACGCTGCCTGCAAGTAATGGAGAAAAAATCAGTTTATCGGATTTTAATGAGAAAAACATCGTCCTTTATTTTTATCCAAAAGACATGACCCCCGGCTGCACAACAGAAGCCTGTGACTTTCGTGACCAAACGGAAGAATTTAAAAAGGAAGACACTGTAATACTTGGGGTAAGTCCTGATCCGGTGGAGTCTCATCAGAAATTTTCAGAAAAACATGGACTTCCTTTCCTTCTTCTTGCCGATGAAGATAAGGAAGCCGCCGAAGCATACGGGGTATGGGAGCTGAAGAAAAATTTTGGAAAAGAATACATGGGTATCGTCCGCTCTACCTTTATCATCGATAAAAAAGGAACCATTGTAAAGGAATGGAAAAATGTAAAAGTGAAAAATCATGTCGAGGAAACATTACAGTACATTAAAGAAAATCTTTGAGGTCCACCATCCATATAGGCGTACTGCAGAATTCTTCTGTTACAAGATGTTGTGTCGTGGTATAATAAAGTATCAGAGTTGCCGGAGGGTTTTCATATGAAGCTGATGATTTGTATAGTTAATAATTTTTACACAGCTGAAATTGAAAAAAGAATGAAAAATAAAGGTTACCGCATGACAGAACTCTCAAGCAGCGGCGGCTTTATAAAAAAGGGCAGCACGACTTTTCTGTTTGGGGTCCAGGAAGAAAATGTGGAGCAGCTGAAGACAGACTTAAAAAGTATCTGTACGGCATATGAATCAAAAAAAGGAAAACAATCTGAAGCTCCCCGGCGGTTTACGTTCTTCATATTGTCAGCCGAGAATGCTCCATTTTTAAGGGATGCGGCCGGTGGATCCTAAAAAGACGCCTTCATTGACATCATTTCATCTCTTCCTATAAAATTGTTTATAAGAATTATTATGTAAGAATTGGTGTATGGAGAAAGAGAGGTGCATGACGATGGCGAACGAACAGCTTCAGGAAGCAGTAAATGCGCTGAAAAATACAAAGGTTCGCATGACTCCGCAACGTCATGCCATTTTGGAATATTTGTATGAAACGATGAATCATCCAACTGCTGATGATATCTATAAGGCACTTGAGAGCAAATTCCCAAACATGAGCGTTGCTACGGTTTATAATAATCTTCGTGTGTTTAAAAACGTTGGTATAGTAAAAGAACTGACATATGGAGATTCCTCCAGCCGTTTTGACTGCGTGACCACTGATCATTACCATGTTATATGTTCCGACTGCGGAAAAATGGTGGATTTCCATTATCCAGGGCTGGATGAAGTCGAGACACTGGCTGAACATGTGACAGGATTCCAGGTCCACGATCATCGGATGGAGATATATGGTGTCTGTGAAGATTGTAAAAATATCTCTCACTAATATCCAAAAAAGGCTCTTATGAGGGTGCCTCCTTCATAAGAGCCTTTTTTATTAAAAGCCATTGATGTCAATCGTTTAGGATTTTTGCTGTGTGGATTTCCGGTTGTAGGAGGGATCGAATTCCCTGCCCTCCAGCTCAGGGTCCAACGTAAGTGGTTCATCACAGTACATGCAGGCATCCACTCTTCCCAGAACTTTTGTGACCTTCCCGCAGTTTGGACATTCCACTTTTACTGTATTTGTAGAAATCATACCTATCCAAAAATAAACCCCGCTGCTGGACAGGACAAAAAGAAATCCCAAAATCATCGTTATCGTCATAAGAATGGGGGAGGAATCAAAAAATAATCCAATATACATAACAAAAATCCCTATAAAAACAAGGGACAGTGCAAATGTTCTGATCCGGTTAATTTTGTTTATTCCTTTTGAAGCCATAGAAAACCTCCTATGAGCAAATTATATCACAAAACGTCTGTACGACCTATATCAATAAGAAAGGAAGTCCGAAAAATTTTCGTTGAAAAAGGGTTTCAGCTTGAAACGTCGAATCCTTACTTAATTGATAAAGCCAAGAACATAGATAACTGGACATAAACTAAGCAGGGGAGAAGGGATGTTTACCAATGGAAAAGGTATTGCGTCAGATTTGCCGCGAGTATGCAGAAGATGCCGATACGCAAGGGATCGTACTGGTGGAAAAAGCGGCTGGGAAAGAATCTTTAACTGATTTTTTTGACGCTGTGCTTTTAGTCATCTCCGCCGGAAAATCCAATTCAGTTACCCATCATTTTAACGGGGAGACGGTTGACATTTCTTTACACGTAGTAGCAGAAGAAGATCTTTTTGAATGGATAATAACAGGGAAAAATAGAAAAATAATGGAGTGGCTGTTAATTGGACAACTTCTTTATAATCGAAATAATACGGTTCCTTTTATGAAAAAAAGGTTGAAGCGATTCCCTGGAAGTGAACGTCGTAAAAGATCAGCTGTTGAATTCGCCGGACTTGTCCGGAGCTTTGAAGATGGAAAGACACAATATCACCTCCGTCATTTTTTAGATGCTTTTCATGATATGTTTGATGCACTGGATCATTTGGCGCGGCTTTCTGTGATAGAAAAAGGAATGTATCCGGAAGTAACAATATGGGAGCAGGTAAAAGAGATCGATCCGGAAACATACAAATTATATCAGGAGCTTGTGGCAGGAGAAGATAATGTGGAGAAGCGCCTTGAATTATTAATAATAGCAGTCGAGTTTTCCATTCGTTCTAAAAGTGAAACCGGAAAGGCCCATTTAGAAACTGTCTTAAAGGTTTCGGGCAGACAGTGGTCTTACGATGAATTATGCTGTCATCCGGAATTGGAGGAATATGCAGTTGATTTGGAAATTCTTCTTCAATATTTGGTGAAACACGGTTATATAAATAAAGAAAAAAAACATTCCAAACTAAGGGATATTTTTTATTATAAGTATGGATAAAAAATTAAAATTGGTGTTGACTCATAAATAGGTGGGTGATATATTAATTACTGTCGCTGTTCAGACAGCAGATTTTCACTTCCTTTCAAAAAAAAGTATTGACTTTGGTTGAAGGAAATGATAAATTATAAAAGTCGCTAATTAAGGCGAAAGCACATTTATTTGCCCTTTGAAAATTGAATGAAAGTCAAGCGTCTGTCAATTCAAAGACGATTCAACGGTGTTGAATCGCATGATTTATGTTTTGCTAGTT
>NZ_AUCI01000006.1 GCF_000429685.1 Salibacterium aidingense DSM 18341
TCGAGCCGTGCCCGCGGAAAGCGACCTATTTTGACGCAGCGATAGAACAATACACAAAAATCCGAACGATTTATGGAAAAAATCGTTCGGATTTTTTGTCCTTGATAATGTTTGGTCCCAGACTCTTTTATCCGCCTATGATCATCCATAGACTTCCTTTGACTTTCTCCTGTATATCCATGTATTAGCATAGAAAAAGACTGCGGGAAGACCGCCGAAGCGGATAAAACGCTTTGCCGTCTTCTTCATGGAAGGATTGGTCTGAACTTTCTCATCTGCCAGATAAATAGCGAACAGACCTTTTATAATCATCGAATGGAAAGAGGCATCGGGTAATTTCTTAACACTTTTTTCCGCTTCCTGTTTGAAGGTACGTACCCGGGCCGCCATCTTTTCTTCATTCGGATACTGGGCACAAAAATTCAATTCATCATCCGCTATATCCTCCTGCTGGTCAATAAAGTAATCAAGCAGAATATGAACACCCTGCACGTAAGGGAAATAAGCAGATTTTATGGAATGGGACTGAATTTCAGCGATAGGAGATCTGGCTGCATAACCAGCTAAAGCAAAAATCCCCAGGGTGGAACCCGTACAGGCATTAAATTCGTACCATTCCATTGTTGGGAGTCTGTGTCTATGTTCGTCAAACCAGGAAGTCAAACGAGGAATTCTATCTTCCTTTTTCACATGTTTATGTACCTGAAGGCCTCGATAATAGGCAGAGAGCTCTTCCATATCTTTCTGTGCATTCCAAAATCCAGGGAAAGCCGTGAGGGTCTGCTGGCAGGTGTCTACCAATTCTTTTAAATACCCCCCGTCATCTTGATCTTCTCTATATTTATAATAGTTATCCTGTTCACTGCCGGGAAGCAGGGCATGTTTCAGGGACTGATGCAGCATAAAAAAGTCTTCGGGATCCTGGGAATCACTCCAGTCACACAGACCGTCCAAGTAATCGCAGATGGTCTGATAGGCAATGATAAAACGCAGTACATCTTCCCGCTGCTCCGGCGGTGCTAACAGCGCATAAACCGCCCCTCCCTCACAGTGAAATGCTTTGGTCTCTATACTGATAAGCGCCTGTTTCCGTAGTTCCGGGTTTGGAATTCGGTCTGCTTTGATTCTCCATTCTCCGAGCAGACGATGGACCTGTGGAACCAGTTCTTTATATATCTTATACATCATTGTCCAGGGTTTCGTCGGTACTTTCACATTCATCCTCCTCTTTTTTCCATACGTTTACCATCTCTGGGAAATGAAATGCATCATGAATTGAAAAACTTCTTCCCGTTCTGGTTCATTCAACAGTTCATGATACAAGCCCTTCCATTCCTTTAGAGCCCGGTCCGAGATCTCAAGCCGGTTAAACCAGCGGTGGGTGGAAAAGGAATCAACAACATAATCCTCCCCTGCCTGCATAACCAGTGTCGGGATATCCGGATAACGGTCGGACTGCAGATGGCTGATTTTCATTGCTTTTGCCATTTCCTGGTACCATCGTACGGTGACCTTTGATACGATAAGCTCGTCCTGTTCGTAGAGAGATCTGGCCTCCTCATCTCTAGTCACCGCTTCTGCCCGCAGTCCTGTTTTAGCACGGAGAGAAGGAGCCAGACGGTGCATCATTTTCCCCGCCAGTTCTGCCGCTTTACTCGGATACTCATACAATCCAAGACAGGGGGAGGATAAAATGACTCCCTGCACAGGCATATACTTTTCCATTAAAGCCCGGATGGTGATAAGCCCGCCCATGCTGTGTCCGAATATAAAAACTGGAACGTCAAAAGCAGCTGCTTCTTTATACCATGCGTATACTGTATCAATATATTGGTCAAAGCTGTCAATATGCCCGCGTTTACCTCTCGTTCTCCCATGACCAGGTAAATCACCGCTGATAACATGAAACCCCTGATTATTAAGGCGTTCAATTAACCATTCATAACGGCCGTGGTGTTCGCCGGCTCCATGTATGATAACTAGGGCTGCGAGAGGAGTTTCACTCGTCCAGGTCTTTATCATGTTCAGTCCCTGCCTTTCCCTGATGTGCATCCTTGCTATAACATTTCCCTGTTCATTTTACTACGAATTTTGCTAAACTTACATTATAGGAAAGGAAATTTTATGGAACGGCAGGAGGTTTCGTTACATGCTATACTCCTATAAAGGGAAATATCCGGATATCGCCAATTCCGCCTACATTGCCGATTATGTAACCATCACCGGTGATGTGAAAATTGGAGAAGAATCAAGCGTCTGGTTTAACACGGCAATCCGGGGGGATGTAGCTCCTACAGTCATTGGAAATAGAGTGAATATCCAGGATAACTCCGTGTTACACCAAAGTAAAAAAAACCCGCTTATACTCGAAGATGATGTCACTATTGGACATATGGTTATTTTACATAGTGCCATCATCCGCAAAAATTCCCTGATAGGGATGGGATCCAAGATTCTTGATCGGGCGGAGATCGGGGAGGAAGCTTTCATTGGGGCGGGAAGTCTGGTCCCGCCGGGTAAAGTAATTCCCCCTCGTACCCTAGCTTTCGGCAGTCCCGCTAAAGTCATCCGGGAACTCACGGAAGAAGATTTGGATGAAATGCACCGTATTCAACAGTCTTACGTGGAAAAAGCCAAATATTATAAAGAAAACACTCCCCACCTGGAGTAATTTAAGCGCTGCATTACAAGTGGAGGTAAACAGCTTCTCCCCTCCCGGAACCTGGCAGATACTGCCGGAATGATTCAAGGCCCTCCCCTTCTCCGTTAATGTTAAAGAACCGCCCTTGCAGGACGGTCCTTCCCTTTTTTATTATTTTACTTCTGCCGCCAGAGATTTTAATATTTCTGCTTTATCCGTCGCTTCCCATGGCAGCTCTACATCGGTTCTTCCAAAATGGCCGTATGCTGCCGTCTGGCTGTAAATCGGACGCCGTAAATCAAGCATTTTTATAATCCCGGCAGGACGAAGATCAAAGTTTTCACGAACAAGCTCAGCCAGGAGACTTTCTGTAACGTGCCCTGTTCCAAATGTTTCTACAGAAATCGAAACCGGCTGCGCTACCCCGATCGCATAGGCCAGCTGCACTTCGCATTTTTCAGCAAGACCGGCGGCTACGATATTTTTCGCAGCATAGCGGGCGGCGTAAGAAGCAGAACGATCGACTTTTGTCGCGTCTTTTCCAGAAAACGCTCCGCCTCCATGACGGGCAAATCCGCCGTACGTATCCACGATAATCTTTCTGCCGGTCAGTCCTGCATCCCCCTGGGGCCCGCCAATGACAAAGCGTCCGGTTGGGTTAATGAAATAATTCGTTTCCTCATCCAGAAGATGCTCTGGAACGATGGGGTATATCACGTGTTCTTTCAAATCTTTGTCGATTTCTGCCAGCGATACATCTGCATGGTGCTGGGTGGAAATGACTATCGTTTCTACCCGTAATGGTTTTCCATCATCGCCGTATTCCACAGTCACCTGGGTTTTACCATCCGGGCGGAGATAAGGAATAATTCCTTCCTTCCGCACCTCTGTCAGGCGCCTCGCCAACTTATGGGAAAGCGAAATCGGCAGCGGCATCAGTTCCGGTGTTTCGTTATCCGCATATCCAAACATTAAGCCCTGGTCTCCGGCTCCAATCGCTTCCAGCTCATCTTCTGTCATCTGCCCTTCTCTTGCTTCCAGCGCCTGATCCACACCCTGTGCAATATCGGCTGATTGTTCATCTATGGAAGTCAGGACAGAACATGTTTCATGATCAAACCCGTACTTTGCCCGGGTGTAACCTATTTTTTTTAACGTTTCCCGGACAATATGGGGAATATCAACATAGGTAGAGGTGGTAATTTCCCCTGCCACCAACACAAGCCCTGTATTTACTACGGTTTCACAAGCCACACGGGCATTGGGATCCTTGGAAACAATTTCATCCAAAATGGCATCGGATATTTGATCACAAATTTTATCCGGATGCCCCTCTGTTACTGATTCTGAAGTAAATAAACGTCGTCCATCCGTCGACACGTATACTGCCTCCTCTGCGAAATAGTTTCTTACGGCACTCATTCCCTGATACTTCATCTAAGACGAGCAGGCGTAAACAGTGTTTCATACTGGATGATAAACATAAAAACCCCTTTTCCATGGCGAGGAAAAGGGGCATCGGCCGTTCACCTTTTTCGCCTCTTATCTTCCAAGACGCTATTCCGCCTTTCCAGGTTAGCACCTTTGCCTCCTTATTTCATGAGGATGGTTGCCGGGCTTCCAAGGGCCTGTCCCTCCACCAGCTCGGGATAAGAGTATCCGTTCGAACACTATCGTAACGCAGTTGACACCTTCTGTCAAATTATTTACTGACTATACCGCAGCTGTCTGTCTCACAGGTGTTTTTTGAAAACTTGTGTCTGTTTTTGGCTACCGCCTTGTATATCTTATCGCCCGCCCAGTCTGAACCCGGCAGGTAAAATAGCGGCCTTATCCATTTTCCCGCCGGGAGCAGCTGCATGATTCGTTTTACGGCTGCAAATCCTGTATATAAATACGTTTCTTGTTCCAGCAGATGCATGGCCTTTTGAACGTTTCTCTCTTTTAGAAAAGGATAATCCGTTAAAATGTCAGGGTCCTGAATAGCACGCCATGTTATGAGTCCGTTTGGATCCCAATTTTCCAGTTGTTGTTTAGACTGCCGGCATAAACCACAGCTTTTATCATAAAACACCATTACTGCCATTTCTGATTCCACCTAAAACAAGATTTTTTTTATTATAACACATTCTTCTGAAACATCATTCCAAAAAATTTTGTATGGGACAATGAGCATTTTCGCCAAATAAGTATAGACTAATTATATAAATGTGTTATACTAATTCGTAATAAATGTTTTACTATTACCATAGAAAGGATTTTGCCGCCATGATGACGACTCGTTTTTCCAAGCCTTTCACCCGTCTTTTGCGGGGGGAAAATATTTTAATGGATCTCCCTGTCTCCCGCCTGGTTGAAAAATCACTTTTCCGCGGAGAAGGTATATTAACCTCCGATGGCGCATTAAGTGTGGAAACGGGAAAATATACAGGCAGATCCCCAAAAGACAAATATATCGTGGAGGAGGAATCTGTCCGGGATAAAATCGACTGGGGTGCAGTAAACCAGCCGCTTAGTCCAGCATCCTTCGCTTCTTTATACGATCAAGTTCTCCGACATTTAGAACAGAAACAAGAATTATTTGTCACGAATGGCTTTGCAGGGGCAGATCCGGATTATCAACTTCCCATCCAGGTTATTAATGAATATGCCTGGCACAACGTATTTGCCCGTCAATTATTTATTCGTTCAGGGGAATCTGACACAAAGGAAGCCCCTTTCACCATCATTAGTGCCCCTGAATTTCAGGCAGATCCAAATCATGATGGGACCAATTCAGAAACGTTTATTGTAATTTCCTTTGAAGAACGGGTCGTTCTAATCGGTGGAACAGAATATGCCGGGGAAATGAAGAAGTCTATTTTTTCTGTCATGAATTTTCTGCTGCCGGAACAGAATATCCTTTCCATGCATTGTTCGGCAAACGTTGGGGAGGAGGGAGATACAGCACTTTTTTTCGGCCTCTCCGGAACGGGGAAAACAACCCTCTCCGCCGATCCAAACCGGCTGTTAATCGGAGATGATGAGCACGGCTGGTCAGATAATGGCATTTTTAATATTGAAGGCGGCTGTTACGCCAAATGTGTTCATTTATCCTACAAAAAAGAACCGCAGATCTGGAATGCGATTCACTTTGGCACTGTACTTGAAAATGTATATGTCAACCCTCATTCAGGAGAACCGGATTACGACAATACAACATTAACGGAAAATACCAGAGCAGCCTATCCATTAGAAAATATACCAAATGCACTTGAACAAAGCATGGCCGGACACCCTTCCACGATTATCTTCCTGACTGCTGATGCTTTTGGCGTGCTGCCCCCGATCAGCTGTTTGACTAAGGAACAGGCGATGTATCATTTTTTGAGCGGATACACGAGTAAACTGGCCGGAACCGAACGTGGTATTACAGAACCACAGGCTACCTTCTCTACATGTTTCGGTTCCCCGTTTTTACCATTACACGCCTCTACCTATGCCGAAATGCTTGGTGAAAAGATTGAAAAACATGCCGCAGAGGTGTTTCTTGTCAATACGGGTTGGTCCGGCGGCCCTTACGGTATAGGTAAACGTATGGATCTGGCCTACACTAGAGCAATGATTCAGGCTGCCCTGCAGGGAGAATTAAAATCAGCTGAAACGACCCGGGATGCCGTGTTCGGGCTGCACCTCCCCCTGCAATGCCCCGGAGTCCCGGATGAATTACTGCACCCGGCTTCGACTTGGCAGGATAAAGAAGCTTATATGTTAAAAGCCAAAGACTTGGCATGGAAATTCGAGGAGAACTTCGAGAAATTTGCGAACATGCCGGAACAGATCAGAAAGGCTGGTCCGATACTGCATACACCGGAAACCGCTGAATACTAAAAAACGAGTTCAGGACAAAAGGAAGACGTATTAAAAAAACGAACATTTCGTGGTTCCGGTTATCGGAGCATTAATCAGTGATAAATGAGAATGGGACAAAACATTATCAAACACAAAAATCCGAACGTAAATCGTTCGGATTTTTGTGTTTGTCCCAGCTTTATTTGTATTTCTTCCCTACCTATTTCTTATGGCACGAGGTCCATGCTTTTCTCATATCTTATATTACGAGCTGTCAGAAAGGGGAATCAAACGATGAAAAAATGGATCATATCAATACTGGGCAGCGTTTTTATGGGAGCCGGGATTCTTACCGGCTGTTCTCTGCAGGAAGATGAAACAACCGAGGTGGAACTGGCCGAAGTAACACGTTCTATCTTTTACGCTCCTTTATATGTGGCATTGGAAAACGGCTATTTTGAAGAAGAGAATTTGAACATAAACCTGACTACGACATGGGGCGGAGACAAAACAATGACAGCCCTTCTATCCGATGGGGCAGATGTAGCTCTCGTGGGAGCGGAAACGTCGATTTATGTAAATGCCCAGGATCCGGCCGAGCCAATTATTAATTTTGCCATGCTGACACGTACTGATGGCACCTTTTTAATGGCAAGGGAAGAACCGGAGAATTTTGAGTGGGAAGATTTAAAAGGAAAAACGTTTCTTGGCCAGCGCAAAGGCGGAATGCCGCAAATGACAGGCGAATACGTACTCAAACAGAACAATATAGATCCTCAGGAAGATCTCGATCTCATCCAAAATATTGATTTTGCCAATATATCCAATGCGTTTGCTTCCGGGACAGGGAACTACGTCCAGCTTTTCGAACCACAGGCTACCCAGTTTGAACAGGAAGGACTCGCACACATTGTTGCTTCTTTCGGAGAAGAATCAGGAGCACTGCCATACACCGTCTTTATGGCAGAAGAAAGCTTTTTTGAAGACGACAAGGAGGCTGCTGAACGATTTACGCGGGCAATATACAAAGCACAGCAATGGGTATATAGCGCCTCTCCCAACGAAATTGCTGAAGTGCTTGCCCCTTATTTTGATGATACACCCGAGGATATTATCGCTGACTCCGCTGCACGTTACCGCGATCAGCAGTCTTATGCAGAAACCCCGCTTCTGCCGGAATCGGCCTGGGATAACCTGCAGAACATTATGGACGAAGCAGGAGAACTCCCTGAACGCTCCGATTATGAGCAATACGTGGATACGGAAATAGCGGAATCCGTGATCGATGAGTAAAGGAGGAAGCAATATGCTTTCTTTGCAGGAGATAGAAAAAATATATTTTACGGAAGAAAATGCGGTGGAAGCCGTGACGGATATTTCACTTTCGGTGGAAGATGGGGAATTCGTTTCGTTTATCGGCCCAAGCGGCTGCGGCAAAACCACTGTTCTGTCTATCATTGCCGGACTAATCCCTCCTACATCCGGAAGAATCTTAATGAATGGCACCGAAATTTCCGGGTTTTCCAAGGAAACCGGCTATATGCTGCAGGAAGATTACTTGTTTCCATGGCTTACCATACGCAAAAATATTGAACTCGGTTTGATAATTACCGGAATGCACAACGAAGACACCGTAGAAAAAACAATGTCCCTTTTAGCACAGCTTGGTCTTGGAGATAAAGCAGATGCCTTTCCTTCTGAATTATCAGGCGGAATGCGGCAGCGGGCCGCCCTGGTTCGAATGCTTGCTCCTGAGCCGTCATTGCTGCTGCTGGATGAGCCGTTCTCCGCCCTGGATTATCAAACCAAACTAAAACTGGAAGATTTGGTTTCTCACACGTTAAACTCGCAGCAAAAAACCGCCATTCTCGTCACACATGATCTGAGTGAAGCCATAGCCATGTCCGACCGCATCTTTTTATTCAGCACCAATCCGGGCAGCATTTACAATGTCTATCAGGTTCCAGAAACTTTCAGGCGCATGCTTCCACTTGAAGCAAGAAATCACCCGGAATTTCATCCATTCTTCCAGAGAATATGGAAGGAGTTGGAGAATGTTGAAAACCAGCATCCAAACACGCCATAATGATTTTCTTCAAAACCGGAAAACGGAAAAACGGCGTATTCTCAGTACTCAGCTCCTGCTTTTAGGATTATTCTTTTTAAGCTGGGAAATACTGAGCCGTATGGAATGGATCGATCCTCTCATATTCAGCATGCCCAGCCGGATAGCTGAACTCTTTATGGAGAAGAGCCTTGATGGGTCGCTATTGTTACACACCTCCGTGACATTGTCAGAAACTATTATCGGATTTTTACTTGGGACGGCAGGCGGTACGTTTATTGCTCTCGTTCTGTGGTGGTCTACTTTTTTATCGAGAGTACTGGATCCTTATCTTGTCGTATTAAATGCTATGCCGAAAGTAGCACTCGGCCCTATTATTATTGTGGCCTTCGGTCCCGGCATCCCTTCTGTCATTGCTATGGCTTGTCTGCTTTCGATTGTTATTACTACCCTTGTCGTTTATCATGCGTTTCAGCAGGTAGACGAAAATTATAAAAAAGTGCTTCTTACCTTCGGAGCAACCAAAAAACAACTGTTTCAGTATGCTGTGCTGCCGGCATGTTATCCGACGATCATTTCTACAATGAAAGTAAATGTAGGGTTAGCGTGGGTAGGGGTCATTGTAGGAGAGTTCCTTGTAGCAAAACAGGGGCTGGGCTATCTCATCATTTATGGATTTCAGGTCTTTCAATTCAGACAGGTAATGCTTAGTTTAATCGTCATCGCTGTCTTAGCAGCCTTTATGTACAAAAGCATTGAAGCGCTGGAGTCTTTTTTAATCAGAAGAAGCAGAAAAAAATAACTGCCCCCTCCCAGGTCTTCATTCCTTGATGTCACCCCGGGGCAGAAGTTTTTGCTTTTTTAAATAATGAAGAGTTTTCGGCAGGACGTCATCTTTCATAATAAAGCTGTAGTTGTCATCCGGCTCTCTGGGGAGTTTCCGAAGCAGGACGGGGCCCAGTGTTTCCATATAATCTTTTTTGGTTTCCATCGATTGGACATCGGCAAAATAAATATTTTTCACTACCGTTTCTGCCCGTCCCTTGACCCGGTATTGACCGACTTGCTTTACAATCTCTGCAATACCGCCTGTTTCTTCCCATACTTCACGAACTGCCGCTTCTTCCGGAGTTTCCCCCTTCTCCACTTTTCCTCCGGGGAACTCCAGCCCTCTTCGTGGATGGCGTGTCAACAGCCATTGCCCCTGAAAACGACAAATCACCCATACATGCCGCGGAGAGTCAGAAAAAGGATTCTTTTCAAAAGCTAGTTTCACTTCATTATGGTAATAATCAAAAAATGTAAAAATTTTCATGCCTGATCTTCCTTATTTTCGTTGCTGCATTTGTTACCCATTGTTTGTAATCCTTCCCGTTTTTATTTTTACTCAACCATAATAAAGTCATCCAGACATATTCTTATAAATCTGCTGTGCCGCCTTTTTCGACCATTGTACCTGATCTTCCTTCCGGTTCATAAACTCTTTCACCATGTCTTCTCCTGTGTATCCATCCTTTATCAATTCTTCCAATATCAGTTTAGAAACATCATCTTTGCCGGCTGCCATTTTCGCATCGAGCATCACACTTATTTTTTCTTCCAGCGTAATAATATGCCTTATGCTTCCCGTCATCAGCGCCGGGGTATTATGACGGTCTGTAATGATAACTTCCAAAACCATTTTTTCTCCCTGCTCCATCTTCTCCCGGAAAAACATTTCCTCTTTGGTCGGAACGACAGCTTCGATTAACCAGGATTTGTCCTTTTCCTCCCGATTAATAATTAAGCCTTCTTCCAGTGGGACTTCGCAGGTAGCAATATCCTTTTTCTGTTTTAATAAAAGATGCAATGACACCAGCTGGAATGTCTTCACTTTTATGGTACTCCTTCCCGTGTTAAAGGGTAAAAAAGCTGTCTTTCAAAAGATAAACTTTTGCGACAGCTTTTTCAACCACTTTCCCTCTTTTATTCATCTAACTTTCGGCCTTCAACATAAAACATTTTTCCACCTCTGCCCGGTCTTTCTCCTTCTGAGAATCTGCCATCCACTGGATCAGTTCTTTTTCATCAGCCGTCAATAAACGCCCCAGTTTTCGTTCAAAATCTTTCTGAAGCTCTTCCGCAAAATAATTTTGCATCATGAACAGGCTCCTTTTCGTACGTACAGAATGTTAATGGTTTACATGTCTTTGCGTCGAGGTACGAAACATCTTGTACTATACTAAGGAATGTATTCGATACTTTTTTTATTAATTCCTTCCAGCACAAAAAAGTTATAAAATATTACTTTTGATTACAAAGTAACCTTTGGGAGGAGCAGCCTACTTTCTGGATATAGGCTTCTCTTCCCCTATCTATCGTCATTTTTTATTGTCGTACGCTGTCTGCAGCCGCCGGAGACCTTCTTCCAAAGTTTCGCGGGGACAGGCCACGTTCATCCGCACAAATCCGGCTCCTTCTTTTCCAAATATAGGACCATCACTCAGGGCTAATTTGGCTTCGTGCCGCAGCCATTTCTCCAATTCCTTATCCCCCATATTTAATTCACGCATATCGATCCAGACTAGATAGGTGCCTTCCGGCTCTATTACTTTCATTTCCGGCATGTTGGATTCAATATAATCTTTAACGCGGTGTACGTTACTTCTGACATAGTGCAGCATCTGTTCCAGCCATTCTTCCCCGTAACGGTAAGCCGCTTCAGCAGCTACTGTGGCAAATGGATTATCGATACCGACAAATTCACGCTGCAGGTGAGACTCGTATTTTTTCTTTGCTTCTTTATTTTCAAAAACAACATAGGAAAGCTGCAGGGAAGCAAGGTTAAAAGTTTTGCTCGGAGCAAGACACGAGATTGTCTCTACTTCTTTACCGGCAGCTGCTTTGGCAAACGGGATATGCTGCCCTTCCAGCACGATATCTGCATGAATCTCATCGGATACGACGAGCACGTTGTACTTTTCAGCCAGTTCGGCAACAGCGGATAATTCGTCTTCCGTCCACACCCTGCCAATCGGATTGTGCGGACTGCACAGCAGCAGCATTTTGGCCTGCTTCATTTTTTCCTCTAAGTCCTCAAGATCTATCGTGAATCCCTGCCCGGTTTCTTTCAACGGATTTCTTACCAGCGTCCGCTCATTGTTATGAATGAGTGCATAAAAAGGATAATAGACAGGCGGCTGAATGATAACGCCGTCTTCCTTTTCTGTAAATGTTTGAATAATATGACTGATGGAGGGGACCACCCCTGGTGTAAAAACAATTTGATCGTTTTCCACGTTCCAGTCAAAGCGTTTCTCGAGCCATGCTGTGGTTGCATCAAACAGCGACTTGGGACGGCGGTGGTAGCCAAAAATGCCATGTTCCACTACTTCCTGCATGGCCTGAAGCACAGGCTTCGGCGCCTGAAAATCCATATCCGCCACCCACATCGGCCATAAATCGTCCGCCCCGTATCGGTCCGGATAAAAGTCCCATTTCATTGAGTTAGATTGATTTCTATCTATCACCTGTTCAAATTCCATCATTTTTCCTCCTTGTCCAGGCAGTTGCTGTCGAAAAATATTTAAGTTCTACGTATAAGTGTGCCTTTTTTCACCATAATTTTCAAGACTCGGCGGTCGGAAAAAGAGAAAGAAAATTTCACTTTACCGGACTTAACTGTGGGATGGAAAAACGCCTGTATATTTTTTCACAAGTTTGATTCTCCATCCCTGTTTTCAACATACGTGCGTCCTCAAGCAGCCTGCTGTGGATGTTTGTGTTTATTTTTTACAGGACGGAGACGTTGAGCCATAAAAGGCTGCAGCCAGTAATCCCCGACAACTCTGTTTGAAATATGAATACAGGGAAAAAAGAAAGCATCCTAAAGAAAGATCGTCTATATAGAAAGGAGACATATCGTGGATCAATCAGAATTACAGCAGTGTATTACAGAATGCGAAAGTGCACTGTCTCATTTAAACAATGCCATCGACGTTGCTCATAGTGATTCGAGAGAAAAAATGGAGCATGCTGTTGAGGATCTGGAACAATGCATTGCAGAATGCCGAAATTTATTGTAGGCGTAGGGAAATGAGAGAGGCTGCCCCTTTCCTGTGATAAAGAAAATGGAACCGAGGCAGAAGCGGAAGGCGGTGACTCCGGGCCAACAGGATGTTGGTCATGCAGGCGCTGCCACATGATGTGGCGGTTTTAGCCTGTTTCCTTTTCAAGCAGCAGCCGAAGATCCCATCAAACGGTGTTTGGGCCCGCAGGAAGCGGGTCAGATCGGCGTGGGCACAGGACATGCGGAACTTAGCCGATCTTCCTCCATTGATGCAGCTCCTTAGATTAGGAGGTCCTATCTGTTTTTGCTCTTAAATGATATTCCACCCTCCATAAAGGAATCTCTCCTTTTTGGTCCCATGTTCTTTCTTCGACCCGGCTGACGGAGGATTCCTTTTCTTGACTCATATCCTCTAAGAGCGTGTAGATATCATGCCATATGTCTTTGTTATTCATTGGTGGATTCTCCCTTCGCATTTGTATCGGAAAGGACCGTTCCCCTGTTTCCTGCGTTTGTGCCTTGACGTTCTTCCAGCTGTCTTATACGCTGCCAAAGCTCTTCATTTTCTTCCTGTACTCTGGCTGCGCCGGAGGAATAATGAGAATCGTGTTCCCACCAATCTATTCCCATTTCTTTTGCTTTGTCTACAGAAGCAACAAGAAGACGTATTTTTATGGTCAACAGTTCGACGTCTGCAAGATTAATTTTAATATCTCCGGCTATGACTACTCCTTTATCCAGCACCGTTTCCAACACGTCCACAAGGTTACTTGTATTATTCATTGGCGTTGAATGCTGATAAGCTGCCATTAAGATCACTCTCCTCTTCACTCATTGATCCGTTAAAGCAAATTACCCAATGGACCTAGATCAATATTTAAGTCTTCATCGTTCAAACCGAAAATATGTTTCATTTCTTCCATCTTCTCTTCAAGCTGCATAAGCGCCACGCCCACCTGCTCGATCTGCTCTTCGGTGAGTTCCCCCTGATCTACTCTTCTCATCGCCTGTCGTTCCACTAGTTCTCTCAGCAGTTCCACCACGGTTATTACCAATTGGGAAAGACCTTCTTCTGCGTTATCCGGGTCAAGAGAAATGCGGCCGGTTGGGTGACGGGTTTCAGTATTGGTAACTTCTGCGTTCTTCTCCATCTCCTTGTTACTCCTTTCCGCCATTTTTCTGGCCTTCTTTTTCTGTTTCACCGCCCATCGATGCAGATTCCTGAAGCTTGCTTACAGAAGATATCAGTACCTTTAAGTCTAGATAAACCAAGTCGACATCCGCGACGGTAATCGTCAAATCTCCGCGGAGTACAACTCCCTTATCCAGAACAGCATCCAGAATATCTAAAAGCGAAACATCCTGGTTCTTTAAACTGTTATCTTCCATCTTGTTCACCTCTTCCTACATGTCAGAAAAGTGGTAAGCGGGCCACGGACCGGTGACTGCAATTGATATTCCTGCTCCTGTTTCTTCTGCTTTCCGCTGTTCGTTTTCTACAATATCCAAAAACTTGTCCCTCGAATCCGTTTTGATTAAATACACGCCATTCCAATTCATTTCATCGTTTCGCCCTGTCACTTTTCTCTCCCAGTTTTTTTTCACTTCCTCGTTAAAACTCGAGGCACAAAGCTTTTCATGAATAGCCCTGCACGTATTCTGTATATTCTCTTTTGCTTTCTCTTCGGCAAACTGATCCAATTTCTTCTTCTCAAAAAATCGTTTTCCGGGGGAAAGTTTTTCTATCTCTTCTTTCTTCCTTTCTACTTCCTTTTCCTGATCCATCATATTTTTGATGTATTTCTCTTCCTCTACGTAAATTTTTATATTCCATTCTTCTTTTTCAGAGAGGTAAGCAAATATCTTTTGTATGTTTTCCTTATCTATTGTTATACGTTTTGTTAAATGATCGGCCTGTTCATAAATGGTCCCAAATTTAAGCGGAATCACGGTGAAATTTTCATGTAATTGATTCATCACCTCATGATGGTGAAAGGCTCTTCCCTGCAGCCACTCCATATCCTCTACTTTTTTTTGGAGGATATCTTGGGAATAGTCCTTTTCTGGAACTTTGCACGTGACTGCTGTAATCATGTCATTCAACCTGAGGCCTTCTATTTTTTGGGGAGGCTCCATTCCGTCTGCCTCCACCCATGAATGTTGGTCATACTCTTCGGTGGGGATAAAAGCGTAGACATAAATCAGTGCAGGAGAATCAGATTGTATTTGCAACCTTAATGCCCTCCTTATTTCCTAAATTGGTCCCGCGTCAGCTGTTGTTCCCGCTCTTTTGCCTGCCTGTACCTGGCAAGCAGAATCTCTTCCTGTTTCAAGAACAGCTCTTCTGATATTTCTTCCATTTCATACATCATTTGCAGATTGGATAGTTTTTGCTGGATAAATTCCAGGTCATAGTATTCTTTATCTACTTCTTCTTTCACTTTATCTCCAACCGTCATTAACAAGGACGCCGGCCAGGTGAAGAGTTTGTGAATCATGTTGGGTTCTTCGCTTTCAATTTGATGTCAATGAAATTATAAGCCGGCCACGGTCCTGTATATTTAAATTCTGCTTTATCCAGCCATTCATTGTAAATCTCGTTGACTTTTGCATCAAATGCTTCTTCTTTTTCCTTATCAATTAAAAAAGAAGCATTCAGCAGCATCCGTTCGCTGATTACTTCATTACTTTTGGCAGCTGCTGCCATGTCCGCTAATGGTTGAAATACGTCCTCTTCAAATTGATAGTGAAGATTCATCATAAATTTATGAGCTGTCTCTCCCAGCTCCATACGATCATAGTAGCTTGCATTTTTTTCTTTATTCCGGGTTCGTTTTTGCAGGGCCTTTACATGCGGCTCTTGATTCACTTTTTCTGACAGCCATTCTTTTTTTCCGATAATTTTCAGGCCGACCTCTATTTTGTTTCTGATTTTCGGAAATATTTCATCGAATTGTTCATCAAGCTTATCCATTAGAATATGAATGTCTTCTGTTCCTTCAAGCACATTGCCGAAACTCATCGGAATAATATCATAGGAAGCCATCACCTTAGATACTATTTCCTGATGGGCCTGCAGATTTTTCCTGCTGGGGTCATATATCTGAATAGGAGCGTCCGCTGCAACCATTGCTCTGTTATTTTTATGAATGGTATAAACAGGCCGTTCTCCTTCTGCAAGAACAACATGCCCAAAATTCACGGGCTCCTTCTCTTCAATGACCCCAAACATGTAAACGCCTAATTCCTCGCTCAACACGTTTCCCTCCTATATTTCTTTTATTTCCTGCTGGATAAATTGTTCGGTCTCCTTCATATCAGAAAGATGTTTGCAATTTCGTACCGTCACACCAACCGTATCTACACACACTTTTAAGAAATCGCTTTGGTTTGGATTTATTTTGATCTTGTTCTGTCTGCTGATAGTCGCAATCATAACGGCTGATCTAAAGCTTAAGCGCCTGCTTTGGTCTTCTTCACAAACAGCCTGCATGTTGTCAATGAATCGTATAATAAGCTCGGCTTCGTTTTTTGCCACGTTTGTGCTTTCCTTTAACACTTTGACTTTGGTTTCACGGTCTGACTCCTCTACAGGAATGGTAATCATCCGGTCAAGCAGCGCATCCTGGGTTGCATGAACCCCGCTGTATTCTTCCGGATTGCTGGTAAAAATCATCTTGAGATCAGGATGGACACTTTTGAAGTAGTGCTTTTGTTTAGCTCCATATAAAGGGAGAATCCCTTCTTCCAGTAGCGGCAAAAGAATATTGTTTATTTCCGGTTCCGTACGGGTGAACTCATCGTAAATAACGGTCCAGCCATTTTCCGCCGCTTCGAATAGATGCCCTGCCTTCCAATGCTCTGTTAGTGTATCTTCTCGTTTATAGACTCTGCGGACATAATTATCCACAAATTTATTGCTTGTGTAACCGGAAAAACCTCCGATCAAATCAACATTGGATAAACTGCGGTTCCCATTCAACAGGACCACCGGCTGATTTGTACGCTTAGCCAGCTGCATAGCCATTGTCGTTTTCCCAACACCGGAGGCTCCTGTAAAATGAACCGGATATCCTATATTCAAGTATTGGAGAGACCGCTTCAGAATCTCCTCAATTTTTTTTGATGAAACAAAACTGTCCACATGATGAATTTGTTTTTTTCCATAGCTTTGTTTCTGTTCCTCCGCTCCTCTTGAATTCCGGCCGTCAGCGCTGTCGGTGGATTTCCGGGAGGCGGGTGCATTATTTTTCCTGGTTTTTGCTGCCACCTCTACTGCCTCCCTTCATTTTTGTCCACCAAAGCAGTTCTTGGACGAAGCTTTATTCGGTCAAAAGATATAATTTCCAACTTATTATTTAAAGCCACTTCGTATACTCCCAACAGTTGATCTTTGGCATATGTTTTCATATATTCTTTTTCTTCGATTACTTCCACTTCGGCTTCCCAGCCGTTCTCTTCGTTATTTACAATAGAGGTAATACGGAAAGGAGGGGCAATGTGCTCTGTAAAAAAAGAACGAAGAATACGGAATACTTCTCCCATATTTTGGTCCCGGTTCTCCTTTTGCTTTTGGTTATTAGACGAAGTTTTCTTTTGATCGGCCCCCGAGGATGCCCCAGATTGTTTTGAGGTGGAGGATTTCTGGGAAGAAGATTCTTTTTCCGTTTGATTGGTTTGAGAATTTTCCACTGCCATTTCCTGGACCTCCTCTTCCTTATTTATACTCGTTTTCTAATTTATAGGAGGAAACCCGCCTAAGCACAGGTATACATGCCTGGGCAGGTTCCATCTCCTGGATCAAATTAAGCAAAATTCAGTTGATCTCTTCTGTCATTCCCACCGGTTTCATTGTCGATTTCTCCCTGTACATCATCCCTTAACAGCCCTACTGCCTCCGCGTATCTCAACCAAGTATCCACGCTGGCAATAACAACTCGTGCTTCTACTGTTATCAATTCAATTCCCACCACGGAAACAATGGCATAAAGGTCAATAACGACCCCTTTATCAAGAATTCGGTCAATGACCTCTGCAAGACTTGAAGAATCTGTACGTTTTTCTAATGTTTCCATAGAAATTCACTCCTTTAGGTTAAAGTTTTAATATCCTTTGTGCCCTTCCTTTTACTGATTCCTTTTACCTGACTGCTCCTTTTCCTGTTTTCATACCGTTTAAGTTCGTTGATTCCTTTTATATAACGGACTCCTTTTATATCCTTGCATCCTTGGAGATCTTTTTTTGATTTTATAACGGAGTTTGGCGGACCGTCCGTGTTATCTCGATTTGTTTCCGATTGAAACGGAATCCCGTGTTCCTCGACTTGTTCCTTCGTATCTTCTACTTTTTCCTGAACCTGCTCTTTTGCCTCTTCGGTTTGGTTTTTTAGTTTCTCCGACGCCCCTTCGCCGGCTTGTTTAACCTTTTGAGCAGCTTCTTCCGCATTCTCTTTCGCTTTTTCTTTGACTATCCTTGCTTTCTCAAAAGCATCATAAAATTTCTTTCCGATCAGTGAGGCTGCCGCGGCGTTTTTGGCTTTTGGCCTATCTTCCGTTTCTTTTTTGACTGTTTCCGCCGCCGTCTCTTTTGCTTCTTCCTTGATTTCCTCTGTTGAGTTCTTATCCGCGATATTTTCCATCGTTTCTTTTGCCGTTTCCTTGACTGCTTCTTTTGTTACCTCTTTTGCCTGTGCTGCTAAATCCTCTTCCTTGTTTTCTGTTGATTTGTCCCTGTTCACCGCTTTTGGCAGCAAACCGTTCGTCTTTGCTTTTATTTTTTCTTTGAGATTCCTTTCCTTTTCTCCTCCGGCACTGGAGGTTGGATATTCCTCATTGGAGTAGTGAAATATTTCTCTCGAATCTTTTAATACATACGTTTTGTCTTTGTATTTTTCTTTCACGAACTACCACTCTCCAGGGATTACTGCGCCCTTGGCTGCTTATCGTTATTTTCCGAATGTTCACGCTGGATGGTTGCTCTCTTCACGTTAACCGGCGCTTCCTGCCCCGCCTCCTTCTGCATTTTCTGTCCTTTCCGTTCTAACCTTTCTCCCGCCGAATTTTTTACGTTCTTCATGATTTCTTGGGTTTTTTTCAGGGGTTCCACTTTCGTCCTATACTTCATTTTGTATTTTGGTTTTTGCTTTTCGCTGCCCACGGAGGACGTCTCCTCCCCTGTGGAAGAATTCTTTTTTGCTTTTTGATTAACCAGCAGTGCTGTGCCGCCTATGACACCTCCTGCTGCCATACAAACATAAGTGATTTTCGCGTTAGTTTTTGTTGTCATAATGCTTCACCACCTGTTCCTTTTTCAATATATGGGCGCTTTACCCGTAATAAAAAAATAGTATGTCTTAAAAACTCGAGATTTCATAGTTGTTAGCTGAATGAAATATTTGAAATACTTTTTAAGCCTTTCCCAGTCCAATCTAGGTGGGGCCTGACCCATGGGATGTAAAAAAGGTGTTTATAAATTATTTAGGAATGTAAATACTATTAGTAAGAGAATAGGAGGAACGTTATGACAAGCAAGATGGAAGAGATTCAGAGACAAATAGAAAACTTAAGGAAGCAGCTCCACGATATTAGCAAAGATAAATCTCTGACCGATCCGGAGATGCTGGAAAAAAGTGCAAAGCTTGATGAGGTATTGAATGAATATGAAAAGCTGCTTGTTAAAAAGTTATACAACAAGGAATAAAGCCAGTCCTTCGCTATCGGACTGCGTCTTTCTGATCAAGCCCCTATAATCAAACGAACCAGCTGAGAGCAGCTGGTCCTGTTTTTGGTGTGGGTTCCTATTAATTTACAGAATACCGATAGAAGCCAGGAATATCACCACTATAACGGAAATCACTGGAATGAGTACTGCTACAACGAATAAATCTTTATAACTGTCTTTATGGCTCATTCCTGTAATGGCAAAGAGAGTAAGAACTGCCCCATTATGAGGAAGGGCATCCAAGCCGCCGGAGGCAAGGGAGGCGATGCGGTGGAAAGCTTCTGGGCTGATGCCGGTCTCCATCGCAATATCATAATACTTGGAGCCTAGTGCTTCCAGTGCAATACCCATACCGCCGGAGGCGGAACCGGTCGAACCTGCCAAAACGTTGACAGCAATCGCTTCTGAGATGAGCGGATTGCCCCTGATGCCCATTAATAGTTCTGTCAGCCGCTCGAATCCAGGAACTTCTCTTACCACAGTTCCAAATCCAACCGCTGCGCTTGTATTAATGATAGCTACGATAGAGCCGCCGGCCCCATTGTTCATCGATTGAACAAAACGCTTATATTTTGAAAAGTTTAAGACCATAATTAATAAAATACCTGAAATAAGAGCGATTACAATATCCCAGTTTAAAATATTCAATGTGATCAACACAGTCAGCAGAGGCAGCAGGGACAATACAAATAGAGGGTCTTTTTCATTCTCCTCTTCTAAAACATTTTTATCTTTAGGCTCCGTGAAAACTTCTCCTTTTTCAGCCATCTTTTTTTCTCTCCACCTTAGGTAGTAATAGCCTCCTACAGCCATAATCAGGGCTGCAATGAGTCCCATCACCGGTGCTGCTGCTGCGTCTGTCTGAAAGTACTGCATCGGTATAAGATTTTGGATCTGCGGGGTACCTGGAATGGCTGTCATGGTAAACGTGAAAGCCCCTAAAGCCACGGTTGCCGGAATAAGCTTTCTACTGATATTGGCTTCCCGGAACAAAGATAAAGCCAGGGGATATATAGCAAACACCACGACAAACAAACTGACCCCTCCATACGTTAACACCGCTGCCGATGCCAGTACTCCAAGTACCGCCCGTTTGGTCCCGATTACTTTTGTCAATGCTGCCGCCACGGATCGGGCCATCCCAGTGTCCTCCATTAATTTTCCAAACACAGCTCCAAGCATGAAAACCGGAAACCATTCCTTCGCAAAGTCAACAAAACCACCCATATAAGTATCCCGGTAAGCCTCCAGCAGATCAAGGCCTCCTGACAGGGCTACAACTCCGGCAGCGATCGGTGCTACCCAGATGATGGACCAGCCCAAATAGGCAAGTACCATTAACACAATAAGACCAAGTATAATCCCAAACATTCCTTTTCCTCCTTTTCATTTTTACTGAGCGGTATAGCCGCCATCCATGACAACAGGCTGCCCCGTAACACTGCGGGCTTTATCACTTGCTAAAAATATCGCATAATCAGCCACTTCCTGAACCGTCAGCAGCCGTTTTTGCGGGACGAGGGAATAGATTACATCTTCCAGCACTTTTTCCATCGTGACACCTCGATTGTCAGCCAAATCCTGTAATTGATTGCGGACAAGCGGTGTATCGACATATCCCGGACAGAGCGCATTAACTGTAATTCCATGTTCTGCTCCCTCCAATGCTGACACCTTCGTCAGTCCGATGACCCCATGCTTTGCACTGTTATACCCGGCTTTTCCGGCAAACCCAATTAACCCATTAATCGAGGCCATATTAATAATCCGTCCGCTCTTCTGCTTTTTCATCATGGGAAAGACATGCTTTGTTGCCATAAAAGGAGCTGTAAGCATCACTTTCGTAATAAATTCAAATTTCTCCATGGAAAAGTCTTCTACAGAAGCTACATGTTGAAGTCCTGCATTATTGATTAACACATCAAGCCTTCCATACAGGCCCGCCGTTTTATCCAGCGCTGCTTTTAAATCTTCTTCTCTGGTCACATCACATAACATCCCGAGGCAGTCGCCTCCTTTTTCCGTTACTTCTTCTGCGGCCCCCTTTACCTTTTCATTGATATCCGTGATGACCACTTTTGCTCCCTGCTCCGCGAACGCTTTCCCTATTTCAAATCCTATTCCGCCGGCGGCTCCCGTGATAAATACAACCTTGTTTGCGACCATCTTTGTACCGCTCCCTTTCCTGCATTGGTTTGATTCATCTATTTACATTTGCAACATTCATGCCAAGTTGAATATCGAGACCTGGCAGGGGGAGGAAAAAAGAGCCAGAGAAAGCGCTTCCAATCATCCAGAATTTTGGTTGGTAGAAACATCGACAAACGCTCCGCTCCTACAGGCAAAAAAGAAACCATTCCAGAATACTGGAATGGTTTTCCGGATTTCCGGAATCCGTTATATATGGTATTTTTTTAATTTTTCATACAGACTGGATTTTCCTATTCCCAGTATCTGCGCGGCTTTTCCTTTGTTTCCGTGCACCTTTTTCAGGGTACGCTGTAACACTTGCTTTTCGGTGGTTTCCATAATGGTTTTCAGCGTCTGATTCTCCCGGGGAAGATTCAAATCAGGCTGCAGTTGAGCCGGCAGATCTTCTACATCAATGGCCTCCTTATTCGTCAAGTGGACCGCTGCTTCTATTACATTTTCCAGCTCTCTTACATTTCCCGGCCAATGATACTGTTGAAACACATCGTACACAGCAGGAGAACATTCAACGATCCGTTTCCCCGTTCGTTTTGTTATTTTTTCCAGCAGGTATTTTGTCAAAAGACGCAGATCCTCCGGGCGCTTTCGTAAAGGAGGAATATCGATTTGTACGACGTTTATCCGGTAAAACAAATCCTCCCTGAATGTCTGCTCTTCTATCTGTTCTTCCAGGGGTTGATTGGTCGCTGCAATAAGACGCACGTCAACTTTTTGTGGTTCTACAGCTCCAAGCGCTTCCACCTCCCCCTCGTGAAGGACACGCAGTATTTTCACCTGGGCATGAAGAGGCATATCGCCGATTTCATCCAGAAACAGGGTCCCTCCATTAGCGAGCTGGAATTTTCCAGGTTTTCCTCCTTTTTTGGCGCCGGTAAAAGCCCCTTCATGGTATCCAAACAATTCCGATTCTATAAGATGCTCTGGAATTGCTGCGCAATTCACCTTGACAAATGGTTTGGTGTTCCTCTCACTCAAATGATGTATGCTGTGGGCAAACAGTTCTTTGCCGGTCCCGCTTTCGCCCCGCAGTAAAATGGATACATCCCCCGGAGCGACCTTCTTTATTTTATTTTTTAACGACAGCATCTCCGTAGAGCTGCTGATAATATCATGAAGCGAATACAAAGTTTTATTGTTGGCAGAACGACGTTGGGTTTCCATTTCGAGAAATAACTCCCGGATGTGACTGTTTAATTCCTGCCATTCCCCTGTATCCCGGAATAATACCATTCCAAGGGCGCCGACTACCATGCCCTCTGATCGAAGGGGAATACGGTGGGCAATCATATAATTACCACGGATAAACTGTAAATCGGCAATTTCTTCCCTTCCTGTCTCCACCACAATATGCATTCGGCTGTTTTCAATTACCTCCGTTACATGCCTGCCTTTCACCTGTTCTTTATCGACTTGCAGAAAGTTGCAATAGCTGTCATTCATATAAGAGACCAGACCGTGACGATCGACCACTACGATACAGTGGTTTACGTTACCGAAAATCGTATCCAGAGTACCGTCCTGATAATTCTCTAAAATCTGCAACATCCAAATCCTCCCTGCTGCTACAACAGTTTATCCCTATTTTATCATGTCAGCGCTTTCTTATAATCATTATGCCGGAAGGAACGGGAAAATCAGTGGATGTTCGGAGAGGGGCTGGGACAAACCATTACAGGAAAAGAAATACCCGAACGATTCTTCGATGAGCCGTTCGGGTATTTTGTGTCCGTCATTTTAACACTTTTTCCTTTTGTCCCCGACTTCTTTCTCCTTATCCATCTGTCTGGTCCCCCTGGGGGCCGGAAGAATCCGTCTGTGTTTCTTCTCCTGTATTTTCTTCAATTTCAAACTCTTCCACTCCGCCAAATTCTTCTTCGACGGTGAGGTTGGTGTACTCGATCACATTAAGCACATTTTCTTCTGTGTCCACTACCTGGGCCTCTATTTTATCTCCTTCGCGCAGGAAAACCACATCTGCGATCTCCGACACATCAAACTCAAGCACGCGTGATTCTCCAGAAAGCAGGACTTGAATAACCTGGTCATTCATATCACTCACCCGGTAAACGGTACCTTCCACCGTTTCTTCTTCAAGCACATCAGTTGGCGTATAATTATCCGCGTCCAATTCGTTGGCCAAAGTCTGCCGGTAACTGCGGAAGGCTTCTTCCCGCGAAGAACCAGAGGCTATGGTCCCCGTCTCGGCATGTACCATTGCTATTTCTCTCATCAAGCCGTTCTGGTCCACGACCGGAACCACCCATGTGTAATTGTCATAAACAGAATATAATACCGGCTGCGTTCCGCTCCACTGCTCCCGCTGAAAGGATTTGTTGACTACTTCACGGGCACCGCCAGCATTTAACAGCCCAGAAGAGCCAGTGTAATAGGTTGCCTCGCCGGTCTGTGCATTTACCATCGTGAATCCAACCATTGTGTTGGAATCCTGATTCGGACGCATATGGTCCACCATCCAATACATATCATGGTCCGGGCCCAGCACTCCAATCATTTCTTCATCGCTGGTCGGTTCATGAACCCCTTCCTTGGCAAAAATTGAATTTAGAAAACCATTGCTGTATTTCCCAAACCATTCCGCATAATTAAGGGCCAGGCGGTAATCAATGGCATTATCTACAAACTCCGGCTGTTCCCCTAACTCATGTTGCTCCATCTCCCCTGTTTCTGCATCAATGAGGATAACGCCGTCTGCATCCGGCCCGGAACGGTAATGATCATAATGGGCGTAAGAATACGCATAATACGGCTTCCCTTCGTCATTCGGTTCAAAGGAGGCCCCCATCAGTACAATATCTTCGTAGCTCTGCCGAACATGACGTTCCAGATTATCTTCCAGAAAACCGCTCGGCAGATATTTCATATTGTAATCATCTACAAGCTGAGCTTCCGCATTCGGATCTTCAGCGCTCACCATAATATATCCCGGGACGCTGTCCGCCCGCCACCATCTCCATACGCTGGCATACTCAATCGGCGTTACCCAAAACAATTCATCCTCTATTTTCTGTATACTCGATTCGCCCATTTCATAGAAAGAATAATTATCAATGTTCCCGAATACGATTTCTGATTTATACCGTGCATACGTATAAGGGACAGAACGTACTGATTCTTCCGTTACCGATTCAATCTGATCTGTACTGGTTTCTATGTCCCCCATTTCTGCCAGCTCTTTTGTAACTGTGAACGGATAGACGAAGTTCAGAAATAAAAGGACCATCAAAAATAAAAGGCCCACTCCGCTTTGAACCCCAACGATGGTTCGTTTGGACTTTTCTTTCCTTTTTTCTTTCATTTCGTCTCCATCGTCTTTTCGGGCGGAGGCATGAAATAAGCCGGAAAGAATCAAATTGCCGGCTATGATAAAGCCGAACGTATTCATTAATCCAGTCAGAGAGATATCAATTAAAAGAAAATAAATGATCCCAAAACTGAGTATCAGACCAATCAGATACCGGCCGGCTTGAGCAGCCAAAAAGGGTTTTCCGCGGCGTAGTCCCTGTATCCAGACGAAGGGATTTAACTCTATACACGCCAGTGCCATGATAAATATCCAACTAAACATAACTTGTCTCCCCTTGTTGTTATTTGCGTGCTTTCAGAAATATACGAAACGCCCTCTGCTATGTTTCACTTTAAAAAAGATATCTCTCCCTATAAAAGGAACGTTTTGTCATAAAAAAGGAGCTGCACCCTTTTGATACAGCTCTCGGAATTTCTTATTTATTTGACTCATCGTTGGTTTCTTCGGTGATGACATCTTCATCAATTTTTCTTTCGCGCTGCAGATCTTCCAGTGCAGCAAAAATACGCTGTCTCTCCAGTGGAAGCGATCCATCACGGAGTTCGTCATACAATGCTTTAATCAGGCAATACACCATTAAAAGCATGACAAGCATAAATGGAAAACCACCGAGAAAGGACGCTGTCTGCAGAGCATTTAGGCCTCCGGCTAAAAGGAGCACGATCGCAAACAGACCTTCGATCGTTCCCCATGTAATACGTACCCCAAGCGGCGGGTTAGGGTTCCCTTTCGATGTCAGCATGCCGATCACATACGTTCCAGAGTCCGAAGATGTCACGAAGAAGACAGCTACCGAGATCATTGCTACGGCAATCAACAGACCAGATACCGGGAACTCGGATAACAAGGCGAAGAAGCCTTGCGCTTCATCCTCCAAAACGGCCTCCAGAATATTGACACCAGCAAAGTGTTGATTATAGAGCGCAGCTCCGCCAAATACACTGAACCAGACCATACTGACAGCTGTGGGAACGAGCAGCACTCCGACGGCGAAACTCCGGATCGTGCGTCCTCTGGATACACGAGCGATAAAAGAGCCGACAAATGGAGCCCAGGCTATCCACCATGCCCAGTAGAATATGGTCCAGGCCTGATACCATCCTTCTGTCCCTTCCCCTGCTGCATCCAGTCCAAAGGACATATGGATCAGATTTTGGAAGTATGTTCCGGTAGAATGAGTTAGAGCATTCAGGATGAACAATGTCGGCCCCACTACAAACACGATCAACATTAAGAGGCCGGCAACACTCAGATTAATCTGACTCAGCCATTTAATTCCTTTGTCAATACCGGTGGACGTTGAAATAATAGCAAGGACTGTGACAACTGCCACGATAGCGACCCAGAGCCCCTGGTTGTTGGGGATGCCGAACAACTGCTCCAGCCCTCCTCCGATCTGCATCACACCAAGACCAAGAGAAGTAGAAATACCAAGCAGCGTGGCCAGTACCCCAATAATATTAACCAGGTTCCCCCAAGTGCCGTTCAGGTTGTCGCGTCCAAGAATCGGCTCGAGGGTGGAACTCAGCAGCATTGGGAGTCCCTTACGGTAAGAAAAGTAGGCCAGAGCACAGGCAACAACCGCATAGATCGCCCAAGGATGAAATCCCCAATGGAAGAAAGAATATTGCAGCGCGGTATGTACGGTTGCTGCCGTACCAGCTTCTCCCAGAGGCGGCCAGTCATAGTGGTTCAGTGGTTCGGAGACACCCCAGAAAAGCAGGCCGATCCCCATCCCTGCACTAAAGAGCATTGCAAACCAGGCTCCTGTGGGATACTCCGGATCTTCATCATCTTCACCGAGTTTAATTTCCCCAAGAGGGCTGAAGATGAGGTAAATAGTAACGATTAAAAAAACACTGGCTCCTATAATAAAGGCCCAGCCCAGATTAGTCGTCATCCAGGTGAATGCTGCATCCATATAATCGCCAAACGCCGGCAGGGCAATCCCGACAATAACAAAAGCTGCAGCAAGAATAAAAGAAATAATAAATACCGGAGCTTTCAGCGTTTGACTAAACGTAGTCAATCCTTTTTGATCATTGTTATTTTCCACATTTAACCTCCTTCTTAAATAAATATATTCTTATTAATCACTATCCCCTATAGACTAGGAAAAATGAAACAAATAAACAAATACCGTAAACTTCCATAAAATAAGCTTTTAGCGCTGTATGTCCATTATTAGACATATATCTCCAAAAATTGCACGTATAGCGGATGTATCAGCTTTATATTCGTTCAGCACAGCAGGAGATGTCAGAAGACTTAAAATTTACTATTGAGGATAACCTTTATCTGTGTTAATATTTAAAAAAATCTCCAAAAGCAGATCATTCCGTTATATATCTTTATCTTTTCCGGATGAACCCCCATGCGGAGTCTGACTGGCTTTTCAGGAGCAAGATACCATGTATGATGAAAAAACGGTGTATGTCGTTGGAGAAGCGAAATCTCCGGAAAACAACCCTATCATGAAACAATACGACACTTTTTTTGTAGGTTTCGTTATTGACCGCACCGACGGCACTATTGTAGATGCAGACTGTACTTCTGTTCTCGGACTAACCAAAAAGTTCGTGCAGTCTCTGTTCACCGGTCACAATATCTGGGACAGTGATGCCGTAACAAACCGGGTGATGAACCGTTATCTCGGATCCTCCCAAAAGGCAATTATTGTTGCTTTCAGACATGCCCAGATAAAATATGAACAGGCACTTGAATCAGAATAACTTCAATCACGCTGCTTTATCTATTACAACGTAGATAAAACCCAGCTGATAGGAATTTAATTTCCTATTGGCTGGGTTTTTCTTATATTATTACATATTTCATAGAAAGGGGTTCTTGTATGATTCAGGACGGCTTTTTATATCTGGGAATCATGATCGGTTTGGCCGGGCTTATTGCTTACATTGAAAAAAGCTCGGACAGCAGGTTCTTCAAGTACGTTCCTGGTATTATCCTTATTTATTTTGCCGGTGCCTTCCTAAAAACCATCGGGGTGCTGGGGGACAGCGAAGCAGTCGACAATACGTACGGTACAGTAAGAGATGCGATATTACCTGCTTTGATCTTATTAATGTTATTAAACTGTGATTTACGTAAGCTTATCAAACTAGGGCCAAAAATGCTGATTGGATACTTCACTGCAGTTGTCAGCATTATTCTTGGTTTTGTAGTGACTTATCTCCTCTTTAAGGGCCTTTATGTCACAGATACCTGGCAGGCATTCGGCGCTTTGACGGGAAGCTGGACCGGCGGTTCTGCCAATATGGCAATTATTCAAGGAATCCTGGATATCCCGGAAAATATTTTTGGTTATGCGCTGGTAATGGATACTATTAACTATTCCACCTGGGTGATGATTATGTTCTGGCTTGTCCCGTTTGCGGCTGTTTTTAACCGCTGGGCAAAAGCTAACACCTCTCATCTTGATGAAGTAAGTAAAGAATTAGTGGAAGAAGAGGAACGGAAACAGGGTGAAAAAACGAGCTTTGTTCACTTAATGGGCTTGATTGCCCTTGGCGTATTTGGATCTGCTGTGGCTACAAGTATTGGCGGCATGCTTCCTTCCTACGGTGATATTGTCAGTCCGCTCACGTGGACCATATTCATTGTCTCTATAGCGGGAGTGATGCTTGCTATGACAAGAGTATCCAACATTCCCGGATCCATGGATATAGCCAATGTCTTCCTTTACATTGTCATCGCACTGATTGCATCCAGAGCAGATTTCTCTGATTTTTGGCAGGCTCCCATTTACATTTTCACCGGTTTTATCATCCTCGCTATCCATGGTCTCATCATGGCATTAGCGGCGAAGGTTTTCAAACTGGATCTATTTACACTTGGTGTCTCAAGTCTGGCCAATATCGGCGGCATGGCTTCCGCCCCGCTGCTTGCCGGTGCCTATCACCGCGCGCTCATTCCCATAGGGGTGGTTATGGCCCTAGCCGGGTCCTTCCTGGGGACCTACTTCGGCCTGCTTACCGCACAATTACTGTCCTTTTTGTAAAAGCAGCTTGAAGCCAATGCAGATGATATCGGAAAAAAGGAGTCAGACATCGTGAAAATTACGGAATTAATGACACAAAAAACATCACTGCCCTTGGAAAAACCTTTTAAAACGGCCCTGAGGAGCATTAATGCCATTGAAGTTATTAATGTAACCATTCAGCTTGAAAACGGGGACAGCGGCCTCGGGTCCGCTTCCTCTACATGGCAGATCACCGGGGAATCATTGGAGAGTATCCAGGCCGCGATGGAGGGGCCAATAAAACAAGCAGTCCTTGGCCGTGATATTGAACAGCTGGAAGACATCTTAACCGCCGTGCAAAGAAGCTGTGCAGCGAACACGAGTGCCAAAGCTGCCGTAGATATCGCTCTACATGACGCCTGCTGCAAAGTTTTTGGGCTTCCGCTTCACCAATACCTGGGCGGGGGTGCCGTATTTCCTGTGACCGATATGACCATCAGCATCGATGAACCGGAAACCATGCAGGACAATGCAAAACAATCCATAGAGCAGGGTTTTGATATATTAAAAATAAAAGTCGGCAACGAAGAAGCACTGGATATTCAGCGTATCTCCAAGATTCGTGAAGCTGCCGGGGACAGAGTGAAGCTCCGCCTGGACGCCAATCAGGGCTGGAACAGCAAACAGGCTGTAAAAATTATCCGCGTACTCGAAGAAAAAACAAATCTTGAATTAGTGGAACAGCCGGTCCCGGCCCACGATATTGCCGGTTTGAAATATATCCGCGAACGAGTAGACACCCCTATCATGGCGGACGAGAGTGTTTTTTCTCCGGCAGATGCGTTTCGATTGGTAAAAGAGGAAGCGGTGGATCTGCTTAATATTAAACTAATGAAATGCGGCGGTGTCCGCCGGGCCAGACAGATTGCTGATATGGCCCAAAGCGCAGGCATAGAATGCATGATTGGCAGTATGATGGAATCCCATCTATCGGTTACAGCGGCCGCTCATCTGGCTTACGCCCACAGTAATATCACAAAATATGACCTTGATGCTGCACTCTGGCTGCAGGATCAGGGCGTACAAGGAGGGATGCAATGGCAGGGAAACACCATTGAACTGTCGAACCGACCAGGACTTGGATTAAATTAATTCTTGGAGGTGCTGTTATTGAAAAATTGCTGCAAGTCATGGATTTTTGCTTTGATCACTGTTGTCACAGCATGCGTGCTGTTTTCCGGCTCTGTGTCTGCCAAAGGTACCTTTTCTGCCGGAGAGGAAGCATATATTGATGTTTCTGCCGCTTCCCTTTGGACCACTCCGGGAGATTTACGTGAGGTGGACGAACCAGCTGTATCCAACCCCGCCGATTTGTGGACCTGGACCGAAAGTATGTCCTTGGATGAAAAACTTTGGCTGGTCGGGGAACTGCAAACCCAGGCATTGTATGGAAGCAAGGTGACCATACTGGAAGAAGAGCCAGATTGGGTGAAAGTCGCAGCAGATGGCCAGCCTACTCCGAAAAATGAATTGGGCTATCCAGCATGGATGCCAAAAGACCAATTGGCTGACAATCAACGATTCAACCATACCGATAAAGAGCCTTTTGCGCTTGTCACCGAGCCAACCACCTGGCTCTACACGAATAAAAAACTTGATTCCAAGTTTAAAGAACTCAGCTATAATACACGCCTGCCGGTGATAAACGAAAAAGAAGAAGCCGTGCTTGTTGCTACCCCAAGCGACGGCAATAAATGGCTGCCAGCTTCAGATATCTCTGTTTATGCTGCTGAAGACGATATTCCAGCGCCGGACGGAAGCGATTTAGTAGAAACCGGGAAACAGTTTCTCGGCCTTCCTTATTTGTGGGCTGGAACTTCCGGGTTCGGGTTTGACTGTTCTGGTTTCACCCATACTGTCTATGATTCTCACGGTATTACCATCCCGCGTGATTCTTCCGTACAGGCCACCCATGGCGAGGCTGTCGACCGCGATAACCTGCAAAAAGGCGACCTGCTGTTTTTCGCCTATGATGAAGGGGAAGGAAGCGTCCACCACGTCGGTATGTATGCCGGAGACGGAAGCATGATCCACTCTCCGAATTCCAGCAGCACCGTGGAAATCATCGAAGACTGGGAGAATTCTGCCTATGAAATAGAATTTGCCGGAGCAAGACGATATATTGAATAGGTAGTACCCTTCCCGATGGTCGCAGCAGGCCATCGGGAATTTATTTTCTCTTTATAATCTCCTTCAAAAGTTGTAGATAAAGATCCTCCATCTCACCGAAGGTATCATTAGAAAAACAGAATATAATGATAGACGAAAAACATACGAAAAGAGGTGCTGGAATGAGAACGGAAATAAATAAGCGATTCCGCCAAAGAATTAATATGCCGGAGGATGAACCCGTCGATTTCGATTCTCTCCCCCGTCTCCTGGAAAAAACAGCAGCGGCCTTCCCATTTGAAAATTTAACGTTATTAAGGGGCAGCCTCCAGCCGGTAACAAGAGACCATCTAACAAATAAAATTCTCAACAACAAAGAGGGAAATTAAATTCACTGCTGTATTTTTTTCTGGTGCAAAATGGATTTAATGCCACGCTCGTCCGGGGGGAAACATACAACAATGAATCACAACAATGGAACAACTTAGGGAGAACACACGCTGCGATTCTTCTGATGCACGAAGACGACTTCTATTTAGTGGACACTGGATTTGGAGCCAATCTCCCTTTAGAACCTGTGCCGTTAAACGGGGAAACAATAAGTTCGAGAAATGGCGATTTTCGAGTGACCGCCTTAGACAGCGAATATGGAGACTCCATCCTTGAAATGAAATTAAAGCATAAAGACAAAGACTGGAAAATTGGTTATGGTTTTGATTCCAGACGTCCCTTAACGAAAGTCTCCGAGGAGATGAATGAAATCCAGAGTATTATCAAAGAGCATAAGGACTCTCCGTTTATAAAACTCCGCTCATTACGCAGCTTACCGATAATGGAAATATTACATTAACGGATACTTCTTTAACCAGGCGTATTTACGGCACATCACAAAAGCAAAACGTCACCCGGGAGGACTTTCTTGAGCTGGCTCAAGAATATTTTGGGCTGCAAGTGAAAAACAACTAGATAAACCAGCGATTAAAAACGGGGGCCGAGGCCCGGCCGCCCGTTATTATTCTTCAATCACGCCGCAGGCTATGCGATCACCGGCATCTCCGGAAGGCTGGGATTCATAATCATCTGCTTCTGCATGAATAACAAGGGCTGTGCCATCACCGTTTAACAGGGAATTATTTTCTCCTTCCTGCAGGGTGACTTCACCGGCTTTGAATTCTTCTGATACTTCGCCGTTTTCATCGGTCGTCAGGTTGGATAGATCTCCTGCGTGGGGTCCGCCCTCACTGTCAAAACCATGTTCCTGGTCTCCAGGATTAAAGTGACCCCCGGCAGACTCAAAATCCGGAGCTTCACAAGTCCCGGTTTCATGAATATGAAATCCATGTTCACTATCTTCAGGAAGGTCAGAGGCTTCCAGGTTCATTTGTACCCCCTCTTCTGCTTCTTTTATTTCCGCTGTTCCTATTTCTTCTTCTTCGCTATTTATAAGAGAGACGACCGAACCATTTCCCTCTGTCTCCTCCTCCGCTGCATCCTCCTGCCCTTCTGTTTCATTATCAGATTCATTCGCTTCTTCTTCTGAACCACAGGCATACACGCCAAACAACAGTAGGCTTAAGGAAGAAATCAAAGCAATGCTCCTTTTCATTTCCAGCCTCCTTTCATTAGATTTCATTTGACTATTTCCATATAATAGTATACTTAAACATAATGTGGAAAATTTTGCTCTGTTGGTTTGATTCCAAACTTACAGTGCCCAATTTTTGAAACCAGGCGTTTCGGGCATTCAAATTGGGTGAAAGACTCAACACCATCCTGGACCATTGGATATATGATGATAAGGAAAGAAACTTAAAGGAGTGAAAAACATGGGAAATAGAAGACGCAAAGAAGAAAGAGAAGAAGAAACTGTAATGGAAGAACATCACCACCACAGAAGAAAAGATAGCGGCAGTTGTGTGTGCAGTGCTGTTGCTGCTATAAAGAAGGCACAGGACGAGGCAGAGAATAATAACAATGGCAGTTGCAGAAATAATTGCTTTAACAAAATGTTATTAAGCGGCAATGGAAATAATAATGGATTGGACACCATTCCTTTTGTGCTTCAAGATAAAAACGGCGACTATTTCAGTGCTACTGGAGCGATTGGAAAAAAGGACTGTTTCCAAACGGTCTTTTTCCGTGTTGAAAGCATAGATAAAGATACCTGCTGCGCTACGTTGTCCATGCTGGCTCCAGATTGCCATCTGGACTTTGACAAATGCTGTGTCGATCCCGTTTCGTTATGTGACGTTGATGAGCTGGAACGCACCAGGCACTGCATTGAAGTGGATTTAAAGTGCTTCTGCGCCATTCAATGCCTGGATCCCGACTTGGTTGCCGGCATGGATCATCATCATTGCTAAAAAACAAGAGGGACGCTTCCGTCCGTCCCTCCTGTTCCTACATACTTCAAAAAGTGCGGGCTCCCTGAACAGTAGAAGTGCGGCTCATAACGCCGCGTCCTGGGGCAGAGCCGGACTGACATGCGTCCTGCAGGGCCGCGAGCGGCGGGGAGCTGGATGTGGCTCTCAAAAACGCCAACCTCTAAACTTTCTTCTATTCTAAGAAATGTTATACCTCTTTTGTACTGCTCACTTCAATACCCTGCAAGGCCTGAGAGGCCAGCCGGTCCGCTTCACGATTCTTTTTCCGCGGTATCTGTTCATACTCCGGCTCCATACCTAATACGTTTAGCTTCTCCTCGCACCGATCGATCCAATAGGAGAGGTCTCTTTCTAAACACGGCCATTCTCCCTTCAATTGATTAAGAACCACCTGGGAATCCCCATAAAAGGTAACAGGAATATGGTGCGCTCCTAAATCTTCGAGTTGCTGCAGCCCCAAATATAATGCTGCATACTCCGCTTCATTGTTCGTATGCAGTTCTTCTACCTTCGCATTTTTGCGAAGCCGGAGGGAGGTGCTGTTTTGATTGTAATAAATCACACACCCTAACCCGGATTTCTTGGAATTCCGGTCAAATCCTCCATCAAAATACACGCTAATATCATGAGGTTCGGTTTGAATTTCGCTTTGATATTCCTTTAATTCTTTTCTTGTCCAGGTCGTTTCAACATAGTCCAAAAAGACGATATGGTGGACACGGCCTGTTCTTTCAAAATCATCCGCAATCTCTTCCGCCTTCTCCGCGGACATTTCTTCGGAACGAAATACAGCCTTTGTCCCCTTTTTCGTTTGATATGTTATTTCTAATCGGAGAATCAATATTCATCTTCCTTTACAGGGGATTTCCCATATTATGTACTATCTCTGTCTGGCTCGTCTATGGTTACGTCCTCCAGCTCCAGCCAGGAAAGCATTTCCCCCACAACCGTATTTATTTTTTCGTCCACCACCCCGCTCCCATACTTCTTTTTAGCTTTTTCAATGTTTTCCAACACTTCCGGAGTATACTCGATGACAGGTTCATCGTCTTCCATTTCATTAAACAGCTCAATCATTTCATTATTGCCTTCCTGAATCTTATCAATGGCTTCACTGTATTTATTAAAATCATTTTTATCTGCCTTCATCCTTATCACCCGTCATAGCCTTCCCTTCTTTTGCTCTCTATATGACATCTAAGACAAGTGCGGGCCTAATCCCGCTTTTTTTATTGGATTTCCAGATTGGCGGCTGCCGACATTTGGCAAAATGACCAGGGAGTGATATTAACCGAAAAAGAGCGGTCACTTCAAGGGAACGCGGCCTTCCTTACCGATCTTGAACTTCCACTGGAAGAAGGACAGACAACTACTTTAGAAGTATCAATTGAAAGAATGAATGAGGAAAATACCATACAATTAGAAAAATCGTATTTTTATGACGCAGGGGTTCGCTTTTCTAATATTTCATGGGAGAGCGTCCTTTGGTATAATAATGAAGCCTCTACTTTTCCTCTTATTTCCTCAAAAAGGATGTGACACTCATTCTTCCATATGAAAAAACGTATCATGCATGGCTTGAAAAAAACATTTCCGAAGAGAAACATCATCGAAGACGTGAAATACTGGAGAAAGGGCTGGGACATGGAACGATAGAATTCCTGCAGCGTGTGTGGTTTCCGGCAGTGGGTAATTTTGATTATCTATATCCGGAATGGGAGGTACGTGATTTTAATAATGGTTTTCGTTACCTGGATCTTGCTTATATGCCCGGCGGGGCAAAAGGGGGGGTTGAAATTCAGGGATACGGCCCTCACGGCAGAGACCTTGATGTCAGACGTTTTAAAGATTTATGCTGGCGTCATTCTCTGCTTGCTCTGGACGGTTGGACGTTTTTACCGATCGCTTATTTATCCATACGAGATGAACCCAAACAGTGTCAGCAGCTAATCCTTGCTTTTATTGGAAAGTTCATATCAGGAGAAGTATCTTCCACCCTCACCCCCGCAGAAGCAGAAATAGTCAGATTTGCCCGCCGCCTTCTTCGTCCATTTTCTCCAAATGATGTGGCCCGGCATCTAAACGTCAGTGACCGTCATGCCAGGCGTATCCTTTACCAATTGGTAGAAAAAGGTGCCTTGACAGCCGCAAGTGGAGAGAAAAGGAGGCGAACGTATCAATTGAGGTAATGTAATGGGACATTTATTCCTCTATTTTAACGATTTTGCTAATATTTAAAGGGAATGCGGACATTTGTTCCGCTATTGGCCTGAAACGGAGCCGTTCACCGGTTAAAAAGCTTGAATAACGGAATAAATGTCCGGACCCAGCATCAAATTTACTGATTTGGAGGAAATAAAGGAACAAATGTCCGCCCATGGGTTTTTCCCTTAAAAGTCATATTCTGCTTCTTTTGCTTCTCGGATTTTGGCGGAGGTCTCCGCCAGCACCATGGTATCTTCCAGCAGGCGGTCGATGCGGAACAACACATCATCATTTGTTATTTCCCGGCGGTAGAAATTGTCTTCTTCAATAAATACGTAGCTCTGTACGATTTGTGCTTTCATATAGCCAAGGATCGGTTTCAACTGCTGCTCAGCGATTAAATAATGTCTTGCCGAGCCAGCGGTAACGATCATGGCAGCTGTTTTATCACGCAGCCCGTCTCCCGGGAGTAGATCAAAGACATTTTTTAATGAGCCCGGGATGGAGGCTTGAAAAATGGGAGTACCAATGATTAGGACCTCCGCCTTCATCAAGGTGCGGGCGACATAGCCCGTATCCCCATCGTAATCCAGATAATTCCTTCCGTCACTGAACTGAACATTATATTCTGCCAGATCAAGCAGCGTGACGTCGACATCTGAATAGTTTTCCTTTAACGATTTCACTGTATAATCGACGGCGGTCCGTGTTTTTGAACCGGCTATGGAACCGGCCACTACAACAACATTCATTTCTTATTCCTCCTGCTGTTTTGCTGTGTATTTTTTTACAGCCGGCAGTATTTCCGTGCCGATAATATCAATGTTTTTTCTTAATTTATCAAACGGCATCCCGCCAAAATCGATCTGGGCAATATAGCGCTGATGGCCAAACACTTCATGTTGATAAAGAATTTTTTCAATAATTTCCTGAGGACTTCCGATATTCATCACACTTCGTTTATCTGCTCCCTGGGCAAAAACCTGTTTCGAAAAACCCTGTCCATTGGTCTTTTTCATGCCTTCGTTAATATGGGGATACATGTCTTTCAGGGCCTGCTGGGAGGTTTCGGCGGCGTAGAAAAAACCGGCCGTAGCTACCGGCAGCTTCGAAGGGTCAAAACCGCTGCTTTGGGCCGCTTCCCGGTAGGCATCTATTGTTCTTTTAAATGCCGTGACGGGCCCTCCTAAATGGGCCATGAACATAGGAACTCCGGCATACCCGGCTTTGATGGCACTCTGAGGGGTTCCTCCAACAGCACGCCATATAGGCAGCTTTCCCTGCTGTGGACGCGGCAGTACTTTCGCATTGTTTAACGGAGCACGGAAGTCCCCGTCCCATGTTACAGTTTCCTGCTCATTGATTTTCAACAACAGATCAAACTTTTCCTCATATAGAGCTTCATAATCACGAACATTATACCCGAGCAAGTCAAAAAGCCCGATTCTGGAAGCACGTCCTGCCACAATCTCTGCTCGTCCTCTGGAAATAAGGTCAATCGTTGCGAAATCCTCATAGACCCGGACCGGATCCGATGTACTGATAATGGTGGAGGAACTTGCGATTTTAATATCTTTCGTAGCCTGGGCAATTCCGGCGAGAACAGCGGAGTGGGCCTGGGTGGCAAAGTAGTCCTGGTGACTCTCCCCCACACTGAAAAAATCAAGCCCCGCTTCATCAGCAAGCCTGGCATACTCAATAATTTCATGAATCCGCTGCTCTGCCGAAATTCTCTCCCCTGTATGCGGATCAGGCAGATGATCGCCTAACGTATAAATACCAAATTCCATCCCCTTGCTTTGATCTATGCGATATTGTTTCACAGCTATTTCACCATTCTTTCTTCAAATAAGGAAGTTCCTGCTTTACCATGTTATTATAGAAGATAAGGAAAAAAATTATAAGTACGCACTTCAAAGTGGTATAGTATCTAAAATGATACCTAGGAGGGGATGAAATGGAAAAAATACCGGAGGAATGCCGTGTTGAAGATGCATTAAGTATTCTCGTTGGAAAATGGAAGCCTATCATTTTATTACACTTACTACAGAAAGGCACGCACCGCTTCAATGAACTGAAACGAAAAATGCCCGGAATTACACAGAAAATGCTGACAAAACAGCTGCGCGAACTCGAAGAAGAAGACATTATTGAACGCACAGTCTACCCGCAGGTACCTCCTAAGGTGGAGTATTCCATTACAGAGTACGGCGCGAGTCTCGAACCGATTCTGGAAGCGATGCATGAATGGGGAACCAGGCATACTCTGCACAAAATGAATAAAAAGAAACAAACCATATAGGCAGCCTCTTTTAAGGGCTGCCCTCCGTCTTGGTATTACTGTACTTTTTCCGAAGCCGTGTCATAATTCGGAAGGATGAGGACTTCCACCCGTCTATTCATAGCCCGATTTTCTTCACTATTATTAGGTGCAATCGGCTGATGTTCCCCGTAGCCCTTTGCACTGAACCACTGAGGTTCCAGCTTCTCATTTTCCAGCAGTAAACGCATAAAGTTGATCGCACGCATCGCACTCAAATCCCAGTTGGAGGTAAATTCGCTTGTATGAATCGGTTGATCGTCTGTATGCCCACTTACTAAAATCTGTCGTGGCGGGTCGGAGTATAAAAATTCGGAGACTTCTGCAGCGATCTGTTTTCCATCTCCCTTTACTTCCGCACTGCCGGAATCAAAGAACACATCGTTTAAAATCGAAAGCATCAGGCCTTCCTCCGTCAATTTTGTTCCTAACACATCGGAAAGATTATTCTCTTTAATATACGTGTTAATTTGTTGTTGGAGTTCTTCTAACTGTTTTAACTCTTTTTTCCCTTTTTGTTCCTTGTCTTCCTCTTCCTTTATTTCTCCAGGGACGGAGGCATCAATAGGGCTGTTACTATGTTCCATCATGCCGTCGCCCCCTGCAAATTCACTATGTAAAACTTGAGATAAGTCTTCATATTTTTGAGCATCTATTTCACTCATAGCAAACAATACAATAAATAGAGCCAACAAAAGGGTTAACATATCTGCATACGGAAGCAGCCACGATTCGCCGATGTGTTCTTCCTCATGCTGTTTTGTTTTTCGCATCGTCTTTCTCCTGTTCTCCATTTTCCATCTCATTAGAATTCATCGGAAGATAAGATGTTAACTTATCTTTCAATATCATTGGGGAATCCTGATTCGTCAGCGATAAAATTCCTTCCATCATAATATATTTAATCTGCACCTCGTTTTTGGATTTTTCCTTTAACTTATTGGCAAACGGATGCCACAGGACGTATCCGGAAAAAATACCGAATAAGGTAGCAATAAAGGCAGCAGAAATAGCGTGGCCTAATACCTCCATATCTTCCAAATTCCCAAGGGCCGCGATTAACCCTACCACTGCCCCTAATACACCCAGGGTTGGAGCATATGTCCCTGCCTGGGTGAAAATGGAAGCCCCTTTTTGATGTCTTTGCTCCATTGCCTCTATCTTCTCTGATAGTACATCTCTGATAAAATCAGCAGATTGCCCGTCTGTTACAAGATGAAATCCAGATTGAAGAAAGGGATCGTCCACTTCCTCTGCCTTTTTTTCTAATGCTAAAATCCCTTCTTTTCGTGTAATATCTGCCATATCGGTGAACAGGTCTATAATGCTTTTTATATCCTGGTTCTGTTCTTCTCTGAAAATAATTTTAAACAGCGTCGGTATTTTTTTAACAGTGCTCATTGGAAAAGCAATGAAAATAGATGCTGCGGTTCCTAAAAAGATAATCAGAAGAGCGGCCGGGTTAAATAGTGCCGTTAAACTGACTCCTTTCATTACCATTCCAGTACATATAGCAGCCAGCCCCATTATGATTCCTATGATTGATGTTTTATCCATCCTGTCACTTCCTTTCCCTGATGATGGAGCAATATGCTTTGTATAAAAACAACAGAAATACTTGGTCGTCTATCCTTCCCCCGCGGTTTATGATTCAGAAGGAGTTTCAGTGGGGCACTCCCCCAAATATGCATTTAACTTATCCAATAGTTGGTCTATTTCTTTTTTTGTAACTTCTTCTTTTTCTTCATGGACTTTGGGGCCTTCCCCCATTTTTCATTTCTCCTTTCTCCATTCCTCCTATAAATTTACTATTAACAGTAGTATAAATCTAGGATAAAATGCTTTTTTTATAAGTTTTCCATTCAATCAATAACAATTATGTAATACTAAAGAACCATTTAACGTAGGTACATGATACCATTTTGGTAAGATAATTCAATATGTCTGAATGAACAACTTATGGTGATCTTTATTGTTCATATCGATAGAATCTCCTTATCTTAGGATATAAAAAAAGCAGGGGATATCTCCCTGCTCCATCACGGCAAATCGGTCATTACTTATTTTGGACGACTTCCTTTAACATTTCATACGACCGCTTCTGTTTTCCTGGATCATAAATATAGGAAACCGCCATGATTTCCTGCACCGCATATTTTTCTTGAAAACGCATGAACTGGTCCCGTACCGAACTTTTACTTCCAAGTAACGTGGCACTCGACATAGAGGAAGCCATCTCTTTTTCCCGCGGATTCCAAATATCATCCATATTTTCTACTGGAGGACTTAATGGCTGCCTGGCCCCCCGCACTACATTAAGGAAAAACTGCTGCATCGTTGTTTGTTCAAAGCGGGCCTCATCATCACTTTCTGCAGCAATTACGTTGAGACAAACCATCATATAAGGACTGTCCAAGTATTCGGATGGCTGAAAGTCCCTCCGATAAATTGATATGGCTTCTTCCATGTGCGCGGGGGCAAAATGAGCAGCAAAGACGTAGGGAAGGCCTAACTTAGCAGCCAATACCGCAGAGTCTGTTGAGGATCCGAGAATATAAATGGGAATATTCGTGTCTATCCCGAGGTTGGCTTTCACATAGCCCTGGCGTTCTTCCGGTCCAAAATAGGTGAGAAGCGCCTGCACATCGTCCGGAAAAGAATGGACGGTATCACTCTGGGACCGTCTCAAGGCACTGGCCGTCAGCATATCTGTTCCCGGTGCCCGGCCGAGACCGAGATCAAGTCGATCCGGATAGATCGTGGCCATCGTGCCAAACTGTTCCGCTACAACCAGCGGAGAATGGTTTGGCAGCATAATCCCGCCGGAGCCGACACGGATGCTGTCGGTGTGTTCCAGGGTATGTTTCATAAGAATGGAGGTGGCAGAGCTGACAAGAGTCGAAGTATTATGATGCTCGGCAATCCAATATCTTTCATATCCCATCTTCTCTACGGCCTGAGCCAGATCCACCATCGACTCCACGGCCTCCCTCATCGACTGGCCCAGCCGGACCGGGGCAAGATTCAATACAGAAACGGGAACATTTATATCTGTCATATCACATTCTCCTTTATTGATTAAGCATTTCAGTACGTATTATAACACCGCATTTTTTGATTTATTGGTTTTTTGCTCAATCCCCTCCTGGCGGAGATTTCATCTCGATCCGGCGCTTCACCGGCCTCGTCCAAGCTCCGCTGGTTTTATCGATTTTCACCGGGGAATACAAAACTTTGAAACCGTGCCGGGCCGGGATTTGATTCTGCCCTCCCTTTTCATTTTTAGAATTTATTTCTTGATATTTTTCCCACAATAATAGCCGCGGTAAAAGACGCCTTAGGGTTGAAAATCCTAAGGCGTACCTGGATTACATCGCGTGTTTCACTCCTTTTTTTACCAGAAGCCAATTTGCAGGGTAGCTGGTAAGAAAACCGAGCATCATCGCGATCTGCATCATAAACCAATATACCGCTGTCATCGGTTCCGGGGGCTGAGCGAAAAACAAATAGTGGACGAGTGCCATCCATCCGAACATTCCAATTTCAAAAGCCACCAGAGCCAGCGTGTCTGCTTTCACTGCATCTTTAATGGCTTTTCCTGCCCCTTCTTTTTTGCTTCTTCCCATCCCGTAATACTGAAAAGCAATCCCGAAAATATAGGCAAGCACAAATTCGACAGCGTAATCCGCAAACAAGGTACTGCCGGCTATCGTTAATCCCGTTAACGCCACAATCGGAACACCGATCATATCTCCCAGGGAACAGCCGCTGCTGCAATGAGTGGTAGAAACAAAAACACTCTGCCAGAACGGCTTATTCGGATGATGGGAGTCATGATGGTGATCATGAGGAGGGGTTTCCCTATTGTTCTTGTTTTGGCCGAGTTTCCAATAGGACCATAATCCGAAAACCGGAAAATATAAACCAATTAACGGCCAGACCACATTCATAATCGGCATCATGTGCTGCGGCTTTCGGATGACATCTACTGTTATATATCCCGCCTGGACTATTCCTAACAGGTTGGAAATCCAGGCGATTCCTGCAAAAATACTCATTATAAAACCCCTTTTTGCCAAAAATGTACACCAGCTGTTATATGTATTATCCTGGTTCTTTTTCCATTAAACATACAGGGGTATTTGAACGGTACGGCGTGAGGTATAATGTATTTGGCAGCCTTAGAAAGGGACACACATAGGAAGGGATGCATGATGGATAAAGAAGCGTTGCTGGAAATGTCACAAGCAGTAAACTTAGAATATGAGCCTGGTATCTCCCAGGAGATATCAGATTTTTTCACAGAATACCATTCCGTTACAGGGTTTACATCAACATTTGAAAACAGCACTTTTTATGTTTCCGTGAATGTAAAACAACTGGATGTACCAAAGGTAAGGGACCTTTTCTTCTCTTTTCTCCATTTCACTTCGTATGACTCAAGTTTTTTTGTATGCGAGAGGACAGAAAAAACAGTGACCTACACTTTGTTATCAAAGATAAGCGGGTTAAATAAAGGATTTTTATGTGAACTTTATTTTTATTAAAGCTGGAAAGAGGGGGTTCATGGATGTTTTCCACGAATCTTCCGGGAAATATATTTAGCTGCTTCTCCTATTACTTCAAGATTGCGAATCCCTGCATCGATGAAAAGCGGGTTTTGATCAAATTTTTCAAAGTTTATCCCAGCAGTCCTGCCTGGTCAATGAGTTGGTTTTATGAAATAACTTCTAAAGAAATTATAGGAATTTGAAATGATGATGGTTAACCAAAAACAGACATAACGTTATGTAAGGGGGCATTATAATGAAAAAAATAACCAGATATATTTTCTTTTCATTGTTACTATTATTCTTCCTAAATGGGTGTGGTTCAAACAGTGCCGGAAACGATAATAAAGGTGAGGATATATTTCAATACAAAGGATCTGTAATTGGGGATAACAACGCAGTAATCGATATAATTGGGCAATTACAACACAATACGGAATTTCAAGAAGTTTCACTTGAAACAAAAACAAAGCCCTATGGCTTGACTTTAAACTATGAAAACATTGAAGCAACAATGATAGAAAAGGAATATAAAGAAACAACAGTTTACAATGCTGCCTTTCTATTTGTGTTAATTGATAATGCGGAATGGGCCACCTTTAATTTTGGAGACCATAAATATAAAATTACTAAATCAAAACTACAGGATTGGTATGGTAAAGAGTTAAATGAATTTACTAATGAAGAAGAATTGAAAGCTTTCGTTCAAGAACAGTTGAAAGATGAAAGTAAAGTAAGTCAGCTTTTCACAAATTAGAATACTCATGAATGGGTAATATAACAGACCGCTGAGATGCTGTCTATTTTTTAATGGTTTAGAACCCCCCCTGTCTATGCTATGCCGGGGTTCCAGAAAATCATCGACCTCGAATTTAGGAATAGCCAGTGAACGACACTTGGTCCTTCTTCTATCGGAATGACTTTAGACAAGTATTCCCGTGTCACCCCACCGATGCAAAAAGAGACAGCTGAAAACCTTCGACAAGGCTTTATTTGACTTAGGTTTGCAATATGTTTGCAAGTGACCTCTTACCATAAAAATAACGCCGGGCCGGGGAAATCCCTCAAACCGCGTTATTGGCATCATTATGTATGGTGCACCGAAGGCACTCGATATTCGCTTACAGAGAAGAAACATCAACGTGGATATGCTTCATTGTTTATTTGGTGGAGCATATAGGGCTCGAGCCTATGAACTCCTGGCTGCCAGCCAAGCGCTCTCCCGCCATTACTGGAGACACTGCCCCTTTATTATTGAAGTTCTCTAATTAATTGTTCTAATAATGGCTTTGTGTTCATTAAATCAACCGTAACGACTTCCCATACAATCCGCTCGTCAATACCAAAATATTCGTGTATAAGGATATTTCTTAACCCTATAATATTTTTCCAGGGTATTAGTGAATACTGTTCGCGAATATCCTGCGGAATATATTTGGCTGCCTCTCCGATAACTTCTAGATTTCGAATCACTGCATCAATTAAGAGCTGATTTTTATCAAATTCTGCAAAACTTACCCCTGAAGTGTATTCTTCTATTTTATTGATACAATCCAATATATCTTCCAAATATAAGGTGACTTTTCGTGTCATTTGTAAATGACCTCTCTCAAAATCGATTCTTTAAGCTGTGGTTTCAGTGCTCTTTCGGTAACAAGATCAACTTTTCTATTCAGCTCCTGTTCCAAATACTCTTTTACAGAAACAAATTCCAAACCAATCGGTTTTGAAAATTCAACCAATATATCTATATCACTTTCTTCTGTCTGCTTCTCCCGTGCATAGGACCCAAAATAGCCAATTTTACTAACGTGGTATTTTTCCTGGAGCACGGGTTTAATACGTTTCAGACGCTGATCAATATTTTCTCCTGTAGCCATTTAATCGTCACGCCTTTCATATTAGCTTCCCACTGCCATTATACATCATTTTCCCGTCAAATTATATTCCAGGTAAAAATAACGCCGGGCCGAGGATATCCTCAAACCGGCGTCATTGGCATCATTATGTATGGTGCACCGAGGGCACTGCGATATTCGCTTCCAGAGAAGAAATATCAACGTGGGTGCGCTCATAGTTTATTTGGTGGAGCATAGCGGGCTCGAACCGCTGACCTCTTGGCTGCCAGCCAAGCGCTCTCCCGACTGAGCTAATGCCCCGTGTTGAAACGACAATTTTTATTATAAGCAGGTTGAGACAAACTGTCAATACTAAATCAGCAAAGCAAGCAGTGCCCAGCCGAGGCCCCCGGTCACGCCTGCGGTAAAAGATTCTGCCACTTTTTCTTTGCGCCATTTTTTCTCTTTGGCGTAATCAAAGATCAGCCAGCCGATAAAAACGGCCAGGCCGAAGCTGATCGATTCCAGTAGTATCATGTAGAAATCCCCCCGCCCGCATCTTTTCCCACTTTACCAGATGACGAATGAAACCGCAATGGTCTGGCTATATTGGTAAAAGCAGGATTATAAAAACCGTGTTCCAGGGTATAGACAACACAGACTTTATAAAATTTACTTTCTACTGACAGCCTCCTTCTACACGTCGGGGAGGCAGAAAGGAGTCAGGACAATGATAGATGCAGCGGTGCGTTTTTATGACAGGATTCCCATTCTGGTTCGACTGCTTTTCATTATTGCGGTTATTCTCCTTAGCTTTGCCTGGATACTTTACATACTAGAACCTGATACCTTTTCTACATATTTTGAAGCATTATGGTGGGCCGTCGTAACGTCCACTACGGTGGGTTATGGAGATTTTGTCCCGTCTTCCACCGCAGGAAGAATCTCGGCCATGATTTTAATCTTATTCGGGATTGGGTTCGTTTTGTTTTTTGTAACCAACCTCGCTTCCAGTACCGTGGATGAGCAGCGGCGCTGGCAGAAAGGCACGCTTTCTTCCAGTTTCCATGACCATTATATTATTGTAAATTGGAATGAGCGCTCCCGTCAGTTTATTGACCAAATCCAGCGGGCTTATCCAGAGCGCCCGATTCTGCTTATTGACAACACACTGACGGAAAGTCCATTCTACAATAATAAGAACCTGCAGTTCGTTAAAGGGAATCCTACGTTTCAGGATGTGCTTAAACAATCGAATATCAGAAATGCCAGAGCCTTCATCATTACAGCCGAAGTGGAAGGGTCGGAACAAACGTCAGATGCGCAGTCCATTCTTACCTTACTGACAGCCAAACATTATTGTGAAGAGGTCTACACAGCGGTTGAAATCCTTACTTCCGAACAGCTTCCCAACGCCCGCCATGCAGGAGCTGATGAAATCATTGCTTCCAATATGATTTCAAGTCTTTTAATGACAGAAAGTCTGGAACAGCAGGGAATTGCCGAAACCATTACGTTATTGCTGGATGTCGAAGCCAGTCCCCATTTGCATTCTCTGCCTTGTCCCGACGAATGGATCGGGAAAACATTTGAAGAAGTCAGCCAGGAGGCACGAAAGGAAGAAAACCTGCTTCTCGGCTTAAGCAGTGAGAAACAGACAACACTCAATCCTGAAGGTTCTACGACACTGCATGAAGAACATTCCGTGTTACTGCTTGTATCTTCACGATAATAAGATTTGTTCCAGTTCTTTATTCAACCGTTCCCCCTGTTCCAGGTAAGACGCCGGAACTTCCGCATCCGGATTAACAGGTTCCTGAAACTGATTGACGACGGCATTATGGGGCTCTTCCACGTCATCATTTCCGCGCTGGTATTGGTGCGTCAATACAAAGGGACGGCCGATCGCAACCTTTACTCCTTTCTGTTCCAATTCCCCATCTACAGCCTGGAATGGGACACGGAAAAACTGATAATCTCCGTCTACGGACATTTTATAATCCAGGTAGCCATGATCATACTCCCATCCGCCTCCGATATCATATCCGAGCGGTTCCAGCTTTTTTTCGAGATCATGAAGAACAAATCGGTGCCCTTCGAGTTTGGACTGTATTTCCATCATTTGCAGGTATGCCTCCTTTTTTCTTAATTTCCCCCGCCTGCTTTTTTTCATACAAAAACCCGGAGGCAGTCTCCTCCGGGAGTGGTTTATTCCTTCCATCGTTTTTGCAGGTCCGCCTGCTGCTCTTCAAACCCGGGCTTGCCGAGCAGGGCGAACATGTTTTTCTTATAAGCCTCGACCCCGGGCTGATCAAATGGATTGACGCCGAGCAGATAACCGCTGACGGCGCATGCTTTTTCAAAGAAATAAACAAGGGAGCCGAAATAAAATTCATTTAGCTTCGGGATGGTGAGAACAAGGTTCGGTACTTCTCCATCTGTGTGTGCAAGCAGAGTCCCTTGGAATGCTTTTTTGTTCACAAAATCCATGGATTGGCCGGCAAGGTAATTTAACCCATCGAGGTCATCGTCTGTTTCCGGAATCAGTACATCCTTTCCGGCGTAGTCCACCTGCAGAACTGTTTCAAACAGATGCCTGCGTCCTTCCTGTATATACTGACCCATGGAGTGAAGATCCGTCGAAAAGTGAACAGAAGCTGGAAACACCCCTTTATGATCCTTTCCTTCACTTTCTCCGAATAACTGCTTCCACCACTCGGAAACATAAACTAGACTAGGCTCGTAATTGACGAGCAGTTCGACCGCCTTCCCTTTTTGGTAAAGAATATGACGAAGCGCCGCATACTGATAGGCCTGATTCTGTAATAGCTCCGGTTCCGCAAAAGTTTTTCTGGCTTCCGCGGCCCCGTTCATCATCTGTTCGATATCAAGGCCCGCTGCAGCAATCGGAAGCAGACCGACAGCCGTCAAAACAGAATAACGTCCTCCGACATCGTCCGGTACGACGAAGGTTTCGTACCCCTGCTCCTCCGCCAGTGTTTTAAGCGCGCCTTTTTCTTTGTCTGTCGTTGCGTAGATGCGTTTGGACGCTTCATCCTTTCCGTATTTTTTCTCAAGATAATCCCGGAAAATACGGAAGGCAATTGCCGGTTCTGTCGTTGTGCCGGACTTGGAAATGACATTAATGGAAATATCTTTTCCTTCCAGGCGTCCCATTAAATCATGAATATAAGACTGGCTGAGGTGATGACCGGCAAAATAGATCTCCGGACCGCTGCGGTGTTCGTTTGCCTGCTGATTGCGAAAAGCCGGGGTCAAGCTTTCAATGGCTGCTTTGGCGCCAAGATAAGAACCGCCGATACCAAGGACAAGTAATACATCGGAATCGTTTTTAATTTTTTGCGCGGCTTCTTGAATTCGGGAAAACTCTTCCCTATCGTACGTTTCAGGTAGATCGACCCACCCTAAAAAGTCGTTCCCTGCCCCGGTCTGTTCATGGATAGCAGTATGGGCACTGTGTACGTGTCCCCGCAATTGTTCAAGTTCTTGTTCGTTCAAAAAAGGCAGAGCATTACTGTAATCAAATTGGATATTTTTTCGCATTTTTATTTTCCTCCATTATTTATTCTCTCTCTCAAATGTATAGAAGGGCTCTGCGGAATTCAAGACATTTCCATAATGTAAACGAATTCATGGTGCTGGATATCTTTTTTATCAAAAAGATGTATAAAGCCGTCCTGTTTCATTCATCATAAGGGATAAGCGTGGCATAGGTGAAGGGGGGTGAACGATATGAGCGGAATGCAGCGTACTGCTCTTGTTTTGACCGTTATTGGTGCAGTGAACTGGGGACTGATTGGATTTTTTGGATTTGATCTTATTGCCGCCATCTTTGGTAGTCAGGCGGAAGCTATGTCCCGGGTTATTTATGCGCTTGTGGGGATCGCCGGTCTTTATAGCATTTCTATTCTATTCAAACCGGATGAAGAATTGGAACGAAGCCCCGAACCTCAACGATAAGGTAACTCATATCCCTTTGAAGAATTCGGCTTATCGCCGCTTAAAAGAGGTATACTTCAGCAAAAAAACAAAGAAGGGGCTGATTCCATTTACGGAAAGCCCCTTCTTTGTTCTGTTATTTACGGATTCTTTTATTCAAATCGGCCTGGATTTCATTGGACTGCTTCAGCCAATCCTTCAGTTTATCCTCAAGGGTATTAAAGCCCTGAGTTTTCTGGGTGTTGCGGGGAGCGCCTTTTGGTCCGCCGCTTGGACTGGCTTTTCTTTCTTCCCGTTCTGGGGCCGCCTGGGTATCGCGGATGGAAAGAGAAATTTTACCGTTATCGTTATCAATGGATTTAATCTTCACCTTAACCTCATCGCCGACGGATAATTCTTCGTTTATATCTTTCACGTAGCCATGGGCTACCTCGGATATATGAACCAAACCTTGCTTATTTTCATCCAGAGCGACAAATGCTCCAAATGGTTTAATTCCTGTAATTTTTCCTTCAACGATACTGCCAACCTCGTATTGCTCTACCGACATTCAAACATCTCCTAAATATTTATTAGCTTATAAATTGTAACACAAAAGGGCGGTTCCGGCAATTTTTTTGTGATATCTTTTTCTGTACAAAACACTGACAAAAAACACGTTTTTTCGATATTGTAATGATATGTTTACATGATCGATGAAAAGGAGATGGTTCCCTATATGGCTGGAGAGCAGTGGAAATCGAAAATAGGGTTTATATTGGCCGCAGCAGGATCGGCTATCGGTCTCGGTGCGGTATGGAAATTACCGTACGTAGCAGGGACTAGCGGCGGCGGCGCTTTTTTTCTCGTGTTTCTTGTCTTCACCCTGCTTCTTGGAACGTCACTGTTATTAGCTGAATTTGTCATAGGACGCAAAACACAGAAACCACCGATTCAAGCGTATAAAGAGTTGGCCCCGGGTACTCCCTGGTACTGGGTAGGTATCCTTGGTATTATTTCTTCCTGTTTGATTCTTTCTTTTTACGCTGTGGTCGGCGGCTGGATTCTAACGTATTTCATCCGGAGCCTGACCGGAGGATTGACAGATCCGCCGGAAGGCAATTACGGCATCTTATTTGAATCGATTATTTCAAATCATTGGGAAGTCGGAGCCGCCCATCTCGGGTTTATTGTTATCACCATCCTGATCGTGCAGGGCGGAATTCAGAAAGGAATAGAACGGGCAAGCAGCATTATGATGCCGGCACTTTTCATCATTTTCATCGTACTGGTTGTGCGTTCCTTAACATTAGACGGCGCGATGGAAGGGGTACGCTTTTTTCTGCAGCCTGACCTAGACAGCCTGGATGGTCAAACCATTCTTTTTGCCCTTGGGCAGGCTTTCTTTTCTTTAAGTCTGGGTGTTTCCATTATGGTTACATACAGCTCGTATCTTTCAAAAAAAGAAAGTCTCGTTCGCTCCGCTTCCTCGATCGTTGGACTCAGTATTCTTATTGCTTTTCTATCCGGCCTGGCGATATTTCCAGGAGTCTTTGCTTTTGACCTGGAACCAAATGAAGGACCCAGTCTGATTTTCACTGTCCTTCCCGCCGTTTTTAATGAAATGGCATTGGGTTCTCTGTTTTTTACTTTATTTCTGCTGCTGCTGTTGTTTGCGACGTTAACATCCGCCTTTTCGCTGCTTGAAATCGTCGTTTCCTCGGTTTCTCACAGCAATCCAGGCCGGCGCAGGATAGCAGCCTGGGCCGGCGGGTTAGGAATTTTTATACTTGGGATTCCTTCGAATTTATCCTATGGCCTGCTGTCGGAATGGCTGATTTTCGGCGATATCTTTTTCAATCAAATTGATTTTCTCGTCAGTAATATTCTGCTGCCGGTTGGAGCTCTGTGTATAGCTGTATTTGCTTCTTACTTTATTAAACGCAGCGAACTGCGGGAAGAACTGCTGCGCGGTTCTTCCCTTGGCTCAGGTTTTTTCAGCACCTGGCTGGTTCTTATCCGCTACATTACTCCACTCGCTATTATTGCAGCTTTTCTCCATGTATTAGGAGTATGGTAATGAGCAGCTTCGGCTTTTTTCGAAGCCGGAGTTTTTTATTGTCCAAGTGATTTTTCCTCCAACCAGAAAACGTTTTCGTTCTTCTATATTTTCTTCATTGCCAGGAACTGTATCAAAAGTGCGTTACATGCTGAGGCTGATGCTTGAAAAGGAAACAGGCTAAAGTGGCAGCGCCTGCATGACCAACATCCTGTTGGCCCGGAGTCGCCGCCTTCCGCTTCTGCCTCGATTCCATTTTCTTTATCACAGGAAAGGGGCTGTGCCTTTTGATCCAGCCCTCTAAAAAAAAGAGACCCTTGGCGGGGTCTCGATTACGTGGCATGTTTTCTTAAGAATCGTCCCATTCGTTCCACCGCTGTTTCCAGCGATTCCATAGAAGTAGCGTAGGAACAGCGGATATGGCCTTCTCCCCCCTCGCCGAAGACGTTGCCGGGGACGACCGCGACGTGTTCTTCTTTCAGCAGGCCTTCTGCGAATTCATCCGAAGTCATGCCGGTATCTTCGATGGAGGGAAACGCATAGAATGCCCCGCCGGGACTATGACAGGACAGACCAATTTCGGAGAATGATTTCACGATATAATTCCGGCGCTGTTTGTAACTTGTAATCATTCGTTCGACATCGTCTCTCCCGCTTTTTAGTGCTTCCAGGGCTCCAAATTGGGCCGGTGTGGACGCACACATCATAGTGTATTGATGAATTTTCAGCATGGCAGCCGTGATATCCGGCGGAGCACATACGAAACCAAGACGCCAGCCCGTCATCGCATACGCCTTGGAAAAGCCGGATATCAAAATGGTCCTTTCCTTCATCCCAGGGAGTTTGGCCACACTGTAATGGCTGTGATCGTAACTAAGTTCGGCATATATCTCATCCGATAAAACAAGCAGATCATGTTTTTCTATTACATCAGCAAGCGGAGCAAGGTCTTCTTTTGTCATGACGGCGCCAGTCGGATTATTGGGGAAGCTGAGCATAATGGCTTTGGTGTTTGGTGTAATAACGGATTCCAGCTCTTCTTTTGTTAATTTAAAGGCATATTCTTTTCTTGTGCCGAGCGGTACTGGTTTTCCGCCGGCAAGGGAAACAATCGGGGCATAGGATACAAAACCCGGTTCAACCACAATGACTTCTTCCCCTGGATTCACGGTAGCGCGGACGGCTATATCAATCGCTTCACTTGCCCCTACGGTGACAATCATTTCCTTTTCCGGATCATAGGGGGTCTGAAACTGCTGTTCGAGATATCCGGCAATCGCTTCGCGCAATTCGATAATACCCGGATTCGCTGTATAAGCCGTATAGCCTCTCTCCATGGAATCAATACTTGCTTCTCTTACATTCCACGGCGTGACAAAATCAGGCTCTCCCACACCGAGAGAGATAACATCCTCCATCGTGGAAGCCATATCGAAAAAACGGCGGATACCGGAAGGGCGGATATTCTGAACCGCCTCAGACAATCTGTTCTTCTTTCTCACCGATGGGGAGGTCATGGCGACACCACGATCCTTTTGTCATCATCTTCCCCATCTTCAAAGACCACCCCGTCATGTTTATATGTTTTCAAACGGAAATGAGTGGTCGTGGAAATGACGGACTCAAGCGTGGATAATTTTTCAGACACGAAACCTGCGATATCGGACATGGTATTGCCGTCTATCACGACCGATAAATCATAGGCACCCGAAACGAGATACAGCGCCTTCACTTCCGGAAATCGGTAAATCCGCTCTGCTACCTCATCAAAACCAACTCCACGCTGCGGGGTTACTTTCACATCAATCATAGCCGTAACGCCTTCCCGCTCTTCCACTTTACTCCAGTCCACCACAGCCGCATAGCTGACAATGACGTTTTCTTTTTCTAATTTATTTAAAACCGCCTGTACTTCATCCTCTCTTCGATCCACCATTTTGGCCATCGTCGACACATCCAGGCGGCCGTTTTCTTCCACGAGCTGTAAAATTTCAAGTTCATGCGTTTCCATCTCTGCCTCTCCTTTCAAGCTCACTGACTGTTATATCTTTTCTCATTACCGTCTATCTTATCATATTAACAAGCCGCGGCGTAATTGTATTTTAGATTTAAAATCGTGAAGTTCCGGGAATAGTAGGAAAAGAAGAAACGAGGTGATTTATATTGGCTGAAACACTGCCCCACGTAGAAGAAAAATCATCGACAGCCTTACTTATTTTAGACATGATCAATGACATGGAATTTGAGGATAGGGATTATTTGTTTCCGCATGCGCTCGATGCAGCGAAAAATATTGCCCAGCTCAAGAAAAGCGTGAAAGCATATGGAATCCCTGTCATTTATGTCAATGACAATTATGGGCGCTGGCAAAGTGACTTTCAGGAGTTGGTGGCTCACTGCAAACGGGAAGACGTGAAAGGAAAACCGATTACCGAATGGATCGAACCGGACGACGATGATTATTTTGTATTAAAGCCACAGTTTTCTGCTTTTTTTGCTACGCCGCTGGATTTATTACTCGAATATCTGGAAGTGAAAACATTAATCATCACTGGGGTTGCCGGCAATATGTGTGTTCATTTTACTGCAAATGACGCTTACATGCGGCATTATCAATTATTTGTGCCCGGGGACTGTACCGCTTCCAACAGCTCCAGGGATAATGAACTGGCCCTGGATTTAATGAACCATGTGTTAAAAGCGGACATTACAAACAGCAGAGATTACCAATTAGAAGATCTCATTGCCCAAGCACAAAAATATGACAGGGAGAACTAAAACGGGGCCGGAACAATACCCTTATAAGATAAAAAATTCCGAACGATTTATAGAAACCGTTCGGAATTTTTCGTTATCTGCTTTTTGTCGCTCCGTCAACCTACTGTTTAACAATAGAATACGAATTGTTCAGGTTTTCGCCATTTCTCTTATCTTTTTCCCCGGTTTCGTTTTAACAGAAAGAGATTAAAATACTTTTTTCAATTCTTCTTTATCCTGGGCAAGCCAGTATCTCATCCATTCTTTTGCATTGTCGAGATGATGCAGTTTTGCCTGGCCGCACTGTTCTTCATTTGCTGCCGGAACTTCATCAAGCGTAAGAGAATATTCCATGGTTTTTTCAAGAATATCAATGAGCTCTCCAATTTCCGGCTCACCGTTCATGATTAAATAAAAGCCGGTCTGGCACCCCATCGGTGATAAGTCGATCACTTCAAAATGAGGATATTCTTCAGCGTACTTTCGGATATTCAAAGCCAACAGGTGCTCCAGCGTATGAATCACAGGCGGTGTCATGTTTTCCTTGTTTGGCTGCCCAAAACGAATATCAAATTTATTAACAATGCCATCTGTCCCTATCCGCTGAAAACCGGCGTGTCTGACATACGGTGCTTTGACTTTGGTATGATCCAGCTCAAAACTTTCTACACGTGCCATTTACAACACTCCTTTGTTTTTTCTCTTCTTTATATCATACAATGCTTTCGTTTCCTTTGGCAATCCACACCGTTTATCGACGAAAATGACGCCCCATTCCGATTTCGTCTGTGAATATCGCGTCTGCCCCGGATTTCAACAGCCTTTTCCAGCGTTCCGGCCGATTTACCGTCCAGACATATACCTTATATTCTTTTCGATGCATCCGTTGAATAAATCGAGGGGTAGCCATCCGAAAATGCGGACATATCACATCGGCTCCTGCTGCTTTCAGCCGTTTTTCGGGAAAATAATCCCGCCAATAGGAGAAAGGTTTTCCCGGTTGGCTGGAAAATAAAGATTGACCCACGATCAGCGCAGTCTTCACCTTTTTATCCAGTGCTTTTATCGATCCAATCACTCCCTCTTCAAATGAAGAAAACACGATATTACTGGTGGAAGGCAGGCTGTTCAGCACCTGACGTTCTATTCCTTTTTCTTTTATTTCAATATTGAATCCTATTCCTTCCTCCAGGAGAGGCAGCACATCGGATAATAAAGCAGGAGTCCATCCTTCTTTCTGTTCGGCGCCTGTTCGAAATTCTTCATAGGACATTTCCCGTAACAGCCGGCCGTTCCACCCAGGATTATGGGAGCACACCAGGTTATTATCTTTCATCACTCTAATATCCGTTTCTATCATATCAGCGCCAAGACGCGCTGCCCGTTGAAAAGCTGCCAGTGTATTTTCACGGATCAAGTCATTGGTACTTCCACGATGTGCTATGATTACAAAATCGTTACCTACTCCCATGATTCTCGTTACCCCCGAAATGAATGAGATGGATACTTCCCTTATAAATATAATATACCGAAGTCAAGTCATCGACCTTTTTAACAAGATTTATACGTAAACTCAAATAAAAACTAAGTTGACATACCCTTTCCCTTCCTTTACGATGGAAAAAAGAATACAAAAAGGAGCCTGCATAATGACGTTTAAACCCATCGATATTGTTACTGTCGCTTTATTTGCAGCCTTAATGGGAATTGGAGCAAACATTGCTGCCTTTCTGGTAATCGGCGGGGTTCCTGTGACGCTGCAGCCAATTATTGCCATTCTCGCCGGTGCCCTGCTTGGCAGCCGCCTCGGCGCTTTCTCGATGATCATATACATGTTGATCGGACTGCTTGGAATGCCGGTTTTTTCTGAATTTTCCGGAGGCCTCCGCGCCCTCGTAAGTCCCACATTCGGATTTATACTTACGTTTATTATCATGGCTTTTGTTACAGGAAAAATAATTGAAAGCAAATCAAATCCCGGTCTTCCTACCTTTCTGACCGCCGCTTTTACAAGCCTGGTTATCAATTATGCTCTCGGGACAACGTATATGTATTACGCTTATCAATGGATTGCCGAAGCTCCAGAGGGCTTCAATTATTCCATGGTTTGGGGATGGATGGCCCTTCCGCTGGTTAAAGATCTTATTTTAACCGCATTAACCGCAGCGGCTGTTCCTAAGTTATACCATCTGCTGCAAAGACAGACAACCCTGAACCCGTCAAAGCGGACCGCCTGACCTGCTTTTTCCCAGAAGGATAGCATATTTATCCAATAAAAAAGGAGCCCGTGACCGGGGCTCCTTTTTTCTACATTTATTCTCCAGTAATTTCTTCAATTTCGGTTTCCAGCTTATCTAATATCTCGCCGGCCTGGTCTCCGGCATTTTCCCGATAGTAGTCACGCATAGGCTGAGCAAGCTCCCGGAAAGCATCCCGCTGTTCCGAAGTCAGTTCTGTCACTTCTGTAGGAGTATCTTCATTGTCTTCAATATCAGACAACAGCTCACTATTTAACTCATCCTGCATTTCAAAACCGACATCGCGCATTTCTTCCACCGTTTCATCAATCATAGCACGAATATCCTCCGGCAGATCGTTATAAAAGCTTGGATTCACCGTCATCATTGCTACGTAGGAGTTATGATTCGAAATTGTCATGTAATCCTGTACTTCATGATAGGAGGAATCCGCAATAAAGAAAATCGGATTTTCCTGACCGTCGACGGTGCCCTGCTGCAGACCGGTATAAAGGTCCCCGGCGCTCATAACGGTGGCATCGGCTCCATACTGCTCGTACGACTGCTGGATCAACGGAGAATCCTGTGTTCTCATCGTAAACCCTTCAAAATCGGACGGTTCAATTAGTTCACTGCTTCCGGTCCACTGCATAAAGCCTTCGGTAAAGAAGGAGAGCGGCAGGATATTCTCTTCTTCATATAATCCGGCAAGGTCTTCATTCAGGGCCTCACTGGATTCAAGCAGTTCATGGACCTGTTCCTGATTTTCCGGGAGCAGGAACTGAAGAGCAAAAAGCTGGCCCTCTTCCACCATGGTGCCAGTAAACCCTGGCGAAATGATCGCCATTTCCACCGCTCCACTCTGCAGCTGGCCTACCTGGTCTACTTCTGTACCAAGGCCGCCAAATTCAAATACGTCTATCGATATCTGACCGTCTGATTTTTCTTCCAGCCGGCTGGCAAATTCCTCCGCATATTCGTATTGCATTTGTCCTTCATTTTCTTCGGTCACAAAGCGCCACTCATAGCTTTCTCCCTCAGCAGCTTCTTCTTCACCGCCTCCACTGTCCGTATCTCCACCGGTATCCCCTTCACTGTCTCCTCCTTCATCAGACCCGCCTCCGCCGCAAGCAGCAAGGACGAGCGATGAAGTAAGTGCTGTACTTAAAAGCCAGCTGAATTTCCTTTTTTTCATAAATTTTTCCCCCTTCAACTTATTTAAATCTATATCTCAACTTCCTGCATTACTCAGGCAGCAGGAAGAGAGAAATCTCTGGAAAAATAATCAATAAAATACAAACAATCAGCATCATAATGATAAACGGCGGTGTTCCCCTTATCGTATCAAGGTAGGAACGGTTAAATACTGCACTGGCCGTAAAGATATCCACTCCAAACGGCGGTGTCGCCGATCCCAGAGCGGCCTGGAACGTAACAATAACCCCAAGATGGACCGGATCAATACCTGCGGCAGCTGCAGCTGGTTGAAAAATAGGTGTTAAAATCAAGATGACTACAATCGGATCTACAAACATACAGCCGACAAAAAAGAATATGGAGACAATGATCAGTACTTCTATCGGGCCGGGGTCGCCGGAAAGAAATGTATCGGCAATCAATCCGGGGATGCCGGTAATCCCAAGCGTAAAGGCAAATGCCTGGCCTCCGGCAACCAGTATAAATACAGCAGAAGTAATCAATCCGGTTGAAAGAGCCACACTCGGTACTTTCTTTATACTAAACGAACGAAAAACCAAAAGCTCCAATATCAGAGCATACAGAACAGAGACACCGGCTGCTTCTGTTGGAGTGAAAAACCCGCTGTAAATCCCGCCAATAATAATGACCGGAAACATCAAAGGCAATACAGCTCTCCACGTGAATTGAAGCCGTTGGTTCCATGTCGCTTTATCTGCCAGCGGAATATTATATAAACGGGCGTGTATGTATGCGTATATTGCGAAAAATGCAAATATTAATAATCCCGGCCCGATTCCGGCAATGAACAAATCACCAACCGAAGTCCGCGAAATTAACCCGTATATGATCATACCGATACTTGGAGGTACCAGCAATGCCACATCACTGGCGTTAATGATCAGCGCAATGGCTGTTGAATCTTTATAACCCACTTTTAATAACCGTTCCCGCATCGGGGTTCCGATTGCAACGACTGTTCCCTGCGTCGACCCTGAAATCGAACCGAATAACGTGCAGGCCGCAGCTGTGGTTATCGCATATCCGCCCCGCAGGTGTCCGACAAACGCTCCGACAAAATCAAGGAGACGGTTGGACGTCTTCCCCATCGACATTATATCTGCTGCAAAGATAAATAAAGGGACGGCAAGCAGGATAGGTTCCGAGATACCGCTCATCATCTGCTGAATCATCAGAAATGGTTCCACCTGCGGCAGGAAAAATAACACAACCATAAGCGGAGCCAGAATAAGAGGGATCATCATCGGAAAACCGAGCATCAAAAACACAAATAAAATAATTAATAATGTCGTAACCATCTGCTATTCCTCGCTATTCTGTGTAATTTACGTGGAACTCTGCTGTTCTACTTCCTCTTCTGAGTGGTAATCCTTGCGCTCTGCTGCCAGATAGACGTCTTTATTTCTGACATTCACCCAGAAGTTGCGGAGAAACTGAATGCCGCCCAGGGCGAAACCGATCGGCGCCCATATATTCATCCAGTAGTATGGAATCCGCAGTGCAGAAGTAACCCTTCCGGAAGTAGACTGTACATACTCATAAGAAAAATAGGCCATGGCAAAAAGTATGAAAGCTGTGATAAAGGGTATCGCTGTAGCCAGCGTTTTCCGGAAGGCAAAAGGCACATTATCAAACAGCGCAGACATCGTAATATGTCGTCCTTTTCTTGCTACATAACTGATTCCCATGAAGGTAGCAATGTATAAGGAAAGTTCACTGATCTCTTCAGCAAATGCCCAGCTGTTGCTGAAAAAATTACGGCTGATCGCATTTCCGGCAACCATCACCGTTATTGTTATTATAGCAAAGCTTAATATAAACTCTTCTAACCTGCTTAATCCTTTATCGAGACTTTTTAATAGTTTCATTGATCATCAGCATCCATTCTCCAAAAGAATTCGAGCGCTTGTTCGAAAAAAGCAAGATGCTTATCATCTTACTGGTAAATGCCTGCTTATTCAAACATTATTATCACGGATATCCGCTTATATACAAGAGAGAATCAGGATAAGCTTCAAAGAGACCATCGTATCTGTAACATTCCTGAAACAAATCCGCTCCTTTCCTTCCTGATCCATGTAAAAATAAAACAATAAAACGCTGGCCGCTCTTCCTATGATACAATAATGTATGTGGAACAATGCCATCCAAGTATCCTATCTATAGGATGGACCAATTTTCAAAAATGTGCAAAAAATTCAGATATACAATAGTATAACAGCACAATACAAATTAATAAAGGATTACCTCATCAATCTGTTACCATCTACAGAAGGAAACCATGTTTTATAAGCGAAAGGACGTTCTCGGACTATGGAACTATTGAGCAATTTCCCATTATGGGCCGCGTTATTTTCTATTCTATTCGCCCAGGTTATTAAAATTCCACTAGCGTACATGGCATCAAAAAAATGGGACTTTACTTTAGTAACAAGTACAGGAGGCATGCCCAGCTCTCATTCTGCTGCGGTTACTTCCGTTTCTGTTGCAATTGGTCTCGAACACGGTTTTGATTCCAGTTTCTTTGCCATCTGTATGGTATTTGGTGTTATTGTTTTATTTGACGCTACCGGCGTAAGACGCCATGCTGGTTATCATGCCACCGTACTGAATCAATTGGTGGTGGATTTCAACAAATTTGTGACGGAAGCTAAATCCTGGCAGAAAAAAGAAGAGACAGAGAAACGCGAAGAACTGAAAGAGTTACTCGGCCACCAGCCGATCGAGGTTTTTTTCGGCTGTGTTGTCGGATTAATTATAGCTATGCTCGGCCATTACTACATTGTTGTTTGAAATACTGCTTTATCATAAAGAAGGGGACGGCTGGAATACCGGCAGCCCCCCTTCTTTATTTATAGCATCTAATTCTGATTCCGTTAATGATCCGTCGCCCTCTTGCAATACGTGGACTTTGATCTTACGTTTTCCCCATTCTTCATATACGTCCTCCACAGAGTCATAGTAAAGGTCAAGCTTCTTTCCTTTTATTGCAGAACCTGTATCGGCTACGATTCCATATCCATACTCCGGAATATACAGTATTGTTCCAATGGGAAAGACGGCGGGATCAGCAGCTACCGTCGAAACCTGGTCCCGCCTGACTTTTACCCCGGAATAGGTTACACCATAACCAGGATGTTCCTCTGTTTTTCCTGTCGATTCATATCCCGCTGTATATCCAGTGGCGGTTACCATTTCGGTAAGTCCGTCCTCCACTTTAAAAAGCAGCTCCGCTTCCGGCATATTTTCTTTCGTTTGCGCCGGAACTTCCTTTTTAAAATATTCCGAGTTTGTTTTCATTGGTAGGTGTCTGCTATCCCGTTCCCCCTGGGATGGCTTTTGCATGTAGTCATAGAAATAACCCGGGAGTTCCTGGGCGTTAACGTTAGTAATATAGGAAGCTGTAGTAATAACAGCTAATCCAAACAAAATCACCATAAGTAATCTTCGAATTATGCTGCTTGGCATAGAGATCACTCCTCTCACCAAAACAGCATTTCCAGAAACAGATAATATTATTCTCAGCAGCTTATCTATACAAAATAAAAACTGTTCTCACAGCCGCAATTCGTCCTGCCTCATGACGAAACTGCCTCTGTAAAGAACAGTTTATTAAAACATTTGATACCCTCTATTCCGAAGCATTCTTATCGCGATACCAGCTAAAACCGCTCCAATGAATCCACTTACGAGTATCAGGGCGTCCACCATCTGGAGAGCGGCTATGTCTCTGCCCAATGCCTGAAAGGAGGAAACAGGAGATAAAATATAATCGAATATTCCCACTTCATCGATAATCCATACGACAATAATGGGATAAACCACCGCGATGATCCACGTCGAGCGTAAGATCATATTTAATAAAAATCCTATTCCAAAAAAGAGCAGCAAAAACAGCATCATCGAAATAATGAGCTGAGGTAAACTCTCAATCCCGGTCACTTACAGTCTCACCTCCAGCAATTAAAGCACTGCTTTTCAAAATAGTATTATACAATATAATTATGACGTTTATGTGACGAACCGGAAAGGCCCTGCGGCAAATTTTTAACCGCAGGGCCTGTATTATGCTTAAAGTGGGTTTTTCCCTTTTTTCAGCATGAGGCCGGCGCCCCCGAGAATCCATAAATACCGGTTATCAATCATTTTTTTCATGAAGTTTGCTGAGGTACCGTACAGCTTTTTATTGCCTACCACACCGATTGCTTCTTTTCCGCCAAGAGAAGCTACCGTCCCTTTAATGTCCGGGGTAAATTCCTGCAGTTCTCCCCCTTTAATCAGGGCCAGGAGGTTTTTCGATACAGTCTCTGCCTGCTGCATGGCAATCTGAGCCGTTGGCGGATAAGGGCGTTCGGTTTCTTCATTAATCATAAGCGAGCAGTCCCCAATAATGAATATATTATCTTCTCCCGGTGCACGAAGATCTTTCTCTACTTTTACCCGTCCGCGCATGTTTTCAAAGCCGGACTTTTCAATAACAGGATGTCCGCGTACGCCTGTTGCCCAGATGACAGTCTGTGACTTAATTTCTTCTCCGTCTTTCAGAACCACCCCGTCTGCGGTCACCTCACTGATCGGCTTGTTAATCTTAAATTCTACGCCGCGGTTCTCAAGCAGGTTCATGGCATACTCCACCAGCTCCGGGTCAAATCCAGGCAGTGCCGTTGGAGCCGCTTCGATAACATACATTTTGACTTTATTCTTCGGAACATCGTAATCTTTGCAGAGTTCAGGGATCCGTTCACTCAGCTCTCCGATAAATTCCATGCCGGTAAACCCTGCCCCGGCTACAACAAATGTCAGATAATCATCACGTGGTTCCGGTTCGTTGTTGTACTTGGCGAACAGGTATTCAATATGTTCTTTCATTTCCCGGACACCATTCACGGTCCATTTACTAAAGGCATGTTCAAATACACCTTCGACCCCAAAGGTTTCCGGAACGGCTCCAAGGGCCGTAACCAAGTAGTCAAATTCCATTTCGCCTGTTTCTTTCAGGATGACCTTGTTTTCTTCTTTCTTAATTTCTTCCACTTCATCCTGAAGGAAATGAATTTTATTGCGGTTGATAACGGAATCCACCGGCATCCGTGTGCGGTCCGGGTGCATCGTTCCCGCAGCTGGTTCATGAAGCCAGGTGGTTTGATAATGATAGTTATGTTTGCTGATTAAGGTTACATTTGCGTCACTGTGTCCGAATTCTTTCGCAATCTTTGTGGCCGTAACCATTCCGCCGTAACCTGCGCCTAAAATTAGTATGGTTGGTTTGGTCGCCATTGTCATCACATCCAATTTTAAATTATCGTCATTCTTATCCTACCCGAATTGCTGTGAAGCATTTAATATAACCCGCATGTGATTCATTTCACGTATGCAGGTTTAGAAAAAACGTCTCTTCTATAAAAAAGAAAAAAGACGAAAAGTGTGAAAGAAATCTGTGTATTTTTCTCACTTTTTTCTCTTTCAAAGTCACAAATCAGTCATAAATCACATCTTTTATGATATTTCTTTTTTTTACGTTTTTCAACCATTTTCTTAAAAACTTCTCACAAAACATGTCAACCAAGAGTATTTGGAGGACAGTCCTCCTCTTTGGCTTCCCGCTAATCGGTTCAAAAGCTGATTTGGATAGCATTAAGGTGTTGGACTCTGCCATTCGTGACTTCCAACAATGCCTCCAGTGGTAAGAACAGCAATGCCACGCAGTACTTATAGAAAAACGGCTGCTATGGCAAAAAGCGGGACGCCCTGTTTTTGCCATACAAAAACTCCCTTGCAGTTTAGGCCCTGCAAGGGAGTGTTCCTATCAGCAATCTTCCGGTGTTCCGGTTTTTGTTGCTGTTTTGAATGAGCTGCCACAGCCGCAGTTTGCGATGGCGTTCGGGTTATCGATCGTAAATCCTCCGCCCATCATATTCTGTTTATAGTCTATAACCACACCCTCCAAAACGTCGGCGCTTTCGTTATCAATAAGCACTTCCAGCCCGCTTTGTTCAATGATGTGGTCTGTATCTTCCACTTCCGAATCAAATCCAAGTCCATAGGAAAGACCGGAACATCCTCCGCCCTTCACTCCGACACGGAGCTTGACGTTTTGGTCCTCTTCTTCTTCCATCATCTTTTTCACTTGTGCAGCGGCGGCTTCTGTGACCGTGATCATCGGAAAACCTCCTCTTCCTCTAAATAATCCATCTGTCGGTTGCTTTATTTTAAGTATATCGTTTTTTCCGTAAACGTTCAAACAATCTGCCAATGTTTACGTGTTGGATAAATTTTTGAAGGAAACCCCTCTTGCTGTGACCGCAAACCAAGCAGTCTGTTGTGTTCCTGGTCTACTTTCCGGCTGTAATGAAGAACTAATGGATGATGAAAACCGTGCGTCTGGGCAGCCTCCATCATTTTCTTGCGGAGCGCTTCTAAGTGTTCTTCCTGCAAAGCATGAGATACTTTGTTGTCCCCCATTACGTTCCCTCCCTTACAAGGGGTTCCTCCAACTGTATGTTGATTGTTTCTATTCTACCTTTTTTTCCATAAAAAAACAATTGTTTTTTGTACCTGCTTTATTGTTTATAACTTCCAAACTCTCTTTTATTTCCTAATATCTAGTAGTATAATGAAGCTGAATAAGGGGACAAAGGAGGCGGCTTTTATAAAACTTAAATCGGATCAAATGTCGGACATTGTGGAGAAAGTACAAGGCGGAGAAAGGCTTTCGTTTGAAGATGGAGTATATTTAATGAACTCTCATGATCTGCTGACCATTGGAGCACTGGCTGACAGCGTACGAGAGAAATGGAATGGAAACCATGTTTATTTTATCCAAAACACTCATCTAAACTACACCAATGTCTGTTATCTTGATTGTAAGCTATGTGCCTTTGGAGTCAAACCCGGGGATTCTACATCCTATTCCCTGAGTCTTCAGGAACTGGAACGAAAATTTATCGAGATGAAAGGAAAAGGCTACACAGAACTGCACATTGTCGGGGGAGTAAACCCCAGGCTCCCCTTCACGTATTATGAAGATATGATAGCATTGGCCAGGCACCACAATCCGGACATCCATATCCAAGCTTTTACAGCGGTGGAAATTGATTATCTCGCCCGTGTTGCCAGAATTTCTGTGGAAGAAACAATTGAAAGATTAAGAAAAGCTGGACTGGGCTCGATTCTCGGCGGCGGTGCCGAAATTTTCGACCCGGAAATACGTCGTATCATCTCCGGACACAAAACCGAATCAGACCGCTGGTTTTATATTCATCGTCTCACTCATGATCTTGATATGAAGTCCAATGCCTCCATTTTATACGGCCACATAGAAAAACCGGAGCATGTCGTTGATCACTTCATCCGCCTTCGTGAACTGCAGGATGAAACAAATGGATTCAATGCCTTTTTTGGGTTTGCTTTTCAACCCGATAACACCCAGCTGGCAAAAGAATTTAATATCGAGCGCGACTCTACCGGCTGGTACGATTTAAAAGTACTGGCCGTGGCGAGACTTATGCTTGATAATTTCCCACATATCCGGGCGTTTTGGATGCTTATAGGAAAAAAGCTGGCCCAGGTTTCTCTTCAATTCGGCGTGGATGATTTAGACGGTACCGTCATGGAAGAACAAATTGTACATGCTGCTGGAAACCAGTCTTCCCAGATGGTTCCAAAACAATGGTTTATTGAAATGATTAAAGAAACTGGTAAAATTCCCGCAGAACGTGATACGTTATATAATATTTTGCAGACCTACTAATCGGCCCTGGAAAGGATGAATAGAATGGCAGTAACATTAATGAAAGACGAAAAAATGGAAGAAATCGCCGGCAAGGTCCAGCGGGAAGAACGTTTGTCGATCGAAGACGGGCTGTACCTGTACGACACAAGTGATCTTCTAACCATCGCCCAGCTGGCAGATCAGGTAAATGAGAAAAAAAGCGGGAAGAACGTTTATTTCATAGAAAATATGTACATTAATCCCACAAACGTCTGTGAGGCAAGCTGCAGCTTCTGCGGGTTTAAACGAAAGCCGGGAGAAGAAGGCGCCTACACCATGCACGAAGAAGAACTGCTGGAATATGTGGAAAAACGCTGGAACGATAATATTCAGGAGTTTCATATTGTCGGCGGCCATAATGTGGAAGTGGGATTTGAGTATTACCTCAATACAGTACGAACGTTAAAGAAACACTATCCTCAAGCAGCGGTCAAAGCCTATACCGCTGCCGAAATTGAATTTTTCGCCAGAATTTCGGGTCTTTCCATGAAAGAAGTACTGGAAGAACTGATGAAAGCAGGACTGGATACGCTACCAGGCGGCGGAGCAGAAATACTTACGGAGAGGTACCGTTCCAAAATGAGCCCCGATAAAGCTTCTACCTATGAATGGCTTGAAGCTCATGAAACGGCTCATCAACTTGGAATGAAAACCCATGCCACCATGCTTTACGGCTCGATTGATTCCTTTGAGGAGCGGCTCATCCATATGGATCGTCTACGCCAGCTCCAGGATAAAACGAACGGATTTATGGTGTTTATTCCTCTTGCCATGCAGCCTAGAAAAGTGAACGCCGGCTGGCATCAACGAACCTCGCCGTATGATGATATGCGGACCATCGCCATTTCCCGGCTGATGTTGGATAACTTTGATCATATTAAAGCATACTGGATTAATATCGGCGCACAGTTGACCCAAATGGCATTAACTTTTGGATCAGACGACATTCACGGTACCCTGATCGAAGAAAGAATTTCTCATTCTGTTGGTGCTTTGACCTCACAGGGGCTGACACGCAAAGAACTGATCCACCTCATCAAAGGAGCAAATAAACAGCCAGTGGAGCGCGATACGTTCTACAACATCATTAAAGAATATTAAAAAAAAGGAGTTTGAGCGATATCCGCCCAGACTCCTTTTTCAATGATACAAAATCCCGGCCTACGGTTCTCACTGGTATGTTCCAGAACAAATCGTCTCCGCCGGTCCTTTCATCCACACCTTGCCATCTTCCGCCCATCTGATGCGTAAATCGCCGCCTTCCAGGTGAACAATGACCTCGATTCCCATTTGGCTCCTGCCGGTCAACACGGCGGCTGCTACAGCAGCGCAGGCTCCTGTTCCACATGCCTGCGTCACCCCGGAGCCTCTTTCCCATACCCGAAAATTCATCTCGTTTTCTGTGATCATTTGTACAAATTCAATATTGGCCCGTTCTGGAAACATATCATGCGTTTCCAATATCGGACCCGCTGTAGTCACGGGAGCATCCGCGATATCTTTTTCAAATAGTACCGCATGCGGATTTCCCATAGATACAGTGGTCACAAGAAACGTTTCCCCTCGAACCAGCACCGGCTCTTCCACCGTACGGGAATCAGGTTCTCCTTTCATAGGCAGTTCCCCTTTCAGCAGCCGTGGTTCTCCCATGTCTACAGTCACATTTGTTACCACACCTGCAGAGGGATCCACTTCCAATAACGCCGTTACTTTCCCGCCCAGGGTTTCTACTGAAACCGTAGTGGCAGAAACAATATTTTTCTCATAGGCCAGTTTCACGGCACATCGTATCCCGTTACCGCAGTTTTTCGCCTCTGACCCATCAGCATTAAATATTCTCATTTGTATATCCTCTGTTTTAGAAGGTCCTATTAAAATCAGGCCGTCCGACCCAATGCCTGTGTTTTTATCGGCTACTGCCTGAGCCAGGGAAGGAAGGTGTTTCTCCTCCAGGGACTCTTCAAATAAATCTACGTAAATATAACTGTTCCCCAGCCCATGCATTTTTGTAAAATTCACATTGTTTCCTCCTTACTTGCGCAGCGGTTCTGTTGTCCAGAAATAGTCGTCGTCTGCATCTATTATTATCATACTGGCATGGCAGCATGGCATAACCAGCCTTGTTTTCACACTATCTTTCGCCTGTTGCAAATGTTTTTCCTTCATATGCGTTAATACATGGGTTTCCCTGCAGTACGGACATTCCTCAATATAAATGTCTTCTCCCATCTTTTCATAAGGCCATGTATTCTCAAATGGGATATATTTCATAACCTGGGCGCCCTCCCTCTTCGAGATAAACGAGGCTGCTTTAAAACAGGGTTCTCCTTCTGTTCAAAAGCAGCCTCATCCTTTATTAGAACATTGGATTTTCTTCCAAGTGCTGATATATATTACTAACAAGTTCTTGCGCGTCGTCTCCTTCGACTACTTCTCCATTTACCAGCGCATACATCGTCATGGCACACTGTGCGCAGTTTCCAAGACAGCCGTATTCGATGATATCGAGGTTTGGATCTTTTTCCAATTCCTCCATTGCTTTCTGGGATCCGCTTGCCAGATTACTAAGGCAAAATTCTATAATCGGCCTCATGGCATTCACCTTCTTTATGATTCTCTCAATAAATCCTATCGTTGCAGTGTTAATTAGTCAACCTGTATGCTTTGATAAACATAATCGTTCATTGTATTTTTGTCATTACATCGTTATAATTTGAAGTGACCGAGGTCATTTTTCTTCCCCTGTAAGCCTAAGAAATCCGGAGTGGATATCATTGAACCGAAATGAAAAAAAGCAGCAGACAAGGGAAAAGATATTACATACCGCTGTGGATCTTTTTCGACGGAACGGGTTTGACAGTACAACCGTTCAGGAAATCACGGAAGCCGCCCAGATTGCTAAAGGAACTTTTTTTAACTATTTTCCAACCAAAGAATCCCTGATGCAGACGTTGGCCGAGGACCGCCTCCATCAGGTGGAGCATTATATCAGCAGGTACGGGTTGAAACGTCTGCCTTTGCTTTCAAAGCTCCGGGCCTATTTCAGTTATTTTTTGGGAGAGTATGAGGTGAACCGGGAATTAACAAAACGGGCATGGCAGCATGTTGTGGAAAAGGATTCTTATCTTCCGGAAAAATGGGAAGAACTATTGAAAGATGGCATCGAACGAGGGGAAGTGGCGCCCGGTACCTCTGTAACCATATGGGCGGATATCATTAACAGTCATTTTTATTACGTCTTGGCTGCATGCAGCGAGGAAACAAGAGATGCGTTTCTCGATCAATTAATGTTCATATTGCACACGAGCCTGCAAAGTATTTTAACACAAAGGGGACATCGCATGATGAAAAAACTAGTTGTATTAGGCGGAGGCTACGGCGGCATGCGGATTTTGCAGAAAATGCTTCCCAGCGAGCTTCCGGACGATGTAGATCTCATCCTCATCGATAAACTCCCGTATCATTGTCTGAAAACGGAATATTACGCCCTTGCCGCCGGGACAGAATCAGATCATGAAGTCCGGGTCCCGTTTCCTAAAGAAGAGAGGCTTACCCTTCATTTTGGCACCGTTGACAGTATTGATAAAGATAATCAGCTTGTCCATCTTCGCGGAGAGGATCCCATTTCCTATGATTACCTCATCATCGGACTGGGGTGTGAGGATAAATATCATGGAGTCCCTGGAGCGGACACCTACACGTACAGTATTCAAAGTATGGAGAAAACAAGAAGAACGTATGAGGCCCTCAACAACCTCCCGCCTAATTCTGTCGTCTCCGTCGTAGGAGCCGGACTGAGCGGGGTGGAACTTTCCAGTGAACTTCGGGAAAGCAGGGACGACTTGTACATCCGTTTATTCGACCGCGGGGAAACGATTTTACCGATGTTCCCAAAACGGCTCAGCAATTATGTACAGAATTGGTTTGAAAAGCATGAAGTAGATGTCATCAGTAATTCTGATATAACCAAAGTGGAACCAGACGGTTTATATAACCACGAAGAATTTATCCCCTCGGATGCTATCATCTGGACTGCCGGCATCCAGCCGAATAAAGTGGTGCGGGAGCTGGATGTGGAGAAAGACGACAAAGGACGAATCCTTTTAACGAACCATCACCATCTGCCGGAAGACGAAAATGTCTTTGTCGTCGGCGACTGTGCAAGTCTGCCCCATGCTCCCAGTGCTCAGCTTGCTGAAGGCCAGGCCGAACAAATTGCAACGGTTCTCAAAAAAAGATGGAGAGGAGAAGAACTTCCTAATCGTTTTCCTCCGATTAAATTGAAAGGTGTTCTCGGATCTCTGGGCAAGAAACACGGATTTGGGGTCATGGGGGATACCGCCTTGACCGGACGGGTAGCCCGTTTGTTAAAAAGCGGAGTATTATGGATGTATAAGCACCATTCCGGTGTATAAAAAGAAGCATTATTTTAGGAACCTGTCTTGGTTGTCACCGCCGGGTAATTCATAGTAGAATAAAAAATAAGCCTTGTGATTTGTAAAGGTTATAAGAAAGGAGAGATCAGATCATGCCGCAAACGACTGAAGATATGTATGCGCAAGTAAATGAAGTCCTTGAAAAGCTTCGCCCGTTTTTACTTCGTGACGGCGGGGACGTTGAATTAGTGGATGTAGAAGATGGCATTGTAAAGGTTCGACTCATGGGAGCATGCGGTTCCTGCCCATCCTCCACCATTACATTAAAAGCTGGAATCGAGCGCGCTCTGCTGGAAGAAGTTCCAGGCGTTGTCGAACTGGAGCAGGTATTTTAATAAATGCAGAACAAAAACGGAGCTTGGGAGATATCCAAGCTCCGTTTTTATTTTAAAAAAGGGAAATTAAATAGCTGCCCCTTTATTACTCCTTTTGAAAAGTTACAAACTCATACCGCTGTTCTCTGTCACTTTTGTATACCTGGTATATGCGCCAAAGGCGGAGGGTTTGGCAGTCTGGACGTCAAAATCAGGGAAATCAAGCTGCAGGTTCTTGCGAATCGTTTCCCCGGTTCCACGGGGAGCCAGACACATCACCGTCGGGCCTGCTCCGCTCAAGGCTGCTCCATAAGCACCATAATCCCGAACGTTATCCATAATATCTATAAGGCCGGGAACGAGCTTGGCCCGGTAAGGGTGATGGAAAACATCCCGTCCCATCATTTTCCCGGCCAGTTCCCAGTCTTCTTTTAATAGAGCGGCAATTAATACATTGCTTACAGAACTGCCCCGGATCGCTTGATGGTATTCCACCTGCTCCGGGAGAATTCCTCTGGCTTTTTTCGTCATCAGTTCCTTCTCCGGAACAGCCATGACCAGATCAACCTCAGGCACGCCGCAGTGTACCATGTTCGTATCTTCTTCCGAATGGGTCCCAACGATTAAACCGCCGTACAAACAAGGGCCAACATTATCGGGATGGCCCTCCCAAAGGCTTGCAAATCTTAACTTCTCTTCTTTCGATAAGGAAGGCCCTGTTAACTGATCCGCCAATTCCACAGCAGCGATGATAGCTGCAGCACTGCTGCCTAATCCCCGCGCAAGTGGAATATCGCTGGTCATCTTAATGGTACAGGGCGAAAGCTCTGTTCCAAGCTGTCTGGCAAGTTCTTCGGCTACAATATAAACAAGATTTTCCTTCCCTGACGGAATCCCGTCTAATGCGTGGGAATTGGAAGAAAAATGCCATTCCGATGATGGTTCTGCTTCCAGGGTCAGGTAGCGGTCCACCGCCAGGCCGATCGAATCAAAACCCGGACCTAGATTGGCTGAACTTGCCGGAACCGTGATGACCATCTTCTCATCTTCCACCTGCGACCCCTCCTTTGATCTTCTCTAAAAAGGCTTCTTCACTGTTGGGAATAACGGTCGGCTTTACCGTTACTGTATCAATCGCTGTGCTTGGATCTTTCAGGCCGTTTCCAGTTAACACACAAACCACCTTGGAACCCTTACTTATTTCCCCGTTTTCCAGTTGTTTTTTCAATCCTGCTATCGAAGCACACGAGGCCGGTTCAGCAAATATTCCTTCTCTCTGGGCCAGAAGCTGATAGGCTTCGAGGATTTCCTCATCGGTTACATAGCTGATCGCTCCTTCGGATTCCTCGGCAGCCTCCACCGCTTTGGACCAGCTCGCCGGGTTGCCGATACGAATCGCGGTTGCCACCGTTTCAGGGTCCTCTATGACTCGGTTTTGTACGATCGCCGCTGCGCCTTCCGCTTCAAATCCACGCATCTGCGGCAGGGAGGTCCCTTTCTTTTCATGAAATTCTTTAAACCCTTTCCAATACGCTGTAATGTTTCCCGCATTTCCTACTGGAATCGATAAAACATCCGGAGCTTCTCCCAGGGCATCACAAATTTCAAACGCAGATGTTTTCTGGCCTTCAATCCGGTATGGATTTACCGAATTGACCAGCGTAATATTTTCTTTTTCACTAATCGAACGGACAATTTCCAGAGCGTGGTCGAAATTGCCCTGTATTTCGAAGACTTCGGCCCCGTACATAACAGCCTGGGCCAGTTTTCCCAAGGCAATCTTTCCTTCAGGGATAACGACAATACAGCGCAGTCCCGCTCTTGCAGCATAAGCTGCAGCAGAGGCTGAAGTATTGCCGGTCGAAGCACATATAACCGCTTTACTGCCTTCTTCCTTTGCCTTGGCAACCGCCATCACCATACCCCGGTCTTTAAAAGAACCGGTCGGGTTGACCCCCTCGGTCTTTACATAAATATCGGCTCCCCATTCTTCAGACAGCTGTTCCAGCCCAATTAACGGAGTGTTCCCCTCATTCAATGTCAATTTCGGTGTGCTTTCCTTTATTGGTAAAAAGTCTTTGTATGCATGCAGTAAGCCGTTCCAGCTGCTCATGATACTTGTCCTCCCTCTACGCGGTAGCTGCTTTTTACATCTAACACAACATCCATGTTTTCCAGTTCTTTATATATTCTTTCATAGGCAGCCCGGTTGGTTAGATGAGTCACGATAACTACTTCAGATTTTGGATCATTTTCATCTTCCAGAGGCCATTGCAGCAGCTTATCAAAGCCAACATCCTCCTCTTTGAAAAGAGAGGACAGATCATCGAAGGTTCCGGTTTGGTCCTTGACGTGAAGCCTGATGAAATATTTCGACTCGACTTCTTCATTTGCCTGAAGGGCTTTGCTGTGAAGGGGCCTTGAATTGGAATTGCCGCCTGTACCAAGTCTAATATTTTTCACTACCGCTACCAGATCTGATACGATGGCGGTCGCAGTCGGCAGCGAGCCGGCGCCGGGACCGTAAAACATTGTTTCTCCTACAGCTTCCCCATGCACATAGACCGCATTATATTCATCCTGTACTGAAGCCAGCGGATGATCATTCGGCAGAAGCATCGGCTGTACGGTTAACTCCACCCGCTCATCGGTCCTTTTCGCCAGACCGATGAGTTTTAACGTATACCCAAGCTGCTCACAATACTCCATATCCTCCGTTGTCACATTCGTAATACCTTTTACTTCTACATCCGCCAATTCTACATTCATGGAAAAACCGAGTCTGGCAAGGATCGCTATTTTACGGGCTGCGTCCAGCCCTTCCACATCGGAAGTAGGATCGCTTTCCGCAAATCCAAGTTCCTGTGCTTCGGCCAATACTTCTTCATAATCCCGTTCTTCCTGAGCCATCTTGGTGAGAATGTAGTTTGTTGTGCCATTAACAATTCCCATCATCTGCGAAATTCTATCCGAAGCCAGGCCTTCTGTAATACCCCGGATGACCGGGATTCCTCCGGCCACACTCGCCTCATAAAGGAGGTAGCACCCATTTTCCTCCGCTTCCCGAAGCAGTTCTGTACCATGGAGCGCCATCACGTCCTTGTTGGCAGTTACTACATGCTTGCCGCTGCGCAGGGACTGAAGAATATAATGGTGCGACTCTTCAATTCCTCCCATCACTTCAATGATGACGTCTATTTCCGAATCATGAAGAATGTCTTCTGCATTTTCTGTTAAAGTCAGGTTCTCTATATTTAAATCTCTTGGTTTCGTTTTATCCCTGACCAGAATCTTTTTGGCTGAAATCGGGCATCCCGTCTGGTGCTGTAATTCCTGCTGGTGCCCGGTTAAAATCCGGATCACCCCGCTTCCCACCGTGCCGAGGCCCAAAATTCCAACAACCACTCCTTGTGCCATACTCTCTCTCCTCCCGCTGCTGCCTTTTTCAATCTATTTTCAATCGCTTTGTGTTTACGAGGAAAACAAATGTCTTTTTATAATGGACATTATATAAGGTATTTTATTATTTTACAAGAGGAACGGCCAATGTTTATGCTAAAGAATCACTCTTTCCAAGCATCCACCCGGGGTAATCTTCAAATCCTGCCGGAAAAGCCTGTTGTAATAAATGGAGCTGATCCATCCAGCCTGCTTCCTTCTTCCAGGTAGCTTTTAATTCAGAAAGTACAGTTTCCATATCTCTTGTGGTTTCGTGTAAATAAATACTTTCCATCTGCTCCATATAATAATACGGGAAAATAAGCCGCGCCGCAACGAGTTTCCAGCTGACCGAAGACAGGCGGCTGTGCTCTTCATAGGCTGACAAAAAGGCCTTCGTTTCTTGAAACGGGGCCTCTGTGTCGATGGCGTATCGAATCCACTCCGCCACATCCCGGGCCGGGTGATCGTGCAGCCAGTCTGCCGGCAGCTTATTAGGCACCGAATGAGGAGCTGCGATGATCCACGTTTCCGGCGTAAAGCAAAGGTGAGTAATACAACCAGACTCTTCCGTTTGTTCCTCCTCCCGAATGTGATGCAGCCGCTGTATCGCATTTTCCGTTTTCCCCATATAATACGGAAATGTCTGGATAAACCATTGGTCGGCCGGGGAGCACCTAGATTTCTGCCGGACTTTTTCATACCAGCTTTCCAGCTGATTCAACCGAATTTCCCACCATTGCGCCCACCGATCTAAAAAAAACGGGGCGGGATACGGCTGAAACAGGGACTTGGCTTTTTCATGAAAGGTTCCTAATTCAGCCCCTGGGTGAAGCAGTTCTGTCTGTTTTCTCTCTGTGGAATAAAGCCGGAACAGACGTTGTTTCTCTCCATCTACCATCATGGAAGTTCCTCTGGACAGAGGAGAAATAAAAGCAGCCACCGTTCCGTCTCCGTTATTTCTCATCCAGTCGGCCCATGCCGTTTTCTCCTCCCACGAGGAGGCAGCTGTTTTTTCTGGTACAAATACGTACATGCCATCTCTTGTACTAAAACCAGTGTAACGTCCGGCCTGAAAGCTTTCTGTCATATATAATCCATAATGATCGTAAACTGAGCGTTCCATTCTCCCAGCCTCCTGTTTCCCTTTTTTCTTGATTGTATGTGGAGAGAGAACGGTATACCCCTTATGTTTTCAGGAAAAGACCAGGGCCTATACAATAGACCAGACCGAAAGAGAAGCAACAGCATAGGTTGGAGGAATGGATTTGCCGGCAGCTTCTTCCCTTGAAGTAACCCCGGTATCAACATGCAGGGTATCCATGCCTGCACGGATTCCAGCCAGTATGTCCGTATCATAATTGTCCCCGACCAGGCATATTTCCTCTGGAGCAGCCCCTAAAATGTCTACGGCCTGCTGCATCATCACTTTCTCGGGCTTACCGATAAAAACGGGGTCCACCCCGGTAGAAACGGAAATAACCGAAGTGAGCGCTCCATTCCCAGGAAGAAACCCACGTTCCGACGGCAGGGCTTTATCTGCATTCGTACTAATGAAGCAGGCACCATTTCTCACCGCCAGGCAGGCCGCAGCCAGTTTAGAATACGTAATCTCCCGGTCCATTCCAATAATTACATAATCCGGGTTGTCCTCTTCTTCGATAACGCCGGCCTGATCCACAGCTTCCTTCAGCCCCTCCTCTCCAATAACATAAGCGCTGGGAGAATTCTTGGAGGAAGTTATGTACGAAGCGGCTGCCGTGCTGGTGGTAAGAACCTGTTCCTCTTCACATGGAACCCCCATGTTCTGAAGCTTCACTGCCACCTCCTGCGGCAAAGAGGTCGAATTATTCGTAATAAACAAATAAGGGATCCGCTTTTCCTTTAATTGTTTCACAAATGCTGCCGCCTCTGGGATCGGCTCTTTCCCCCGGTATATCGTACCGTCTAAATCCAGAAGGTAGGCCTTGTAATGCTTAACATTCATCTGTCCTGCCATCTTACTTTTCCTCCTCCGGCAGAAATGCAGATACGGGGCCGAGTTCATTTTCTAAAAAACTGCGCACCCGTTCCGGAAAATGCTCCATCGCTTTTTTATGCTGCAGCATTACAGCACAAAGGTTGGAGGTATCCATTAAGTAATAATCCTGAACAAGCATTCTGCGGAACGATATAATTTGTTTTAATCCTGCTCCTTCTTCTTCTGAAATCACCTTCTCATCTTCCAGGATATCCATAATATCCTCATAACTGCCGGGGTCACGCATAATAAATCCATCTATCAATTGATTCCCAGTATCGGTGACGGCTTCAATCCAGCCTTGGGCTATTCGTTCCGCCGCCAGCTCGTCCATCTTTGTTTTTCCCTCAGATACATAAGGAAATACAGCGGTTAATTCTTCCATATACCTTAAAATCTGTTCTATTTTTCTGCGGTCGACAAAATACAAACCAAGCCCTCCCCTTCGTTACACGTTCTACTCATCCATTGTATCATATCTTCCAGGGTCATCTCTTTGCGAAGATATTACCCAAAGCACCCCGGGGTGTGATAGGATATAATACGGAATTATTTTCTGACATGCATGGACAGGCAAAGGAGGATATACGTGGATAGAGAATTAGCGTTAGAAATCGTACGGGTCACGGAGGCCGCCGCGATTGCTTCGGCCCAGTGGCTGGGCAGGGGAGAAAAAATAGAAGCCGATGATGCTGCCACAACTGCGATGCGGACCATGTTTGATTCCGTCAGCTGCAGAGGAACGGTGGTAATCGGGGAAGGGGAAAAAGATGAAGCCCCGATGCTCTATATAGGAGAAGAAGTTGGCAGCGGGAACGGTCCTGAAGTCGATATTGCGGTCGATCCTTTAGAAGGCACCAATATTGTCGCAAGCGGCCGGGCCAATGCGATGGCGGTCATTGCTGCAGCGGACCGGGGCACACTGCTTCATGCCCCGGATATGTACATGGAAAAAATTGTCGTAGGTCCCAAAGCGGCAGGACTGATCCGAATCGATGATCCAATAGAAAAAACAATTGATATCGTGGCAAAAATGACGAATAAACGAGTCCGGGATGTCACCGTTATCATCCAAGACCGGGAACGTCATCAGCACCTTGTTGACAGGATCCGGAGCAAAGGGGCCCGAGTGAAATTATTCGGGGACGGAGATGTCGGCGCTTCTATTGCTACCGCTCTGCCGCAGACAGGGATAGATTTATTTGTAGGGACCGGGGGTGCTCCAGAAGGCGTCCTTTCCGCTGCCGCGATTAAAGCACTCGGCGGCGATATGCAAGCGCGGCTGGCTCCCAGAAGGGAAGACGAATTACAGCGCTGCCGTGATATGGGAATTCAAAACACGGATACTCCTTTGACTCTTGGAGATCTCGTCAAAGGAGACGATGCCATTTTTGCTGCGACCGGTGTTTCTTCCGGAGAAATGCTGGAAGGCGTTCGTTTTCTTGGAGGAGACTGGACGGAGACCGATTCCATCGTCATGCGGGCAAAGACGCGGACCGTCCGATATATTAAGGCTCACCACCACCTGGAACTTAAACCGCATCTTGTCATGGAAGAGGATTAAAGACACCTTTACTTGCAACCCGCACCATGTTGCTTCCTTTTTTTCCAAAAATTAATATCGTCGAAAGTGTTTCCTCGGCCACATACCGTATGGTCCCCCGGGAAAGCTAACATGGAGGAGGGGATAGGTTTGCAAAACAGGTACCAAAGAAACCGGGAGCTGCATGAAGCAGCTCAATATGACGATTTCGATAACGTGGAAGCGAGCCGGGAATATGTGCTTCCTGAAACCTTTCCAGAGGGCCCTTATGGTTCTCCCATTGAAAGAAAACCAGGAAAAAGCACTCCCTGGCAGGAAGGCCAGCGCTCTTACAGTGCGTTTAACTACGAAAACAAAAATCTTCACAACGATAATCCGAGACATTACCCAAATACCCACCCTGTTCACTCCTACGCACAAAAGAAGAAATAAAAAAACTCTCCCTTCTGCGTCCCGCAGAGGGAGAGTTTACTCTTCTCTGATTTTCTTTAAGACAAAATAAGCACAGCCAAAATTACAATATTCCAGCAGATAATCGTGAAGGGTGCTGATTTTTGAATCGTACGATACTTTTTTACGGGAATCATCAAAAAAACCACGGAGTCTTAATTGATTGTGTCCCCAATCGCCAACGATGAAATCATATTTATTTAATACTTCACTGTATCGATCTTTAAAAACGTCTTCATCCCATCCGCTTCGTGATTCCTCAATAAGTTCAAAATCCTGTCCGTGTATATGAATCACAACACACCACCTCGCTTCATTCACCCCTCGATTGTAGCATATATTCCGTCATTTCGTATATTTCCGCGAATTCCCACCTTTTTTCCTCCAGATAAAAGCCATACTAAGAGAAGGCAGAAACCAGAGAGGAGGAAGGTGTCCGTTGAGAAATATCGTCTTTCTTATTGTTTTTTCTTTATTATTACAGGGATGCACTGGTTTTACAAGTATGGATAAAGAAGAATTGGCTGCAGAATACGGTCCGGAAAATGCACTGGACTATATCTCCAATAACAAAGATGATGCTCCCGGCGGAAGGTCTGCAGGCAATCGCTTTGGCTGGCACCGTAATGACAGCAGCGAAGCAGATTTGGATGAAGACATGTCTATGCACGACCTGATCGACCGTCAGCGCATCGCAGAAGGATTAAGTAACCTGCTTGTTCAAACCCCGGAAGTGGAAAAAGCGGGGGTCTTGATTACGAATGAATATGCCCTTGCTGCATTTCAAACCGAGGAGGAAGATACCGGACGTGCGGCGAAGCACGTAAAAATGATGGTGGAAGCGGCCGTTCCTTATTTTTTTATTACGGTGGTCACCGATAACCCATCCATGATTGAAGACCTTGAGGCTTATAAAGGGATGACAGCACGTTCCAAAGACGGTCATGCCGCGCTGCGAAACACGATTGACACGATGCGGGAGATGACAGAACAGCCTGTCACTCCAAAAGAAAAGGCCGGCTCCATGGAGGAGTAACGGCCTTTCCTTTTTCCCTATGCGTGGCGGTATTTCTTTGCTTCTTCATGGACCTGTGCTTCATTCACCTGTTCATCGGCATGATACGAGGAACGAACAAGAGGTCCGGCTTCACAATGGCTGAACCCTTTTTCCATCGCGATCTCTTTTAGCTCGGCAAACTCTTCCGGAGAGTAATACCGCTGAACCTTCAAGTGTTTTTTTGTAGGCTGTAAATACTGCCCGATCGTCATAATATTTACATTATGGGCCCGCAGATCATCCATTGTTTCGATGATTTCGTCTTTCGTCTCCCCCAATCCTACCATCAGACTGGATTTTGTAGGGATGTCGGGATGCAGTTCCTTGGACTGCTCCAAGAAAGTAAGCGTCCGTTCATATGTAGCTCTTGCTCTTACCTTTGGTGTCAAACGGCGGACGGTTTCTATATTATGATTTAAAATATTGGGACGGGCTTCCATAAGGGTTTCCAGATTTTCCGGACGTCCCATCATATCAGATGGCAGTACTTCAATCGTACACATTGGGTTCCGGCGCCGGATCGCACGTACGGTTTCTGCGAACACGGCAGAACCGCCGTCTTTCAAATCGTCTCTGGCCACTGCTGTAATCACGACGTGTCTTAGTCCCATCTGTTCCACGGATTCGGCTACCCGTTCCGGCTCTCCCCAGTCCAGTTCATTCGGAAGTCCTGTTTTAACCGCACAGAAACGGCAGCCCCGTGTGCAGACATCCCCTAGAATCATAAATGTTGCTGTTTTTCGTTCTCCCCAGCACTCATGAATATTCGGGCACTTTGCTTCTTCACATACCGTATGAAGATTTTTTTCCCGCATCATTTTTTTCAGGCCCTTATAGGATTCATTTGTGTTTAATTTAATTTTCAGCCAATCCGGCTTGCGGAGATACTCTTCTGTCCTGGCCATCCTTATCACTCCTGTTTTCTCTAATCTATAGGAAAATCCTTCATCTATGCTTCTATATTCTATTTTACTTTAACATGTCCCGCAGGAAAGCGCCAAATTTTCTGGTCCTATTTCCAATCATTGGTGTAATGAAATGGACATTAGGTGACATACTAAGGAACCAGACACCATACTGAAGAAAGAAAGGTCAATGATGAGAAAAAAATTAGCAACAGCTGTTTTTATCGTGATCGTTCTGGCTGTACCTCATCAAGTTCTGGCGGACGATAAAACAGCCGAAGACATTTACGCAGAACGACTGGCCCTGTACAAAAAGATGGAAGCCGTCACACATATACCATGGTATTGGCTGGCTGGGGCTGATTCCTATGAAAAAGGAATACGACGCGCCAGAAATGACCGGGAGGAAGCCAAAGGCATCATCAATATTTATTATTCTCCAAAAGAGTGGAGCGGTCCTTTAAATCCTGACCTTGAGTCGGAAAATCCTGTCGCTATTTCCATGTTTGATGGAATAGGCCTGGACGGGAACGGAAATGGAAAAGCTTCCCTTTCGGAAGATGCAGATGTCCTGTATACCTTTGCCAATTACCTCGCCGAATATGGCTATGATGATAACAACATTCAGCTTGGATTATGGAATTATTATAAACGAGATCAAGCTGTCAACATCATCACCAGTCATGCCCGGATTTATAGAAAATATGGAACGCTGGATCTGGATGATCACGCGTTTCCGGTCCCCTTGAATTACAACTACAGCTACAGAAGCACATGGGGCGATACGCGAGGATGGGGCGGACGCCGTATTCATGAAGGAACCGATATTTTTGCCGGATACCGGACACCGGTGCGGGCTACAGCTTACGGTGTGGTGGAGTTAAAAGGATGGAACAAATACGGCGGATGGCGCCTGGGTATTCGTGATTTGTCTAACACGTATCACTATTACGGCCACTTAAGCGGGTATGAAGATGGATTGGAAAAAGGAGATATTGTAGCCCCGGGAGACACTATTGGCTACGTCGGCAGCTCCGGCTACGGGAAAGAAGGAACGGAAGGTAAGTTTCCACCGCATCTTCATTACGGGATGTACCGGGACAACGGGTACAGTGAATGGTCTTTTGACCCTTATCCTTCTCTGAAATCCTGGGAAAAAGAAGAAAAGAAATAGAAAAAAACGGATCTTGGGCGGGATTCCCAAGGTCCGTTTGCCGATTGGCTATGGTAATATCCGGGTAACGTGCCACCTTGCGGACATTTATTCCGCTAAATGGCAGAAAAAGTGCCCGTAGGCGGCTTTTTCGGACATTTGTTCCGCTATTCAGGCTCCGCAACGCTATTTTTAAGCTGAATAGGAAAAATAACGGAATAAATGTCCGATTCTTCCTGCAAAATGGGAAAAATGAAAGAAATAACGGAATAAATGTCCACCCGCATCCGGGAAAAAGAAGTAAGGTTTCTTCTTCAGCTTACCACGCTGACGTCTTAGTCTTCTTTCCGTTGATTGGACACGCTGCGGGCATATAAAATGCTTGTAATCAATCCGCCCCAGATAATAATCATACCTAAAATCATCATAAAAATTGCGCTGCCTGTCATCTTTATCACGCTCCCTCGTCAGCATCGGATTCGGGCTTATTCTTCCAGCGGAAAACGGTGAAAATGATGCCTATGATCAAAGCTGCTGCTGCCACTCCCCATCCATTGACGAGGATGAAAAGATCCGGATATCCTTCATAGTTCCCGTTGTCCGTCTCAAACTGTTTCATCAGATTCTGACGGAACAGGTCAAACATCATATAGCCAAGTACAACAGGCGTGATAATACCAAGACATACTTTCCACCATCCGCCGACGCGGATATCGGATATGGCATTGGCATGGCTTTGGAACGTGCCAAGCTTCCGCATAAACCAAGCCAGCGCCACCACTTCGACAAGACCGAGCAGGGCCACCCCGAACTGGTTAATAAAGTAATCCGCTGCATCGAGAAAATTAATTCCGCCTCTTGTCGCGTAAATAAGCGAAATGAGAGCTGCCAGACCGCCGCCGAAAACAACAGCTTTCGCTCTCGATATATTAAATTTTTCGGACAGGGCTTTCACATACGTTTCCGTAATGGAAATCAACGAAGACAGCCCTGCCAGCACCAGCGAAGCAAAGAATAAAAAGCCGAACAGCCAGCTTAATGCAGGAAATTCATTGATAATCTGCGGAAGAACGACAAAAGCAAGTCCGATCCCTCCGCTTACTACTTCCTCTACTGATGTTCCAGCCTGGGATGCCATAAATCCAAGCGCTCCGAAGATTCCGATGCCGGCCAGCAGTTCAAAGCTTGAGTTACTGAAGCCGGTAATGAAAGCATTGTTTGTAATATCCGATTTTTTCGGAAGATAGCTGGAATAGGTAATCATAATCGCAAACGCGATCGATAAACTAAAGAAAATCTGTCCGTATGCTGCTACCCATACGCCTCCGGAGGTGATCGCTCCGAAATCGGGTTCGAAGAAAGCCTGCAGTCCCTGCGCAGCTCCCGGGAGGGTCACCGCACGGATGACAATAATAACAAAAATAATGCAGAGCGTTGGGATAAAGATCCGGTTCGCCAATTCGATACCCTTTTTAACACCGCGGAAAAGAACGCCGAGCGTAACCGCCCACACAATAATTAAAGGAATAAGTATACCTGGAACCAACCCGCCGAACTGGCCGGCCTCGGTTACCTGTAAGAAGTTCTCAAATAAAAAGGTTTCGGTATCTTCTCCCCAGTGAAGATTAAAGGAAAAAATACTGTAGGATATGGCCCAGCCGATAATCACGGAATAGTATGTCGATATCACAAATGCGACAAGGACCATCCACCAGCCGATCCATTCTGATTTCTTATTCATTCTTGCATAACTAAGCGGCGCGGATCCGCGGTATTTATGACCTATTGTAAATTCCAGTATCAATAACGGAATCCCGGCCGTGAGTAATGCAAATAAATAGGGGATAAAGAAAGCGCCGCCGCCGTTTTCAAATGCTGTCGCCGGAAAACGCCAAATATTTCCGAGGCCGACAGCAGAGCCCACAGCTGCCATAATAAAGCCGGCACGTGTTCCCCATTGCTCTCTCATACTCATGGCTCTATCTCCTTCCAATTAAGCTTGACTATCTATAAATTCAGAATAATACGGGAAAAGCTCCCTCCGTTCCTCCTTTCTACAACTATTGTCTGATAATTCATTGTAATTGTAATTTTTTACGACGTTTTTGTCAAAAAATAGTTTGTACTTCTGTCTAATGATTCCTAAGCGGGGGGTTTACAGCCGCTTCTTCTCCGATTCGTTATGACTACACCCCGCTTCCGAACGTAACCATTTCTTATCCTCCCGGTCACCAGAGCACACAACACGATGTGGCGGATTTCCTTAAATGGGGGGGATGCAAACCCCCCTGAATCGAAGCATTCCTTTAGTTTATGGATTGACCTGTTCTTCCTGCTCCACTTCCGTTTCGGGTTGTTCGGAATCTTCTTCCAGGACATTGTTCAGGTCTTCTTCCTGAATCACAGCAGGTGCCGGCATCTCTCCATCTCCCGCGTTGTAAAATTCCGGTACTTCTCCGGAGATAAATACCATGCCTACCGGGATCGAAGTAGCTACAACAGCTGTATCCGTGGCAAACGGGATGACGACCCGGACGTCTACCTCAATGTCGATTGAAATTTGGACATAGGTGTTATTAATTCCTGATTCAAAAATGGATTCACTCATGTCAGCTTTTACATCGCCGATCGCACTGAAGCGGACAGGAACTCTAGGCCCAAGCTGAGCCAAAAGCGCATTATTTGTGGCCTGCCCCAGGGGAATAACATGGATAATTCCTTCATCCGTGAACCTGTCTGGTTCCAGTTCCTGTTCAATTTCCTGCGGCAGCCCAAGATCCTGTATATTTCCTTCTTCCACCATTTGTAGGTATCTCTGCACCCGTAACACCGATTCCGACTGGACTCGGTTATACATTTTTGAATTAAAGTTTATCGACGTGACATTCCCCTGGCTGTCGTGTTCCATTTCAATAATATCTTCTACATCAATGTTTTCCACAATTTTGTTCGATATCGCATCATTAATAGCCTGAGTGGCAATTTTCTGGGTTTCTGTATGAGCAATTGCCATTAACGTCGGACGTATCCCTTTATCCACGAGCCAAAGCCCCTGTACCGTGAACAATGCAAATAACACAAAAGAAATCAAAAAAACATACCGGAAGGGGAGCGGTCCTTTAGGCCGTCGTGGTGTTTTAAATGATGTTCCCCTCATTTTCATAAGAGCCCCGTCCTCCTTTGCTTGTTTCATGTATATGCAAAGAAGAACGGTTCCATCCATCATTTACATTTTTCTCTGTAATGTCAGAAAAGTATGGGGGTACACATTTTTTTCATCCACCGTACCCTGTTTTTCTTCAACCATTCTCCAATTCTCTTCTTCCCACTCTGGAAAATACGTATCCCCGTTGAAATGGTCATGAATGATCGTCAAATACATTCGTGACGCAAGTGGAAAGGTTTGTTCGAAGATGGCAGCACCCCCAATAATGAACAATTCTTCCGCCTCTTGTTCCATCGGCGGAATATCATTCAGGGAATGAATCACTTCACAGCCCGGCGCTTCATAATCCTCATGGCCGGTTATTATAATGTTACGCCTTCCCGGAAGCGGTTTTCCAATCGCCTCATACGTTTTCCGCCCCATAATGACAGGACTTCCATGGGTGATCTTTTTAAAATGTTTCAAATCATTGGGCAGATGCCAAGGCATGGAATTATCCGCCCCAATGAGCCGGTTTTCATCCATAGCAGCAACAAAACTGATCATACCGACACTTCTCCCTTAATATGAGGATGGGGGTCATACCCCTGCAGTTCGAAGTCATCAATTGTAAAATCAAAAATGGACTCTACCTCAGGATTTATTTTCATTTCTGGAAGCGGACGGGGCTCCCTTTCTAATTGTGTTTTTACCTGTTCTATGTGGTTTAAATAAATGTGGGCATCCCCAAACGTATGAATGAATTCATGAGCCTGCAGTCCGCAGACCTGGGCTATCATTCGTGTTAACAAGGCGTAGGATGCAATATTAAACGGGACGCCTAGAAACATGTCGGCGCTTCTTTGGTAAAGCTGACAGGAGAGTTTTCCATCGTGGACATAAAATTGGAACAGGCAGTGGCAGGGAGCAAGTGCCATATCTTCAATCTCCGCCGCATTCCAGGCACTGACAATCAGACGGCGGGAATCGGGGTTGGTTTTTATCTGCTCGACCACCTGGGAAATCTGGTCTATCGTCTTTCCATCTGCGCCTTCCCAGGAACGCCACTGCTTTCCATAAATCGGTCCAAGTTCTCCATCTTCGCCGGCCCATGGTTTCCAAATCCGGACATTATTCTCCTCGAGATATTTGTTATTAGTGTCCCCTTTTAAAAACCATAATAATTCATGAATAATGGACCGCAGGTGGAGTTTTTTTGTAGTGACGACCGGAAACCCTTCTTCAAGGTTAAAGCGCATCTGCCAGCCAAAAGTGCTGATCGTACCGGTCCCTGTGCGGTCGTCTTTTTGTATGCCATGGTCCAGGATGTGTCTGCACAATTGTAAATACTGTTTCATCCCATTTGCCGCCTTTCCTCTTTTTTATTTCCCATTATCATGGGTCTTGCCGCTCTAACTGCCGCAGCAGACATTTAACGACACTGGTATTTCAACGTCTCTGCTAAAACATCCCTCATCATTTCAGGCATAAAATATTTCTTCGGACCGCTTTGGGAAAGTCCGGGGAATAACGGTCCGAATGTAAACATATCTGCCGTCGCTAATTGATACGTCCGTTTCGGGTCGAGGTGTTCTCCATGTATTATAATATCTTTTATCCCGGATTCCGGGTCTTTTTTTTCCCATACTACCTTTATTCCTGAAAAAGCCATGCGTCCCAGTACTTTCCCGCGAAATCCAAGACCTTTTACAGGAAGATGGATCATTTTTTCCGTGAACGCTGCGGCTATTGTTTCTTTTAAAACCGCTCCTTTTACATCCAGGAGGCAGGGATTGATAGGATGCGGGCAAAGCCGGTGTAAATCTTTTCGGGTAATGGTCCCCGGCTCAAGGGATTCCAGCAGCAGACCTGAATTAATCATTGAAATTTCCGCGTCACACCAGTTTCGAACTCCATCCGCCAGTAAATCGGCAAAGGGGGAAGATGTTGTCCAGGAGACAGGCAGTTCTTCAAAAATCCTGGCAACCGGCGTATTCATCTCCTCTTCTGCCTCTTGTTCCAGACGATGAAGCAGCACACTTGTAGATGGATGGGCATGTTCCCTGCTGACGTCCACTGCCGCCCCTTCCTTTTTCACGACTTTATGGTCATTCTGATCGAACTCGAGTTTAATCTGGCCGACATAGAAGCCGCTTTTACCGCATTGAGCAATAAGGGTGTTATTTAAAAGCACCGAAGTTTTCAGAAGATGATGGGTGTGAGCCCCAAGAATCACATCGATATCGTTATAGGTCCGGGCAATTTTCTCATCCTGGGGATACCCCAGGTGGGATAACAGGATCACCACATCCGACTGCTGCTTCACTTTTTCCAGCAGGGCCGGCAGAATTTCTAAGGGATCCCGGACGTCCCAGCCCAGTTCTTTATAAAAAGGATAAAACGGCACGGTTAACCCAATCAAGCCGATTCGAATGCCTTCCTTCGTTTCCAAAATGTCAAAAGGCTGCGACCAGGACGGCGGCTCCCCTGCTTCGTCAAAAAGATTAGCAAGCAGCACTTTAAAATCTGCGTGCAGGTACAAGGATTCCAATTCTTTTTTTGATAATGTGATTCCTTCATTATTGCCGATGGTTGCGTGATGAATCCCGGCTTGATTGATTAATTCAACATTTGCTTTTCCCCGCGTCGATTCTGTAACTGGATGAACGCGGTCCGCGTGATCTCCAATATCAAAAAACAAGGCGGTTTCGTCTTTTTTTTCATGAAACTGGCGGTTTTTTTTTATATAAGAAACAGCCGCCGGCCATTGCTGTAGGTTACTGTGAAGATCATTTGTATGGTAGATATAAATAGGTATTAATGAAGACATATCCCACACCGCCTTTTCTTCTGCAGCTACATCCCAGTGATCCCCTGCCACATCAACCTGATTCCTATAATGATCAGAAAGACTCTCAGTATCGTAACGAGGGTGTCACTTTTTAATCGCTGATTAATATTTGCTCCAATTTGTGCTCCAATCCAGGCTCCCGGAATTAAAGCAAGTGCAAACAGCCATTCCACATTTCCTAACACAATATGGGAAACAGAACTGATTAATGCAGATAACAATACTAAAAACATAGAGGTGGCTACAGCCATATGCGGTGGAAAGCCAAACAGTAATATCATCGCCGGTACCATCAAGGAACCGCCGCCAATACCAAATAACCCGGAACACATTCCAACGACAAATGCGATAGCGATGCCGATTACCGGCTGGAATCCATATTCCACTTCTTGGCCTGCGGCATTTATGTAAGTTCTGCGTATTCCTTTTCCCTTGATTTTCAACGGTTTAAGTTTGTTTCGTATAAGCAGGATAAATGAAATGATGATCATAAAGATCCCGAATAATATAAGAAACGGAGCGGTTTCCATATCTTTATTCAGCCATACTCCAAACAAAGCCCCGGGACCGCTTCCCATTATAAAGATGCCGCCTGCCACATAGTCCACTGTCTTTTTTTTCATATAGGCCAGGGTGGAAGACAACCCCGTGAATATCATGATTAACAACGAAGTCCCTACTGCGGTCTGGGGAGTGATGTGGGAGAAAAAATCATGAAATCCGCTGAAAACCATCAACGCCGGCACTACAATAATTCCTCCGCCAAGCCCCATCAAGCTTCCCAGCATACCTGCCAGAAGTCCTGTCAGTATTAATAGTACCCATACCATAATGATCCTCTTTTCTCTGCCGTGCCAGTAAGATGCAGCCCATAATAAGAACCCGTCTTATTATTTTACTATGTTTGCGTATCATCAAACAATGAAATTTGTCGCGGAGTAAGTCCTTCATAAGAAATGTCTGCTATATCCAAAAAGGTTTTTGCATTGGAAGCTGCATGCCTGCCGGAATTATTGTTAAATATAAAATAGATGTTTTCCGTTTCCTGCTCCAGCTTCTGAAGTCGGTCGTACCAGGTTTTTAGTTCTTCTTCAGAGTAATTATAGAGATACCGGACGTTCCGCCAGTTTTCTCCCTGCACCGGACGTTTCCATGCTTCTTTATTTCTTCCATGCAGACGGACCAGCGTTTTGTCTGGATGGGTAGCCCGGAGCACAAGCGGAACGGAGCCTACTTCTATCTGAGGCTCATCGCAAATGCTGTGAATCCAGTTTTCTTCTTTCATAAATGTCAGTGTCTTTTCTTTCCAGGTTTCCTCAAACCAGGACTGGTGCCTGAATTCCAAAGCGCAGGGAAAATCAGCCAATTTTTCTCTAACATACTTTAGATACGCAACGTTTTCTTTATTACACTCAAACCACGGTGGAAATTGACAGAGTACCATGGCCAGCTTCCCTGCTTCCTGCACCGGTTTCAAGGAGGCGGTATAAGCCGCAAACATTTCTTTAGCAGAAGAAAACGGAATTTCTCCCCGTTCATGCCCGGTGATTCCTTGATACGCTTTCACAATGAACGAAAACCGCTCCGGCGTTTCCCGTATCCATTTCTCATAATTTTTTGCCGGCTGTACTGCATAAAAAGCGGCATCTACTTCCACCACTGGAAAGTGGGCGCTGTAAGCCTCGAGTTTGTCCCGTTGTTTTGTGCCGGGCGGATACAAAATATCGTGATCTCCCCATCCTGTTAAACCAACGTGAATCAAAGCTCTCCCTCCCCTTCTTCATAGAAAAAGCGAACCCTCTGCCGGGTTCGCTTTTCAACCTTTATCGTGCGTCTATTAACCGATAGAGCCTTCCATTTCAAACCGGATTAAACGGTTCATTTCCACCGCATATTCCATTGGCAGTTCTTTTGTAAACGGCTCAATAAAGCCCATTACAATCATTTCCACTGCTTCTTCTTCCGAAATACCGCGGCTCATCAAGTAGAAGAGCTGCTCTTCCGACACCTTCGACACCGTCGCTTCGTGTTCAAGGGCGATGTTGTTGTTCATAATTTCGTTATACGGAATAGTGTCGGAGGTGGACTCGTTGTCCATAATCAACGTATCGCATTCCACTTTAGACTTAGAACCTTCTGATTTCCGTCCAAAATGGGAAATACCACGGTACGTTACTTTCCCTCCGTGCTTGGAGATGGACTTAGAGACAATGGTGGACGAGCAGTTTGGTGCAAGGTGCATAACTTTCGCCCCGGCGTCCTGATGCTGGTTTTTGCCGGCAATGGCAATGGAAAGTATAGTACCTTTTGCCCCTTCGCCGCGCATCAATACAGATGGATATTTCATCGTGAGTTTGGAACCAATGTTACCGTCCACCCATTCCATGGCGGCACCTGCATCTGCTGCAGCACGTTTTGTAACAAGGTTATAAACGTTTGGTGCCCAGTTTTGGATCGTCGTATAGCGGCAGTACGCGTTTTTCTTCACCACAATTTCCACCACGGCACTGTGCAGGGAATCCGTCGAATAAACAGGAGCTGTGCAGCCTTCCACGTAATGCACGGAACTTTCCTCATCCGCGATGATCAGGGTGCGTTCAAACTGTCCCATGTTTTCAGAATTAATCCGGAAATAGGCCTGAAGCGGCGTTTCGGACTTTACTCCTTTTGGAACATAGATGAAAGAACCGCCGGACCATACTGCCGAGTTTAATGCTGCGAATTTATTATCCGATGGAGGAATCACTTTTCCAAAATGCTCTCTGAAGATATCTTCGTTTTCTTTCAGAGCCGTGTCCGTATCTTTAAACACGATACCCATTTTTTCCAGGTCTTCCTGAAGGTTGTGATAGACAACCTCTGACTCATATTGAGCGGATACCCCGGCCAGATACTTTTGTTCTGCTTCAGGGATACCAAGTTTATCAAACGTATTTTTTATTTCTTCCGGTACTTCGTCCCATGATGTTTCCGAACGCTCAGACGGCTTCACATAATAGGTGATGTCATCAAAGTTCAGACCGGACAGATCACCGCCCCACTGCGGAGTCGGCATTTTATAGAACTGTTCGAGTGCCTTCAGACGAAAATTGAGCATCCATTCCGGTTCTTCTTTAATACTGGATATTTCACGGACGACATTTTCGGTCAGTCCCCGTTCAGAACGGAACACGGAAACGTCTTTATCATGGAAACCATATTGGTATTCTTCCATTTCCGGCATTTGCTTAGCCATATTAAATGACCTCCTTTTAGGAAAATCAAGATAGTGTTTCGAGTTTTCACCACTGTTCAAGAGCATACAGGTTTCTACCTTCATTATAGGGGCTAACCCCAGAAAAAGAAAGGTATATGATTACTTTTCTTACACTTTAATTCGTTTCGTCCTGCTCTTCGCCGTCAAGTCCTTTTTCCATGGCCTTCCATGCCAGTGTAGCACACTTTATACGGGCAGGGAACTTTGTTACTCCTTGGAGTGCTTCGATATCGCCAAGGTCATACTTTTCGTCATCATAATCCCGGCCCTGCATCATTTCTGAAAAAATGTTGGACATATCCAGTGCTTCCTCGACAGACCGGCCTTTGACGGCTTCAGTCATCATCGAAGCAGAAGACAAACTAATAGAACAGCCCTCTCCAACAAATTTAGCATCAGAGATGGTGTCGTCTTCCACCTTCAGCTGCAGCTGGATACGATCCCCGCAGGTTGGATTATTCATATTGACATGAAGGGTTTCCCCTTCCAGATCCCCTTTATTACGGGGATTTTTATAGTGATCCATGATGACCTGACGGTAAAGAGTATCGAGATTACTATGCGAAGACATCACCAAAATACTCCTTTGTTTTTATTAAGCCATCAGTAAGGGCATCAATATCTTCCTTTGTATTATACACATAAAAACTGGCTCGTGCTGTAGCGACGACATCCAGCCATTTCATCAGCGGCTGGGCGCAGTGGTGGCCGGCTCGGACTGCAATGCCTTCCGCATCCAAAACAGTAGCTGCATCATGCGGATGAACATCGTCCACATTGAAAGTCACCAGAGCAGCCCGCTTTTGGGGACCGTAAATGTGAATGCCCTCTACCTCTTTCAACCTTTCCAGTGCATAAGCTGCTAATTCAGCTTCGTGAGCTTCGATATTCTCCATCCCCACGTCTTCCAGAAAATCAATCGCTGCTCCGAGTCCGATCGCACCGGCGATAACCGGGGTTCCGCCTTCAAACTTCCAGGGAATGTCTTTCCACGTGGAATCATACAGATCCACAAAATCAATCATTTCCCCGCCAAATTCGACCGGCTCCATTTTATCCAGCAGCTTCTTCTTCCCGTATAGTACACCAATTCCGGTAGGTCCGCCCATTTTATGACCGGAAAAAGCAAAAAAGTCACAATCCAGCTCTTGCACATCCACTTTCATATGGGGGACACTCTGAGCTCCATCCACTACAGTTACTGCTCCGTGCTCATGTGCCATTCTGGTGATTTCTTTTATCGGATTTATTGTGCCAAGCACATTTGACACGTGAGCAACAGCTACAATTTTTGTGTTGGAGGTGATAGTGTTTTGTACATCTTCCAGAGACAGGGTTCCATCTTCTTTCATGGGAAGATACTTCAAAGCTGCCCCGGTAGCCTTGGCCGCCTGCTGCCAGGGGATTATATTGCTGTGATGTTCCATCGGCGTCAGGACTATTTCATCGCCTTCCTGCAGATTCGCACGTCCGTAACTGTATGCGACAGTGTTGATTGCCGTTGTTGTACCTCGTGTGAATACAACTTCACGGGCGCTGGGCGCGTGTATGAAAGAACGCACTTTCTCCCGGGCTCCTTCATAACCGTCTGTGGCCAGGCTCCCCAGGGTATGAACACCACGGTGTACATTGGAATTATAGCGGCGGTAGTAATCTTCCATCGCTTCAATTACCTTATACGGTTTCTGGGAAGTCGCGGCGCTGTCCAGATAAACCAGCGGACTCCCGTTTACTTCTTGATGCAAAATAGGAAATTGATTTCTGATTTCCTTTACATCCATTAATACACTTTCCTTTCAATTACTTCCGTCAGGCGTTCTTTTACAGCCTGGATAGGAAGTTCATTCACGACCGGTGCCAGGAAACCATGAATAATCAAGCGTTCGGCTTCTGTTCTAGTGATGCCTCTGCTCATCATATAGAACATCTGCATGGGATCGACGCGGCCGACAGAAGCTGCGTGGCCGGCTGTTACATCGTCCTCGTCTATAAGAAGAATTGGATTGGCATCGCCGCGTGCTCTTTCGCTGAGCATCAAGACTCGTTCTGTCTGCTGACCGTCCGCTTTTGTCGCTCCATGTTTAATTTTTGTAACCCCATTAAAAATGGAAGAGGCTTTATCCTTCATCACACCATGAGTGAGAATATGACCGGTGGAATGTTTTCCATAATGCACAATATTGGTCCAGAAATTCTGGCTTTGATCCTCCCGTCCGATGGACACGGCTTTCGTATCCGCGTGAGAGCCGTCCCCCTGCAGCACAGTCGTGTTATCTGAAACAGTGTTGCCTTCGTTCATCTGGCCGAGTGCCCATTCCAGATAGCCGTCTTTTTCCACATAACCGCGGCGGTTCACATACGTCGTTACCCCTTTTTCAAAGTGGTCTACTCCGCCGTAGGAAACTTTTGCATTCTGCCCGGTGTAAACTTCCGAAATAATATTAGCCACTGCGGATTGTTCTCTGTTGAAAGAAGCGTAGTTTTCCAGATACGTTACTTGACTGTTATCCTCAGCCGCCACGATAACGTGGTTAAATAGTCCGGCTTCCGGATCTTCCTGCCAGTAAATGGTCTGAAGCGGCGCTTCTACCGTTACATTTTTGGGAACATAAATGAAAGTTCCGCCATTCAGAAGGGCGACATGAAGTGCAGTGAGGCGGTGTTCATCCACTTCTACAGCACTGCCCATAAAATATTTCTTTAACAGATCACTGTGTTCCCTGGCTGCTGTTTCAATGTCAAGAAACAACACGCCCTGTTCCTTCAGATGATCACTTTCCGTGCGGTAAATCGGCTTTCCGTCCCGGAATACAATCAGATTTTGTTCTTCTGTACTGCGGTCAATCAACGCCTGCACGTCCTCGTGGAGATCATCCACTGATTGAATAGGAGCAGCTTCCCCGGAGTCGTGCTTGAATTCCGTAAAATTCCAGGTTTTAATGTTTGTTTTTTCAGGCTTCGGGAGCTCCAGCTCATCCGCGAGGCGGATCGCAGTAAGGCGCTGCTCTGTAAGCCATTCCGGTTCCCCCCGCTTTTGGGAGTACTCTCTTACGTAATTTTCATCATACGTCCACTTTGTATCCACTGACATCATATAACCTCCCTACGATTACGCCTGTTCGCCGACTTTTTCATCTTCTATGCCAAGTTCTTCTTTAATCCAGTCATACCCTTCTTCTTCCAGACGCTGGGCGAGCTCCGCTCCTCCTGATTTCACGATGCGTCCCTGCATCATCACGTGGACTTTATCCGGTGTAATGTAGTTCAGCAGACGCTGATAGTGAGTGATGATCAGGCAGCCGAAATCAGGTGACTTCATACTGTTGATTCCTTTAGAAACAACTTTCAGCGCATCGATGTCAAGTCCGGAATCAATTTCGTCCAGTATAGCAATTCTCGGTTCAAGCATGAGCAGCTGCAGAATTTCATTGCGCTTCTTTTCCCCGCCGGAAAAACCTTCGTTTAAGTAACGCTGGGAGAAAGATTGGTCAATTTCAAGTTCATCCATTTTACTATCCATTTTACGGATAAACTTCATCAGAGAAATTTCATCGCCTTCTCCCCGGTTGGAATTTATGGCAGAACGCATAAAATCAGAGTTTGTCACTCCGCTGATTTCACTGGGATACTGCATAGCTAAAAACATACCGGCATGCGCGCGCTCGTCCACTTCCATTTCAAGGACATCTTTTCCATCTAAATGGACGCTTCCCTGTGTGATTTCATATCTTGGATGTCCCATGATCGCAGAAGCAAGCGTTGATTTACCTGTACCGTTTGGTCCCATGATGGCGTGAATTTCACCGCCGTTTATTTCTAAATCCAAACCTTTAATAATTTCTGAGCCATCGATCTCCACATGAAGACCTTCAATTTTAAGGGTTGATCCTGCCATCTGAAAATACCTCCATCATATCAATTTTAAAAGGAGTCTCGTGCTCCTTTTCATTCTCAATTTATTCTCATTATTAGTTTAAAACAAATTCAAATAGAGTTCAAGAAACTCGATGCCCCGGATTTCATAAGAAAAGGGAGGCGCCTTTTCAGGCTCAGCCCCCCCTTACTTCATCATTTGGTTCATTATAACAAAAAGATGTTATCGTTTAAAGTAGAATAATGTTTTATTAACGATGGTTGAATTGCGCTGTCAGTTGACATCCTTTTTTGTATTCCCGTTCGCGGGTGATTTCCACCTGTAACCGCCGTTCCAGACTTCGGTTATACTCCGCATAGCCAAATCCGTGGGATTGATGCATGGCTTTTTCCATTTCATTTGTCGGATTGTTGCTGATCGCGTGGATAATAAATCCATCCTTTCGTTATTTTTAACACATGGTTTACTATAGCACGCATATATTCTCACAACAAAAGCCAATGTTTGTTAAATTTTCTTACAAATATAGATTAGTTTGGATCTGGCTGTTTTTGTTTCCTTCATAGATAAAAATTCGCCCGCTTCCTTCTCTTTGCTTTGTTTTAATGTTTTTGTTTATTATTCGACTGCAGTTCATTTATAGCTTCCTGTACTAAGGTCACAGCCTGACTCATGGCCGCTCCTCCGCCAAACGCCGCAGACACACCCAGCGTCTCCAGGATTTCTTTTTCCGTACATCCCTCATCAAGACAGCCTTTTGTATGGTAAATGATACAGTATTCATCCTGGGCAAATACACTGATGCCCAGCGCAATACGCTGCTTTTCCTTGGCGGAAAGTTCTCCTTTTGTAAAACATGCTTCTGTGAAAGCATTATACCGCCGCGCGATATGAGGGATTTTTTCGTTGAACTGGCCGATGCCTTCTTTATATTCCTGAAGCGCCTGTTGAATCATCGAAGACTGCTGTTCATCCTGCTGCTGTGACATACCGCTGCCCCCTTCTCTTGTTTGCTCATAGTATGTGGCAGGGCATGGATTTTCATACAAGGAATGGGCAGCTGTCAGAAGAATAGACAATACGCTGCCCCCACCTCCCCAAACGAACTGGGGAGTTCTCTTTGTCAAAAGAAAGGAGCTGTACCTTTTTATACAGCTCCTTCCCTTTATTCTTCTGCTGGAATAACGGCACCGTCGTACTCATCTTCAATAAATTGGGCCACTTCTTCCGATTGCATGACATCGACAAGTGTCTGGATGTCTTCGTTTTCTTCGTCTTCACTGCGCACCGCTACAATATTAACGTAGGGGTTATTCTCTGCATTTTCCAGGGCGATCGCATCTTCCGCTGGACTCAACCCGGCATCGATTGCGAAGTTAGAGTTGATCAGGACTGCATCCCCTTCTCCATTTTTATAGGCCTGCGGAAGGGTGGCTGCTTCAATATCGGCCCGGAATTCAAAATTGTTCGGGTTTTCTTCAATATCTTCAATGGAAGCATCAATGCCTGCGTCATCCGGCAGCGAAATGAGGCCTTCTTCTTCCAGCATCATTAATATCCGGCCGTGATCTGCGACAGAACTGCTCATAATAATTTCCGCCCCATCCGGAAGCTCGTCCAGGCTGTCATATTCCTGGGAATACACCCCAATGGGTTCAATATGAACACCGCCCGCATTTACAAAGTCATAATCATCATTTTCCTCCAGCTGCCCTTCAAAATAAGGAATATGCTGAAAGTAATTGGCATCAATTTCTTCTTGTGCCAGTGCCTTGTTAGGGAGCACATAATCATTAAATGTTTCTATCTCCAGGTCAATACCTTCTTCGGCAAGCTGATCCGACGCAAATTCCAGAATTTCCGAGTGGGGAACATTGGTAGCGCCGACCGTTAGTGTTGTGTTCTCTTCTTCCGCCGTGTTTTCTTCATTAGCATCCCCAGTGCCGCCTGAGTTCTGGTCCTCTGTGCTGTCCTCTCCTGTACCACAGGCTCCAAGCAGCAGTACAAGAGCAGAAATTGTTATTGGTTGGACTAATTTTTTCATAATATTGACCCTCCACATTATTTATCTTTTATCTATTTTATAAGTGATCCAATCGCCAATCGTCTGAAAAATAAATACAATAATAAGAACCGCCACGGTCGCAGCAAAGGTTACGTCCGGCTGGGTACGCTGAAACCCTTCTCTATATGCCAGATCCCCAAGACCGCCCGCTCCTATCGCTCCTGCCATCGCGGTGTAACTCACCAGCGTGATTCCTGTCACCGTAATTCCGGAAACAAGGGCCGGCATCGACTCTGGAAGCAGTACCTTCATAATGATGCTTCCCTGTCCCGCTCCCATGGACTGCGCTGCTTCAATCACACCTTTATCCACTTCCCTCAGCCCAATTTCCACCAAACGGGCATAAAAAGGAGCAGCTCCCGTTATGAGGGCCGGCAGGGCTGCACTCGGACCCAGCATGGTTCCTAACAGCAAATTCGTAAATGGGATAAGGAGAATAAGTAAGATAATAAATGGAATCGACCGAAAAATATTTACAATCGCTGCGGTAACCGCGTGTACCGGTTTGTTTGCCCAGAAGTTCCCCTTATCCGTCAGGTATAGAAGCAGACCCAGTATGAGACCCAGGACAAACGTCATCGCAACAGCGATCAGACTCATGTAAACCGTCTCCAGAGAGGCTTCCCACATACTGTCCCAGTTCACGTTAGGAAATACATCATTTATCATCTTTTAACACCTCTGCTTCCACTCGGTGGTCCTCGAGAAACCGCAGAGCCGCTTCTACATTTTCCGGCTCCCCCTGCAGCTGCACAAATAAAGTGCCATAACTGCCGTGCTGCGTTTTTGAAAGCTTGCCCTGCAGAATATTCACGCTCACTCCACAGGTTCGTATCAATTCTGTCATAACAGGCTGTTCTGCATCTTCCCCTACGAACATAAGCTTAACTACCGGCGCTTCTTTGCTGTCTTTTAAAAGCTCTTCAATGGCTTCCATGGTTTCTTCCGGTTCTGTAATCTGTTTTACGAATTCTTTGGTCATTTCTTCTTTAGGGTTCCGGAATACATCGAGCACCTGCCCCTGCTCTACAATCCTTCCTTCTTCCATGACCGCTACTCGGTGGCAGATTTTTCGAATGACATGCATCTCATGAGTAATAAGAACAATCGTAATTCCCAGCTGTTTATTAATACTGGTCAGCAGATCCAGGATCGCATCGGTAGTTTTCGGATCCAGAGCAGAGGTAGCTTCGTCACATAATAATACGCTGGGATTGTTAGCCAGAGCCCGCGCGATACCAACCCGCTGTTTTTGGCCGCCGCTTAATTGGGAGGGGTAAGCCTCTCCACGGCCGCTCAGTCCAACTAGTTCAATGAGTTCATTTACCCGCTGGTTCCTTTCTTCTCTCGGTACGCCGGCGATTTCGAGAGGGAATGCGATATTCTGCTTCACCGTACGGGACCAGAGAAGATTAAAATGCTGGAATATCATACTAATTTCCTGGCGGGCTTTTCGCAGCTCACGCCCGCTCAATTCAGACATATTTTTATCGCCCACCGAAACCTGTCCGCTTGTCGGTTTTTCCAGCATATTCAAAAGCCGGATCAATGTACTTTTTCCTGCTCCACTGTATCCGATCACCCCAAAGATCTCACCCTCTTGAATAGTGAGATCCATTGTGTCCACAGCGGTTATGTTCTGAGTCGGTGTACGAAATATTTTTGACAATTGGCGTAATGCTATCATACGTATCCCTCACTGCTTAAATCCTGATTAAACTCATCAGAAAACTTTGTAAAATCCCTTAGAAAAATCCGGCTCTGCAAGCCCGGATCCCTGGAATGATATCGATGACAAGAAGCGGCGTCGGCAGTTCTGCTTTTGAAACAAGAAAAATCGTAGCACGGATTGCGCATTATGTCAATCCGGAGGAATTTTGTTATAAGTTCGGTTTTCTGCTACAAACCTCCGTTTTTTAGTGTTTACACGAACACCAGATGACAAGAGCTGGCGTTACAGCCAGGAGTTTCTTTCGGACATTCGTTCCATTCATATCAGAATAAACGGCCGGCCGCGATGGTCCAGGCTCTAAACTGTTTTTTCCATCCTGAAGAGGGGAATAACGGAACAATTGTCCAATTCCCCTTTCAAGTTAGAAAAAATCGAGGCAATAACAGTGTTAATATCTTCGAAGCAATGGAACACGAAGATGGAGAAACCCTCCGCCGGAGCCTCCTTTATTCTAGCCGGCTTCGAGCACGTTAAACTGAGCACGGACGAGACGGTAATATTCTCCGTCCCTGCGCATTAATTCATCATGGCTCCCCTGTTCCAGGACTCTTCCTTGTTCCAGGACCATAATTTGATCCGCCTCTCTGATGGTAGACAGGCGGTGGGCGATCATAATTGCGGTTCTTCCCTGCAGCAAGGTTTGCAGCGCTTTTTGAATCACCTGTTCTGTTTCGGTATCAATCGAGGCGGTGGCCTCATCCAGTATGAGAATACGAGGGTCTGCCAATAATGCCCGAGCAAACGATATTAGCTGCCTTTCCCCAACAGACAGCACATTTCCGCGCTCTTCCACTTCCGTGTCATATCCATATTTTAACTGGCGGATAAATCCGTCCGCTCCTACACGGTAAGCCGCTTCTTTTACGGCTTCATCATCAGCCTCTGGATTGCCGAACCGGATATTTTCCATGATGGTTCCAGAAAAAATAAACGTGTCCTGCAGCACCACACTAACCTGGGATCGAATACTATCAAGCGTCACATCTCTTAGATCTTTTCCATCAATCAACACCCTGCCTTTGGTAGGGTCGTAAAAACGGCTGATTAAACTGACAATCGTTGTTTTTCCCGATCCTGTATGGCCGACAAGCGCAAATGTTTCCCCGGCTTTTATATGAATATCCATCTCATGAAGGGCTGTTTTCGTCTCATCATAACTAAATTCGACGTGATCAAAGCGGATGTCCCCTTTTATTTCTCCCAGTGCCTCAGCTCCTTTCTTTTCCGGCACCGACGGTCTTTCATCCAGATATTCAAAGATCCGCTCCGAAGAAGCCATCGCCATCAACAGTTGATTATATATCTGTCCGAGGCGGGAAATCGGCTCCCAGAACATTCCGAGAAACGTCGCAAATGTGACAAAGTTACCTATCGTAAAAGCGGTAGTATCTATCAGGTAAATCCCGTACCAGATAAGAATTGCTGTACCAACCGCATTAGAAATTTCGACGAGCGGACGGAATTTTGCGCTCTTCCGTGTAGCCTGCTCCCAGGCGTCAAACGTGTCCCGGTTTAAATCGGTAAAGTAATCCATGTTCTCCTGTTCCTGATTATAGGCCTGTGTCACACGGATTCCCTGAATGCTTTCATTCAGATGGGAATTCATCGTCGACTGCTTAAGTCGCACTACCTGCCACGAACGTCTGATGCGTTTTCGTAAGTTAGTAGAAATATAAAACATAATCGGCAGGACAATCATGATGGCAATCGTTAATTCCGGGCTGATAACGAACAAAATCGACACGATCCCAATCAGCATAACGGTATCCATCATCATATTGATGACTCCATTTGTGAACAGCTCCTGCAGCGAATGGACATCGTTGGTGACCCTCACAAGAATGGAGCCGGCGGACCTTTGATCAAAAAAGCGGTGGGATAAACGCTGGATGTGATTAAACAAGTCACGCCGAAGATCAAAAATAATATACTGCCCTACCTGGTTGATCCACCTTATCCGGAAAAAATTTGATATCCATTGCAGCCCATACATACCCGCCAGCACAATGGTGACCCACATGAGCATATTCCAGTTTCCGGGTCTAATGGCTTCATCTATCGTATGTCCAATAAGGACCGGAGCGGTCAGTCTGATAATAGTTCCGACCAGCATCGCTACTACAGCAAGCGGCAGCAGCTTTTTCGAGTATGGCTTCATATAACGAAGCAGCCGCTTTAACTGATCCCAATTAAACGCTTTATCAATAACATTGTCCTGAGAATAATGAAAACGTCCCCGGGATGCTCTATCCTGAATGGTTACATTCTTTTTTCTCACCCTGATCCCCCTCTTTTATATCTGTCGCTGCAATACCGTATCTCTGTCCTGAAACTGAATGTCATAAATTTTTTTGTAAATGTGGTTATTTTCAAGTAATTGTTCATGAACTCCCCGTTCGGCGATCTGTCCCTGATCCAGGACTAAAATCTGATCCGCATGCTTTAATGAAGAGATTCTATGAGCAATAATAAAGGTCGTTCTTCCTTTCATTACTTCCTGGAAAGCAGCCTGAATCCGCTGTTCAGTTTCCATGTCCACAGCACTGGTGGCATCATCCAGAACAAGGACAGCGGGATTAATCAGAATCGCTCTGGCGATGGCGATTCGCTGCTTCTGGCCGCCGGAAAGGCCCATCCCTCTTTCTCCCAGGATTGTTTCATATCCGTTTTCCATCCCTATAATAAAGTCATGGGCCTGGGCCCGTTTAGCTGCATCCATTATTTCTTCTATTGTGGCGTCAGGCCTGCCGTAAGCAATATTGTCCCGGATGGTGGAAGAAAACAAAAATGATTCCTGCAGGACAAAACCGATATTCTGCCGCAACTCAGCAAGGCTGTAACGGCTGATAGGCTGGCCGTCGATAAAAATTCCGCCCTTTTCCGGCTCGTAAAATCCGGAAATCAGCTGTGTAATGGTAGTCTTGCCGGACCCCGTTGCTCCGATTAAACCAAACGTGCTGCCAGGCGGAGCATGGAAGGATATATCTTCCAGCGCTCTTTGACTCTCCCCTTCATAACTGTGCGTCACGTCTACAAATTCCACATCACCCCGCAGGCGTTTCAGGGAAGCAGCTCCGTGCTGAATGTTCATTTCTTCTTCATCCAGTACTTCCAGCAGACGTTCTCCGGAAGCTTTTGACTGCGAGAATGTATTGATAATAAATCCCAGATTCATTAACGGACCGATAATGTACCAAATTAAACTGAAGGAAGCAGCAAGCTGCCCAATCTGAAGCTGTCCCTGCATAACAAGAAACCCTCCATAGCCCAGCAGGACAACGACACATATGTTTCCGATCAGTTCCATGACTGGAAAGAACTTTGCCCAAAGCCCGGCATTATACAAGGATTTATTTTTATAGTCATGATTCCGGCTTTCAAAACGGCCGATTTCAAAATCCTCTTTGGAAAGAGACTTTACTGTACTCATTCCGCTTACATTCTCCTGCACCTTTGTCGTCATGGAAGCAAAGGATTCCCGTATTCTTTTAAAACCAGGGTGAACCTTCCGATCAAACCGGTATACTAAAACAGCTAAAAACGGCATCGAAATTAAAGAAACAAGGGCAAGCTGGGCACTGTAAAACATCATGACACCGAAACTGAAAGACACCAGCAGGACCAAATTGATAACCTGGGCAAACCCAAAAGACAGAAAAAAACGAAACGCTTCGACATCCGCTGTCAGCCTCGACATCAGATCTCCTGTTTTCGCGTTATCATAAAATCGGAACGGAAGAAACTGAAGCTTTTCATAAAGGCGGCTGCGCAGCCGGTATACCGAACGAATCCCAAACATATCCCCGCAGTATTGATGCAGATACGTCGCAATCGCTTTCAAAACAGTAATCAATACAAAACCTACCGCCAGATACGGGAGAAGCTCCCAGTTTGAGGCGATAACCACTTCGTCAATGGCGTACTGCAGCACAATCGGATACGCCATCGTCAAACTTGTCATAATAAGTAAAAAACAAATCGATATCACAAAAAGTCTTTTATCCGGCCAATAAAAGTCTTTTAAACGTTGAAATGTATTCATCCTTCACCCTCCCCGGAACAGCTTTCATTAGAGCAGTAGTATTACTATATCGACTTTACAGAGTCATATCGAGAAGCGGGACAGTCTAAGAATGGAAAAAAATTTAAGAAAGACAAAGGACAGGGAACCTGACGTATAACGATCGTTTGATTTGAAAAAATTTGAAAGTTAAGCAGGGCGTAAAAGAAAAGGAGCTGTAAAAAAATCCCGAACGATTCGTGAGAGAATCGTTCGGGATTCTTTATCTCTTGATCCCAGACTCCTTATGTATTAATCTTCGCTGATCATATCTTCATATTGGTCCGCTGTCATCAAGTTTTCGACTTCCTGCATGTTCGCCGGCTCCACGACTATCATCCATGCTTTTTCATAAGGAGATTCATTAACAAATTCCGGGGAGTCTTCCAGGTTTTCATTAATCTCTACGACTTTACCACTTACCGGAGCGTATAATTCGGAGACGGTTTTCACCGATTCCACACTGCCAAATGGCTCGTCTGTTTTCACTTCATCTCCGACTTCAGGTAGTTCAGCAAAAACGATATCTCCCAGCTCGGATTGGGCGAAATCAGTAATTCCAATCCGCACCTTTCCGTCTTCAACCTTTACCCACTCATGTTCCTGCGAATACCTTAATTCCTGTGGTACACTCATGTGAACAACCTCCTTCGTAAAATGTAAGTTCAGGCTTCTACTGCTTCCATACTTCCTCAAATTGCTCTTCCTTAAACCCGACTGTGACCTGTTCCCCGTCTGTCACAATCGGCCGTTTTAACAGCATGCCGTCTGATGCAAGAAGATCAAGCAGTTCTTTTTCCTCTGCTGTCTTTATTTTATCTTTTATTCCAAGTTCACGATACTTTTTTCCACTTGTATTAAAAAATTTTTTTAAGGGCAGACCGCTGGTTTCATACAGATTCTCCAATTCTTCCCGTGACGGCGGATGTTCGACGATATGGTAATCGTTGTATGCGATGTTATGTTCGTCGAGCCATTTTTGCGCCTTCTGGCAGGTACCGCATTTGGGATACCCATAATACGTGAGGGCCATGAGTTCCCTTCTCCTTTCCATTCTTATATTCCTTCTTTATTATAGCGGAAATTTTCGTATTTCTCTAATATATAAAAGGACAGAAGCCTCCCCATAACGAAAAAGCTCCGCTGCCACGGAGCTTTTTCTACAAGAGAGAAGAGTCCTTTCCAGTGAAAGGGGTTATATATTTTTGGAGCAATGCCCCAAATTGGATAACAAGGTTACACGACAAACTGTTCTTGTGCGAGCACTTCCGCCGCAGCCCGGCGTTTGAGTTCCACCACATTTACCGGGGTATGGCGGAGCAGTTTTCGCAGCATGGAAAGCATCGTCCTGAGGATGTCTCCTTCTTCCATGTGGACAAGTGATTCTCTTGCATGGGCTTCCAGACGATATACGGCTTCCTGGCAGAAAATCCGCGTCAGATCTATTTTATTTGCTTCCTTTTCTGCCCCGTTTTTCTGTATGGCTTTGTCTGTACGAAGAATAGCGGATTCCATCGAATAAATATCACTAACCATATCGGCCACATTCATCAAAAGCTCCTGTTCTTCTTCCAACGCTTTCCCATACTTGCGCGCACCATTCCCCGCCACCATTAAAAAGAGTTTTTTTGCATTTTTCAACAGGTATTTCTCCTGGTCCAGCGGGGCTTCTCCAGGTTCTTCCGGCATCATCTCCATCAATTCTTCCTGCAAATTTTCCGCCATCGAAAGGAAAGGCAGCTCCCCTTTCATTGCCTTGCGCATAATGGTAGCAGGAACAAGCAGCCGGTTGATTTCATTGGTTCCTTCAAAAATCCGGTTAATGCGGGAATCACGATAAATCGTCTCAATTTCATATTCTGACATAAAGCCGTAGCCCCCATGAATCTGGAGGGCTTCATCCGCCACCATATCCAGCATTTCTGATCCCGCGAATTTATTCAGGGAACACTCAACCGCATATTCGGCAATAGCTGCCGCAATTTTCCCCCCATCTTCCATTTCTTCTTCGTTCAATCTGCCCAGTTGTTTTTCAAACAACCCGCCTGTCCGGTAGATCGAACTCTCCAGTGCATAAATATCAGAAGCCATCGAGGCCAGCTTCTCCTGCACCGCCCGGAATCCGGCAATTGGGGTTTTAAACTGCTTCCGTTCGTTTGCATAGACTGCCGCCAGCTGGAGAGCCCGTTTCGCCGCACCAACACAGCCGACCCCTAATTTATAACGCCCTACGTTTAAAATATTAAATGCAATCACATGGCCGCGCCCTTTTTCGCCAAGAAGGTTTTCCTTTGGAACGTGGACCTCTTCTAAAATTAATGTACGGGTAGAAGAGCCTTTAATCCCCATTTTTTTCTCTTCCGGTCCAAAAGAGACTCCGTCGTATTCCCGTTCGACAATGAATGCAGAAAAGTCTTCCCCGTTGATTTTGGCATAGACAATAAATACATCGGCGAAGGCAGAATTAGTGATCCACTGTTTTTCTCCATTTAAAACATAATGGGTGCCTGCCTCGTTTAAAACAGCAGTCGTTTTTGCACTCAGAGCATCCGACCCGGAGCTTGGCTCTGTGAGGGCGTAGGCAGCAATTTTCTCACCCGTTGCCAAGCCAGGAAGATACTGCTTTTTTTGTGACTCATTCCCGAAAAATACAATAGGCAACGTTCCTATTCCGACGTGGGCGCCGTGGCTTAGAGAGAATGCCCCGGCTCTTGAGAATTTTTCTGTAATTAACGTGGAACTAATTTTATCAAGTCCAAGTCCTCCGTATTTTTCGGGAACATCGGCTCCTAAAAGGCCAAGTTCTCCTGCTTCTTCCAACAGCCGCCGGGATATTTCAAACTGATGGTTTTCCATTTTTTCCGCTTCCGGCACAACTTCTCCTAAGACAAAATCTTCGGTCGTCTTTGCTATCATTTTCTGTTCTTCTGTGAAATCTTCCGGAGTAAATACCTGCTCCGAAGGCACCTCCTCCACTAAAAAACCAGCGCCTTTCCAACCCATTTCCATCGTACGGCTCATAAGTGCCCCTCCATCCCGATCATATTAATTCAAATACCCCGGCAGCGCCCATTCCGCCGCCAATACACATCGTAACGACACCAAACTGCTCGTTTCTTCGTTTCATTTCATGGATTAACGTCAGCGTCAATTTGGTCCCGGTGCAGCCAAGCGGATGGCCAAGAGCAATCGCGCCGCCATTTACATTTACTTTGCCATGGTCAAGGTGAAGCTCGCGTATTACCTGCAGCGCCTGCGATGCGAAAGCTTCATTCAACTCAAATAATCCAATATCTTCAATTTCCAGACCTGCCTGTTTAACCGCCTTCGGAATCGCTTCCACAGGGCCAATACCCATAATTTCCGGGCGCACCCCTGCCACCGCAAAGGTGTGAAATTTAACGATGGGACGGAGTCCTTCAGCTGCGGCTTTTTCTCGGTCCATGACCAATACTGAAGCTGCTCCATCGCTCATCTGGGAAGCGTTGCCGGCCGTTACGGTACCCAGTGGATGAAATGATGGCTTCAGGGATGAAAGAATCTCTATCGAGGTATTAGGCCGAACCCCTTCATCCTGGGAAAAGGTTTGTTTTTGTTCCTGTAATCGATTGTCTTTTCCAACAGACCTCCTGGTAATCTCAACCGGGAGTATTTCTTCATCGAACAATCCAGCCTTTTGGGCAGCAGCAGCACGGCGGTGGCTCTCCACCGCAAAAGCATCCTGGTCCTCGCGCGGCACATTGAATTCTTTTGCTACCTGCTCTGCTGTATATCCCATTCCCATGTAATATTCCGGTGCTTCCTCAACTAAATCAGGGTTTGGTGCAATCACATGCCCTCCCATGGGAATCAGACTCATAGATTCTGCTCCCCCGGCAAGAACAGCGCTCGAGCAGCCCAGCATAATTTGTTCCGCCCCATAAGCAATGCTCTGCAGGCCGGAAGAACAATACCGGTTAATCGTAACAGCAGGAACAGAAGGCGGAAGACCGGCCAATGCCGCAATATTTCTTGCCATGTTCATACCTTGTTCCGCTTCCGGCATCGCACATCCGATAATGAGGTCATCCACTTCCGAAGACTCGAATCCACCCGCACGGCGGAGGGTTTCTTTTAGGGTCATAGCACCCAGATCATCAGGGCGGGTCTGCGCTAGTGTTCCTTTGTGCGCCTTTCCTGCCGGTGTTCTGGCACCGGAAACGATAACGGCTTCTCTCAACAGCTTCCCCTCCTATTTTACAAACCTATTAGTTACGCAGAGCTTTCCCTTTTTGAAGCATATACTGCATACGCTGCTGCGTTTTTGGTTCACCTGCCAGACTTAGAAATGCTTCCCGTTCCAGATCCAGTAAGTAGTCCTCGTTGACAACCGTTCCTTTTGGCACTCTGCCTCCGGCTAAAACAAAAGCTAATTTTTCCGCGATTTTTACGTCATGTTCGGAGGCCCGCCCTCCCATTTGAAGAGTCTTCGCTCCAAGTTTCATGGCAGCGCAGCCCGTTTCTCCAACTACGGGAATGACTGGCGCCTTAGGTGGAGCATACCCTTTTTCATAAAGATGAAGAACGTGCTGTTTCGCTTTATAAATTCTGTGATCCGTGTTAATAATAACGTCATCTCTTTCACTCATATAACCAAATTCCCTGGCTTCATCCGCGGATGTGGAAACGCTGGCAAGAGCTATCTTTTCAAATACTTTGTTGGCTATCGGCATCAGATCTGCCGCTGCATTTTTCGGCAGTTTTTCCATCTGGCGGAGATACAATTCCTTGTTTCCTCCGCCGCCGGGAATAAGACCAACCCCGCTTTCAACAAGCCCCATGTAAGTCTCTGAGGCAGCCTGCATACTTGCCGAGGGAAGACAAATCTCCGCTCCGCCTCCGAGCGTCATCTGGTGCGGAGCAGTTACGACCGGACGCCGGGAATAACGGATGTTTTTTGTAGTTCTCTGAAACTTCCGAACGACCAAATCAATTTCCGTAAAATTATCGTCCTGAGCTTCCATGAGAATCATCATTAAATTCGCCCCAACACAAAAATTTTTACCCTGGCTGGCGATAACCAGACCTTTGTAGTTGGCTTCTACTTCTTCTAAAGCGTGATCTACCATCTGCATGACATCAAGACCGATCGAATTATTTGGAGAATGAAACTCCAAACCTGCCACGCCGTCCCCCAGATCCATCAGGCTGGCCCCGGCATTTTTCTTTATCACCCCACCGCTGTCTTTGATCGTCTGAAAGGAAATTTCTTTTTGATTCCTCTTTTTTTCTATATACTGGCCCTGGTGATAAAAGGAATAAGGACCTTGGTAAAACGAAGGAATTCCCTCATCAAGCATCGATAGGACCCAGGCAGGAATTATTTCTCCCTCCGCTTTCATCCGTTCGACCGACCGTTCCACACCGATAGCATCCCACGTTTCAAACGGTCCTGCTTCCCAGCCAAACCCCCACTTCATCGCATCATCGACTGCTGCAATATCGTTGGCAATGCTCGCGCATTTCTCTGCAGAATACAACAGCATCGGTTTCAACATGTTCCAGACAAGTTTTCCGGCCTCATCTTCCGCATAAATAAGCGCTTTCAACTTATCCGAAAGCTGATTTGCCCGTTTGGCTTCTTCGATAGAAGGGGTTTTAGGTTTCTTTGCAGGCTGGTATTCCATCGTGTCTGGATTTAATTCCAGAATTTCGCTTCCCTGTTCTCCTTTTACTTTTTTATAAAAACCCTGTCCTGCTTTGCTCCCAATCCATCCTTTTTCTTCCATCTCCTTCATAAATGCGGGCGGATCAAAGATGGCTTTCTCTTTCCCTTCCACCTTATCGCGGACGTTTCCAGCCACATGAAGGAACGTATCGAGACCGACCACATCCAGCGTTCGAAACGTTGCACTTTTAGGACGGCCGATGAGCGGTCCGGTTACCGAATCGATTTCCCCTACGGACCAGCCTTCTTTCATCATTTCCTGTACGGTGATAAGAAGCCCATAGGTTCCTATTCTGTTACCGATAAAATTCGGAGTATCTTTTGCTTCCACAACCCCTTTTCCCAGAACGTTTTCGGCAATATTTGTCATAAACGCGAGGACACGTTTTTCGGTTTTCTTATGAGGAATAATCTCCAGGAGCTTCAGATAGCGGGGCGGGTTAAAAAAGTGAGTGCCCAGAAAATGAGACTGAAACGCTTCCGATCTTCCTTCAGCCATCTTATTGATCGAAATACCCGACGTATTAGAACTTACTACTGCTCCTTCTTTACGATACGTGTCCACTTCCGCTAATATTTTTTTCTTAATATCTATGTTTTCAACAACAACTTCAATAATCCAGTCTGCCTCCTGAATACGAAACATATCGTCCTCAAAGCAGCCGATGTCAATGTAATAAAGATTCTCTTCTACTGTAAGAGGAGCAGGTTTTTGCTTTTTCAAATCGTTTAAAGCTGTCTGTGCCAGACGGTTACGAACTGTTTTGTCCTCTAACGTCTTTCCCTGCTGTTTTTCTTCCTCTGTCAGGAAATCAGGCTTTTTATCCAGCAAAAGCACCGGTATACCGGCATTCGCCAAATGGGCTGCTATTCCTGCCCCCATTACCCCCGCCCCTAAAACCACGGCCTTTTGGATGCTGTCCTTCATCTTCATCCTCCTTTTGAATGAATACTCATTCAATATTAAGCCAAAAAAATAAAGCGTTTCCTTCGTTCTCTTTTTACTATATACGATGAATAAGAAAATGACAATAGAAAATACAGAAAATTTCCTCTTCCGACATGCATAATTGTTCCTTCCCATGCAGAAACTACCCTGTGAAACGATTAAAACGGAAAGGAGCGATCGTGATGAGCCCACAACAGCAGCCCCAATCTTCCTCATCTCAGAACGTGATGCCGCAGCCGCCTCAGTCGGTGACGGTAAAGGACCATTTGTATATAGAGGATATGCTGAGCTGGAATTTAACAGCCGCGAAAAAAGCAGCTTTTTTCTCAAAACAGTGCACGGACATGGAAGTCAAGCAGGAACTGGAAACCATGGCCCGCATGCACGAAAGACACTATCAACAGCTGCTTCCTCATCTGCAGTCAGGAAGCCAGCCGATTCAACCTACAAATTAAGGAGGGTTTTTCCATGGCACCATCGTCTAAAATACAAAATCCGGAAACACAAATACCAAAAACTCCGGAGATGAATGATCGAGACTTTTTAAACGATATGCTTACCACAGAAAAATACATGACATCTTCTTATAGTTACGCCATGAACGAAGCCAGCCACGAAAACCTGTACGATCAAATTTCCATGATATGTGATGAAACCCAAAACAGCCAGCGTACTCTGTTTAATCTTATGTTTAAGAAGGGCTGGTACAGCTTTGAAACAGCTCCTTCCCAGGCGCTGGATCAAACATATCAGCAATTCACCGGCTACACAAACCAGCTTCCTTCCTCAGGCATGACAAATTAATAGTAAGAAAAACGGAGTCAGGGAATTTCCCTGAACTCCGTTTTTTTAGTAAAGAAAAGGATTTGCTTGTGTGCTAAGCAGTTCGGAGTGCCGCTCCTGTGCTTTCCCAGTGTTTCATTATTTAGACAGCTTGGGTTATTTCGTTATACCTTTTTATGTAATCTTGTAAACTTAATTTTTTTAAAAAAAATTAAATTTGCTGTATCCCCCGGCTTATCTGATTTACAAAGCCAAATAAAAAGTGATGGGATAAAAAGTTTAGTTTCAGGGTGTTTATTTATAAATATAATTGGGTATGTGTCTCACGGACTCGCCATTTCAATAATCAGTGAAATAGGAAAAGGAGTGATGGTGTAATGGCAGTCGATAAGTATCCTTCTAGAAACGGCCGCGAGGCCAAGATCATGGAACGGAAAGACCCTGTAGTTCACCGTAACCCTGAATTTTCGGATGGTCCTCTGAGAGAAAAAGATTTAAACTCTTTTGAGGAAAATGGCTATTTGCTGTTTGAGAAACTTTTTAACGACGATGAAGTTTCGATCATGAAAAGCGAGCTGCAGCGGACAATGGATTACAATAAGGAACGTGACGCAGACGACGTCATTAAAGAACCGGGCAGCAATGAAATACGTTCCGTTTTTGAAATCCATAAAGACAGCGGATTCTTTCAGGCGCTGGCGAAAAATGAACGCATCGTCAAGGCAGCCCAGCAGATTCTTGGGAGTCAGGTCTATATCACACAGTCCCGGATAAATTTCAAACCAGGCTTTAAAGGTAAGGAGTTCTACTGGCATTCGGACTTTGAGACTTGGCATCAAGAAGATGGCATGCCTGATATGAGAGCTGTCAGCTGCTCCATTATTTTAACGGATAACTATGAATTTAACGGTCCGCTTATGCTTGTTCCTGGTTCTCACAAATGGTTTGTATCCTGCCCTGGCGCTACACCGGAACAGAACTATAAGTCTTCTCTAAAAAAGCAGGAAACAGGAGTGCCTGACAATGACAGCATGAGCTGGCTGGTGGACCAGGCAGACGGCCGTATCGACCGTGCTACCGGTCCAGCAGGGTCCGTGCTCTTCTTTGAGTGCAATACTATGCATGGCTCTGCCGGAAACATCTCCCCTTATCCGCGAAGCAATGTGTTCTTTGTCTTCAATTCAATTGAAAACAAACTGCAGGAACCATTTTCCGGACAGGATGCGCGGCCTGAATTTCTGGCCAACCGGGAAAATATTCAACCTATCCAGCCAAACAAAGATCGTCTTCAAAACTTCTCACACCGCATTAAACGCAATTAATAAGAAATGCTCCCTGTCTCGCACAGGGAGCTTCTTTTTTTTACTTATATTATAGTTTTACTCGTTTTTTCGCAGGGTACTAATAAATAGATCTAACAACAAAATGAGAGGTTTATTTATCATGAAACGAGTTATACTGCCACGACCTTTATTAAAATTAGTTACCATGTCCAGACGCCAGTTTCTTTATGAACTCAAGGCAAATTTGTGGTTCAGCTCCATTATATACGGTATCCTGGCTCTTACTGTGGTTTTTATTTCCTACCTGCTGGATTTCACGATACGAATCGAGCAATACGTTCCTGAATTGTTTATTTCCAGTTATGAATTGACTCATATCCTTGTCAGTACACTTATCGGCGGAATTTTAACCCTGAACGCTTTTACGTTTAACTCTATCCTTGTGGTGCTTACTTCTTTTTCTGGTCAATTTTCACCACGAATGCTGCTCAGCTTTATTTCGGACCGAAAAACGCAGCACGTGCTTGGTATATTTAACTCCTGCCTACTCTATGTGCTCATATCTTTTTTTCTTATTAACGAAGAAAGAAGCAGTGTATACGCGGCCATCCCCACGTTTACTGTATTATTCGCGGTACTGACCCTGGCCAATTTTGTATTTTTTATTAATCATGCTGTGAAGTGGATGCAGGTGCCGAACTTGACCCAAAACATGAAAATAGAATCAAAACGAACGATTCTGCAGACGTTATTAAAAGATCTGGAACCATACCGTACCAAGGATCCTGCCTTCACCATGAAACACCTGCCTGAAGAAGAGGCCCATGTTATTACGTCAGCGGAGACTGGTTTTATTCAGATTTTTGATTACAAACGCTTAATCAAAGAAGCCAAAAAAGATGAGATCGTTATTCGGCTGGAAAAACGGATCGGTGATTTCGTCACAGAAGGGCTCCCCTTATTATCCTATTGGAAAGAAAATAATCATTCATTTAATGAAGAAAAATACCGAAAATTGATTTATCTCGGCCCGAAAAAAACGGAAGTGCAGGATTTAGAATTCGGCGTGAACAAATTAACGGAGATTGCGATGAAAGCAATAGGTAACGATGACCCTAATACGGCCAACAATGCGATTTATCAATTGACGGACCTGTTGGTGTCGATTTCAAAAGTTACCCGGTTTTCCCCTTATTTAACAGGCCATGATAATCAGCTTCGTGTCATTATTAAAGATGAATCCTTTGATTATTATTTGTATGCGGCTTTTTCGCAGATTAGCGTAGCAGCCAAAAATGACCCGTTTCTCACCGCCAATATTCTGGAGGCCCTCACGATTCTCTCGAAATCGATCTCTTCTGAAAATCATTACTGCTGCTGGCAGTTCGCCTCTTCGGTAGCACGGGGGTATCAATCCGGGTTCTCCTATTCCTATAACGAGCAGCGTTTTTTCGGGAGCCTGAAAGGGATAGCTGAAACAACAGGCAATAAAGATGCCTATGCCGAATTGGAAAAGGAATTGCGGGAAAGACTGCGGCAGTCTTCCCTGGTGGAAGAGCAGAATATCCAGTAAGAAAAAAATCACCTGGGCACCCCAGATCAATCATTAAAAACAGCTGTGCATTCTGCTGCACAGCTGTTTTTAATAACCTTCGGATTGTTTTTCTTTCTCCTCAGCCGTATGTGTAATCAAAAGGCTGTAAGACATGGAAAACACCATTCCTGCGAAACCGATAATTTGAAGGACAGAACTTTGAGTGCCCTCAAATTGGACCGAACCAATAAAAAACATAAGGACAAAACCAGTTAATAGGAGAAACGCCAACACCATTGGCAATCTCATACTTCCCCTCCTTTATATTGTCACTTATATGCTTTGATTCGGTTTTTATGAAGTCGAATCAGGCCGGATGATGCGGTTATTCTCTCTTTGCAGAATTGGTAAAACTGTTACTCCGATATATGAATATCACCGCTTACGGAAGAAATCGATAACAATCCGCCGTTATCTCCTCTCTGACCCTTCAAGCTCCGCTGGGTCTGTTCCATATCCTGCAGCGGCAGTTCATTTTGAATATCACCGCTTGAGACAGAACATTCAAGTCGGAGTCCGGCATTTCCCACCTCCGCCTCCACATCTCCAGATGTCACCTCAATGGACGAAGAAGCAAATTCTGACCATTGCACGTCCATATCCCCGGAGGTCAACATAGCAGATAACGGACCGTTCCACCCTTCGATTTCCATATCTCCTGATACTGTTTTCACGGAGGCTTGCTTTGTTTCTACCTCTGCAGCTGTTAAATCTCCTGATTGGGCAGAATGCTGCAGGTGGTTCACCTTTATTTCCCCTATCTCCACATCCCCGGAAGCCACTTCGATACTCAGAGAATCTAAGGCTTCTTGATGGTGATTATCAAACCGGACATCACTGGAAGCCCCATTCACGGAAAGGTTCCCTGAAAAGCTGTCCGGCAGCAAAATTTCCCATTCCCCCTGTTTCCCTGTCCATCCAAGTCTGGATAACCAACCTTCTTTTTCTTCCTGTATATTTAACGAGTTCGGTTCCGCCGTGTTCGTCTGCAGAGACTCAAGATCTGATCCATGACGGGAACGGATCGTAATTGTATTTTCATCATGGCGGTTGATAACAACATCCTGGCTTTCCACCTGTATTTCCACCGTTGCTTCGTTCTGCCATGGAATCGTTTCTTCCTGTCCCCTTTTTTCAGATACAGAAAAAGCGGCAGGAAAATGATCAATAACCGAACAGACCAAAATAACAAGCCCGGCCGTAATTAAAATCATTCCACCTAATTTTTTCATTGTCCACCCTCATTTTTTCAGTCCCGCACCGACGAAGCTTTTTGACGGTCTTTATAGTGTTTAAATAGATAAAGTGCAATAATAACAAGAATGGCCGGCCCGAGAAATACCGGCAGCCACCCGGCTAAAACAAAGGATCCCAGAATAATCAATCCAATACCGCCAAGAATCATCACCCTGGACGTCTGCCGGCGGAGCAGCCTTGCCCCCGCATAAAACAACAACACCGCCGTTAAAATTGTGAAAATCGTAAATAGATCATCACCTAACAGTGCAAATAAACCGATAACTGCGAGAATACCTATAATAATGCTATTTCTTTTTCCAAAGAACATGATGGATAGCGGCCCCTTTTCTTTGTCGTATAGTGTCTTCTCTTATTCTACGGGAGTTGGCTGCGTTTTTCACCCTGGGACAGGGGGATTTTATCTCCGTCTAAGGTTGGAGAAATTTTTCCCTTTTTAGTCAATATAATTGATAGTCCCCTCCACTCCTAGTATCATTAACACTAGGTTTATTTTATTTTTATTTAATCCTAGAGAGGATGAGAAACATGGAAAATAATAAGGATCTCCGTATCCGAAGCAAAGTCATCAGTGAAAATGCCAACCGCATGCCGAACCGCTCGATGCTCCGGGCTGTCGGCTTTGAGGATGAGGACTTTAAAAAACCGATGGTCGGCGTGGCGAGTACATGGACCGAAGTAACTCCGTGTAACATACATATTGACCGCCTTGCCCGTGAAGCAAAATCCGGTGCTTCCGAGAGTGGTGCTGCTCCTCTTATTTTTAATACCATAACGGTTTCCGACGGTATTGCGATGGGGCATGAAGGAATGAGCTACTCCCTGCCAAGCCGTGAAATTATTGCCGATTCAATCGAAGCCGTTACCGGCGCCGAGCGTTTTGATGGATTTGTCACGATTGGGGGATGTGACAAAACGACACCCGGCTGTATGATCTCGATCGGGCGGCTGAATCTGCCCTCTGTTTATATTTATGGCGGAACCATTCAGCCAGGCAAATTAAACGGACAAGATATCGATATCGTTTCTTCTTTTGAAGCGGTCGGCCAGTATCAACAAGGAACCATTAATGAAGAAGAACTTCATCAAGTGGAATGTAACGCCTGTCCAGGAGCTGGTGCCTGCGGCGGCATGTACACGGCCAATACAATGGCGGCTGCTGTGGAAGCCCTCGGCATGAGTATTCCCGGCTCCTCCTCCACTCCGGCCATTTATGACTATAAAGAAGAAGAATGCCGTCAGGCCGGCGCCATGGTTATCGATCTTCTGAAAAAAGAAATCTATCCGCGCGATATTATGACGAAAAAAGCGTTTGAAAACGCGATCACGGTGGTCATGGCTCTCGGCGGTTCAACGAACGCCTTTCTGCACCTGCTCGCCATCGCACGTTCCGCAGACGTTGAGCTGACCTATGACGACTTTGAACGGGTCCGCAAAAACGTTCCGCATATTGCGGATTTGAAACCAAGCGGCAAATACGTCATGCAGGACCTTTATATGGCCGGCGGCGTACCCGCTGTTATGAAAATGCTGCTGAAAGAAGGCCTTCTGCACGGAGACTGCCTCACCGTCACTGGAAAAACACTGGCGGAAAATCTGGCCGAAGCTCCGGATTTAAAAGAAGGACAAGACATTATCAAACCCCTCAGCCAGCCGATCAAGCCAAATGGGCCACTTGTGGTTCTAAAAGGAAATCTAGCCCCGGAAGGTGCTGTCGCTAAAATGTCCGGCCAGAAAATCAGCCGTTTCGAAGGACCGGCTAAAGTATATGACAGTGAAGCGGAAGCAACGACAGCGATTGAAGGAGACGAGATTCAAGAAGGAGACGTTCTTGTCATTCGGAACGTCGGCCCCAAAGGCGGACCTGGCATGCCGGAAATGCTCTCCATCACCGCCATGATTGTCGGCCGCGGTCTCGGAGGGAGAGTTGCTCTTATCACAGACGGAAGGTTCTCCGGAGGATCCCACGGGTTTGTGATCGGACACCTTGCGCCGGAAGCTGCTGCCGGCGGGCCGATTTCACTGCTGCAGACCGGAGACAAGATTACAATCGACAGCGAAACCCAGGAAATCAATTTTGATGTGACGAGCGAAGAGCTTGATAAACGGGCTCGTACACAAGAACCATTTCAACCGCGTCACACGACGGGAGCGCTCGCGAAATACGCAAAGCTCGTCTCTTCCAGTGCCAAAGGCGCCATTACAGACGAGAATTTGTTTTAAGCAGTCTGGCTGGTGCCAGCGCCAGGGGTTTCTGCGGACATATATTCCGTTATTCGACGAAATTACCGCCTTTTAGAAGCCTATTCGGACATTTGTTCCGTTATTTGATAAAAGGACAGGTCTTTTTGCCTTGAAAACAGGAAATAGCGGATTAAATGTCCGCGACCTCCTGCAAAAAACGAAAAATCCTTAAAATAGAGGATCAGATGTCCACCTGATAGCAGTTCCCAGGTATCCATCACCAGACCCTGAAAAAAAAGAGTCTGGGACAAAACATTATCAAGGACAAAAAATCCGAACGATTTTTTCATAAATCGTTCGGATTTTTGTGTATTGTTCTATCGCTGCGTCAAAATAGGTCGCTTTCCGCGGGCACGGCTCGAATAAAGGAGGATCGGCTAAGGACGGCACATCCTGTGCCGACGCCGATCTGACCCGCATCCGGCGGGCCCTCGGGAAGAAAGCCACTTCCTGCGGGGTCTCGAGACTCGTGCTTTTCCCGCAGGAGTCGACCTATTTTAACTCCGCTGAATGGACGTTTTTGTTATATAAACCCTAAGATGTCCGTTTTACCAATTTTTCTTTCGTTTGGCCCAATCTCCCTCTCTATTCAGCCGAGACCGGCCACGGAGACTCCTATGGGACGAAGACGAACTGAAGATTCACTTGGCAATGCGATCTTCTTTACCAAGTGAGCTGAAGTCGTCCCTATGGAAAGCGCAGTGACCGGGTGCAACAATCCCATCGTCATTATTTTGTTCGGGTTTTCGGCCAGCTCCTATCCTTCTGTCCCGGCTTCTTTATTCTGCCAAAGCTGATTCTGCTTCTGCTGCCATTTCCGGCACGGATTGGAGGCCGCCTCCGGAAATGTACCAGTAGTTTGGATTGAGATACACAATGTTTCCTTTTTCATAGGCGGAGGTCCGCTCTGTTAATTCGTTTTCCACTACTTCCCGGGCAGTTGTCTCACCGCCGACTACAGCACCGCGGTCAATGACGAACAGATAATCCGGATCTTCTTCCTTCACATACTCAAACGAAACACTTTGTCCGTGGGTGGATGCTTCGATGTTTTCATCGGCCTGTGGAAAACCGAATTCGTCATGAATGATACCAAATCGCGATCCAGCCCCATAGGCACTGAGTTCCCCGTCATTGGCCAGAACAACGAGTGCCTCTTCGTCCATAGACGATGCTTCTTCCTGCAGGGCATCAATATCTTCTTTGATGGAAGCCAGTTCTTCTTCCGCCTGCTCTTCTTTTTCAAAAATACCGGCCAGGGCGGTTACATTGGCTTCAAATGAATTCCAGTAGTCTTCGGTATCAACCCCCATATAGATGGTAGGAGCAATATCACTTAATTCTTCATACGCATCCGATTGCCGGCCGGAGATGATGATCAACCCCGGATCCATGGCTGCAATTTTTTCAAAATCCGGCTCTTTAATCCCCCCGACATTTTCATACTCGGAATTCTCATACTGCTCCAGGTACTCAGGAACGTTGGCCTGTGGAACACCGCCTACATCGACTCCCAGCGCATCCAGCGTATCGAGGCTGCCAAAGTCTAATACGACAACATTCTCCGGATTTTTTTCCAGCGTTGTTTCTCCCAGTTCATGATCAATAGTAACTTCCGCTGCTTCTTCCGTATTTTCTTCGTCTGTGGTTTCTTCTGATGGACTTTCTCCTGAAACCTCTTCTGTTTCCTCTCCGGAAGTTTCTTCCGCGTCTTCTGCTCCGCATGCTGCCATTACCACTATAAGTAAGCATCCTGCCATAAACATCGTGATTTTTCTCATCATTATGTGCTCCTCCTTTGTATAAAATCATGGACCAAGTACAAGCAGAACTCTGTTTGTTTTTCCTCCCTCTTGTGTTTAAAAATAAACACAGATCTTCTGGTGGTTAATGTGCTGAATGGTCATATCCAGCTCATAAATATCCCGTAATACCTCGCGATTGATGATTTCATCTGTGCTTCCTTCCTTCACAATTCTGCCATCCTTCATCGCGACGATATAATCGGAATAACAGGAAGCAAAATTAATGTCGTGGATCACAAGGACCACTGTTTTCCCAAGGTCATCAACTAATTGACGAAGCACCTTCATGATTTGCACAGAATGTTTCATATCCAGATTATTCAGGGGTTCATCGAGCAGGATATAATCCGTGTCCTGGGCAATGACCATCGCGATAAACGCACGCTGTCTCTGGCCGCCGCTTAATTGATCCAGAAACTTCTCCTGCATGTCTTCCAGTTCCATGTACTGAATAGCATCGTGCACATACTTCCAGTCCTCCTCCTTCAGTTTTCCCTGTGAATAAGGAAAACGGCCGAAGCAAACGAGCTCCTTCACGGTTAACCTGACATTCATGTAATTGGACTGTTTTAATATGGATACCTTTTTCGCTAACTCTTTACTGGAAGTCTCGGCTACGTCTCTGTTATCGACAAGCACTTCCCCGCTGTCCCGTGTAATCAGACGGCTTACCATGGACATCAGCGTACTTTTCCCGGCCCCGTTCGGTCCGATAAACGTCGTAATTTTTCCAGGTTCTACCTGCACAGAAACACCCTCCACCACTGTCTGGGGCCCGTATTTTTTAAATAAATGTTTTACGTTTACCATGATTTATTCTCCTTTAACAAAAGATATATAAAATAAACACCGCCCACAAAGTTCACAATGACGCTTAATGTGGTAGAAAAAGTGAAAACTCTTTCGACCAGCACCTGCCCGCCTATTAAAGCAATAATGCTGATTAACACAGCCGCTGTGATTAATGGTTTATGCCGGAATGTTTTCATAAACTCGTACGCCACATTGGCCACAAGCAGGCCGAGAAACGTAATAGGGCCGACAAGCGCCGTTGAAATAGAAATGAATACCACGACAATTAACAACAGCCGCTTAACCACATAATCGTAGGGAACACCGAGGTTGACAGCATGTTCTTTTCCAAGAGCGAGTACGTCCAAATACCTGGCAAACCGGAGAAAGTAAAGGACAGAGAGACTTATCCCCGCCGTAGATAAAAGGGGCAGCTCGGTCTGGACGTTGTTGAAGCTGGCAAACATACGATCCTGCACAATCAGGAACTCATTTGGATCAATGAGCATCTGCATGAACGAAGAGATGCTTTCAAAAAATGTGCCGAACACCAATCCAATTAACAGCAGGAAATAAAGATTCCGTCCTTCTCCGCGGAAAAGAAAGTGATACAGCAGGAAAGCAAACATCTTCATCATTCCGATGGAGAGCAGAAAATTTACGTTTTTGTTCGTGATGCTCAATGTATCTGATCCATAAAGGAAAATAATAGCGGTCTGGGTGAGCATGTAAAGCGAGTCCAGTCCGATAATACTCGGTGTTAATATGCGGTTGTTCGTCAACGTCTGAAACACAATAGTTGAAAAAGCAATGGCTGCTCCGGTTAATCCGATCGCAAGCACCTTTTTTCCCCTGCTCGGCAGGACGTAATCCCAGTTTCCTTCCACTCCCCTGAAACATAAAAAAGGCGGCACATAACACAGCCAGAACAAATAGAAGCCATAGCTTGGCCTTATGACTCATAGGCTTTTCTCCTCAGCAACAAATAGATAAATAGGCCGCTTCCGTTCACACCGACGGTCAGACCGATCGATATTTCATAAGGGAAAATGATCAGCCGGCCGGTGATGTCGCAGAACAACACAAATACAGCACCGAGCATTGCTGTGTGAGGCAGATTCTTTCTTAAATGGTCCCCCCGGAAGATGGTGACAATATTAGGAACCACCAGACCCAGAAACGGAATCATGCCTACTGTCAGCACCACAACGGAGGTCACCATGGCAACCACCACAAGGACAAGGTTTACCACCTTCTGATAAGAAAGGCCGAGATTGGTGGAAAAGTCTTCCCCCATCCCCGCAACAGTGAATTTATTTGCGAATGCGTAAGCAATGATAATACGGGAAGGGTTATGTAAATCAGTTCATACTGCCCGCTGATGATCATCGAGAAATCTCCGTGCAGCCAGGACGACATGTTTTGAATGATGTCATTTTTATAGGCAAAAAACGTCGTGATGGAACCGATAATGTTGCCAAACATGAGTCCCACCAGCGGAATAAACACGGAATCCTTAAACTTGATACGTTCAAGTATTTTCATAAATAGGAATGTTCCCAATAATGCAAAACCAAAAGACACGGCTGCCTTTTCCAGCGGGGATGCATTCGTGAAAATCATTAGAGCTACCAGAATCCCGAGCCTGGCAGAATCCATGGTTCCTGCAGTAGTCGGAGAAACGAATTTATTCCGGCTTAACTGCTGCATAATCATGCCGCAGACGCTCATACTCATTCCGGCAATAAGAATACTCGCAAGTCTCGGCAGCCGGCTTACTGCCAGCGTATGAGCCTGATCTTCCGTTAAATCAAACAGGTCAAAGGGTGATAAGGGAGTAACGCCGATAAAGATAGAAGCGAAAGATAATACCAGAAGCGCTCCTGCTAAATACCTTTTTTTCATATAAGTCCTATACTTTCTACTTCTTTAAAGAATACGAGCTGTCCACATTCAATAATGATAATCATTATCAATTTAATTGATAACAGTTATCATTCTATCATGTTTTCTTTTTCTGTCAATATTTTCTCCAGCTGGACAACCTCTTTTGTCATCTTTGTTATTGACAGTTTCCTCACTTAAGAGTAAGATAAAATAAAAGTTTCCCTTAGGCAAAAAAGTGATATACATTCAAAACGGGAGTGGAGAGAATGGAATATTTTTTATCGTTACACCCAGTCATGCAGGCCTTTTTAGGCACCCTGTTCACTTGGGGGATGACTGCTTTTGGTGCAGGAGCTGTATTTTTTTCCAGAGGAACAAACCATCGACTAATGGATGGAATGCTTGCTTTTGCAGGCGGCGTGATGATAGCAGCCAGCTTTTGGTCTCTTCTGGCTCCTGCCATCGACATGGCCGAAGATAGCGTGGTCCCCGGCTTCATACCAGCTTTAATCGGCTTTTTGCTGGGAGGAGCTCTGCTGCTGCTCGTGGATAAAATTCTTCCCGTCATTAATCATGACCGCTATTTTGCTGAAATAAAAAATATCAAGGCGAAACACCGTACGGCATTACTCGTTTTTTCCGTGACCCTTCATAATATACCCGAAGGCCTTGCCATTGGTGTGGCGTTTGGCGCATTAGCAGCAGAGTTTTCGAATGCTTCTATAGGAGGAGCTGTTGCTCTTGCCCTTGGCATCGGTATTCAAAACTTTCCGGAAGGGATGGCTGTGTCGATGCCGTTATACCGGGAAGGAATGTCTAAATGGAAAAGTTTTATGTACGGCCAGTTTTCCGGTATGGTAGAACCTATAGCAGCAGTATTTGGAGCGGTAGCCATTATCTTGGTTGATCCCCTGCTTCCTTACGCACTGAGTTTTGCAGCAGGTGCGATGATTTTTGTTGTCGCTAAAGAAATTATCCCGGGATCCCAGGAGCGCGGCTATGTCCAGTTTTCTTCGATCTGTCTCATGATCGGCTTTGCTGTAATGATGACCCTTGATGTCGCCCTCGGGTAGTTCCACTCACAACACTGGCAGATCTTTCTGTTGATATAAAATAAAGCTGGAGTGTCCCTAATACACTCCAGCTTTATTTTAATAAGGATCGGAGACGTGGCCCATTTTCTCAGCTTCCATGACAGCTTCTTCACTTTCATCGGTTCCGATCGGACCTTTGCTCCCTCCGCTATCTGCCATTTTCAGGCCATCCGCTACGCGATTTCCGTAGTCTTCATCACATTCCCTGAATAGAGATATCATCTGGTCCTGTACCCGGGAGTCACAGGTTTTCAGTGTCGTCACCAGATTGTTGATTAAGTCTTTACGTTCCCAGTCACTGAGCCGCCGGTAAGTTTCCCCGGCCTGGGCAAAATTGTTCGTCCGTTCAATAGATTCCCGCTTCAGCCGGCCTTTTACGTATGGTTCATGCTCTTGGCCCGGATTTTCTGATTCTTTCAGTCCTTCAATCAGCGATGGTTCATAATTAACGTGTGGATTGCGGTGTTCAGAATAATCTACGCGGTAATCCATCTGTCCTTTCTGCTGATTCGTAATAGTTTCCTTTTTCGGCTTGTTGATCGGAAGCTGTAAATAATTACTGCCCACGCGGTACCGCTGGGTGTCGGAATAAGAAAACGTTCTGCCCTGGAGCAGCTTGTCATCCGAAAAATCCAGGCCGTCCACCAGCACCCCTGTGCCAAAGGCTGCCTGTTCTACTTCCGCGAAATAATTATCCGGATTTTTATTTAATACCATTTTGCCTACCGGCAGCCATGGAAACTGATCCTTATACCAGAGCTTCGTCGGATCCAGTGGATCAAAATCGAGTTCCTCATGTTCTTCATCACTCATAATCTGTACATACAATTCCCATTCTGGATAATTCCCATCATCAATGGCTTCAAACAAATCCTGGGTGGCGTGATTGAAGTTCTTCCCCTGGACCTTCATGGCCTCGTCCTGGGATAAATTTTTGATTCCCTGCACCGGCTCCCAATGGTATTTCACAAGCACTGATTCACCGTCTGCATTCACCCACTTATACGTATTCACTCCGGAGCCCTGCATATGGCGATAACTTGCCGGAATGCCCCACGGGGAAAATAAAAATGTAATCATATGCATCGCTTCCGGGGACTGGGAGATAAAATCAAAGATGCGCTCCCCGTCCTGAATATTGGTCACCGGATCCGGCTGGAAGGCATGAACAAAATCCGGGAACTTAATCGGATCACGAATAAAAAAGATTTTTAAGTTGTTGCCGACCAAATCCCAAATTCCGTCCTCCGTGTAAAATTTCACCGCAAACCCGCGCGGATCGCGGAGCGTTTCCGGAGAGTGCTTGCCATGGTTTACTGTGGAAAATCGGACAAAGACCGGTGTTTGCTGTCCTTTTTCCTGAAAAACTTTAGCCCGAGTGTATTTAGAGGCCGGTTCCTCCCCAACGGTACCATAGGACTCAAAGTACCCATGCGCCCCTGCACCACGGGCATGAACGATCCGTTCCGGTATTTTTTCCCGGTCAAAATGACTGATCTTTTCAAGAAAATCGTAGTTTTCCAGGGTCATCGGCCCGCGGTTTCCAACTGTACGGGTATTTTGGTTATCTGTCACTGGATGACCCTGGCGGTTAGTCAATTGTTCATCATTTTCGTGCTGATGTTTGTTTCTGTCATACATTCTTCAGATCTCCTCCTTTCTTCTCTTCATTATTTCCAACAATAAGGAGTTTATGTCTTATTTTTTAATAAAAGGAGTTGGGCTTTTTTCTGCCTTTTGATAAAATAAATTAACTAAACTATTCGTCTGCACCGAAAGTCCTTACTATTTTTGCATGCAGAGGAGGACACCCATGAATAATCGACAGTCCAACGCTATTCATTTGATGCTTCTCCTGTCCTTGATTCTCGGCGGTTTCATTCTGTATCAGACCAATGAAACCAGACAGCTGCTCCTGATAGCTCTTGTGTTGAGCTTTTCGCTCATTCAATTCTTTCGCTACTGGTTATGGGACATTTCCTATAAAAACTGGACATTTTATGCCTTATTAGGGTTACAGTGGCTGGCTGCCTTCGGAATTCAGATGGTGGACGGAAGCTTTGTTCCGCAAATATTTTTCTTTATTTTATTAGCAGAGCTGGCGTATAAAACCCCTCGTTCTATCAGTGTTCCATTTACCTTGCTCTGCTATGGCGGTTTTGTTGCCGGAACAGCTTTGAATCAGGGGTTCCCGCCTTTTGAAGAAATCAGTTATGTCGTGCCTCGTTTTTTGGAGTATGCTTTATTTTTTGGTTTTGCTTTTATTTCTAAACAAGCTTTTGAACAGCAGGAAAAGCTTGCAAAAGCCTACGAGCGGCTGTATGACTCCATGCAGGAACTTGAAGAAAAAACATTAATACAAGAACGAATAAGAATTTCCCAGGAAATACATGATACCATCGGCCATACTTTAACAACATCGCTGGTCAGTATCCAAACCGTAAAACAGCTGCTTACCAAAGGGTATTACGATAAGGCGGGAAACCAGCTGGAGCATTCCAGAGATCATATTCGAGAGAGTATTGAAAAAGTGAGACACGCGAGTCATACCCTGTATGAACAGCAATCTTTTATTGATTTAAAACAATCACTTATTGCCCTTCTGGAAGATACGAAAACGCAGAGCAATATTACAGTAAAGAAGTCCATCGAAGATCTTCCACCTTTGTCAAAGATGGCGGAACTTACGTTATATAGAGCATTACAGGAAGGAATTACCAACGGGCTGCGTCACGGGAAAAGTACCTGCTTTTCTTATCATCTCTATGTAAAAGACGGCATTTTACATGCCCACCTGATTGATAACGGGCACCTTCCGCAAGATTTTAATCTTGGCTTTGGACTTTCTTCCCTCCGGCAGCGTCTTCGTTTGTTGGAAGGGAAGTTACATATTAGTCAGGCGGAAACGGGAGGATGCCACCTTCATGTATCCTTCCCAGCCAGGTCCCGACATACGAAGGAAGGGGAGTATAGGAATGAAGAAAATAAGCGTTTTATTAGCCGATGATCACCCTGTCATTCTTGATGGCTTTCGGACTATTTTAAACCTTGAGGAAGATATAGAAGTCATTGGAACATCCCGAAATGGAGCAAATGTACTGGAATTCGTACGTGAGAAAAAGCCCGATGTGATACTAATGGATCTTCACATGCCGGATATAAACGGCATGGAAGCAACAGTCAAAGTAAAAACCTGCATGTCAGACATTCACGTGCTTCTGCTTACTTCCGATGCGAAAGAAAAGGACATCACCGAAGGAATTATTAACGGAGCGTCGGGTTTTTTATTAAAAGACTGGGATACCGAAAGAATTGTGGAGGCCATAAGAGATTGTGTGAATGGACAGATGATTCTTCCAACCTCTTTCTCGACTCACCTGGCAGCCCAATTAAAAAGTTCCCAAGAGCAGGAAACTTCCAGTCCGATTAATTGGGAGAAAGGGAATCACCCTTTTAATGAAAGGGAAAAACAATTACTTGAACTTTTAGAAAAAGGAGCTAAAAATACCGAAATAGCTGAAGTGCTGTTTTTATCTGTTGGAACCGTGAAAAATTACTTAAGCGTCCTGTATCGGAAATTAGGGGTGGAAACTAGAACAGAGGCTCAGCAGTATATCCGCCGTTATTTAATTTAGAAACGCCTTTAGCCGCCAGTTGGTCTTGGCAGGACAGTAACAAGCTCAAAAAAGATCAGAATTTATACCTCTTATCACGTTTTTAAAAATTTATACCCAAAGCCGCGCACCGTTTTTATATAAGAGGGCCGGGAAGGATCCCGCTCAATTTTCTTTCGCAGGTTGCTGATATGAACAGAGACTGTTTTTAGATCTCCAAACCGGTCGGTCCCCCACACCTTGTCATACAGCTGTTCTGTACTGAAAACCTGGTTGGGGCTTCGTGCCAATAATAAGAGCAGCTGCATTTCTTTCGCGTATAAATGCAGAACTTTCCCATTTCGTTTTAATGTGCAGCTATTCATGTCTATTTCAAGATCTTCCATTCTCAGCACCTTAGCCGAAGCCGCCCTGCGGGATGTATTGATTGTTTTTCTGCGCAGATGGGCCTGGATTCTCGCCATTAATTCCCCGGGATCGAACGGTTTGATAATGTAGTCATCCGCTCCTAATTCGAGTCCCTGGATTCTATCCTCAAATTCCCGTTTCGCACTTAAAAATAGGACGGGCGTTTCTACATCCGTCTCGCGAAGCTTTTCACAAATGTCCATCCCGTTCCTGCCCGGAAGCAGAATATCCAGCAGAATGACATCCGGCTGGATTTCCTGTATGGCGGATAATACCCTGTCCCCGTCACTGCAGGAATGAACATCATATTTACTTTGCAGATAGAGAACGATTAAATTTCTAATGTCTTCCTCATCTTCTACAATCAAGATCTTTTTCATCCTTAACGTTTCCCCTCCTCTAGACCCATTATTACTAATGATAATTAGAAGAAGAAAAAAATTATAGGTCATGGAGGGTAAGTTTCCAGTTTGTCATGGTCATCTTTTCATGAAGGGATGATGACGTTACACGTCACTTAAAGGCATGTAATACCATAATAGCTACCTTTTCAGGTCCGGATAGATTAGATTTCAGGACATAAAAAAGGCTCCTCCTAGTCTTAAACAGTTTTTATTTTAACTGTCTACTACAAGGGGAGCATATCAAGTCAACCAAGCTTCGTCCTTTTTTCTGTGCTAGGAAAAGATTTGGTCGATTTCTTTTATTTCTTCTTCCGTTAACATCACATCGAGTGTATGTCCATTGTCTGTCACCTGCTCGACTCGTTTGGCACCTGGAATAATAGTATCAATGGCATCCCGGGTTAAATACCAGGCCAGAATCACATAAGCGGTTTCCGCACCTTTCTTTCGGGCAAGGCGCCGGACCTTCTCCACTTTTTCCAGATTCTCATAAAACGTACTGCCCTGAAACATCGGACTGTTTGAACGGATATCATTATCGGCGAATGTCGTATTCTTATCGTATTTCCCGGCCAGCAGCCCGGAAGCAAGTGGAAAGTAAGGAACAAAGGAAATCCCGCGCTCTTTCACGTAAGGCAGCAGATCGTTTTCCGCTCCGCGTTTTAACAGGTTGTATTCGGATTGAATCACGTCCACATACCCATCCTGATCTGCCTCTTTCAGTTGTTCGACCGAGAAATTAGAGACACCAATCGACCGTATTTTTCCATCGTCCTTGCATTCTTTCAGTGCACCTACAGCTTCTGCTTTCGGCGTATTCTCATCGGGAAAATGAATATAGAATAAATCAATATAATCCGTCTGCAGGCGCTTCAGGGCTTGCTCCACTGCCTCCTTCAAAAAAGCGGGGGAATTATTGAAAACCATCTTCCCTTCTTTGGATTCATGGGCCGCTTTTGTTGCAATGACGGCTTCTTGACGATTTCCGCGTTCTTTGACAACCTCCCCAATCAGTTCTTCGGAACGGCCCAAGCCGTATACATAGGCTGTATCAAGAAAATTCATGCCACGATCTAAAGCCGTGCGGACTACGTTTTTCCCCTGCTCTTCATCCAAATTCGGATAGATATTGTGCCCGCCTACAGCATTTGTGCCTACTCCTATAGGATTTACTTTTATATCCGTGTGGCCAATTGTTGTTTCTCGATCCATCAGCTATCCTTCCTTCCAGAAAAAAATGACTTCCAGCTTTTCTATACCACAAACTTCATCGATCAAACCTATTTAAAAGGGAGGGGGCTCCAAGGCCTTCTTACTTTCTTGCCTCCAGGCAAAAACGAAACCGTCCGGCATTTATTCAACTCCAGCAGCTGGTTCGTTCACTTTCACCAGTTGTTTGCCAAGGTTGTCACCGGTAAACAGTCCTAAAAAGGCTTCCGGCACGTTTTCAAAACCTTCCACTATCGTTTCTTCATATTTCAGTTTTCCTTCCGACAGCCAGGCTGCCAGCTTTTCACTGCCCTCCTGAAAACGGGAAGCATAATCGCCGACAATAAAACCCTGGATCAATGCACGGCTTTTAATCAACGTCGGCTGCACTCTCGGACCAGTATCTTCTGTTTTATTGTACGAAGAGATGGCTCCGCATACCGGAATTCGGGCAAAGTCATTCAACTGTGTCATTACCGCGTCCGACACCGGACCGCCCACATTGTCAAAGTAAACGTCCACGCCTTTGGGGCAGGCTTCCTCCAATGCTGTTTCCAGATTGGAAACGGCATTGTAATTAATTGTTTCATCAAAGCGAAGCTCTGTTTTCAAGTAGTCTGTTTTCTTATCCGTTCCGGCAATCCCCACCACACGGGCTCCGCGTAGTTTTGCAATTTGGCCTGCAGCCATCCCGACAGCACCGGCGGCGCCGGATATCACCACTGTTTCGCCTGCCACCGGCCTCCCGATTTCAAGCAGACCAAAATAAGCAGTAAGCCCATTTAAACCGAGAATGTTTAAGTAGGCGGATAAAGGAGCAATCGATTCATCTACTTTCCGGACCGCCGCGTCTTCAATCGTGTTGTACCGTTTCCAGCCCAGCATCCCCATTACTTTATCCCCCGGCTCAAACAAACTGGATTTTGATGCAACGACTTCTCCTACTACATTGCCGGTAATGACTTCGTTGACTTCGAATGGGGCCACGTAAGACTCGGCACTACTCATCCGGCCGCGCATATATGGATCTACCGATAAGTATATGGTCTTCACAAGGACCTGACCGTCCTGCGGCTCTTCCACAGAAACTTCTTCAAAAGCGAAATGTTCATGAGAAGGCATTCCCTCGGGCCGTCCGGCCAAAACAATCTGTTCATTTTTCTCGGGCATGGTATCACTTCTCCTCTTTATGAATTCGTATCCTTTCTTATCTTCTCTTACCAGTTCCTATTTGTAAAATATTATGATTTTATCAATGCGATTACCATATAAAAAAAGGGAAGACAAGCACGAAAGCCTGGAACTCCCAGCGTTTGGCTTAATCAGCTAATGTTCTCGTCATGATGGCTTATGTATTCCCGCCTAACTGCTAATTATAAGTATTTACCAGGCATTTTTAAGGGGTAGAGAACAGGGCGCTTTCCTTTTTTCTTTTCGTGTTCCCCATAAGTATTTGGAGGTCGGTCCTTCTTTGTTTTTCTTTGCCAAAAGGTCCAAAAACGAAGTTGGAGGACAATAAGAGCTTCGTTCCGGTGGCTGCTGTCCTCCACAACTGCTGCCGGAGCTCCTTAACGCCTAAGGGATCTGGTGCTGGAAACGACCATCGAAGACTTCAAGTCTTGTCTTTTCTATCTTCGCACAAAAAACAGGCGCCGTTTGGGCCCCTGCTGATTTTCTTATTGTGCTGAAGAGATAAATAATTTCAGAAATTCCTGGTAGGACTGGCACTTCACAAGGTGCTGCACGAGCGATAGATCGTCCACAATGCTGCCCAGGCTTTTATACAGCGTCTGCAAGTCAATGCTGCTGTTTTTCTCTACACTCAACAGGCAGATGAACTGAACTCGTTTGTCTTCCCACATGATCGGTTTCTGAAGCGTACATACCGCTAAAAATGTTTCTTTTGTCTGCGGGGTGATTGGATGCGGAATAGCTACTAAATTTCCAAAGCTGGTCGGGGCCGCCTGTTCCCTTTCAAGTAATTTCTCCAGAAAATTTTCTTCTGTATATCCTTTTTGATGCATTTGCTCCTGTAGAAACTGCAGAACTTCCTCTCTTGATTGAAGATCCTGCTGTAAAAACATAAGCTCTTCTTTCACGTATTCCACCACACTATTTTTCTCCTTCTGAAACACAAAGTTTTCAACTTTTTTCAGATCCCCTTCTCCTAAAATAGTGTTCACCTGTATAACCGGTACCGGCAGTTTTTCTGGTATCGGAATCGTGCTCACAAGAAAATCAAGCGGCTCCAGAGAAATTTGATTCAGTTTATAGTATTCTGTCGTTCCAGCTACCTCAAGACTCGAGCCAAATTGGGCTTGAAGTTTATAATAGATTAACTGGGCGCTGCCCGCTCCGGATGCGCAGACGATCATGCACCGTTTCGGTCCGCTTTCTAGTTTTTTTCTTTCCATTGCTGCTCCAATGTGAAGCGCAATATACCCTACTTCACTTTCTTCTATTTTTACACCGGTTTCCTCTTCCAGCACCATCCCGGCAATGATAGCCGCTTCGAATGCGACAGGATAATTGGCTTTTATATCGTCCAGGAGCGGATTTCTAATATTCATCCCATACCGGTACCGATTCACAGCTGGTTTTAAGTGCAGGCTCAGCCCGATAATTAATTCCCGGTCATGGCGTATTCCAAGTTCCAATTTCTTTTCGATTGCTTCGAGAATAGAAGAGGTTAGATGGTAGACTTTTTCGTCCATCAGCTGTTCGATCCGCTCTTCCGTGACATTTGTCTGGGAGATCATTTTTGTCCCCAGTAAATGGATCGCAATATAAGCAATTTCCACCTCCGGAAACGTCACCTGCAGCGCATGTTCTACTTTCTTCACAATCGTTTTTGCAACGGCGTATTCTTTTTGATCCATAATTTCATTAAATTCCTTCGGATAGAACGTGACATGATGACCAGACTTCACCCGTTTATATGTGATTGCAATATGAATAAATAAATTATTGATAGCAATATCGGACAGGCTGATTTGATGCTCTTTGATCTCCTCCACGATGATATCCCATATCTCATTCAAGTTTTCCTTCACAAGCCAGGGCAGCTGGCTGTTAAATATATCGACTTCACTTTTCTCACTGCGGTCGAATATATATTCCGACATACAAAAACGCAGCTTCACTTCACTTCCGGTAAGCCTTAATCCATAATTCGGACGTTTTTCCAGGGTAATATCATACGTGCGTAAAATATCTTTCACCGTACGAATATCATTTTGTATCGTGGATCGGCTGATGAGCAATTCATCGGCCAGATCATCCAATTTTACAAAATCTCCGGCAAGCAGCAGCCGCTTGATTAAATATTTCGCCCGCTCCTCCGGATAGTCCGGCAGCGTTTGGTCCAAATCGGTATTCTCTTGAAAAACCTCTTCCAAAAACTGACGGAAAAGCTGATCCTCCTCAATATGAAAAGTATAGCCTTTCGCCCGGAGAGACTGTATCCGAGCTCCATTTTTCGTAACGATCTGGTTCAGCTGCTTGATATCATCCCGGGTCGTCCTTGTGGTCACCTGATTAATGTGAGCAAGATATTGACTGGTCAAAGGGGTATCCGCTGCCATGAATTCCCGCAGAAGTGCTGTTAATCTTGGATTCATAGCGTCCCTCCTTCCTCTTCCTTTTGAAAAAAGGCCCTGATACATCCGTCAGAGCCTTTTTTCAGGAATTTAAAAACCGTTATTTTCTGCTGTTTCTTTAAACCAGTCCGCGCTTTTCTTCGGGGACCTTTCTTTCGTTTCCAAATCGACGGAAAAAAATCCATACCTGTTTTTATAAGCATTCATCCAGGACCAGTTATCCATAAAGGACCACAAATGGTACCCCTTCGCATTGCATCCTTCCTGAATGGCCTGATGGAGCCATTTTAAATGTCCTTTAATAAAATCGATCCGGTAATCATCCTGAATCTGACCGTTTTCCAGGAATCGTTCTTCGTTCTGTACTCCCATTCCGTTCTCCGAAATAAACGATTCTATATTACCATAGTTTTCTTTCAGGTTCATCATGATATCATAGATACCTTTTTCATAAATTTCCCAGCCCCGGTATGGATTCATTTTCCGGCCGGGCATCTCATACATATCAAAAAACCAATCCATCATGAATGGACCATACGGATTCGGTAAATGTTCTTTCGCCTTGACCCGCCGCGGCTGATAATAATTAACCCCGAGAAGATCCGCGGTATGGTCTCTGATCAGCGAGCTGTCTCCTTCTCTTGTTTCCGGCAGCTGCCCGTGTTCGCTGAGAATATCGACCAATTCCTGTGGGAATTCTCCCTTCACCGCAGGGTCTAAAAAGCTCCGGTTAAAAAATAAATCAGCGATACGGGAAGCCCGCAGGTCCGCCGGATTTTCACTCCGCGGGTATGACGGCGTCAAGTTTAAAATAATGCCGATCTTGCCGTTTGGAATGGAAAAGTTCCGAAAAGCCTGTACCGCTTTCGCATGAGCGATAATGGTATGGTAGGCTACCTGTGCGGCTCGTTTGAAATCAACGACATTCGGATAGTGAAAATCGTAGAGATAACCGCCTTCGACCGGCACAATCGGCTCGTTAAACGTAAACCATTTGGATACGCGGTCCCCGAACCGCTGGAAGCATTCTTCCGCAAAAGCCGTATAGGCTTCGGTCACCCTGCGGTTTTCCCAGCCTCCGATGTTCTGCATCGATAACGGCATATCAAAATGGAACAGATTAACAAACGGCTCAATGTTCTGAGACAAGAGCTCATCTATCACGTTATTATAAAAAACTGCTGCTTCTTCATTCACCGCGCCTTCTCCTTCCGGAATCAGACGCGACCAGGAAATCGAAAAACGGAACGTATTGTGGCCGATATCTTTCATTCGCTGAATATCTTCCTTGTACGTATGATAAAAATCGGAGGTCGACTCAGGACCCACCCCTTCAAAAAATCGATCGGGTTCCCGCGAATACCAGTAATCCCAAATATTCCATCCTTTACCATCCTCAAAGGCGGCTCCTTCAATTTGCGTCGCGGATGTTGCGCTTCCCCACCAGAATCCTTCGGGAAACTTATACTTAGGCGTCATGGTTAAACCCTCCTGCGTTCTTATTTCGATAAATCTCTATAATCTCTACTGCCAGATCTCTTACTGTCATGGAGGTCATCAAGTGGTCCTGGGAATGGATAAGCATCACATTCACAGGCGCCTCCTCGCCACTTGCTTCCTGCTGCAAAAGCTTTGTCTGAAACTCATGAGCTTTGCCCAGTTCTGTGCCGGCTTCTTCGATCAGCTCATCCGCCCGCTTAAAATCGGCGTTTTTTGCCTCCTGAATAGCTTCCATGGCACTTGATTTGCCATTGCCGGCATATAAAATAATCTGAAAGGCTATTTCTGTAATTTCTTCCATGATCGTTTTCACCTCTTGACCTCCACCTTTTTATTCCTTTGCTGCTGCGGCATCTTCCTGTTTTTCTGTTTCATAATACTGCTTATCCATAATTTTCAGGAACGGCCACCATATGAGAAAGACGATACACATACTAAATAACTGAACGACAGCACCCTGCCAGGCATTTCCGGTGGCCAGGAATCCACTTAGCAATGGCGGCGTCGTCCAAGGTACAATAACTCCCGCCGGTTTTGGCACCATACCTGCTGCCATGGAAACATAAACGAATACCGCAACAACTACCGGTGCCAGCAGCCAGGGAATAAGTACCAATGGATTCATAATAATAGGCAGCCCGAAAATAATCGGCTCGTTTACGTTAAAAATACCTGCCGGAGCTGCCACACGGCCCACCTGCTTCATCTGTCTGCTCCGGCCGATGAGAAATATACCAATTATCACTGCAAGCGTCATCCCGGAACCGCCGATCCCTACAATAAAGGTATCAATGAACTGCTTTGTTACAATATTGGGAAGTTCCTCGCCAGCCTGAAAAGCCTCCAGGTTCTGGTTGTTCAGCGTGTACCAGATGGGATCGAGCACCGAGTTTACGAGGATCTGGCCATGCAGCCCAAAAAACCAGAAAAGCTGAATAAGCAGCACAGCGACAATCGTGGCCGGCAGTCCGCCGCCCAAAGCAGTCAACGGCTCCTGTAAAACGGTATAGATAAAGTTCTGGACCGTATCAAACGGGGTAAAACTGAAAATAATCCGAATGACTAAAAATATAAACAACGTCATCGCAATAGGGATTAAAGCACTGAATGAGCGGGTAACCGCTCCCGGAACACCGGCCGGCATTTTAATGGTCCAGTCCCGTTCTACAAAATAGCGGTAGATTTCTGCCGCGAGAAAGGCGGATAAAATTCCAAGAAATAAACCTTCTGCCCCAATACTGGACGTTGGAATACCGCCTGCTGTATCTTCAACCACCTGCGGCGTCAGAATAAGAAAACCAGCCAGCGAAACAACGCCTCCGTATATTCCTTCTCCGCCGGCATGTTCCACTAATTTATACCCTATCCCAATGATCACAAACAGACCCATAATACTAAGCGTCGCAGCAGAGGCAGGGTTTAACGCCTCTTGATACGCAGTGTACGCTTCTTCACTCAGCATCTGATCAAGGAAAGGAAAGTTGGCAATAACAACAAAAATCGATCCAAAGATAATTAACGGCAGGGCAACCAGAAAACCGTCACGAAGCGCCGTTAAGTAGCGGTTATTATTCAATTTTTCAGCAATCGGCATTAAAATTCGCTCTAGCAAGTCCATAAACTTACTATTATTCATCACATGTTCCCCCTACTAAAATATTCTCTCCCCACTCTTCATTGATTTTATTTTTTTTCCATCAATTCAAGAGCCTTATTTAAAACAGCTTCTCCGTCTACTCTTCCATAAGCGACAGGATCAATCACGTCCAATGGAATTCCAGCCTCCTTCGCCACTTTGGAATATTTGTTCTTCATAAACCGCATCTGCGGTCCGATGAGAAGAACATCTGCATTCTCCATTTCCGACTCTGCCTTATCCTGGGCCACAGCCCAAATTTTCGTTTCGACACCTTTTGCTCGTGCTGCTTCCTCCATTTTCGAAACCAATAAACTTGTCGACATTCCTGCTGAACATGCTAATAGAATATTTTTCATGATGTCGTTCCTCCTTCGAATTTCCTATGATTGGTCTGATTTAAGTGTATGAAATTCCTATCCCCATGAAAACGCATACTTTTTCCGTTAAGAAGCGGAAATTAGTTAATGAAACCATGGAAAAGAAATAAATTCGATTGTGAAATATTTAACAATGTTGTGGATTTTGTTATACTAAAATGAGTGATGATTCGCGAAAAGGTTTTTTGCAGGCTTGTTTGTGTATTATTTCACATACTATCATAGAAAGGTGATAACGTTGAGCAGTAAACCAAGAATTCTTGTCCTGGGGGCCGGCTATGCTGGAATGATGACGACAAAACGGCTCATCCAGCAGCTGAAACCAGAAGAAGCAGATATTGTCTTAGTCAACAAGCATAACTATCATTATCAGACGACCTGGCTTCATGAAGTTGCAGCAGGTACCATTGATCCAAACCGCGCCCGGATTATGATCAGTGATGTCATTGATACGAAACGGGTCCAGATCGTTTATGATTCCGTCACAGAAATCAAGCCTCAGGAGCAGCGCGTAATGATGGAAAATGGAGAACTGGGTTATGATTACCTTGTTATTTCTCTTGGCTTTGAAACCGCAACCTTCGGCATTCCCGGTATTGCGGAACATGCCTGGACGATCGAAAATATTGAAAACAGCAAAGCGATCTACGAGCACATGGAATCTCAATTCATCCGTTATGCGAGCGGAGAAGATGATGATGAAAAACTGCTGAACATTTTAATCGGCGGTTCTGGTTTCACGGGCATTGAATTCGTAGCGGAAGTCATAGAAAAAGTTCCGGAACTCTGCAGGAAATACGAAATTAGTGAAGAAAAAGTCCGTGTTATCAACGTAGAAGCAGCACCGACTATTCTACCCGGGTTTGATGAAGAACTAGTCGAATATGCTAAAACCAGCCTCGAAAACCGGGGAGTAGAATTCCGGATCGGCACAAAAATTCAGGAATGCACCCCGGACAGCTTTATTGTCGGAGAGGACAAAGAGGAAATTAAAGCCGGAACGGTAGTATGGACCGGCGGGGTCCAGGCTAATTCTATCGTCGGGGAGGCCGGATTCGAGTTGACGAAGGGCAAGGTTAATGCAAGAGAAGATTTGCGGGCTCCCGGCTTTGATAACGTATTTGTTATCGGCGACTGCTCCTGGGTATGGGATTACGAAAATGATAAACCTTATCCCGTCAATGCCCAAAGTGCGATCCAGGAAGCAGGAACCTGTGCCTCTAACCTGAAAGCCCTGCTGTATGGAGAAAATACCAGCCGTTTTGTCTTCGATAACAAAGGAGTGGTAGCCTCGCTTGGTAAAGGGGATGCTATTGGAAATATCCTTGATGACAAAAAGCTTTATGGAAAGACAGCACGTGCCATGAAAAATGTCATCGATAACCGCTATCTATTTCTTGTCGGCGGACCAAAACTCATTCTGAAAAAAGGGAAAGTCCGCTTCTTCTAAAAATAAAATGTCATTCCGTTAAAAAGATTAGGAGGATCATCCAATGAAAAACTGGTTAATGGTTGTATCGCTGATCTCCGTCAGCGCTGCCGTATTATATACGATAACTGCCCGATGCATGGAAAGTTACCGCGATTTCCGTTAAAGAAAACCCGGGCAGCGGCCTTTACAATCTCCTTTAGCCTATTTATCCATGTTTAATAATAGATCAGATCTCGACGTTGAAACCATCACAGCTGCCCTCCCACTTTTGTGTATTGTTCTATCGCTACGTCAAAATAGGTCGCTTTCCGCGGGCACGGCTCGAGCCTCCTCGGAAGAAAGCCACTTCCTGCGGGGTCTCGAGACTCGTGCTTTTCCCGCAGGAGTCGACCTATTTTGACTCCGCTAAATGGACGTTATTGTTACATAAACCCTAAGATGTCCGTTTTACCAATTTTTCTTTCGTTTGGCCCAACCTCCCTCTCTATTCAGCCGAGGCCGGCCACGGAGACTCCTATGGGACGAAGACGAACTGAAGATTCCCTTGGTAATGCGATCTTCTTTACCAAGTGAGCTGAAGCCGCCCCCATGGAAAGCGCAGTGACCGGGTGCAGCGATCCCATCGTCATTGTTTTGTTCGGGTTTTCGGCCGGCTCCTATCCTTCTGTCTCGGCCCCTTCTATCAGTTTTTAAATAATAGAAAACCTGCTTTCATAATGGATTTTATTTTTTATCTAACATCTTAGAATTGGGCTTTCTAACTTCAACTATATCTCCGAACTCGGAGAGAAGCTTGTTCTTTATGTCCTGCAAATCCTTCAAGTTCACAGAGCCGTTCCGCATATTGGCCGATTTCTACACTGGCAGCCTCAGTTACTTTTTGATACGTGCAGTTTTTCAGGAATTTTCCTACCCATAGTCCCCCCGTATAACGTGCTGCTTTTTTGGTTGGGAGCGTGTGGTTCGTTCCGATCACTTTATCTCCATATGCCACATTTGTTTCCGGTCCCAAAAAGAGAGCTCCATAATTAGTAAGATTGTCTAAAAAGTAATCCGGGTTTTTCGTCAATACTTCGACATGTTCATATGCCAGCTTATCAGCTTCCGTCACAGCCTCTTCTAAATTATTAACAAGGATAATGGAACCATTGTCCTGCCAGGCAGCTCCGGCCACTTCTGCGGTGGAAAGTGACTCTAACTGCCGCGATATTTCCTCTTCCAACGTTTCAGCCAGCTCTCTGGATGTAGTGATCAACGCGCCCGGAGAAGTGGGACCGTGTTCAGCCTGCCCCAATATATCAGTCGCCACCATTTGAATATCCGCTGTATCATCCGCAATGACAAGAGTTTCGGTTGGTCCGGCTAATAAATCAATACCTACCCGTCCAAACAGCTGACGTTTTGCTTCTGCAACAAACGGATTCCCTGGCCCGACAATCATATCAACAGGAGCGATGGACTCTGTACCGATGCCTATCGCGGTCATGGCCTGAACACCGCCAAGAATGTAAATCTCATCTGCCCCCGCCAGATGCATCGCTGCCACGGTGGCAGCAGGTATTTCCCCCTGGGAAGGAGGAGTACAGGCAATGACTCGTTTTACTCCGGCCACTTTTGCGGTCACGATACTCATATGGGAGGAGGCAACCATTGGATATCGTCCTCCTGGAATATAACAGCCGACACTGTTCACAGGAATGTTTTTGTGTCCGAGGATTACGCCGGGCCTGGTCTCCACTTCCATATCCTGAATGGCTTCACGTTGATGTTCAGCAAAATTGCGAATTTGAGATTGAGCAAATTTTATGTCTTCTATAACACTATCCGGTACAGTGGAAACAATATCTTCCACCTCGTTTTCAGCCAAAAGAAAGCTATCTGGCGTCCACTTGTCGAATTTGTCGGATAATTCTATAATCGCACGGTCTCCTCTGTTTTCCACATCCTGAATAATATTTTCTACAGCTTCTTGTACCTTCGAATCAGCTTCTTGTATTTCTGCTTCACTTTTTCCTTTTTTTAAATAGGCTGCCAATCCTCTCACTCCTTTTAGAAAAAGTATATTGTGAATACGTATTCATACAGTAAGTGTAAATGCAAACGGATTCAATGTAAATACTATCTTTTTATCTACCATTTTGCAGCCCTTTCTGGATAAAACTTGATTTAATCATAAAACCCTCTTGACAAATATAAAAGAAAAACTTAGCATTGTTTACAATCACAATTGAATACGCATTCAAGTAAAGGAGCGGTTATGGTTTCATCAAAAGATGTAGCTAAACGAGCAGGCGTCTCTCAATCAACTGTCTCCAGGGTATTAAATGCATCCAACCAAGTAAGTAAGACCAATGCAGAAAAAGTGACGAAAGCAATGAAAGAGCTGAATTATCGGCCTAACGCCATTGCACGATCCCTTGTCAGTAAACAAACGAAAACCCTTGCTTTAATATCCGGCCCCTTGCATAACCCCTTTTTTGTAGAAACCACTACTTCGATCATTAACTATGCTAATGAAAAAGGGTACAAAACCAATGTCTTTTTTGAAAATGCCGGTGATAATATGGCTGTATACGAGTCAGTGTTATCTATGCAGCTCGATGGTATTATTTTGTCATCTATTTTTATGGAAGACCCGATCTATGAAGAGTTAAAAGCCTTAAATCTGCCCTTTGTGATGTTCAACAGAAAACATAACAAGCCAGGGCATTTTGTGGAAATTGACAACAGAAAAGCCGGAAAATTGGCGGCAGATCACTTCTTAGAACTCGGCCACAAGAGAATTGGATTTATAGGCGGCCCTCTCTACACTTCCACGTTTCACGGCAGATGTGAAGGGTTTATTGTGAAACTCAAGGAGCATCTCTCTTTAGACGATGCTCTGATACACGAAACCGATACAAGTGAAAAAGAAATACGGGAAGCAGTATTGAAGATGATGGGGCAGAAACATAAACCTACAGCTATTTTTGCCGCCACGGATTCGATCGCCATTCTTGCGATCGATGTGCTGAAAGAATTGGGGTATGATATCCCGGATGACATTAGTATATGCGGAATGGATAATGTAAGGCTGGCCCGGCATCATTCGTTTGAATTGACTACAATTGGCCAAAAAACAGAACAAAACCTTGGTAGATTAGGCATTGAATACCTTATTGATATGTTGGAGGGAAACATCCAAGAAGATACACCTGTGGAAGTGACTCTTGAACCCATTTTGTATCAACGAAAGACAACGTGCGCCATATAAAGGCACGGTCTTTCTTTTTTCGGGTTTTGAATACGTATTCAAAGTAACGAAGGAGGCACTGTTATGAAAAAAGGACTATTTGTGAATGGGGCAGAACGGCAAGCAGGGAAAAACTATCCGCTTTACCATCCTCATACAGATGAAAAACTGGCAGACATTGCAGAAAGTTCGAAGAGAGACATGGATGAGGCCATTTCAAGTGCAGAAAAAGCTTTCAAAAATATGAAAGCGTTAACATCAAGGGAGCGCGCTGACATTTTATTTCAATCAGCAACTTTATTAGATAAGAGAAAACAAGAAGCTGCAGACATTATCTCAAAAGAAGCCTGCAAACCTATGAAATCAGCAAGAAATGAAGTGAATAGAACAGTGCAGACCCTTCGTTTTTCTGCAGAAGAAGCTAAACGGTTAAACGGAGAATACCTCTCTTTGGATGCGGCTGAAGGTGGAGAAGGCAGAGACGCTTTTACTATCCATGAACCGCTCGGCGTGATTGGTGCGATTACACCTTTCAATTTTCCATTAAACCTAACGACGCATAAAGTGGGACCGGCGGTGGCAGCGGGAAATACCGTAGTTATAAAACCGGCGGAACAAACTCCGCTCTCCAGTTTACTGCTTGCTGATATTTTTACTCAGGCAGGTCTTCCGGCAGGAGCAATTGCCGTTATTCCGGGAGACGGCCCTGCCCTTGGTGAAGTGATGATCAATGATGAAAGAGTGAAAAAGATTTCTTTTACCGGCAGTCCAGAAGTCGGCAGGCTTATTAAAAGCCAGGCGGGATTGAAACGAGTAACGCTGGAACTTGGAAGCAATGCCGCCATGTACGTGGACCAAAGTTGTGCAAATGAACTGGAAAACATTGTCGACAAAGCCGTTGCCGGAGCATTTATGTATAATGGACAGGTTTGTCTCAGCACGCAGCGTATTTACGTCCATGAAGAGCTATTTGATTTATTTAAACAGTCCTTTGTAGAAAAAACGAAAAAGGTGAAGTTTGGAGATCCCTCGGAAGAAGACACGATGGTTTCAAGCCTTATTACTAAAAAATCACAACAACGTGTCCTTGATTGGATCGACGAGGCAAAGAAAGGTGGAGCGAACGTTTTAACAGGAGGACAAAGCAATAGAAATGGAGTGCTCCCCACCGTATTAACGAATGTCGATCGAAGGGAAAAAATTTCCTGCAACGAAGTGTTTGGGCCAGTGGTTTTGATTAACAAAGTGAACGATGCCAACGACGCCATTGATAACATAAATGACAGCCGTTTCGGATTAAATGCCGGTCTCTTCAGCAATAATCTGCAGCAGGCGATGAAAATGGCCCACCAGCTGGAAGTAGGACAAGTCCTTATTAACGACGTACCCACTCTTCGCTTCGATCATATGCCTTATGGCGGAGTAAAAGATTCTGGTTATGGCAGAGAGGGGGTGAAATATGCAATAGATGAAATGACAGAACTGAAAATGATTAGTATCAACTACGAAAGGTAGGTTGATGAAAGTGAAAATAACCTTATTTAATGATGAAACACAGGAGCTCCCGGCTTCTGTCTACTACCCGCATTACACTACAGAATGGCTTATTAAATTCCGATCTATTTTTGGAAAGCGGAAAGAGAAAATGACTATGATGACCGATAGGATGAAAAATGGCAGCGGCATGGCCAATAATCTTCCCAACTTTGTGGTAAAAGAAGTGAATCCTTCTCTTATAATGAAGGGGGCCATTTCCAAACAACAATGCATTGATGATGCTTTTGAGACAGTACGCCGATTTTATCTTCATCACGCTCGTTCCTGGAGCGTACCGGAGATAGAGCTTATTAAGCATTCATTTGTATACGTCCCTTATCAAATCATCGAGAGAAACAGGCGATGGTCCAAAAATACGAAAACCTTTCTCTACGAACCGATGTCGGCCTCTCTTGAAAAACTAGAGAAGTTTCCCGAAATTCATCAATTTATGAAAAAGGAGCGTGAAACAAAATGAACATGCTGGTGATTATGACAGTCTTAATTATAGCCACATGGATTGGTATGGCCCTTATTTTGTGGAAAACGAATATATTAAACGATGAATAATTAGGGGGGAATAAAAATGGACAGTACCATTGTAATGTATTCTTGGATATTTATGGGGCTTTTTATCGCATTTATGTTGTTTATGGGCTGGGTTGGTATGAGAAAAACCAATACCTCGGATGATTTCGCCACAGCTCGTTCCAGTTATGGTCCTCTGGTCGTAGCGCTTGTTATAGCTGCTGGTATTTCAAGCGGATCTACCTTTATGGGCATGCCGGGGCTCGCCTACGATATCGGGACGCCAAGCTTGTGGTATCCGCTGCTTTATCCAATTGCTACAGTAATCGGAATGTTATTTGTAGCAAAAGTAATAAAAAAATATGGTGATAAATTTGGAACAAGAACCATCCCTGAATTTATCGGAGAACGATACAACAGTAATTTTCTTCGTATCGCTTTAACGATCATTTCCATTCTATTAATCTTTTATGTCGTATCACAATTTGTGGCAGCGGCTACGATGTTTCAGATGATGATGGGGATCAATTATGAAACCGGCCTTATGATCACTGCCGTTGTGCTAGCAACTTATGTGTTTATGGGAGGTTCCCACTCTGATATTATGACCGATGCAATTCAAGGTTTTTTAATGGTTATTGTAGCTCTTGTTGTATTTTTTTCCTTTGTTGGCAGTGTTGGAGTAGATGGCGGTTTTTCCGATATGCTGGCCACCATTGACAGGGAAAACCCAGAAGGCGGATTCAGCCAACTGTTTTTAGCTGGGCACGACACATATGGGGCGTTTTGGCTCGTCGCGCTTCTATTCATTGCCCACCTGCCCTTTTCAGTCCTTCCGCATTTAGGGAATAAATTTATGGCGGTGAAAACAGGGCGTAATCTGAAAAAGCTTATTATGTACTGTACGATTTTTGCCACTGTCCTGCCCTTAATGGGACTTGGGGGAATGCTCGGGTTAGCCGTCGTAGGCAGTGATGCCGGAATTGCGCCGGACCAAATTGTACCAGTCTTGTTTAGTGAAATATTTCCGCCAGTTATAGCCGCCTTTTTAGCAATCGCTGTATTGTCTGCGATTATGTCTACATCAGACGGTCTTGTGGTTTCATTAACCCAGCTTTTAGCTAATGACCTCTACCGCAAAACGCTTGTACCAAAATTGAACATTACAAAGGAAAAGGCAGAAAGAAATGAGCTTTTAATCAGCCGTTACAGCACGTTTATCGTCATTATCGCCGCTGTTATATTAGCATGGACCCCGCCCCAGTACTTAGCCGTGTTTATGTGGATTGGCATTGGAGGTATCATGGCTGCGACAGCCGGCCCACTCGTTGTTGGGGCGCTTTGGGATAAGGCTACGAAAACAGCTGCTTTGGCTTCACTGATAGCGGGAACAGTCACATATTGGATTGTCTATCTGCCCTTTGGCTTCGACTTTTCGAATCCGTTTGGTGCAGCTGGTATTGGTGTACTAGTCAGTATGGTTGTTATGTGTGCTGTAACTCTGGCGACTGCTGAGAACGTCCAGTCTACCTCTGATTCAGAGGTAGAAACCAGTATTTAATTTTTTAGACAGAGGTGACTGACATGATGTATAAAACATTTGCCTCCCCTGTAAAAATTATTTCAGGAGAAGGCTCGATTCAAGAAGTACCATCCATTGTTCAATCCTTTGAAGCAGAACGAATGATGGTGTTTGCTGATCCGGGAGTAGTGGAAGCAGGAATCGTCCAAAAATTAGAAGACCATTTGAAAAAGGCCGGCCTCCACTATACCATATATTCAGAATTGGTTCCGGAACCACCGCTAGACGTTGGAAACAAGGCGCTTCAGTCCTTAAGAGATTTTCAAGCCGATTTTGTCATCGGAATAGGCGGCGGCAGCGCCCTCGATATAGCAAAAGCAGCAGCCGTTTTGTGTAAAAATGAAGGGAACGTAGAAGATTATTTAAACCTTACCGGAAAAAAGGAGTTAACTCATAAGGGCCTTCCAAAAGTATTGATTCCAACCACAGCTGGAACAGGTGCAGAAGTTACCGATATTTCCGTCTTTTCTCTGGAAGATACGAAAGATGTTATCACAAATGTGAAACTGTTGGCCGATGCAGCTGTTGTCGATCCAGAATTAACCTACTCCCTTCCTCCGCATATTACAGCTTCGACGGGAGTGGACGCTCTCACCCATGCCTTGGAGTCTTTCGTTTCTGTCAACGCTACACCGTTAACAGAGGCATTGTCCCTGGACGCAATTCAACGTATATCCTCCAACATCCGTACCGCGGTGTGGAATGGGAATGATGAATCAGCACGACGCAACATGACGTGGGGAAGTCTGATAGCCGGGTTAAGCTTTTATAACGCCGGGGTCGGCGGAGTTCATGCGCTCGCTTATCCGTTAGGCGGGGTGTATAAAATTCCACATGGGGTCTCCAATGCTGCGCTGCTCCCCTATGTCTTTGATTACATCTGGCCGTCCTGCATCAGTAAAATGGCACGAATGGCAGACGCCCTGGATGTCAAGACGGAGCACCTGAACAAACGGGAAGCCGCGATTGCCGCGGTGAAAGAGTTGAAGAATATCGTAGAAGAAGTCGGTATTCCAACTACTCTTGATCAGTACGGAATAGAAGAAAAAGATATAGAACATTTAGCTCAAAATGGCATTAAACAAACAAGACTACTTGCTCCAAGCCCCAAACCTTACACTATTGACGATGTAAGGGAACGGTACCAGGCCGCGTACCATGGAGAACTTAAGTCGCTGACCTCTCTATAAAAAGCGTCTCGTTCCCCTCGTAACAGGATCAGTATTTATCCCTTTAAAGTATATATTCCATTGGTCTCCAAATTTTATTGGATCTGGAATGATTACTTGAAGGGATTTTATTTTTTATTCACCCCATTGGCTCACCTACTAAAAAGCACCTCAAAAACTCGAAGGAATGTTAATATGTAACTAAATAAAAAAATAGAACGGTGGGGAAAGAATTGCTGACTTATCTTAATGACATCTGGCAGAAGCAAATGTTTAATCAAAAAGCAAAAGCATCCATAGCTAATTTGATGGTGGCTAATCCTTCCTTTATCCATCCCAACAGCACGTTTAAACAAGCAGCCCACATACTGAATAGTTCAGATCTAGATTGTCTTCCCGTTGTAAGTGAAAAGATGAAACCAATCGGACTCGTCACCTCTGCCTCCCTTCTGAGAGGATTTTTACATGGAAAAGAGAATGAAGCCCTAATCCACGATATAATGCAGGAGCGTTTCTCGATTATTACAGCAGATACGTCTTTACCCGACCTTCTTCCCCTGGCGCGGGATTACTATCTGGTTGTGGATCAGGAAGGAAAGATGACCGGACTGGTGACAAAAAATGAAATCGTACAAGGAGTTTCCACCTACGTTCAGGAACTCGATCATCTTGATCATTCCTCCGAAATTATTAACATCATTTTAGAAAGCGCTTACGAAGGTATCGCTGTGGTTGATGACCACGGCATAGTTGTGGCATTTAATGATGCTTACAGTCGTTTTATCGGGGTCGAGAAAGAGGAAGTCATCGGAAAAAACGTGCAGGATGTTATCGATAACACCAATCTTCATAATACGGTAAAAACCGGCCTTCCGGAGCGCGGAGCCATTCAATACATCCATGGCCAGGCGATGGTAGTGCACCGAATTCCGATCTGGCAGAACAACCGGGTGGCCGGAGCCATTGGCATGCTGATTTTCGAAGGGCTGTCGGAACTATATAAAATTTATGAACGCATGCAGCAAAACAAGAAAGACACGCTTCCCCAACATTCTCGCATCCCCGACAAGCAGCAAAACCATCCCATCATCACGCTTGACCAGATTATTGGGACAAGTCCAAGTACTGCCGAATCCAAGGCCATTGCCAGAAAGATTGCCGTAAAAAATGTTACCACATTAATTACAGGCGAAAGCGGAACGGGAAAAGAAATGTATGCCCAGGGGATCCATGACTTGAGCTCGTGTTCCAGCGGAAATTTTGTCAGTATAAACTGCGGAGCAATCCCGGCCGCTCTTTTTGAAGCGGAACTGTTCGGCTATGACGAGGGCGCATTTACAGATGCCCGCAAAGGAGGAAAACCAGGAAAATTTGAACTCGCTCAAAATGGAACACTGTTTTTAGATGAGATCGGCGAGATGCCGCTCGATATGCAGACCAAGCTGCTGCGGGTGCTTCAGGAAAAAGAATTCGAACGCATCGGCGGTACCAAACGATTCAACCTGCACACCCGTATTATTACAGCTACAAATAAAAGTTTACGGAAGCTGATGGAACAAGGGGCCTTCCGCGAAGATCTGTACTATCGTATCAATGTGGTGGAGATACCGGTAGCTCCGCTGCGGGAGCGAAAAGAAGATATTCCGCCGCTTGTCTCTCATTATATACATCAGCTCTGCGCCAAACATGACCTCCCTCCCAAATCGGTAACACCGGAAGCCATGAATTCGCTTGTCCAATATCCCTGGCCCGGCAACATCCGTGAATTGACCAATGTGTTGGAGAAATTAATCGTGCTTGTGGACAATGAAGAGATCGACCGAAGACACCTTCCTTCGTATCTTTTGGAGCGTACAACAGAACCAGCCTTCGATTGGAATGAAAATCCAGCTTCCATCAACAGAATGAAACAATTTGAGGCCGAACAAGAAAAGGAATGGATCACCGCGGTATTAAACAAAAATAATGGAAATAAAGCAAAAACGGCGGCAGAATTAGGTGTTCACCGAACCACCCTCTATCAAAAATTGAAAAAACATCACCTGCTTTGAGTGTAGTGTAAACACTACACTTTTTTATTTTTGTAGTAATAACACTACACTTTCTTTTTCTCGCGCCTTATTTTATCAGGTATTAACAAGTGGCACACTTTTTGCAAAATGAAATATATGTACCAGGATAAGGAGAAAGGGGAGAAAAATATTGATAGATGAGTCCGTATTTCGTTCGCCGCCGACCATTCTATATGGACGGCACGCTTTTGAAAAAGCAGGGCAGGAAGCAGCACTTAAAGGAAAAAAGGCATTGATCATCAGTGATCAAATCATGGAAGACCTCGGCTATGTCACCCAATGCCGCCAGTTTCTCTCAAGAGAAAATGTAAAGAGTACTGTTTATTTAGGAGTAGGGACAGAACCCACCGATACCTATGTCGCCGAAGCACTCGACCAATTCAAAAAGGAGCAGTGCGATCTAGTACTGTCGCTTGGAGGCGGAAGCTGTATTGATACGGCAAAGTCTATTGCGGTTCTTATCCCTAATGGAGGAGACATCGCAGACTATATGGGAAATAAAAAAATGGCAGATTCCCAGCCGGTCCCCCATATTGCTGTTCCAACAACTGCCGGCACCGGCTCAGAAGCAACAGATGTGACCGTGATTACGAATACGTCCACCAACGTGAAAATGATGATTAAACAACCTGCTTTTCTTCCTGCAGCAGCCATTGTCGATCCGCTTCTAACAAAATCAGCACCCAAACACGTCAAAGCCGCAACTGGAATTGATGCTTTAAGTCATGCGATTGAAAGTTATATCTCCAGCAAGGCTCATCCAATGACAGATATGTCAGCGCTTTCTGCGATGGAACGTATTGTTCATCATATCACGGACGCGTACGAAGACGAGGAAAACATTGATGCCCTGGAAAATATGAGTATTGGAGCCCTGCAGGCAGGCCTTGCCTTCTCAAACTCTTCTGTCTGCCTCGTGCATGGAATGTCCCGCCCGATCGGCGCATTGTTTCATGTTCCGCACGGGGTCTCCAACGCTATGCTGCTGCCTGCCGTATTAGAATACAGCAAAGACGCTGCCCTTGAACGACTCGCTGATCTCGGCCGGATATTTGACAGGGAAACTGACAAGAAAACAGATGAACAGGCAGCTGACATTGCCGTATCTTCAGTAAAAAAATTATGTCAGCGCTTAAACATCCCCAATTTGCGGGATTGGGGCATTGATTTAAACCAATTTGAAAACGTTGTCAATAAAATGGCAGAGGATGCTCTCGACAGCGGAAGTCCTGCCAAAAACCCAAAAATCCCGGAAAAACAGGAAATAGAAAAACTTTACTGGATCTGCTACAGCTACGATTTTTCTTCCACCAGTAAAGTCTAAGGAAAAAACGACGCAGGAGGTGCAGCAAAAAAGTGGATGTTATTGGTATGATTGGTTTAATCGTATCTCTGGGATTGTTAATTTATCTAACGATGAAGGGCATCAACATCATCATTGCAGCTCTATTATGTTCGCTGTTAGCAGCGGTGACAGGCGGACTTAACCTGCAGACGGCCATGATGGAAAGTTATATGGATGGCTTCACGGGTTATTTTGCTTCATGGTTTCTTGTATTTCTGCTTGGAGCCATTTTCGGAAAAATCATGGAAGAAACGAAATCTGCAGAAAGTATCGCCCACTGGATTAAAAAAACACTGGGCGTCAAACGGGCAGTGTTTGCCGTCGTGGCTGCAGCAGCGATAATGACCTACGGCGGCGTCAGTCTGTTTGTGGTCGGCTTTGCTGTTTACCCCATCGCTGTATCCCTTTTTCAATCAGCAAACCTGCCTCATCGTTTTATCCCAGCCGCCCTTGTGTTTGGTTCCATTTCTTTTACGATGACTGCGCCGGGGTCTCCTGAAATCCAGAATATCATCCCGACGGAACATTTCGGTACAACCCCAACAGCAGGAGGCTGGATTGGTGTGCTAAGTGCCCTTCTCATCATGACCACAGGCGGACTTTGGTTGAGTAAATTGGTAAAAAAAGCGGTCCAGAAAGGAGAAACCTTTTCCCTCCCGTATGGGGATCCTGCCAAACGAGAAATGGCTGCAGCAATGGAAGCAGAAGACATAGAAGAAAGCCAGTATCAATCCGGCTCCATTCCAGCCAAAAAGCTGCCTAATGTGTTTGCTTCCTTTTTGCCGCTGATCATTGTGATTGGATTATTAAACCTGTTATCTCAGTTTATAAATCCAACCGCTGCTCTGCTCATTGCACTAATCACAGGCATTGGCACCGCTTGTCTCCTGATGAATCATTTCTTAGAAGCCTTTTGGGAGCCGCTTGCTTCCGGCACGCAAAATGCATTGACCGCACTTGCCAATACATGTGCTGTGGTTGGCTTTGGCAGTGTAGCAGCTGAAGTTTCAGCCTTCAATACTGTGGTAGACGGTCTTGTCAATATGCCTGGTCCTCCGCTTCTCGGGCTGGCTGTCGGCGTTACCGTTATTTGCGGAATTACCGGCTCCGCTTCCGGCGGTTTAGGGATAGCGCTGCCTATTCTGGCCCCCATTTACCTTGGTCAGGGTGTGAATGCAGGTGATATGCACCGAATTTCTGCACTTGCTTCCGGAGGAATCGATTCTCTGCCGCATAACGGCTACGTTGTCACAACCATCCGGGTGATTTGCGGAGAATCCCACCGCCGGGCTTATCAACCTATCTTTTTATTAAGTGTCGTCGTTCCAACGGTGATTTTGTTCGCTGCTGTCCTTTTATATGCAGCCTTTTAAACCACTAGATTTACATTCTTTTTAGGAGGTATGAATAGTATGACTAACACATCAAGTACCGTAAAAACATTAAAAAATTATATTGGAGGCGAATGGGTCCCTGCTAACAGCGACAAAACGGAAGCAGTGCTGAACCCGGCAACAGCAGAAGTCATTGCCCGTGTCCCTCTCTCCTCGCAGGAAGAGGTGGATCACGCCGTCCAAACCGCCCATGCAGCCTTTCAGGAATGGAAAGAAACAGCAGTGCCGCGCCGGGCGCGGATCTTGTTTAAGTACCAGCAGCTGCTGGTGGAACACTGGGACGAACTGGCTGAATTAATTACGATCGAAAACGGTAAGAACTTGAAAGAAGCCAAAGGAGAAGTACAGCGGGGAATTGAATGTGTGGAATTTGCGTGCGGAGCCCCGAATTTAATGATGGGCGAACAACTTCCTTCTATTGCTTCCGGGCTTGAATCTGGAGTGTACCGTTACCCGATTGGAGTGATCGGCGGTATCACCCCGTTTAATTTCCCGATGATGGTCCCGTGCTGGATGTTTCCGATGGCGATTGCCACCGGAAATACGTTCGTGATGAAACCGTCCGAACGTACACCACTTCTTGCCAACCGCCTGGCTGAACTGTTGGAAGAGGCCGGACTTCCGAAGGGTGTTTTTAATATTGTTCACGGGGCCCATGATGTCGTAAACGGCCTGCTCGACCATAAGAAGATTCCAGCGATTTCCTTTGTCGGTTCTCAGCCGGTCGCTGAATATATTTATAAACGGGGCACCGCCAATTTAAAACGAGTTCAGGCTCTGGCCGGAGCAAAAAATCATTCGATCGTCCTGAATGATGCCAATCTCGATAACGCTGCCACCCAAGTGTTAAATGCTGCTTTTGGTTCTGCCGGAGAACGCTGCATGGCCGCCTCTGTTGTCGCGGTGGAAGAAACAGCGGCGGATGACTTCATCGAACAGCTCACCCAAAAAACCAATGACATTAAAATCGGAAACGGGCTGGAAGACGATGTATTTCTGGGACCAGTGATCCGGGAGCAGCATAAAGAGCGAACGCTCAGCTACATTCAAGCTGGAGAAGAAGAAGGCGCCACCCTCGTCCGAGACGGTCGGAATGATAAGGTGATTCAGGAAAACGGCTATTTCGTCGGACCGACGATCTTTGATCACGTCACCACGGAGATGACAATCTGGCAGGATGAGATCTTTGCTCCTGTATTATCGATTGTCCGAGTCCAAGACCTGACAGAAGCTATCGATGTTACCAACCAATCCCCGTTTGCCAACGGAGCCTGCCTTTTCACCAATGATGGCGGAAGCGTCCGCCAATTCCGTGAAACGATAGATGCCGGCATGCTTGGAGTCAATATCGGCGTCCCCGCTCCCATGGCATTCTTTCCATTCTCCGGCTGGAAAGACTCTTTCTACGGAGATCTCCATGCCAACGGCAAAGACAGCGTCGAATTCTACACACGAAAGAAAGTTCTGACCTCGCGCTGGGTATAGTCTAGGAAGCAGCTCCTCTACGGAATGCAGAGGAGCTGTTTCTTTTATGCTATTCAATCGTCTACGTTTCCATCTTTCTTCTCTTTTGTTAACAAAGCACTTCCACCGTAAATCCTCCGGGTGCCTTAACATAGAAGGTATAGCCATGAGCATGTACTGGGGGCTTTACATCAAAGCCATCCTCTTTAAGCTGCTGATTAATCCTATCTACCTGCTCTTCATTTTCCTGCGGGAAGCCAATGTGGAACGTCTTTGGGTAGTGGACTTCACGCCCCTTCATTAAAGTGAGTACGAAACCATCGTCATCAAATACTACATCAAAACCTGTTTCTCGATCGGAACCTCCCGTCAGACCAAAATAGGTTTCTAAAAAATCTCTGGCAGCCTGCACATCGGTTACCGTTAGATTAAGATGATGGAGCTTCATTTTTACTCCCTTCCTTTCTTTTAAAAGATTTACCCTTTCATCATAATACATTCATGCAAGTGCCAATGTTTTGGTATAATAAAGTTGGAAAATAGGTGGTTCCCTATTGATAATCCGTCACATTTCTTTAATGTTTTAGTAGAAGTTTATAAAATGAAGGAATGAGAATATGTACTTTAAACCAAAGGAGATCGCAGAGTCCCTGAATATTAGTACAAGTGCGCTGCGTCATTATGAATCGTGGGGCATTGTTCCAAGGCCGGCACGTACAAAAAATGGATATCGACTGTATACAGAGATCCATTTTGCTTATTTTCGCTGTATTCGTGCCATGTTTCCAGCAATAAACATGCGGATTATATCTAAGATTCTCCTTCATATCCAACGCGGACAGGTTGACACAGCATTTTGGATAGTAAATGAGGAACAAGCGAAATTACATCAGGAAAAAGCAGTTGCTGATCAGGCACTGAAGATGCTGCATCATCCAGAGCTGACGAATATTAACAATAAAAAAATCAAAGACGAAATGACGGTTGGGGAGGCCGCTGATTTAGCCGGAATCGCACCATCCGCCATTCGTCACTGGGAGAAAGAACATTTAATTACACCGAATCGCAATCCAGATAATGGATATCGAATGTATAACAAAACGCATCTTCGGCAAATTTTTTTCATTCGCGCCATGCGAAACACTGTTTATTCTCTTGACAACATAAAAGAAGTTATCTCGTCATTAGAACATAAGACGGTTCAACAGGCAGCAAAGGTAACACAAGATGCGCTTGAAAGTATCAACCATCGAAACCGCAGCCAACTTCATGGAATTCATGAACTGTATGAATTGTGTGAAGTGACAGGACTTCTGAATAAAAACAATTGATCTCCTCTTCTTTTTTCATCAAGATACGATCGTGATGAAGGTTGCTTTTCCCCATAAAAGAAGACCCCAACGTACGTTGAGATCTCCCCTTCCTAAATTATTGGCCGACTGCATTTTCTGCATCTCTTAACAATAAATCAGCGGCTTCCCTGGAAATATGTTTTCCTCTCTGAGCCTCGACCTGATGCATAAAACTTTTCATATTATTCTTTTTCAGCTTTGTCTTTAAACTATTTGATATTCCTTTGTTCTTTATCAAACCTTCGTTCGTAAAATGGTTTACATCTTCACGGAGTGTACTGCTGTTAATATTTCTTGTTAATCTTATATAATCCAATTCTGCATAGCTGCTTCCATTTTCGAAAGTAATGGTATTATCGCCTTCTTTTAATGGAACGTCGGTTGTTTTTTGCTGTCTTGTACCAAAATTGGGAACATCATTCATCCAGCCGTCCGTCGTCTCATAGACAATTTCCGCTGCTTCCTTTTCATTCACCAAAAGAGAATGGGTGCTGTCTGTCTCCGTTCCATTTGCATAGCCGGTCTCCATCATATACTCGCCATCAGCAGGTACCTCTACATGAAATTCCACGCTGCTGTTATCGTAATCAATATCTCCAACATATTCTCCACTGGATGCATAGCTGGAATTGTACCTATTAGCATTCTGTATATTGGCATTTTCTGCTTCAGCCCGAAGATCAAAAGACCCCTTCGGCTCTGTATCTACCTGTAGAAAATCGACGTCTATTGCTCCATTTGCCAGCAGTCTGATCGTATTGCTCCCGGCATCCAAATGAGCCGTCGTCCGGTACGTTTCATAGCTGGAAGCTCCTGTTTCAGTAAAAACTGCCTCCCGGGTTTCCCCATGTACGGCCAGCTGCTGGCTTACATTATTATTCGATACATTAGCGTATCTGAACTGTATTTCATACTCTCCGTCTTTTGGAACATCCACTTGAAAATCAAGCTTATCGTCTTCCATTTGAACGTACCGATTATTAGAGGCATGTGTGTCTGTTTCCACAACTTCCTCCGGTTCTGCAGCGGCATGTTCTGCTTCATATCGTGATATAGCATCTCCAGAGGAAGTAATCGTTACATTGTAACCTGACGTTTCTTCCATATCTGTAATCGGGATATTCAGCTTCTCATCGGTAGTGATAAACTCTCCCTCCAATACGGTCGATGGTTCACTTAACGGCGTATCTACTCCATACCACGGAGCTTCCTCTATTTTCACATGCGCAGTATCTTCCATGAACGCCACTTCTTCTAACCCTTCGATGGACAAAACGTTATCCCCATCATTTCCCCCGAAGATTCCTTTCACTTCTTCTTTTTCGTTATCAATACTTACTGCTCCATCCAGTCCAGCTGAATATTCCGTTGATGGTTCTGTCATCACCATCTCTCCTGACATATCTCCATACCACTTATACGTCCACCATGCGCCATTCGGCTCCATCGAGTCGGTTAATAAATTGCTCAGCCGTCCGGGCCTGTACCAAAAAGCCAGATTAGCAGTATCTACTCCGGCTCTTTCAAAAGGGCCGATGTATTGAACCATTGAGCCGGGCACCGCCTGTTCTGTCTGAACGGCGTATTCGTTGATGCTAATACGCAGCGGGGCTATTCCCAGCTCTTTTTCCAATGCTCTGTAGTCCTCCACATGTGATTCAATTGCCCATGGTGCCGGTCCATCCTCATGATTTCCTTCCGGGTTTCCTAATTCATGCCAGCTGATAATATCCGGCAGCGTATCTGTTTCGCTGGCGTGTATTAAAAAACCTCTCAGCCACTGTTCGTCATACTGGGTAAGGCTTGGCCCAATAATATCTGTTTCAGAATCTATTTCTTTAATTTGTTGGTAGGTTCTTTCCCAGCCTTCCAAAAAGGAACCTGATTCTTCCTCATCCCAGGTCCATTCCGGTTCATTCCATATTTCGTATCCGTATATATTTTCTGCATCGGACTCTTGTACATCCTCGACTATTTGTCTTACTTTGCCTTCCCAATCATTCCATCCCTCCCATTGATAGGGGAAGTCCGGATAGATGTCAGGCATTCGGATTGTCACGGCTGCCTCAGCCTCTGCAGCAATAGGCGCCACTTCCAGGGCATCCCCCAGGACTCTTGTTTCTCCATTCGGAAAATGAGTTCCTCCGGGAGCCATTTGTGTAAACATTTTAGGTTTTGTTGGAGTAACCAGATCTTCTTTGGGGTATCCTTCTTCCCCTAAACCATAAAGTGCGCCTGATGCCACCTGGGTAACCGGGCGGTATTTATTACTTAAATCTACCTGAAGAATTTCTTCCTCCTTATTCTCTGCATTCAATGCACCAACTTCTTCCGTATGAACAGGAATGCCAGCTGCTGTTGAACTGGCTGTAAAGAGTGCTGCAGCCGCCAGCCATAACTTTTTTTTCAACGTTTATTCCTCCCTTATAGAACAGTAGAATGCCAAGCCTCCTCCCTCAACAAAGTAAGGCGGCATAAAAAAATTAAATCTCCTTCACCTCCTCTGGGGCACTATAAAAAATTTAGTAGTTTTACTTTATCTGAATCAGCAATGATGAATATCAAAACAGGAAACAACGGTGTATAATGCTGAATCGGCCACTCCTAAATGCCGGGGCAATATAGCGTTTTATATTTTAATTATTCAGAATATTTTACTTTCATTTAAAAGTCCCCAGCAGCTGGCGCTAGGGTTTTATCCTAAACGGCTGATTTTTTATACCTCCTCCCTATGTTAAATACCCCAACTTTTAGTAGTGTAAAGTGGCGTCATTCGTTGGAAGGTTATGCGTTGTTATGTTGTAAAATCTCATCCGTGTTAATTTCATTTCCAGATAAACCGCCAGAACAGTTGTCAGCGCTTTCAAATATTTAATCGGAAAATGGTTTCGTTCCTTCCAATCTGCTTCATTTATAAAGCCCTTTATAAAGAACTAATGCTTATTACCAATTTTTATTTATCAAAATATACAAAAATAGTATAATTATTTCTTCTTTATAAAGCTTAACATCCTAAATACATAAAGTCGGTAGTCACATCAAAATAATAGGTGTAACATACTGACCTTATGTATCTTTTTCGATTCTTATAGTTAGGCTTTTCACTTGGGACGAGGTCTGACACTATTAATGAGGATTGGAGTATACGGCTGTGTCAAACGTATGGTGGAAAATACTAAACATAGTCGAGGGGAGTAAATTTTACGGATGTTCTACATATGTCAACCCGATTATTCTTTTTCACCTGTCCATCTAAAATATCCTATAGAAAAATAAAATGGAGAAGGGATTGGTGGTTTTTTTAGTGAAAATATTCTTTTTATCGCATATTTGACCTTGTTAAAGGGGGTATGAATCCCTGTGAAAAACACATAGCGACAGCCCATTTCCTCCACCAAATCTGCGTGGCACATACTTGCTCCAAAGAACCCTCCCTTGTACCAGTCTTCTCCTTCTTGTGCTTGTATTAATTCTTTCGGATTATTAGACCAATCACTACGTTCCCCACTAATTTCATTGGCTGTTAATAGCCATAACTTTTGAGCTGGATAAAAACTTTCTCCATAAAGATTGGGAATTTTACTTATCAACATCTCAAATGAATCATCGATTTGAAGAGGATAAACGTGTGCCACTTCATCCTCTCTCGTAAAGAAAAGAATTGGCTTGGTCCAGTGATGTACCCCATCTTCACTTTCTGTATAATATATTTCCGTGCGGGGTTTCTCTCCTTTTGGAGCTTCTTTTGAATTAGCTCTATACCACATTCTCCATTTTCCTTTTTCATACATTACTTTTGGGGCAAGGACGTTAAAGTTCCTTTCGTCCCCTTTTAATATAGGTTGGGGGTGTCTTTCCCATCCATCAGAGTTTTTTTCAAGAAAACCAATGGAAAAAGGTTCGTCATTTTTCAACGTATTTTTTGCCTTTCTCCCGGTATAGTAAATACGTTGACATGGTATAAAATTGCCTTGACTGCTTTTTGTATAACCTTCAACGTAGCATGGTTCATGCAAACCATACCCATCCCACTCTGTTTTATCAGGCTGTTCAATCAGCGGCATGGCCTTTTTAGGGTTATCAGAGGCAGTGGTAATGGTCCATGTCATCTGGCTGTTTAGAGGTTCTCCTGCCGGCAGACTGGCACAGAATAAATTATTTTTAAAATTTCGTTGAAATCCTCCAAAAAACATCCACCATTGATCGTCTATTTTATGAACATTGGGGTCTCCTGCTCCAATTATATTCTTAACGGGATGGTATCCTTCTAACATACTGAAGATCCGTGCAGGCTGACTAGTTATCATCCACTTCTTCCTCCCTTTCTTTTTCTAGTTCAGAGATCACCCAATCCATCCATTCTAATTCCATGTGATAATGGGCCCGGAGCAGCCTGATGTTTGCTCTTTTCCCTAAAGGCTCTTCCCTATTTTCATCCATGTCCTGGGAAGGAATTTGTTTGATAAAATCTATTAACCAGGTACGCCGCTTCATGAGTTGTTCGATCGCTTGTTCCGCAGGAAGAATATAAATAAAAGCCATCGGTACACTATAACCGAATTTTACAAACTCTTGAGAACTTAACCCTTCTGCTATCATCTCTTCCAATTTTGCCTGGCCCGCCTCGGTTAAAGTATATTTTGTTTGTACTGGCATGTTCCCGCTTTTATATTCCCTTGCTGCTATCCATCCTTTACTTGTCATCCTCTTTAATGCTAAATAGATTGATTTACGGCTGAGGTTGTTCCAATAACGCATACTTCGCTCCTCTATAACCTTATCCAGCTCATATCCGTACCGATAACCTTCATGTAAAAGACCTAATACTGCACATTCAACATACGACATAACATCAACACACCTAACTATTGTATATTACAATAGTGTATTATACACCATAATATATCTTTTATCAAATTTCCCTTTTTTAAAGTGAAAGCAAATCTTTTGCCTGCCCTGAAATGGTAAAAGCGATCAAACAAAATCTTCTTTTCCATTTCATGAAGGAAATCCATAAAGAAATGTGACCGATAAATGAAAAATAGATGGAAGCCAGAAGATGTGATAATAATCACATCTTTCTTTTTTTATGGGGGCTACAATGGAACCAATCTTAAATCGTAAAAACAAAGGAGTATGATCGATGGATGCCCAAAACGAGAAATCCGAACGGTTACAAAAGATGTTAGATGAAACGTTGTCCCCTATTTTTCAACAGTTGCAAAAGCTGGAGTCAGATATGCAGAAGATAAAAGAAAATCAATCGGAAATCAAGAATTTACTAACGGAAAAAGAGCAGGAGGGTTAGCATGTCAGGACCGGCATTAAAGCACGTCGACAGCCACTCTTCGATACATGAAGCAGCATTACAGGAAGCAGTGGAAATAACCGGAATGCTCGAACATTTATTACGAAACCAGCGGATGGAACAAGCACTGGAGCTAGCCTATGTCTTGATAGAACATTGGGAAACAAGAACGTTACGTCATGCCGACGAGGAGGAGAAAGGCTTATATAAGGAATTAGCAGAACAGGATCTGAATCTCAAAGAAGACATTATCGCATTAACTCGTGATCATGAGCTGCTTCGGCTGCTTGCCAAAGAAATCAAAGAACGGTTAAGTGCCGGGGGGATGGATGAATCCGTCCTGCAGCGATTCCATGCTTTGATTTTAGTTGATCAACTGCACAATCAAAAAGAACTGCAGATTTTACCTCATCATTAGGAAGCGGATGGAAAAGGAGGAATAGGAATGAGCATAAACGAACAACACCAGGAAAAGTCGTTACGAATTGTAGCTCCGGATATATATAATAAATTGATTCTAGAATTAGATGCCTACCACATTCAACCGTATGATATTCAGGCCAACGCGGTCGAATATGAAAACGGGCTTAAGCTTATCCTCTATTACGGGGAACAGTTCCCGCATGCGGAGGAGAAATTCGCTTCCTTTGAAGAATGGCACGAATGGAGCAAAGATTTATCGGCGTTTATGGAGTCTACAGCCCAAACGCTTAAACAAACGATGGCAGCTGATTATTTCAAAATGATGAAAATGTAAAATAGCGAAGGAGGAGGAACGATGTTTAGTTTTGAAGAGGACGCTGGGCTTGTACAAGACAGAGAAGATTTAATTGCGGTTTTGCAGATGAGATTCGGAGCCATGGCTCCGGGTGTGATTGGGAAGATTTATGACCTTCACTCCTTGGATACATTGGAACGGTTAATACTAGCAGCCTCGAATGCCCCGACCTTTAAAATTTTTTCAGAAGAGCTTGAAGCGGGAGAAGGAAGTTTTCGCCTGGAAGGGGAACGATTTAATCCAATAGAAGGATAGCAGAAAGAGGGGGCGAACGGGTTGAAGAAAAAACAAAATAAATTATTTGAAACGCTGAAACATTTAAAACGCGGAGAGAAAATAAATCAAGATTGGACTGAAGAAAGTCCAAAATCAAGAAGTGCAGAAGAAGTATATCGCAGACGCTGGCGGTTTGATAAAGTAGTTCGTTCCACCCACGGCGTAAATTGTACAGGTTCCTGCAGTTGGAAAGTATACGTCAAAGACGGCATCATCACCTCCGAAACCCAGCAAACGGATTACCCAAGCACAGGGGAGGAATTTCCTGAATATGAACCACGCGGCTGTCCGAGAGGAGCCAGCTTCTCCTGGTATACATACAGCCCGATCAGAGTGAAATATCCTTACATTCGTGGTGATTTGTATGAACTATGGCAGGCGGAACGTGACAAGGGGTATGATCCAGTGGAAGCCTGGGAACGTATCGTTTGTGACCCGGAAAAACGGGCTAAGTACGTGAACGCCCGCGGGAAAGGAGGATTTGTCCACGCGGATTGGCAGGAGATGTGTGAAATCATCGCTAGTGCCACGATTCATACGATCAAACAATACGGACCGGACCGCGTGGCTGGTTTCAGTCCAATACCAGCTATGTCCATGGTTAGTTATTCAGCCGGATCACGGTTTTTATCGCTTATTGGAGGCAACATATTAAGTTTCTACGATTGGTATGCCGACTTGCCGCCCGCTTCCCCGCAAGTATGGGGAGAACAAACGGACGTGCCGGAAAGTGCGGATTGGTATAATGCCAAGTATTTTATCATTTGGGGAACCAATCTTCCGCAGACAAGAACGCCGGATGCGCATTTTATGATTGAAGCAAAATATAACGGAACAAAAGTAATCGGAGTAAGTCCAGACTATGCCGAATATGAAAAATTCGCAGATATTTGGCTTCCTGCAAAAGCCGGGACAGATGGTGCCCTGGCGATGGCAATGACTCACGTTATTTTAAAAGAATTTTATGTAAAAAAAGACACTCCTTATTTTATGGATTACACGAAAACTTACACCGATTTACCTTTTCTTGTAACCCTGGATGAAGAAAAAGGAGATTACCGGTCTGGTCGATTTCTAAGAACCACGGATATGAATAACGATCATTCCATGGGTGATTGGAAAACAATGGTATGGGACGCAGCAACGGATACATTAGAAACGCCAAATGGCAGTCAGGGATTTCGATGGGATGGGGGGAAAAAGTGGAATCTTCACCTGGACAAAGAAGATGGGACATCCATCGACCCGCTTTTAAGCTTCATTCATCAAGCGGATGAAAATGTTCTTGTGACATTTCCGGATTTCGCCAAAAAAGAAGGCGAAACGGTGTCCCGTGCCGTCCCTGTTAAAAAAATAAAGGACCAGGGAGGAAATATACTGACGGTCACCACTGTTTATGATTTAATGATGGCCCACACCGGGGTAGCGCGCGGCCTCCCGGGTGATTATCCTGTTGATTATGACGACCCTAAACCTTTTACACCCGCCTGGCAGGAAAGTATAACCGGTGTACGTAAAGAGCATGTCTTTCAAGTAGCAAAGGAATTTGCCGATACCGCGGAGAAAACAAACGGCAAATCCATGATTGCGATGGGCGGAGGAACAAACCACTGGTACCACAGTGACCAAATCTACCGAGCTATTTTGAACCTTGTCTTACTAACGGGAGCACAGGGTGTAAACGGCGGTGGATGGGCCCACTATGTAGGACAGGAAAAGGTACGTCCGCTTGAAGGCTGGCAGCAAATCGGTTTCGCAAACGATTGGGTGAAGCCGCCCAGACAGCAGAATGGGACGTCGTTCTTCTACTTTGCAACCGATCAGTTCCGGTATGAATCAGAAATTAATAAAGACCAATCCAGCTGGGGCGGGAAATACAACGCTATGCATCCAGCCGATATAAATGCGCTGGCAGCAAGGCTGGGCTGGCTTCCCTCTTTTCCTCAGTTTTCTCAAAATTCACTGAATCTTGTAGCTGACAGCAGGAAAAAAGGAGCTTCGAATGAGCAGGAAGTCATCGATGACGTGGTGGAGCAGATCAAGCAGGAGAAGTTAGATTGGGCGATTGAAAATCCAGACGATCCGCGTAACTTTCCAAGAGTTTTCTTCAATTGGCGTTCGAATTTATTAGGAGACAGCGGCAAAGGACATGAATACTTTGCAAAGTACTTAATTGGAGGAGAAGATCAGGTTTTAGCAGAGGCTGAACATTCGTGGCGCCCTGAAGATGTGAATGCAGATGGAGAGGCTCCCACTGGAAAGGTCGATTTACTCGTTAGTATCGATTTTCGAATGACTAGTTCCGGGTTGTTTTCGGACATTGTTCTTCCGGCAGCCACATGGTATGAGAAATTTGATATAAGCAGTACCGATATGCATCCTTTTGTCCATCCCTTTAATGCAGCGATTTCTCCACCCTGGGAAGCCAAAAGCGATTGGAATACGTTTCGCGAAATTAGTAAAGTGTTTTCTGAACTGGCAGAAAAGCATCTGCCAAAATCAGAAGATCTGGTTATGACCCCGCTCGGTCATGATTCTCCGGGAGAAATAGCGCAAGGGCATGGAAAAATCAAAGATTGGCGTAAAGGGGAAGTAGAAGCCATTCCGGGTAAAACCATGCCTACCTTTCAAATTGTCACACGGGATTATCCCAATGTTTTTCAACAAATGACAACTGTTGGCCCGAATATTAAAAAAGGCTATGGCGGCAAAGGTGTCCATATTCCAGGTGAACCGGTCTATGAAGAATTAATGACACGCTTAGGAATCTCTAAAAGAGAAGGCCTCGGAAAAGGGCATCCAGATTTATATTCAGACAAACAAGTCATTGAATCGATATTAGCGATGTCAGGGGCGACTAATGGAAAACGGGCGGTTGCAGGCTGGAAGTCCTTAGAAGAGAAAACAGGACAGGACTTAGGTGAGATAGCGCAAGGACGTGAAGAAGAATCTTTTACGCTGGATGATTTAACCGCTCAACCCCAACACGCCATCTCAACCCCTGTCTGGAGCGGTTTGGAGAAGGATAATAGACGTTATTCCCCGTTTACCGTCAACACCGAATATAAGATTCCGTGGCGGACATTAACGGGGCGGCAGAGTTTTTACCTGGATCACGAGATGATGCTTGATTTTGGAGAGGCCCTGCCATTGTATATTCCCCCGCTTTCTCATGGTCCTTTTCTAAGTGATGAAACGGGGGTAGAAGATAACGGAAAGTCGATCACAGTCAGATATTTGACCCCTCACCAAAAATGGGGAATCCATACCATGTTCACAGATACAACCAATATGGCGCAATTATTCCGAGGCTGGCAGACCGTATGGATGAATGAAGAGGACGGAGCATCGATTGATTTGAAAGATAATGACTGGATTGAAGTGTACAACCGCAATGGCGTCATATCCGCGCGGGTTGTGTTGACCTACCGGATGCCAAAAGGGGCTGCCTATATGTATCATGCCCAGGACCGTACGCTGGGTGTCCCGGCCACAGCCATCAATAAAAAGCGCGGCGGTACACATAACAGTGTGACGAGAATATCACTGAAACCAACGCACATGATTGGTGGTTACTCCCAGTTAAGCTATGGATTTAATTATTACGGCCCAACCGGTCACCAGCGGGATACCATTGCAGTGATTCGAAAATTAAAGGAGGTGGATTGGCTTGAGGATTAAGGCACAAACAGCGATGGTGATGCACTTGGATAAATGCATTGGCTGCCATACGTGTTCGGTTACGTGTAAAAACACATGGACCAATCGACCAGGTGCAGAATATATGTGGTTCAATAATGTAGAAACCCGTCCCGGCCCCGGGTATCCAAAAGCATGGGAAGATACAGATCGTTTTAAAGGCGGGTGGGTGTATAAAAACGGAAAACTGCAATTAAAAGCTGGAGGGCCGATTTCAAAGCTTGCAAATATTTTCTATAATCCAGAAATGCCGGAACTTGACGACTACTATGAACCCTGGACGTATGATTATGATCATTTGATTCACAGCCCTAAAAAAGAAAATATACCGGTGGCCCAGCCCCAATCTATGATCACCGGTAAATACATCGACAAACCGGAATGGGGGCCAAACTGGGATGATGACTTAGCGGGCGGCAGCGAGGTCGTTCCGCTCGATCCCAACGTTCAAAAACTGCAGGAGCACATTTCGATGGAATATGAAAAAACATTTATGATGTATTTGCCTAGAATCTGCGAGCACTGCCTGAATCCATCGTGTGTAGCCTCCTGTCCTTCCGGAGCACTGTATAAACGAGACGAAGACGGAATCGTTCTTGTCGACCAGGATGCCTGCCGGGGATGGCGTTTCTGCATGAATGGCTGCCCTTATCACAAAGTGTATTACAATTGGAACACACATAAAGCAGAGAAATGTAATTTTTGTTATCCACGGACAGAGGCAGGACTCCCCACCATTTGTTCAGAAACCTGTGTCGGACGTATCCGTTATATCGGTGTCGTGTTATATGATGCGGATAAAGTTAAAGAGGCAGCTTCCGTCGAAGATCCGCAGGAATTATATGAATCCCAGTTATCTGTGTTCCAGGATCCATTTGACCCTGAAGTGATAGAAGCAGCGAAAAAAGCAGGCATTAATGATTCCTGGATTGAAGCGGCACAGCAATCACCTGTATATAAAATGGCGATAAAATGGAAGATAGCTCTGCCGCTGCACCCTGAGTACCGGACGCTGCCGATGGTGTGGTTCGTACCGCCTCTCAGCCCTATCATGAATCATATGACAAATGAAGAAGAATTATCGACAGATGGCTATATTCCGGCTGTAGATCAAATGAGAATCCCGATGGAATACCTGGCATCGCTGTTGTCCGCAGGAGATACAGAAGTCATTCGTAATGTACTCCTAAAACTTACAGCGATGAGAGTGCATCGGAGGGCAAAAACAGTTGGCGGTATGGAGGAGTTTAATAAAAGTCAGATTATCGCCGAAGCAAACACCAATACAGAGGAACTCGAAGAAATGAATCGGCTGTTAGGAGTGGCAAAATATAAGGAACGTTTCGTCATTCCGACGGGCCGCCGCGAGATGGATGACGACCAATACTACCAGCAGGGAGCCTGCAGTATTGAAGACTTAGCACCGCCGGAGGGTTTATCTTTTTCTAGTGGAAAGGGGAAATAACCATGGACATTCAAGAACGAACGATCCTGATGGCAGCTTCAAGATTGTTGCATTATCCAGAGGAGCCTTTTCCGGAGCTGGAAAAAGAAATACTGGAATGTATGGAGGAAAATATAACGAAGCATGAGTGGTACGAGAAAGGCAAAGCCGCTCTTACCCCCCTACGGTCCCTCCCGGATAAAGGCAGAAAAGAAATCTATGTTTCTACGTTTGATTTGAAATCAAAGCTGGGACTGTATTTAACAGCGCATGAATTCGGAGATAGTGCAAAAAGGGGCTCCGCCTTAATTAAATTACAAAAAAATATTAATGAAGCTGGTTTTCAACGAGTGGAAGGAGAATTGGCAGATTATATGCCGATGTTGTTTGAATTTCTAGCAGTATGTCCGGATAAGTTTGATAACGAGCGGCTTGTACGACGATTAGCTGTTGCTCTGCAATACATGTGTGAACATATTGCTGAGGACAATCCTTACGCTCCCATACTCCATCTCTTAAATAATTACGTTTTTCCAGAGCCCACACATGAAGAAATAGAAAAGATAAAATGTGAAAGAGAAGAAGCCGATGTAGAAGAACTGCCTTACCCTATTATGTATGAGTAATACGTTTCTACATTGAAAGAAAGAAAGGACGAGTACGAAATGAGCGGAATTTTTTGGTGGGTCATTTTCCCATATGTCACACTGGCAATCATGGTTGTCGGTTTACTATACCGTTATGCGTTCAGACAGAAAAGCTGGTCCGCCCCTTCAACGGAAATGTTTGAAAAAAAATGGCTCCGGATTGGTTCTCCGCTTTTTCATTGGGGTATTATTTTCGCTTTTGCCGGACATATCATGGGTATGGTGATTCCAAAAGGGGTATATGAATTTTTAGGTATAACGGACGAATTGTACCACATCGGAGCGATATATGGCGGAGGTTTAGCTGGACTAATGGTTATTGCCGGGCTTATTATACTGCTTATACGTAAGATGACCATTGACCGCATTCGTGTACATGCCACCTTTTCTGACTTTTTTTCTGTTTTTGCCCTGTTGATCGTGTCGGGAATGGGAACATACATGACGATTATTTATAATACGACGGTGGTTTCTTATGAATATCGAACAACGATTGGACCATGGTTTCGGAGTTTATTTACCTTTCAGCCGGAATATCAGCTGATGCTCGAGGTCCCCTTTATCTTTCAGGCACACATTATAGCCGCTTTTGCATTGTTCGCCTCCATACCATTTACCCGCTTGATTCATTTTTATAGTGCTCCCGTGACCTATCCGTCCCGGGCACCGCAGCAATACCGATCGAGGTCCCAATATAAAAAGAAAAGTTTCTAATCACAGCGTCTTAATATAGATAAAAATATTCCTAATATCTAAAATTAATAAGGGGTCTATCAGAGGAGGGAGGGGAAATTGTCGGTTAATTTATGGTGGTTTACTGGTACATTACTGGTTTGCATTATCTGTAAGTATTGGTTTATAAAAAAAGAATCGTTACCAACACCGGCGGGCGCCATTATCATGGCCCATGGTATCTTTTTTTATAGTGCTATGCGAGAGTTCCCAACTTTGTATGACAACGGGGAACTCCTCGCACTTATACTGGCTGGTGTATGGTTGGCGATGGTGGTTTCCATTTTTTCCGCTTTATGCAAAGGTGAATTTCACAAAAAATATTTGCAGCATCCTATACAATTATTTGCGGTAGGAACATGGGTGGCTGGGACATCGGTTCTTGGAAATGTGATTCACGAGTTTTCTATCAATCTGGGATTTATTCCATATCTTATGGGAACGTTCAATGTCATTCTTTATATATGGTATGTGTGCCATTGCATCGATGGGTTTAAGCGGATCCTTCAAGGTCCGGAAAAAAATAATGTACATGGCGTCTTACTCCTGGCAACAGTTGGAACCCAATCCATCGTCATCTTATTATTTAATATTTTTAATAACCCATTGCCTGACTATGGGAATGCACTGATTTTAAGCTTTGGTCTTCTTTTATATGTAACGGGCTTTTTATTAATTATGAGACGTTATCTGTGGATACGAAATTGGAAGATTGCAGATGACTGGAAAAATACGAACTGCATTATACATGGCGCCATTTCAATTTCAGGTTTGGCTGCTTCATTGACGACTGCATTTCCTGTACGATTTATTTTTGTATTATGGATATGGGCAGTTAGTTGGTTTGTGGTGGTGGAGGCTATTGAACTGTGGCGTGTTGTGGCAAGAATAAAATGTTATGGTGTAGCTAAAGGGATAGCAAGATACGACATTTCCCAATGGTCGCGTAATTTTACGTTCGGAATGTTGTATGCTTTTACTGTTAGTTTTTCAGCGATAGAAGGAGAGTTTGTTATTTTTGTGCGAGAACTTATTTTATCATTTGGGCCGTGGCTGGTTCTTGCCTTTCTTTTATATGAAATAATCTTATTTATAAAAGATAAGGTCGAGTCAAATATAAGACAGAATGGGCGAACAAAGGAGGTAGATTTACGTGAAACCAAAGCGTGAAAGTATAAAACGCCATGAAGCATTATACCCTTTGTCACATCACCATCACCAAGCATTATTTGTGGCACTCAATCTAAAACGGGCCGGCACAGAACTATCCCGTTATTCTGTAACAGAAGTGTTGGAGGACACACTATCCTTTTGGGAACCTGCTGGAAAGCAACATTTTCGAGAAGAAGAAGAGATATTGCTAACAGCATTTGCCAGATACGATTCGGTTGACCATCCGGAAATTAAAGACATGCTGATGGAACACGTTCAGATTCGGGCTTTGATAGATTCGATTTCTCAAGCATCCAACCCTCCGGTAGAGACGCTGCAGAAATTAGGTATCTTACTTGAGAATCATGTTCGCAAAGAAGAACGTGTTATTTTTCCGATGATTGAACGAGTGTTACCAGAAGAAAAATTGCAAGAACTATCGGCTTACTTTACGAAAAACGAATGAGAAACAGAATTAATCACATACGACAGATTTCCACCGGGCATTCTTCGCAATAGCACATGGCTTTTAATGCGGAGATTTCATGGATGACAAGACACCCGTCCCTCTGAGAAATAATTTCTTGTTTTTTCATATCGGAGAGCAGGCGGTTGACGCTTTCGCGGGTGGCTCCTATAAAATCGCCGAGCTCTCCGTTTTTGATTCTTTTCTGTATGAAAATACTATTTCCATCGGGCGCTCCATACGAATTGCACAGGCGTATGAGTGTGGAAGCAAGCGCCCCTGATTTGCCATGAAACGTTAAGTCCCGTAATTTGGATTTAGTGATACGTTCCATCAGTGTATTCCAATGCATAAATTCTATCGCCAGGTCTCCATGCTGCCATAGTAAAATTTCCATATCTTTTTGTTGGATGATCCCTATTTGGCTGTCTTCCAATGTGTATGCACTGTAACTGTGGGCTAACTCCTGAAAACTGCTTAATTCTCCGAACATATCGCCTTTGCCAAACAGGCTTAGAATATGCTCTTTTCCATCTGTCGTCGTTTTTGTCAGTTTAACCTTTCCTTCTCGAATGAAAAACAGTTTGTCTGCTGGATCGTCCTCTAAAAACAGGAAATGTCCTCTTTCTATCGGGTGCATATACATGATGTCTTTGATGGCATCAAGGTTGTAAGCAGAATAACCGGCCGTGTTCTGATAGTGATTAATATCGCTGCGGTTTACAGCGGAAGTCCGCATCCAAATCCCTCCAGATTATTGTTACTTTTATTGTATCTAAAATACATATTTTAAAAAGTGATTTATGTCACAGTTTATCGTATAAACTGTGACAAATGTTACAGCTGACCGATGCATCACATTATATGATAGGTGAGAAAAAGGAGGCGGGTATATTGGGGTTATCGGGTGTGATTATTGATAAACAAAGGGAAAAAGAGAATAACTTTCTGTCAATAACAGAAAAAGATAAGCTGGAAAGCCAGATTTCAGAAATGAGAAAAGTATGCTCTGAGGTTATTTTAATAACAAATCATCCTAAACTGTACCTTCCCTTTATAGGAAATTCTATTCGAATTATAACAGAATTTTATAAAGGAAAAGGTGTTATTGGACATATTTATACAGCTTTCTCCTTAGCCAAAGAATCATTTGTATGGTTGGTCGAAAGGGATGCCTTCATTATCTCCCCGGAGGCAGCCGAATTTTGTGTGTACGTTCAGACGACACAACAATTAGAAGCTATTATTCCTGTCCGCAACGGAGAAAAATCCCCCTCACATGGGGTGTACAGAATATGTCATTTCTCTATATTAGATGAACTTGTTAAAAAAAAAGATGTAAGGATACAAGATTTTCTGAATTACATTCACTATGAGGAATTGGATGAAAATTTTTTCATTCAGTAAGGATTTTTCTATTGGTTAGAAACTTATACCAGGCTTACTTCTCCCTCCTACATAAAATAAAATAGCATCCCGTAAAAATTCAAGTCCTCCTTTCTACGAGCCAGCCGTGCCCGCGGCAAAAGAAGACACTGTGAAGTAGAACATCGTAAACTTGAGCAGATGTCGCCCTTGTGCCCGATGGGCAAAAGCGAAGGATGTTGACGCAGCAAGAGAAAGACGCACAAAAATTCCCGAACCCATTCATCCATGAATGGTTCGGGAATTTTTGGTTTCGCGATGGTTTTGTCCCAGACTCTACTCGATTTAGTCCGGTCGCAGCACGGCACTCCTGCCATACGGATCCCTAGTATTTCAGCCTACTTTCCTTCCTTTTCCAGGATCTCCGCTGCTTCTTCTCTGATCTTCGTTTCTTCTTCTTCGTTAAATTCTCCCGATTGCAGTTTTTCATAGGCTTCTTCGCCCAACCCGGCTTTCAGTTTATTGTTTTTTTCAATGGAATGGGTAATGGCCTGATCTATTTCCTCAGCAGCTACACCCTGTTCTGTGAAAAATTGTTCTGCCTCACTGTATTCTTCTCCGCTTGCCAGGGACCAAATGATTTTTTCAAGCGAATCTGTCCCAAAGCCTTCTTCGCTCATTTGATACAGCTCATAAGTCAACCCCTCATGCTCCCATAATACAATGCCATTGACGAAGTAAACAGTTTTATCGGCAATATCTTCCTTTTTGACCTCTTCATCTGTTGAAATTCCCTTGTCGCCCTCTGAAATCAACAAGGAAGAAACCAATTCATCCTCTTTTGTGTACTGAAGTTCAACATCAAAAGCATCTTGGGGGGGCATGACTATTTTCGAGAGCTCAGAACCGTCCGGCATCTGTGTCGGAACTCCAAAATCGGTTTCCATCGTATCACGTGCTTCTTCGAGAGATACGCTTGGCTTGTGAACTTCTTCGCGGTCTGTGTCCGAAGCATTCTCGTCGTTATTTGTTTCGTTCACGGGCAATTGGTCATATTGAGTGACTTCCATATCGCCTATTTGAAAACGGTCCATGATCGATTCAATCATTTCCTGCCCATAAGTGGTCGTTGAAAAGCCGCCAACCAAACAAACGGAAACTGTTGTTACAATGGCAATATGCTTCATCTTTTTTTTCATAAAAAACACATCCTTTTTCTGGTTATTATTGTGTAATGTTTCTGTTTGCATTTTATATTTTACCTGGTTATAAATCTTTTCTTTATGCTTGTCTTCGTCCACCTCTGTGGTGATAAGCAAGCGCTGCACTTCCTTGAGATCCTCATCGTTAGGTTTTTTTTCACTCATGCCCATTCCTCCTCACATTCAAGCGTTCGCGAAGTTTTTTTAGGCTTCGGTAGATAACAACACCGACATTGGAGCTACTGATCCCCACCAACTCAGCAATCTCCGAATTTTTTAGATCTGCACCAAATTTCAGGGCGATGATATTCCGCTCTTTCTCCCTAAGGTGGCTCAGGGCTTGAAATAAATCCTTGTTTTTTTCTTTTGAAACAATCTCTTCTTCCGGAGACGAATTGAATGAAACCATGTCTAACAAAGAGTCCATGGAAAAGTGAAATCCCTTTTTCATTGAACGGTGGTAATCCGTGACGATATTTCTGGCAATGGCGATCAACCATACTTCAAAAGGAGATTTCTCGGGAGAATAAGTGTTGTATTTGACAATCACTTTCTCGAATACCTGGCTGCATAAATCCTCTGCCATATACTGGTCATTGATTCGATAGCAAATGTATTTATACACCCGTTTGTAATACGTTTCAAAAATCTGGTCGAATTCAAGGTCTGTCATTTCTTTTTTTGCTGTATCTGTTCTTACGGACCGATACGCAGGTATGTTGGATTGGGCATACTTCATCTCATCTCTCCGCCTCCCTCTATTACCAAGTGATCCATTACAACTCCTTTCATTGTCAAATAACCCATGGGTCATGATTAATTCACTAGTTAATACGCAATCATGCCAAATCCATTAACAACGAAATAAATATTTTTTTAAAGGAGGGCTCAAGTCTGTTTATTATCCATAATTTTAAACCTATTCCGCGAGCCTGTCTCCACTTCTTTAATGTTACAGCATTTCCGAAGCTCAAACCGTAGGCAAGCTTTGAGCAAGAAGGTGACGTTTGAACGTGATGAAAGACAGAGCACCAACCCCGACTGTGTGCTTTTATTTATGGACGCGTAAGCGTTAAATAATCCCCACCTTGAAAAATAAGGGGGGATTATTTAACGCTTACTTCTTTTCTACCTCAGTATTCTAGTTATCGCAATTTATGGCTGCTTGCAAGCATTCAGAATAAAATCACTGACACTGATATTCATTCAGCACTAGAGAAAGTAGGTTTGGAATCTACCCATAAAAAACCTGTACGTTACTATTCCATTATGGAACATCCTAATGTCTTGCTATTAGATGAACCAACCCAATGGATTAGATCAAAATGGGGATGAATGTTTAAAACAGATACTAAAAGATCAAAAAAATAAAGGGAACGCCATTGTTCTAGTGTCACATCTAAAAAATAAAATCGATGTATTTTGTGCACGTGTATATCAATTAAAACACAAGCGTTTAATTCCCATTACGCATAAACCTTTGCGTATGCCGACCTCCCATCGGAGACCGGCGACACGTGCGTTTTATACCGCATAACGAGGAAAAAGAATGTTATTTTCCAGATGGATATGAGTAAAAGTGTCATCTTCCAGTGCTTCCAGTCTCTTGTATACTAATTGATAGGTTCTGCAGGCTCCTTCCGGCAGGGTATAGTCATTTGTTAACTCGCGGATTTTTTTCAATATGCCGCCGCTGTCATCATGCTCGGCTTCTAATTCTTCAATCATGGCAGCAAGGTCTTCTCTGGAATGACCGGGATTTTCCTGTTCAAATGCAAGGATTGCCGGAAAAACAGATTGTTCTTCTTTTTTTGTATGAGCGAGAAGGTCGTCTTTAAATGCTGTAAAAAGATCGTCTATTTCATGGAGAAATGGGTGGTCTGCACCGTGTACCAGCTTTACTTTTCGCACGTAAGGCGCCAATTGTTCTAACTCTTCTTTAATGAAAAGGTGGTGTGTTTGTTCGATATGCTTTATCACTTCTTGCGAAGAAATCGCCCGCCAGTCCGTAATAGTATCTGTGGCCATCGTTTGAAAATATAACTCATTCAGTTTTTCCAATGTTGATGCTTCATCGATGCCTTTTTCCAATAAAACCTTTTTTAATGGACGGTCTCCCCCGCAGCAAAAATCTATTTTTCTACTTTTGAAAAAGTCACTTGCCTTTGGACATTTAACGACAATCTCCCCTACTGTTTCAGCTGCATCAATTTTTTCAATCATCAGTTATGCACCTCCTACTTCATATAATAAAGGACCGAACAGATATATAGATTGATCTATATCACACCCCGCTTGTAAAAAATATCACAGGTCTGGTTTCCACTACTCCACTGTCAAGGTGGCAACCATGTCCTCATGCCCTTCTCCACACGGTACATTGCACATGATTGTATACTCCCCAGGATCCAGGGTTGCCGTGGCTGAGCCCTCTCCTTCAATATTTACATCTGTCCCTTCAATTTCAATGCCATGCATGCCTTCTTCACTGGTTAGATGAAAGGTAACTTCCTCCCCGGCCGGATCCGTAAAGTGTTCCTTATTAAATTCCCAGTTGGTTGCAGTAATATCAACTGTTGTGCCTGCGTTTTCCGTATCTTCCCCATCTGTGCCCCCGCATGCTGCCAGTAGAAAAAGAAAAGCGATGGACAGTGTTGTTAATAAAGCCTTTTTCATCGATATCCCCCCTGAGTCATTTTTTATTACGTTTTTATTGTAAATCACACCATCATCATGGTGCTGTGAAAAATATCACGGAGTTCTGTTTATTTATATTCCGATTGATCGATATAAAATAATTGCAGAAAATATATAATCATAATTAATGCAAAGGCCAGGGATCCCCAGCCTAATGTTTTTTGTTCCACTTCGAGATAATTGTTGCATATTTGTTTATCCGCTCCAATATATATCCATGCCATGAAAAGAAATACGACTGTAAGAAATACAAAAACCATTGATTGAGCACTCGACCCAAGTTTGCTCCAACTATCACGAAGAGATACTCCAGCTAAAAATGGCAGACTGATAAATTTAAATACTTCCACTGCCTGGACGCTTAACGTTTCGTCCATCATTCGTGGAATCATCCAATAGCTCCAGATCACCATAAATAATAAAACACCAGGGACCCCGTTTTTATTCCATTTCTCAAAAAATCGAGGAAAGTGAATTTGAAAAAAACGAGCCATAAAAATACCGGATAACACTAACAAGGGCATTTGCATATGCATGTGAACAATCATGATCGATTCTAACAATGCAGCCACAGGAGGAAGAACAAGAAAACCATACAGCAATAGTCCATATACCGCTTGTTTCATGGCCTATTCTCCCCCTTTTCAAGGATCGCCGTCACTGTCCCGGCTGCTGCCTCCACATTTGTGAAATCCATCACTTCTTGTAACCGGCCTTCTTTTCCTACCAGATAAAAGGCAGCATTATGCTGAAATTCTCCATATTCGTTGGGAATCACCACAACGCCTAATTTTTCTAGTAGACGCTCTAATTCTTCTTGATCTTTAATACGTGCCATCCGCCAGGTTTGCCCGTCGCTTCCAAAAGCTCTCCTATATTTAGCTAACGTTTCCGGATCATCTTTTGTTGGATCAAAACTTATACTTAAAAAAACAATCTCTTTTCCTACATATTCGCCCGGAATCAAGTCGTACACTTCCGCCATATTCATGGCCAATTGGGGACATACTGTCGTGCAGCTGGTGTACATAAACGTTAGAAGTACATATTTATCTTCAGCCAGTTCATCAAAGGAATAAGTACGTTCCTGACTATCTTCTAACGTGACAGAAGGAACGGCAGGGTTTTTCTGCATTAATTCATACGATCTTGCGCTTTCTGATGTAAATGCCCTGAATCCATCCGTACTAATATAAAACAATGTCATTCCAAACAACACCACGAGAATCATAGCAAAAGCCGTACGATGTTTATAAATCATAACGACCCCTTCCTTAAAGGTTTCAGAGGTAATCGTAATACAGGATGTTACCCCGCTCGTGTTACCATGTTTTAATCGGAGGCGACCCGGGTGGTGCATTCAGAATAAAATCCATAATCGGAACCACATACGCCATCGCCACGACCATAAGCAATAAGACGATCCACAGACCCCAGCGCTCGGTCCACATCGGGGCTGGTGCGGCCCCATCTTCTGCCTCAGCCACTGGAAATTCCGTTTCTCCCTTTGGGGCAAAGAACATCATATGAAACACGGCATACACCTGAATAAGGACACCAATCAGCAGTAGTACCGCTCCCATCCCCATGACATATTCATAGGGTATCCAGCTTAATGCTGTGGAATGGTCCCCATAGGTCGTAAAAGAAGTTCTTCGCGGATCACCCAGCAGTCCTGCTGCATGCTGTGAACCTGCCATTAAAACCATACCAACTGTCCAAATGATCGTTTGAATAACCCCTAATCTATTCATCTTTGCAGTGAGCCGCCGCTTTGCAAGATAGGGAACCAGCCAATAACAAATGCCGAAAAAGGTCATAACAACCGACATCCCTACTGTGACGTGAAAATGACCCACAACCCACAGCGTGTTATGAATGACCTGGTTCAGTTGATTACTTGTGTTGACAATGCCGCCTGCTCCCCCAGGAATAAAGGCAATCATCGCAATCATTGGCGCTAAAAAACGAACATCTCCCCATGGGAGTTTTTTCAACCAGCCAAGCAGCCCTTTTCCACCTAATCTTCTACCGGCACGCTCAAACACAGCGAACATCGCAAAGGCGGTCATTAATGAAGGCACTGCGATCGCCAGACTCATAAATACATGCAAATATTTAATCGACAGGGAAATCCCCGGATCGACAATTTGATGGTGAAATCCACCGGGAATGTTTAGAATCACAAGCAAAATAACTACTAGTTTAATTAATTTTTCATTAAAGTGCCTGCCTCCAATAAGTTTTGGTACAACCACATACCATACAGAAGCAGCCACCAGATACCAAATATTAACGAGGGAATGTCCAAACCACCAAAACAGCGTACGCCCCACCATAACATTCGTAGTTTCTACTAAACCCATCGACCAGGGAATCAGGGTCAGCACTTCAATCGTTATCCCAATACTTGCAAAAAACCATAATACGAATACACCCATTGCAAAAAAGGCTAATAGTGGCGTCGGCTGCCCGCGATGTGCTTTTCTCCAGTGACTGTAATTGATAAAAACACCAAAGCAGCAAGCCCAGATCCCTAATACAAGAAGTACTAATCCAACATAAAAGAAGGGATGAGCGGCTAAAGGAGGATAAAATGTGTATAACACAGATGCTTCGTTCAAAATAATCATCACAGCAACGAGTGCTGTTCCCGTCAGCATGAAAGCGAAGCCAACCCATGCCAGCTTTCGAACATTAAACAACAGGCCCTCGAAAGAATGCGAAAGAGCAGCATACTGATAGCCAATCGTAAAAGTAGTGGAAAAAACAACGAGTAATAAAATGCCATGTGCCGTTAACACCTGTAGGTAATTCTAAAAGCCCTGACCGCTCCAGTCCCTGCAGCAGCCCTAAAATTCCACCGATGAGAAGCGACACAAACGCCACCGTTAAATAGGATAGGGAAACCTTCGCATCCTTCTGATTTATGCCTAATGCTTTTTTAGATGTTTGACGTATCGGTTCAGTCCTTGCTTGTTCCATGCCGTCACCTCCCTACGTTACCGTAATTGTTGTAGACATCATCTGGTGGCCTATCCCGCAATATTCATTGCACAATATAAGAAACTCCCCGGGTTCGTCGAATGTATGAGTTATTTTCTGAACGTGTCCCGGCATAACCATTGCATTTATATTCGTTCCTGCTACTTGAAAACCATGGGTTACATCTTTAGTGGCCAACGTAAACGTTACTTCTGCTCCAGCGGGTATTTCAATGTCGCCCGGGGTGAACTGAAAGGCCTGCATCGTCATGACAATTTCATATTCGTTATCCCCTGTTTCCTTCACTCCGGGGTCATCAAATGGTTCGGTTTCGTCTACTTCTTGCGGATCAATCGTTTCTTTATGACTCGGCGGTCCCATCCCAAGCGCGAACGTCTGATAACCAATGATTAACATAAATACAAGTAAAAGTCCGACACTTAACGTAATCCAAATTTCTTCCAATCGGTGCATGTTTATTCCTCCCCCTTACACTCTCGACATGTACAGCCAAAACACCCCTGCCCACATAATGAGGATGATTGCTCCTACCACCCCTACCGATATCAACGTCCCTTTTAATGAATACTCTTCTTTCCTGTCGGCTTGTTCAGCAGGTTGTGTTTTTCTTGATAAAGGACTATCGGCCATCGTTATCACTCCCCTTTCCTACACCCTTATTCTAAATAGAAAGCACCGGGGGCGAAGTGAGCCTCATCACTCGTTGACCTTTTTACTTTCAGGTATAAGAAAAACATAAAATGGAAATCCGCCCATATTAAGTGTATTTTTACATTATACCGCTGCAGGGTGAAGCGTTCCCCTATATTTCCAATGCTGACAGCACAGGGGGGCCTCCGATTAACATTCTGGCGGAAGAAGGGAGGGTAACTGGAGAATAGCTGCGCCTAAATTTTGTCCTAGTCCTATCTCCGTGGGGATAGAGAACACTACGCTTTCCATTTACATTTTTCTTGGCTGCCAAAAACGTTTGGAGACCGGTCCTTTTCTTCTCCTCTAGCCAGTGGGTACAAAAGCTATGTTGGAGGCCTCGAAGAGCTTCATTCCGGGGGTTCGTGTCCTCCACCACTGCTGCTGTCCGGTTCAGGCAAATGCTTTTCATCAGTTTCCAAGGGATTAAAAAAAGTACCGGCATCTTTTGATGTGAAGAGCCCGGTACTCGTCTATATCATTTACTTTTAAAATTTCAGCTGCTCGCTTGCAAGTCTGCTCATTTTTTCCGGAGTCCATGCAGGTTCCCAGACGACTTGAACTTCGACGGTTTTAACGGCTGCAAGAGAATTGATACAATGTTTAACCCCATACACAATACTATCATGAAGCGGGCATCCAGGCGTCGTTAACGTCATTTTGACATCAACATGGTTTTTCTCATCTACTTCTATTTCATATATGAGCCCAAGATCAATGACGTTAATGCCAAGTTCTGGATCATATACCTCTTTTAAGGCGTTCATCACTTTGTTTTTCATCTCCATTTTCGATGCCTCCTGGGTTATCTAGTCAGCACTCTAATAACCTCTGTACAAAACAGAGCCGTTGCTGCAAAAAACAAAGCCTGGCTTAGGGAAAAAAGAACGGTATGTGCTAAAATAAAAGCCGCCACGATGCCGCAAGCCGAGACAGCAAATAATGTAAAAATGATAACTGCTGAACGCTCGCGGATTAAATCTTTTAAAAGCGGTGTTCCTTTTTGTCCGGCTTGGCCGCTGTATTTATAGGTCCACCAGAGAACGGGTACGATTTTGAACAAGTAACCACTAATCGTAAAGGTAATCCAGACGAAAATGTACAAGTAAACAAGCCGTCCAAATAATCCTTCCTGACCTGGGAAAAACGAGGCGGCAGCCGCAGACAAATGAATAAGCCAGCCTCCCGCTATGGAGGACAATGAAAAAAGAAAACCCTTGTCCAACCGTTTTTTCATTCTTTTTTTTAATAATTGACCGATATGGACCGTAAATAAGGTAAAACCTGCAAACAGCAGGATAAGGCCAGTTGTGAATAAATTAGTGGTTAATGAGAAAAAAGAAACAGTCGATAGGGCTAAACCTGTAATGTAAATACCAAATACCCAGCGGCTGAGTTTCATTGAAAAACCATGAGCTAAAGAAAACATCGGCACAAGTTTATAGGAAAATCCCATGATAAGCAGTGTAAACCACCCGGCCAAACCCAAAAGAATATGGCTTTTTAATATAGCAAGGTGATCAAACACCGTCCTACCAAATCCTAGACTTATGGAAAGAAGCAGTCCCAGCATAATCGTCAGGAAAAGGCAAAGTAAGGCTGTCAGCACAAATAAGAAAAGAATGTTTTTTTCCTTTTGACTTTTCATACTCATTACCATCTGCAGCAAAAATATTAATAAACCGAGCAGCGTCAATCCACCGCTGACAGGCAGCCAATCTAAACGGATAAAAAAACTGGCGGCCAGAGAAAGGATACCAGCAGCTGTTATCACAAATTGAACAAATCCAAGACGAATGCTCCAAATGGATACGAGAAAAGTGACAGGTACCATCTGATACATCGCACCCATTGCCACCATTGCTCCCAACCCAAGCAATAATAGGTGGGCAGCACCCCAAATCCCCGGAGAACGATACGACCCTTCCAGAACAGCAGCCGCGTTGAAAAGCAGCAGCCCTTGTGCTGCAAGAAATGCCGGCAAAGCAAATTAGATGAACAACAAAGGAAGACGAATATCTGTCCCCGCCTTGGACCTTGGCTGTGGAAACATCGCTACGTTTTCTTTCTAATCGTAATTTGATAACTTCCATCTTCTAACGACACCGTGTCATGCGAGTATCCTCTTTCTTCTAATTCAGGATACAAAAACATTGGTTTTCTATCATTTATAATAATCAAGGATTGATGATCGCCCAGCCGCTCAAGGGCGTCAAGCGTACGGACCATCGGCTGCGGGGGTTCAAGACCGCGATTATTCAGTTTCAATAGCCATCCCCCCATCCCTGTAAAAGGTTACCTTCCAATGGTCTTCCTCTACTTGTTCAACCTCGTTTTCAAACCCCTTTTTCTTCATAAATGTCAGCAGAGGTGCCGGCCGGAAAGTGGCATGTAAAACAAGGCGTTCCTCCGATCTTAATGATCGTACCGTTTTGGTAATAATATGAAATGGCTCCTGGTTATTCCGAAGCATATTCCGTACGTCCAACTCAACAACATGGGTGTCTGCTTGACGTTTCTCCACTTTTGGTCCCTCCTTTCCTATTCCTGTCCTTATCGTAAAGGAAAAAGATACAATCCGGAGTGATTCTCATCACAAGTCAAACAGTTCTTTTTGAATGGCTTCTGTTGATATATTTAAATATCCGTATTTATTGAAGTGAATAAATTCTTTTTTTCGTAACTGTGTCAATGTACGACTTACGGTTTCCCTCGACGTTCCAATCATATTGGCAAGCTCTCTGTTAGTAAAATAGGTGTCAAGCTGAACCTGACCGGCCCCCAGTTCCCTGCCATATGCTTCGCAGAGACGGAGAAGGAGCATCAGAATTTGTTCTTTTGTATTGTGCAGCACCTGCTCCTCCAGTCTGTTTTGTAAATCGATGATTTTTTCACCCATAACACGAAACAATTTTACACTGACTTCCGGGTACTGCAGCAAAATCGTTTCAAACTCAGCAATCGGGATCACCACAATAATTGATTCTTCGAGTAATTCTGCATGGGCTGGATAACTACCTCTTCCAAAAAAACCGACATGAGGGAACATATCATCTTCTTTTAAAATCGAAACAATTTGTTCTTTTCCATTTATATCCGTTTTATATATTTTCACTTTTCCTTGTTGAATAAAAAAGACCCGCTCCAGTGGATCACCTTGCATAAACACAAAGGTTCGTGGTTTATAGGTCCTTACATGCGCGATCTTTACAATCGGTTCTATTTCGGCCTCCGTCAATTCTTTGAAAAGAGGTACCCCTTTCAAGTGGCGGGTAATTATGTCTGCCGGCATCATTTCAACTCCCCTTTTTTACACTGTGTGATTCAGTTCCGTTACGGTAAAAAACGGGACTATATCACTTTTTATAATACTTCAAACTTCCTTTTGCAACAGTGATTTTTATCACACGCGATGAATGTGAAATCTCACATTCAAACACCCGGCCACCGCGTATACTGACGATTGTAAGCCATTTTTACTGAATAAGGAGGAGCATAATTTGTCTGTTTATGCTGCAAAAGTAGACACGACCGAATACCCGGCAAAGGAAAAACATCCCGTTATTTTCAGCACATTTGATGAATTGAAACCCGGAGAAGTCATGGAATTAAAGAATGACCACGATCCCCGTCCATTGTATTACCAATTCATGATGGAAAGAGAAGGGCAATTTAACTGGAACTACACCGAAGAAGGTCCAACTACCTGGAAAGTAGAAATTGGAAAGCTTTAAATTTTTAAGTGATGAAAAGAAGGTGGTATATTGCGGGATTACAGCAAAAATCCGTTCATTGTGATTTGGGAGGTGACACGGGCGTGTGAGTTGAAATGTCTGCACTGCCGGGCGGAAGCACAATATCGTAGAGATCCTAGGGAATTATCGTTTAAAGAAGGGGAGCATCTTATTGATCAAATTTATGAGATGGACAATCCTCTCTTTGTATTTACCGGCGGGGATCCGCTTATGCGGGAAGATTTATACGATTTAGCGGATTATGCCGTCCAAAAAGGGGTACGGGTATCGATGACCCCCAGTGCCACACCACTTGTTACCAAAAAAGCAATCCAGAAGGCTAAAGAGGTCGGCCTGTCCCGCTGGGCATTCAGTCTGGATGGGCCGAATGCAGTGATTCATGACTATTTTCGCGGCACAAGCGGGTCCTTCGATTTAACAACAAACGCCATCGATTATTTAAATGAATTGGAGATCCCCGTTCAAATTAATACGACCGTTTCACGCTATAACCTCAACCATTTAGAGGAGATGGCGCAATTAGTCGAAAAATTAAATGCCGTTCTATGGAGCGTCTTTTTTCTGGTACCGGCCGGACGCGGGAAGAAGGAGGATATGATTACTCCAGAGGAGCATGAAATCGTGTTAAACTGGCTTTATGACTTGGACCAATTATCCTCCTTTGATGTTAAAACAACAGAAGCCCATCATTACCAGCGTATTAAGCTTCAACGAAAAAAACAAGAAAAACGAAACCGTCGTTATCCTGCTTCAAACGGCAACAGTCCGCAAACTACGAATGATTTAGGAAGGGCTCCCATAGGAATCAGAGATGGCAGCGGATTTCTGTTTATTTCCCATACCGGTGATGTTTATCCAAGCGGCTTTCTTCCGGTTCCCTGCGGAAATGTTAGAAAGACCCCGTTAGCTGACATTTACCGCAATAGTTCAGTCTTTTAAGAGCTCAGAAATCCGGACCTTTATAAAGGTAAATGCGGGGTTTGCGAATACCGCCACGTTTGCGGCGGTTCTCGTGCCCGTGCTTATGCCGTCACAGGGGACTATTTGGAAAGTGAACCTGCCTGTACTTACATTCCTGCAACATGTAAATAAAGCATTTAATAAAATGGTAACTACGCATAACCCCCCCTTTATGTCGGCTCCCCTCTCATAAGTGATAAATGATCATTGTTATTCGTGTAACCACCTCCCGTACTGGGAGATTTTTATTTGTCCGTTATGATGTTTCTCACTTCCTTGGTCGATCGTTTTAAGAAAACAGGGGGGATACCTTATGAAAAGGCTGGTATTACCAAGGCAGCACGGGGCATGGGTAATGGTTGCCCTTCCCTTTTTAATCGGGATGACTGCCGGCCGACCGCATTGGATTCACCTATTCCTTTTTCCCGGCTGGTTTTTTCTGTATATTTCGTCCAGCCCCTTGCTGCTGTTTGTTAAGAAAAAGAAAAACAGAGGCATGTATGTCAAGGGCTTCGCTGCCTATACCAGTATCGCAATGTTATTTCTTAGTGTGCCGCTGCTTTTCTATCCGGAGCTGCTCTTGTTTGCTGGCTTTTTGCTCCCGATGCTGGGGATTAACATCATTTTTGCCAGACGCAAAAACGAACGAGCCTTTTTAAATGACCTTTTTGCGATTATGGGACTGTGCTTAGGAGGGCCTGCTGCATACCTCATTGGAAGTGGAACATGGGAAGAAACCGCCCTTTATATTTGGGCAGCTTCGGTTGGTTTTTTTATTGGCAGTGTCTTTTTTGTAAAGATGTTTATCAGGGAAAAAAACAATTCGACGTTCAAGTGGTATGCATGGGCTTATCACAGCCTTCTTGTTATCCTAAGCTTTGTTTTCGGATTTATTGGTTTGGGAGCTGCTTATTTGTTTAGTTTTTTCCGCATCTTTCTTTTTTACAAAAAACCATTACAACCAAAGCACACCGCTATCATTGAATGTAGCAATTCCGTGTACTTCTTCATTGTTATGATTTTTTGGCTGGTTTAATTCTTTAGCAAAGGCAGCAAGACATAGAAAGACACCCTTTTCTCAACACTGCTTTGTAAAATACTTCAAAGGGATAGCTGCCTCTTTTAACAAACTTGCCAAAAAAGGTAAAACGGACGCTTTCCTTTAATACCCGGAAAAAGTACTCAAAACATACACCAGCTTATCCATGGGCTCCTCCAGCAGAATGCATATAAGTTTCCGGGTCAGTAAAGGATGGACATATGCTGCAATGCTCCTTTGGAGATAGCACCCCCCGGATATTCAAAAACAGCACTAAATTTTTAGATTCTTATGATATTGCCGTCCTTGCGCGTAACACTCCATCCTTTTCCATTTCCGCCGAAGCCAGGGCTTGCAGGAGTTGAGTTTTTATGGATTGCATTTCTTCCTTGTCCCATAAATTGTTTAATTGTTCATGATCCTGTTTTAAATCATACAACTCACCGTATGTCCGATTATGATAAACCACCAATTTATACTGTTGTACGATGAACGTTTTTTGCATAAATGAACTTTCTGTTGGACGAAATTCTACCATTACCCAGTCTCTTTTTTCAGTATCGCAATTTTTCCAGGCTTCTTCTTGATTTATTCCTTGAATACCAGGATCAGGGTCTATCCCGGCAATATTCATAAATGTGTTTCCTAGATCAATTAAGCTTTGTAACGATTCGCTCCTGTCTCCGGGCGTTTTGCAGTCAGGGTGGGAAACGATAAAGGGGACTTTCTGAATGTCTTCATATGCTGGCAAACCTTTATACCACAAGCCATGATTACCCATGTAATCACCATGGTCGGAGGTGAAGACAATAACAGTATCATCTATAAGACCCGTCTTCTCCAAATGATCTAATATGCGGCCGATATGATGATCCATCTGACTAACCATTCCATAATACTTTGTCATCATTTCTCTCTTTTTCTCATCTTCCAAAAACGGCAGCTCCCCTATACAAGGGGCCGGCATTCCATTGACATGTAATTCAGGTTCATTCTCATACATTGTACCGTCTACTAGATCTTGATAGAAAGATGGCTTGTTCTCCATCTCTCCTTCCTGAAGGTCGTAACATGGTACTTCCTCTTTCTTATACATACTCGCCCAGGGTTCAGGTACCACAAACGGGTTATGAGGATCCTGAAAACTCGCCCATAGAAAAAAAGGATCTTCTTTCTGTTTTGCCATATTGATTGCTTCCATCGTCTCATCCGCCGTCCACTTTGAATTCGAGACTTCTTCCGGCAGCGCCCAAGTTCCGACATCGTGCGGCGTACCTTTACCAAAATAATTATTGGTATCTATCCCTTTTTCTTCTAACCACAATCCATAGTGTCCGCTCGCCGCATGCTTCTCACTACTATGTCCAGTTACAAAACGTACATAGTCAAATCCAAAGTAAGGTCCATTCCATTCCCGGAAAAAGTCTCTATCATAAATATTAGGCCCTGCCTCAAAGCTGCCCGGAGTTAAGCAAGACATAAAATGTGCTTTACCAATTAAACCTGTGAAATACCCATGTTCCGATAGTTTTGCCGGGATGGTTGGGTAATCTTCCGGAAGACTCGTTCCGATTGTATTGCAGCCATGTTTAGATGGATAATGACCGGTTAGCAGAGAGGTCCGGGCAGGGGTACAAACGGGGCTGCATGTATACCCACGGTTAAATACTATTCCTTTTTTTGCGATCCGTTCCAGGTTAGGGGTTTTAACAATCGGATTTTGAAAACTGACCGCGTCCCAACGCTGCTGATCACTAGTGATGAACAAAATATTTTTAGGTTTCAATGGAACATACCCTCCTCATTCAGTTAATTACAAACGTCCTTCGTTTCTTAATTCATCTGCAAACTGCTCCAAAAAGCGGTCAATCATCTTCATTTCAATATTATCAAGGGTATACTGGGGGGAACGACAATAATCGGAGGCTATAATCCCGCGTTTGTATAAAATCACTTTTTCCGCTTTAATTATTAACTCAATTCCCTGCATCCAATAAGAAATATACGGGAGTAGTTTTTGAAATAATGTATGAAAACCCTTCTTTTCACCTGATTGGAATAGTTGATACAGTTGAACGTATAGCTCAATGAATGAACAGCCGGGTTGAATACCGACAGCACGCCGCTCTAAAACGTCAGGCATCTGCACCCCTGCATATCCGACCAATGCACCCAGTTTCCCTTGGGAGTGATCCATCAATGAGGTAATATAGCGTCCAGGCGGCTGTGTTTCTACTTTAATAAATTGAATATTCGGTACCTTCTCATGCAATGTTAAAAAGACTTCAGGTGGAATACGTACATTTGTCTGCAAAGGAGCATATTGTACAATAACTGGAATGTCAACGCTGTCTGCCACTTTGCGAATATGTTCCGTAATAGCGTGTTCAGAGGGCTGTAAAAAAAACGGGGGTAAAAGCATTAAGGAATCAGCCCCCATCCTTTCCGCTTGTTGGGCATGAGAAATAGCATTTTCTGCGGTATGGTCAGTAACTGATATCATACTTGCCACAGAAGGGTGATTATTAGTTTCATCCAGCAGCAGCCGGAGCATCCGCCCTCTTTCTTTATCCGTTAACTTATAAAATTCAGTTGCCATACCAAATAATGTGACACCGTGAATACCTGCCTGTAATAGATGACGGATCATCTGCTGGAAGCTGTCTTCATCTAAATAGCCATTTTCCGTAAACGGCGCAGCTGCTATCGGAATAACCCCTTTTATTTCTTTATTCATGATATTTTCCCCCTTTCTGTAAGAAAGTCCTTTACATGTCTTGCAGCAAAGCTGTGCGGCCCCCGTCTATGACATACGTTACGCCGGTGGCAAAGGCTGCATAAGAGCTTGATAGAAACGCACAAAACCCTCCCACTTCCTCCACCGTACCCAGTCTTCCCACAGGATGAAGCTGAATGGTCCGCGTTCGTTCTGCCTGGGGATCAGAAAAAGAACGGAACCAATCCTCATTTCCGTTTGTTTCGATAAAGCCAGGAGCAAGGCCAATTGTCCTAATGTCCGGTCCCCATTCGATAGCAAGACTCCGAACCAAGCCCGTTAATGATGTTTTTGTTACATTATACGGAAAGCAGCCAGGAATTGTTGCTACCGCATGATTCGATGACATAATAAGGATAATTCCATTTGAACTTTTTTTAAGGTAGGGATGGCATAGTTTCCCCATCATCCAATGGGATTGGAGATTGAGATCAATGTTGTACTGCCACCGTTCTGATCCACAATGCAATGCTTTCTCAAAAATATTGGCACCTGCATTGGAGACAAGAATATCAATGCTGCCGCAGTGCGAAACAGTATAATCCACAAAGGATTGAAGTTGATCATTTTTCGTTACATCCACCTGTTTATAATAAAAGGTACCACCAATCCCTTCAATTTCTGCCGCCAGACCTTGTACTTCCTTACTATGGTCGAGGGACCTGGAGCACCCGGCAACGGCTGCGCCTGCCTTTGCCAACATTTTGGCAACACCAGCTCCGATCCCGCTTGAAACACCTGTGACTATTGCTGTCTGCCCACTTAAATCAACCTCTAAAGACATAGCAAAGCGCTCCTCATACGTAAAATCCTTCACGCGATTTCCGAATGCCTGGATGTGCTTCCATCGCTTCTTCCACCAAATCTACCCCAAGGCCAGGGCGGTCCGTGAGGATCAGGCGGCCGTTTCGTACTTCAATTGGGTGGTCGATTACTTCATCCCGCCATGAAACATCGTTAAACATAAACTCCTGCCGGAAAAAATTTGGAACGGTGGCACTAACATGTGCGCTCGCCAACGTGGAAAGCGGCCCATTCGGATTGTGTGGAGCGAGCTGCACGTTATAAGCTTCCGCCATGGCGGCCATCCGTTTCATTTCTGATGGACCCCCGCATCGAGTGATATCCGGCATAATGATGTCACATATATGTTTTTCCAGCACGGGTCGAATGCCATAGCGCGTATAATGCCGTTCGCCAACACAAATCGAAACACCCGGGTTCAAACGATCACGAATGGCTTGTAATGTTTCTACATTTTCCGGTCCCACTGGTTCCTCATACCAGGTAATGTTTAATTCCGCTAAACGTTCGGCCATGGTGATGGCCGTTTTGAAGTTTAGCATAGCATGTGTCTCTATCATCATATCGACATCATTTCCAACGGCATGACGCACCGCTTTCGTTACATCGTAAGCACGTTGTTTCGCCTCTTCCGTTAACGCTAGATTCGATGACAAATCTTCTCCATACAGATAATTCGTATGAGCAAATGGATCAAACTTCAACCCATCGAATCCCTGCTCCCGAACAGTTCTTGCTTGGCTGGCATAATCTGCCGCGTTATGACCGCCCCCGGTAAACCAATAATTCGCATATAAAGCAATTTCCGTGCGGATCGGGCCGCCAAGAAGCTGATAACAAGGGACTTCCAATACTTTTCCTTTTAAATCCAAAAGCGCCATGTCGATCCCGCTGATTGCACATAAACTCGCCCCATATGGTCCCACCCAATTTAAATCACGATAAAGCTTCGTTCAAATAAAATCTGTCTGCATTGGATCGAGTCCAATAATGCGTTCGCCTACGTGCCTGGCAGCGGCTTCTACAAGAGGACTCCCAGGCCAGTTTGTTGCTTCTCCAACACCTGTATACCCCTCATCTGTATAAACTTTAAGCAGCGTCCAGTTATACTTGATTCCTTCAACCATCCAAACGTTTACATCCACAATTTTCATACTTTTCCTCCACTCTTCCTACAGTAATTCTAGTAATCCTGGATTTACGTCGTCTGCAGCCACGCCCCCCTCCTCATGCTCTTTAATAATCTTCTATCTTATGATTGCGCGTCTTCCGCAGATACCTTACGCTGACCGCTCCACTTTTCAGGAGCTGGTTCTATGTGCGGCTCCCTCTCGCCTGCTTCCCTCATGCGCCTGGTTAACCTTTCCCGTAGGATACGCGCCGTTTCCTGATGTGACTGAAAGCCGATCAGATTTGTTAATTCATAAGGATCGGACTGCAGATCATATAAATGCTCTTCCACATAGTTGTCAGAACCAGCATCTTTCCATCCGTCTTTATCTGGAGCAGAAACGCTGTATTTCCAGCGATGGGTCCGCACCACACGTTCTACTTTTGTTTCACTTATTTGAACAAATACGTCGGTTGGCCAATCCGGCCTTTCTTCTTTTACTAAAGGTAAAATAGATTTACCCTGCATTTTTTCCGGTACAGGTAAGCCTGCAGCATCTAAAAGGGTGGGGGGAAGATCAATCAAGCTGACCAATTCACGGATGGGACCGCCTTTATTGAAGCCAGGGCCACAAAAAGCAGTCGGAACCCGAATAGAACTTTCGTGACAAGACCGTTTGTATTCTTCATTCCTCGTCTTAAAATGACAACCATGATCGGAAGTAAATAAAAGAATCGTATTATCTCTTAAGTCTAAACTCTTTAATGCGTCCATCAGCCTTCCCAGGGCCTCATCAAGACGTTTTACCATTCCATAATATCCACCCAGGTGCTGATGTGTACTGCCTCCTAATGCTGCCAAATCTGGCGGAATCCATCCACTGGTATAAGATTCACGATAGTTATCAGGTGCTAAATAATCATCTAGATGATTCTGGTGATGCGGCTCAATAAAAGATAAAAACATGAAAAAAGGATTTTCCTGCTGGTCATTCATGTAACGAATCGCTGCATCTGTCAGGGCATCCACCCGGTATCCAGGCAATTTCACCGGCTCGTTTTCGTTATCGTAAAGGACTGTATCATATGCATCGGAAGTGAACTCTAATATATTGGATGCGAGCCAGTGATCATAACCCCCTCGTTCTTCTTCCGGTACCGGCTCCTCTGAAGCCAAATGCCATTTTCCAATATAACCAGTACGGTACCCTCCTTCTTTGAAATAATGAGCCAGGGTTTTACTATTTTCAGGAAGAGGAATCCCATTCCTGTAACATCCGGAAGTCGTAGCATAAAGACCAGTTTGAAGGCAGGATCGTGCCGGCCCGCAAACCGGCTGGCAAGTAAATGAATGATCAACGTGAGTTCCCTGCACAGCCATGCGATCGAAATTTGGGGTTAATCCCATTGGATTTCCATGAACACCTGTGGTGTCCCAACGCTGTTGGTCGGTGAAAAAAACAATCACATTAGGTTTATCTATATTCATGCTGATCCTCTCCTTTCTACCATTTACATTCTTTTAATCATTAATTGCGTTATAGCGGGATTTATTTGGCCGGCACGGCCTCTCATCCTTTCACCCCAGTCAGCGCAATACCTTCTATAAAATAGCGCTGAAAAAACAAATAAATAAGAATTAAGGGGATGACGGACATTAATGCTGCAGCCATCATCGAAGGATAATCTGTCATAAACTCCCCGGCAAAACTGGCAATCGCAACAGATAGTACCATCATATCCGGGGAACTCGTCATAACGAGCGGCCAAAGAAAGTCGTTCCATGACCCCAAAATGACAAATATAGATAAAGAAACCAGTGCTGGTATAGACAACGGCATATAAATGCTCCAATAAATTCTTGGAAAGGAACAACCATCGATTCTGGCGGCTTCATATAGATCCCTTGGTATGGAAAGAAAAAACTGTCGCAGTAAAAAGACACCAAACGCGCCAGCCATCATTGGTACGGTCAGCACATAATACGTATCAAGCCAATTAATTTGGTTCATTAACGCATAGACTGGTATCATCACGATTTGCGGCGGGAACATCATCACTGAAAGCATCATGACAAAAATAATATTTTTACCAGGAAATCTCATCGTGGAAATGGCAAAAGCCGCCATAGAGCATAGAAAGAATTGTCCTCCTGTTCGGACAGCCATCACAATAAAAGTATTAAGATAATACTGCACAAAGTTGGATTCCTTCCATACATTAATATAGTTAGAAAACTGCCAGTTTTCAGGCAGAAGCGTCGGGGGGATGAGTAATGCTTCTGAGCTTGTTTTCAAAGAAGTTATAATCATCCAAAAAAATGGAATCATTAACACTATCGCGCCAATAATCAAAACGAGGTGCACACTAAGTGATTTTATAGGAACCGCCCGCAAAAAATTTCACCCTTTCTATTGATAGTGGACCCACTTTTTTTGGTAATAAAGCTGAAGTAATGTTACGCCGAAAATCATCAAAAACAGCACTACCGATTGGGCCGCCGCATAACCCATGTTGTAAAATTTGAACCCTTCCTCATAAATTTTGTAAACGATAGACTGGGTTTCATTTAATAAAGACGGGTGTTCTCCCACCATCACAAATATCAAATCAAACACCTGGAAGGAATTAATTAATGAAATAACAATCACAAAAAATAAACTGGGGGAAAGCAATGGTAAAGTGACATTAAAAAACTTTTGTATGATGCTGGCCCCATCTATATCCGCCGCTTCATAAAGACTGCGGGGAATAGATTGCAAACCTGCCAATAAAATTACTAGATTATATCCCATTCGATGCCAAACTTCAGCTATAATAATAGAAAACAACAATAAACCGGGATCTGTCAGCCATTGCGGCTGAGGTAAGTGCAGCAAACCAAGCAAATAATTGATTAATCCATATTCTGAATTGTATAACCAGCGGAATATAGAGCCTACTGCAATTAACATCGTAACAACCGGGAGAAAGTAGATGGTCCTGTAAAACCCCGTCCCTTTCAAGCCCATGTTCAATAACACAGCAAAAATAGTTGCCAATATAACTTGTAATGGAACGGCACCCAAGACAAATAAAATCGTATTCCAAACAGAGTGCAGAAATTCACCATCTTTCATGAGCGCCATGAAATTAGCAAAGCCTACAAATTCAGGAGCTGTCAATCCGTTCCACTTCGTCAAGGAATACCAGAAAGAAGAAAGGGCCGGGCCAATATGAAACATCAGAAGGATTAAAAAGGCCGGCAAGGTAAGGACATACGCCCAAATAACTTCTTTATGCTTATCTGTAATAATTGGGGTTCTTTGCTGGGATCCATCCTTCATAACATACACCTCGAATGAGTTCATATGGACAGAGAAAGGAAGAGTCTGTCCATATGGTTATAATTGGTAACCTTTATCTATTTTCCTCTTCAAGAATCTCATTCATTTGTTCTTCAATAGTTTGCGAAACTTCCTCAGCTGGAGTATTGTTTGATATCCCACTTGTCAATTCAGATGTAACAACTTCCTGCCATTCGGAAATCGTCAAAGATGATGGATAGGGAACGGTATCATCCAATCCTTCTCGAAAGGCACTAAGTTCAAGCTCTGGATGAGATTGTTCCCACACCTCCACCACTTCCATATGAGCGGGAAAGTTACTCCCTATCTCACCCAAAAATTCCTGCGTGTCATCTCCAGTCAGTACTTTAATAAACTCAAATGCTTCTTCTTTGTATTCTGAGTTCGCATTTACGGAGAAAGCCGAGCCATGAATCGGGTATCCTTTCTGCTTGTGCTGAGGAAGAACAGAAACACCCAATTTATCTCCCAGCGATTCGGAGAAAAAGCTCACGTCATAGGAACCACTCGTGTACATAGCTCCCCTTTCTGATCCAAACATTTGTTTCGCTTGTGTTTCCTGCAAAGTACTTACGGGCGGAGAAATCCCTTCTTCCGTAAGTGTTTGCAAAAACTGAATAGCTTCGGTGGTTTCAGGTGTTCCGAATCCAGATTCCGTTTTATCATCGCTAATAATAGATCCCCCTGCCTGGTGCACTAATGGAAATAAGCCTGCCTGTTGGGTAAACGTCGTGGTATCAACAATAAAACCGTATGTGCCGTCTTCGTTGTCCGCTAGCTGTCCTCCGTATTCTTCTACATCCTCCCAGGTCCAGCTTTCATCCGGATAATCTACCCCGGCTTCATCAAATATTTCCTTATTGTAGTACAAGGCCATCGGCCCCATTACAAAAGGAATTGCATAATGCTCCTCTTCATACTTGTACAAATTGTTCATCCCGTCCGGATAAACACTCATATCCAAATCGGAGTCTTCAATGTAAGAATTCAAATTTTCAAGCAATCCAAGGGAAGCTAATTGCAAATAATTACGACCATCCATTAATAAAATATCAGGTCCCTGTCCTCCAGAAAGACTTGTTTGCATTCTTGTCCAATAATTATCAAAAGGGACCGACGTGAACGTAATTTCCACATGTTCATGATCGTCATTATAAATCTCAATAGCATGTTCTAAGATTTCTTCCATCCCAGTGTCCTGAGTCCAGTACGCAAGCTCCAGCGTGATGTCCTCGGCCTCTGTGTCGGACGAAGATCCATCGGAACCACAAGCTGCCATTGCAAGCAAACTAAGAAAAATCGAAAAGATAAAGAATATTTTTACTTTTTTCATTATATCCTCCTTTATATTTAAACTTTTTTACTGACCCAAGCCATGGGAAAGATCGTTCCCTCCGCCGACCCCTAAACATTCAGGATCTTATTGCGTTAAAGTTCCGTCAAGAAAGTCCGGCTTTTTTTCGGTACTCCATCCACAGATCGCGCCATTCTATATAGTCTTCTTCCGTGAATGGCTCGTAACCATAAGAATCGGCTCCCATGCCAAATACACCCTGGGTATGCCAGGCAGCGGGAATTCCTTTCGTTGGCGCATACTTTTGATACTTTCTCCATTGTTCAAGATCATACATCCACCAATTATCCATATTAATTAACCAATCAGACGTCATTGCTGCAATATTGTAACGATACTCCCCCTGCTGCACAGAATTTGGAGCTTTGGACAGAAAATCATTTAGTCTAAATACATCTGTCACATCCGCAAAGTAAGGGTGGCAGCAATGAGTCATAATCATTGCGTCCGATTTGGCCGATTTTGCATTATCGTGGATGCATTTAACATAATCATACAGCAGTTCCATTCCCCATTTATCTCCGTACTTCTTACAATTTTCTCCATTTGGATGCCGGCCGGTAAAATCAATAAAGAAACCATCCATATCAAAACCATCCGGGCTAATTAATTGTTTGATATCTTCTTTCATCACTTTCCGTAGTTCCGGATGTTCTGGATCTAGTGTCAATGGCTTTCCGTTTTCATCCCGTATGCTCCATTCCGCAGGGGCGCCGTCAATATGCCACAGCCCCCACCAGGCAATCACTTTTCTTCCTTCCCTGTGATGCCAGTCCACAAAAGCTCGCAGATCTTCATAACGGTCTTCATCAGGAACCGGCCGGTAACGATCAAGCTGCCATTTATCCGATGTACTTATAATGCCTACGGGAATACCATAATCTTGCAGCGTTTTAAACCATTTTGTTTGGTTTGCCTGCGTCTCATACGTTGTTATATGATGGGTTTCTGTTTCTTTATTAGGTTTGGACTGATTAATTTTGGTTATATTAAATTGATCACCCCAAGTACAGAGAAATGTTTCTTTCCACCAATCAGGGATCGATCGTTTTGGGGCAGGCGCCCATTTCAACTCCTGAAGAAGCCGGGAATAAGAAGCAATCACTTCATTTGGTGAAGCGTGATACTCGTTTGTAAGAAATACAGTACAGGCTTTTCCCTCCTCCTTATAATACCCGTCATAATAGACATGTACCTCGTACTCTCCGGTACCTGCAGCTTTTAATGAAACTGTTGTAAATAGATTACGCCCCGGCTCGGCCCCCACAGCAATCCCAATCCATCCCTGCTCCATTCTTAAGGGAAATACGAGTGGAGGAGGAGTAAAAAACCACTGTTTCCCGAAATGATAATCTGGATGTTCTTCCAGTATGCCAAGGGAGATGGTTTGATCAGGATGCATCATTTGCACATCTTCGACATTCGGAGAACATGGAAACGCTTCCAAAACTTTTTTTAATTGTTCCTCTTTTAGGGAAACGATTACCTTATAAACACTTCCCTCCCCCTGTAAATCTGAGTAAAGAGCTGTCCATTCCTCTGTTGTATGTTGATGGAGTTTCCCAGTGAATTGGCCATGTCTGCACAGAACCGACAGCTCAGTTTTCAGTGCTGCCCAAGAAAATACCATTTTTTTCCTCCTTCCATTTCATTTTAAAAAGGACTACAAAAGAATAAGTTAATACTGATAATAAGTTAGTTGTAACAAAAAAACTATCTATAAAAGTAGATTCTTATTGCACTTTTGTAGTTGGAGGGATTCAATGGTATGCTGAAGAATAAATAGTATGAATCTGGGGGAAACGATATATGGAATATATTTTCCATTTAGATAGACTCTACAGTGCTGTGCATTTAACAAAAGTCCAGTATTCCAAAGTTTCAAAAACCTGGTCCTACCCCAATCATAGGCACAGCTTCTTTGAATTTTTATATTGCACCAAGGGAAATCTGATCCAATGGGTTAATGGAAAAAAATACAGCCTCGCCTCAGGTAACGCGATGATTATTAAATCGGATTTGTATCATCATACGGAAGCCCTGCAAGACAGTGAATTCTTCGATTTTCACTTTGACATTGAACGTCCCGAGGTCCATTCCATTTTTCAGACAATGATTAATCCCATCATCATGGATGAAAAAACAAATAGTGAGGTGATAGAGAAGTTCAATCAGTGGGCGAACAACATCTTACAACAATTTGAAGCTCATTTTAATGATAAAAATCAGAAAAACCTGCCTCCGCAGCAACGCATTCCTGCAGCCATGAAAGAATTACAAATTCAAACAAGCGTCCTTCAATTTATTACCTTCCTTGCTCAGGAAGCATTAACCCGTGAACAAAAAGAATACGAAACAACCCAGCCTTCCACCTCTTACATCGCCCATAAAGTAGCATATTTACTGGAGTATTATTCTGATAAAAATATAAGCATACAAGTCATGGCTGAAAAATTAAATGTACATCGAACACACATCCACAACTGCTTCAAAAAAGTATACGGAGTATCACCGAAGACCTATCTGTCCCAGCTTCGTATGAAAAGTGCCAAACAATTACTTCTCGAAAGTGAGTTAACCGTGGAACAAATCGCAGAACAATTATCGTTTTCTTCTCCAAGCCATTTTATCCGTTTCTTCGCAGCCAATGCAGGAATGTCTCCCACCAACTACAAAAAGCGGGCAAAGCAGTAAAATGATAATTTGTAAAACCGCGATAAAATGACCAGACAAACTTAATCACCAATAAAAAGTGGAGAATAATAAACAGGTGACTTATATAGATGATAAACTGACATCAGAATCTAACCTTAGATGGGAAAGTATGCGGATGTTAACGTTTCATTTAAAGTTAACTATAAGAGGAATACAACATTAAAAATGGTACATCCTAAAACATAACAAGTATACTTTTAAAGAGTAGGGATGCAATTGTTAGAACGAGACATACCATTAACGTCAGCAGAAATCTCACAATTATGGGTGACATATATGAATGACAGTGCTGCCATTTGTCATCTGGAGCACGAATTAAACATTGTTGAAGATAATGAAATAAAAAGTATCTTACAATACGTCTTAAAGGTTTCTCAATCTCATATCAATAGCGTCGTTGAAATATTTAATAAGGAAAATCATCCAATTCCCCATGGCTTTAAACTAAGCGAAGACGTGGACGTTACAGCTCCCCGTTTGTTTACCGATAAGTACTATTTAAATACTCTTAATCAACTGGGAAAAATTGGATTAAACAATTACAGTTTGGCAGTGAGTTTGGTTGCGAGAGAGGACATTTATCATTTTTTTAGTACTTGTCTCAATGAGTCAGATAAAATCATAAAATGGACCAATGATGTTTTATTGTCAAAGGGGTTGTATGTTAGGCCTCCGCAACTCCCCAAAGCAGAATCGTTTGACTATGTTACCAAGCAAAGTTTTTTAACCGGATATTTTGGAGAAAGAAGACCGTTAACAGCAACTGAAATAGCACATCTTTATGCCAATTTTCAAAGAAATGCGTTGGGTTCCGCTACAATGATGGGATATAGCCAAGTTGCAAAGGACAAAGATGTGGTTCAATATTTTATAAAGGGAAAAGAAATTGCTCAAAAACATTGTGCAATATTTGAATCCTATTTGAAGGAAAATGATTTACCGAGCCCTATGATGTTAGATTCTGAAGTTACTGATTCAACAATATATACTTTTTCCGATAAAAAAATGACCTTTTACTCCTCAACTTTAACAGCTGTCAGTCTTGGATATTATGGTACAGGCATGTCCATGAGTCCACGCAGGGATCTCGGTGTTATGTATAGCAGACTGATGGCTGAAGTAGCAAAATTTGCCGACAATGGAGCGAAACTCATGATCAAACACGGATGGATGGAGGAACCTCCACAAGCTGCGGATCGGGATGAATTAACTAATAATTAGACCGCTTTGTTTATTATATTAAAAACAGGATATCCTAATAAATAATCCTTTGTGTATTCATAAAGGTTTTGAATAGAGCAGCATTCATTTCCTCATTCCATACTGCTCTTTTCTATGTAAGAGCAAGGGCAAAGCCCCTGCTCTTTCTTATTTTTTCATCTTATCGTATCGTTTCAGCACAGTCGCAGCCTGTTGCCTTGTGATTGGTTTGCGCGGGTCCTTCCCGTTGAACAATCCCTTTTCCTCAGCCCATTTCCAGATTTCTTTGTGTCCTGCGCTTGGCTCTTGTATGATCGCTTCCTCCTTCATTTCCTCAAGTTTTTCCATTACTCAGGGATGCGAAAAGGGGAGCTCCTTGCCTTAATCTGGGGCGATGTTGATTTTGAAACAGACACGATTAATGTTGATAAAACAGCGTACAATCGAACCAACGACAAAAACGCAAGCATCGCGGCGGAAAATCATTATGTCGTCTCATATTATGCGGCTGTTATCCCAATTGAGAGATGACGAAAAAATGAGATATGTTGTGTTCGGTGAATTTTATGACCATGTATCCACGACAACACTTGACCGAAAGTATGAGCAATACGTAAAGGCTGCTGGCGTCAAAAAAATTAGGCTGCACGACTTTAGGCATTCCCATGCCAGTTACTTGATTAATAAAAATATCATGGTGTCTGTCATAGCCCAACGATTGGGTCATAGTGATGTAGCCACCACGCTAAACACGTATAGCCACTTATACCCCACGACAGAAAAAGAAGCCGTCCTCAAAATGGAAGACGACTTCACCCCAGCGCAGGTATTTCAATTTGATGCTAAACCACGAATGTTACCACAGTTATTAAAATCCCTTTAAATCAACGTTTATTATGTATTGGTGGAGACGGTGGGAATCGAACCCACGTCCAGAGATATCGCTGACTGAGCTTCTACGAGCGTAGTCACTATATTGTGATTCGCCGCTGCGTTGGCCTAGTGACGGGCCGCTGCAGGGCTAGTCTGATTGGTCTCTTCTGTCAGCCTCAGACGGCGGCTGAACAGCGTAGCCCACTATTAGTGAGACCCCGTATCACTCCACATGGGCGATGGAGAGCGGGATCCGCAGAAAACTGGTTATGCAGCTACTGCGAGGTTTTCTTCTGATTTGCCAGTTATTATTGGCGTGGGCCTTTTTCGAGGCCTGCCCAGCTCGGCTCGCAACTCAGCCTCGACCTATCCCTGTCGAAGCCGTGTCGTCCCCATTTTGTTAGTAAGCAAAGGAGATTGGTTATGATCCCCTTTGGACATTTTATTATAACATATGCACACACAAATGCAAGGGTTTTATTCACCTTTCATCTGCCGGCGTACCGCCCGGTCCATTTCGCGTTTGGCATCCTTTTCTTTGAGCGCCTGGCGCTTGTCATATTTTTTCTTTCCCCGTGCTACGCCGATCAACACTTTGGCTACTCCATTTTTAATATAAACTTTTAAGGGAATCACGGAATAACCCGGTTCCTGGCTTTTCCCAATCAGTTTATTGATTTCCCGTTGATGAAGGAGCAGTTTCCGCGTCCGCAGCGGGTCATGATTAAACTGGTTACCCTGTTCATAATGACTGATGTGGGCGTTATGCAGAAAGATTTCTCCCTTTTCTGCTTTCGCGAAACTGTCTTTGATGTTTATTTTGCCGGCACGTATCGCTTTTATTTCTGTTCCTTTTAACACAAGCCCTGCTTCAAATGTTTCTTCGATAAAAAAATCGTGGCGGGCTTTCCGGTTTTGCGCTAACACTCGTCCTTCCGTTTTTGTCGCCATCTCCCGTACACCTTTCTTTTCTCCTTCATTCCTACATCGTAGCAAAATAATTGTAAAAACGTCAACAGAAGCCGCCGAAAATAAAAAGGAGGTGAGCCTGGACAGAAGTTCATAACGTCCTTTAGCTACTAGGAAGTCGTTGTGAAAACTTGGTTGGTTTTACACCGCCTCCATTTGCCGGGACTAAAAGGCGGCTGGCTCTATTTTAAGGCTGCCCGTATAGGGCATTTCGTAAGCGCTGTATTCTGGAGGACAGACCGGACGAATTATTTTTTATAATCGGCCCCATACGAAGTTGGAGACCGGTAATGGTTTCTTTTTCTCTTTTTGTAGCCCCCAAAAGCATGTGGGGAACACTTTTTCTCCTTTTTTTCTGCTAATGGTTCCAAAAGTCGAATTGGAAGACAGGAGAAGCCGGGAATTATAATTAGCGTCCTCCAAAGCTCCATCGAAGAAAGGAATCCGGAGCAATTGCTGTTCCAGAGACGTCTTTAAACATCCTCTGGCGGCCATCAGCGTTCCATCTCGACCTAATGCGAGGTGTTTGTCTTCCGCAGCTCCCGATTACACGGGAAAAGCGGGAGCTTTATGGAAGGCTTCGCACCAGACTACATTCTGTACACCGCTTGCCGCAGCACTTACTTCTTCTTGCCTTTTTTCTTCGGGGCATTTTGGTAAAATGCTTTATTTCCCTTGGTGCCGCCATTTTTTCCTTTCTGCCGGCCTTTTTTCGCCTTTGGTTTCTCTTTTTTCGAGCGGTCGCCCCCTTCAATGACCGTTGGGCTTTCTTTGCGTTTCCGTTTTTTCGGAGGCTTCATGCCGACGATTTCAAAGTCGATATCGGCTTCGTCCAGATTGACCTGGAGAACGCGGACTTCGACTTGATCGCCGATACGGAAGACGTTGCCGGTACGTTCGCCGATCAAGGCATATTGTTTTTCATCATAGTGATAATAATCGTCGGTGAGGTAGCTGATATGCACCATGCCCTCGATGGTGTTTTCGAGTTCGACAAACAGACCGAAGTTGGCCGCACCGCTGATAAATCCAGTAAATTCTTCGCCGACTTTGTCCTGCATATACTGGGCTTTTTTCAGATCATCCACTTCGCGCTCGGCATCGACCGCGCGTCGTTCCATTTCCGAAGAATGCTGAGCGATATCCGGCAGTTTTTCTCTCCAGGCTTCTTTCGTTTTCCCATCCAGGTTTTTGTTCACGAGATATTCACGGATCAAACGGTGGACGATAAGGTCCGGGTAACGTCTGATCGGGGACGTAAAATGGGTATAGAAATCTGAAGCCAATCCGAAGTGACCAAGGTTTTCTGCATCGTATTTGGCCTGCTGCATCGAACGCAGCAGTACAGTGTTGATAACTGCTTCTTCCGGTTCCCCCTTCACTTCATCGAGTACTTTCTGCATCGCACTCGGGTGAATGGTGTTTGCCGTGCCTTTTACCACATATCCGAAGTTTGTAACGAACTCAAGGAACCGTTCCAGCTTCTCAGAATCCGGGTCCTCGTGAATACGATAAATAAACGGCACCTTCATCCAATGAAAATGCTCGGCTACTGTTTCGTTGGCAGCCAGCATAAATTCCTCGATCAACCGCTCCGCCACAGAACGATCGACTAGTTCCACATCCAGAGGAGTGCCGTCGTCATCTACTTTCACTTCGGCTTCTTTAAAATCAAAATCGATGGCACCGCGGGCAAAGCGTTTCCGGCGCAGAACAGCTGCCAGCTCTTCCATCTGCTCAAAAAACGGAACGAGTTCTTTATATTTTTCCCGCGTTTCTTCGTCTTTCTGTTCTAAAATAAGACGGACATCGCTGTAGGTCATCCGCTCGTTGGTACGTATCACGCTTTCAAAAATATCGTGATCCACGATCTCCCCTTTTCCGTTGATCTCCATTTCACAGGAGAGAGTGAGCCTGTCCACCTTCGGGTTAAGGCTGCAGATTCCGTTCGAAAGACGGTGCGGAATCATTGGAATAACACGGTCTACTAAATACACGCTGGTAGCCCGGTCGTAGGCTTCTTCGTCAATGGGGGAGCCTTCTTCTACATAATAGCTGACGTCGGCAATATGCACGCCGAGCATATAATTGCCGTTTTCCAGTTTTTTTACCTGGACGGCGTCATCCAGGTCTTTGGCGTCCGCCCCGTCGATCGTTACAATCGTTTCTTCCCGCAAATCCCGGCGCTGGGATATTTCGTCTGCGGAAATTTGGTCCGGCACGCTGTTCGCATGCTCCAGAGCGGGTTCCGGAAAGTCCCCCGGAAGGCCGTGCTTGTGAATAATCGTTAGAATGTCTACCCCCGGATCGTTTTTATGGCCGATAATATTGACCACTTTTCCTTCTGCACTAAATCGGCCCTCCGGATACTTGGTGATTTCTACGACTACTTTATGTCCGTCCACTGCCCCGTTTTCTGCATCCTGCGGGATAAATATATCGTTGTTAATGTGCTTGTCATCGACTTCTACAAATCCGTAGGAACGGTTGTCTGCATACGTCCCGACGACTTTCGTTACACCCCGTTCCAAAATCCGGACGATAGCACCTTCCGGTTTAGATCCGGAAGATTTACGCTGCACCCGGACCAGCACCGTGTCTTTATTCATGGCGCCATTTAATTCATTAGCCGGAACAAACACATCATCGTCTTCTTTATTTTCCGGCAAAATAAACGCAAAGCCGCGTTGATGGCTCTGCACCTGGCCTTTCAGAAGGTTCATTTTTTCGGGGACCCCGTAGCGGTTGCTTCGGGTTCGTACAATATCTCCCGTTTCTTCCATTTCATTTAATGCTTTCATCAGCTGTTTTGTTTCATCTCCGCCGCTCATGCCAAAGGCTTCCTGTATTTCCTCCACCGCCATTGGTTTGGCGGCATCTTCTTTCATATACTGCAGTAATTGCTGCTTCTGTTCTTGATCCAACTGTTTCATCTCCTTTCGTATCTATTTTTTCGTTAGATCGTATAATTTCAGATAACATCTAGTTATCTGATTCCCAATCGAGCCGTTCTAAAAACTGATAAATGTCTTCATGAAGCTGATCCTTCTCCGGCCCATGGGTAATCACGTGAGGGGAGTTTTCATACCATTTTATTGTTTTATCGTGAGAAGCTATTTCGTCGTGAATCAAGTTGGCACTTTCCAGTTCCACCATCTGATCCTTCTCTGCCTGAACGATGAAAGCCGGGCTGTATATCATATCCAGGGAGCCCCTGACATCTTCTATCGTTTCATTAATCGAATACAGCGTATCCAGAGGCCGTTTCCGAAAAGCCTCCATTTCTTTTTCAATCTGCTGTTCGTCTTTTTTCTCTAGCTGTTTGAAGTCTTTTGCATATTGCAGAACCCCTTCATACAGCCGATCTTTGTTCTCTGATGTCGTTAACGGGGCACACATTGGTATGATGCCCTTTACATCAAACATGTATGCTGTCTTCAGTGTCATTAATCCCCCCAGAGACAGCCCAGCCACGGCTATTTCATCATACCCTTCATTTTTAAGATACTGCCAGGCTTTTTCAACATCCTGCCACCAGTCCGATGCTTTAGCTTCCATCAGTTCTTCGGGAGGCACGCCGTGTCCCTTCAAAATGGGAGCATGGCACGTATAACCCCGTTTCTGCAGAAAACGCCCGAGCATGCGGACATCGGCGGAATTTCCCGTAAATGCGTGCAGCAGAAGAACAGCGCGGTTTCCTCCTTCGAATGTGAACGGCTTTGGCGGTACTACTTTCATTATAGGTTCCCCTTTCTCTCTTTATCCTTTTTCCTTTCTTTCTTCCTATCCATTTTCTTACCAATATACCCTATTTCCGTGTATTCCAGCCATTAATCATAAGAAAAGCGAAAGCGTCCGCCTAAAAATAAAGGTGTGCCTACTAAATGCGCCCACGTCCTGTGCGCAGCGTAGAAGCCCCCACCTCCTGTGTAAGTACTTCCTGTGACAACGTCGAATGACCCCCTTCGTGCGGGCCTCCGAGCGGCTGGGCGCTGAAGCTGGATCTTAAGAACGCGAATTTTTATAAACTCTAATACTATAAAAAAGCAGCAAGATTCCATCCCGCTGCTTTCCTTTATTCTCTATCCTTCTCTCTGTCTTCTACAGAAAATAACCAAGTAAAAGCGTTAGAACAAAAAACAAAACGGCCAGGACCACGGTGGCACGGCTTAAAAATGCCTCAACCCCGCGTGCTTTTTGTTTTCCGATCATCTGCTCCGCTCCGCCGGAAATAGCTCCTGATAATCCCGCACTGCGGCCGGCCTGCAGCAGTACTACTGCAATCAAGGCCAAAGAAACGATAATCAGCAGCACATAAAGCAACGTTTGCAAACATGACACCTCCACGTCCATTTACACTATTGATAATGTAACACAAGCATCCTGTCTTGGCAATCACTACTTAAATAACGCAGCCCCTCCAGACGTAAAGCTTTATGAACCAAATTGGTTCATTCTGCGGGTTTTTGCCTCATGCCATTCAGCTGTTTTATTTATAGACGCGCGATCCCTGCGCAGACTCGCTTTCCGCGGGCAGCACCTCAGCTTCATCAGACGGCCCCCGTCAGATGGAATGTTCGACAGCTGCTCTTCCCGCAAGTCCTGACTTATCAAGAAGCCGCAGTGGAGGGAGCAGACTGCGGCTTCTTTTCTGTTATTTATTTAAATTGTAAAATGCTTTTTTTCCGGGATAGACCGAGGTACTGCCGAGTTCATCGGCAATACGGATTAATTGATTGTATTTGGCCACCCGGTCTGTGCGGGACGGCGCTCCAGTTTTAATCTGGCCAGCATTCACGGCAACAGCAATATCTGCAATCGTGGCATCCTCGGTTTCTCCGGAGCGGTGGGAAACCACTGCTGTATAACCGGCACGTTTTGCCATTTCCATTGCGTCAAATGTTTCCGTGAGGGTCCCAATCTGATTTACCTTGACAAGAATAGAGTTGCCGACGCCTTCTTCAATCCCGCGTGACAGCTTGTTAGTATTTGTAACAAAGAGATCATCGCCGACGAGCTGAACTTTATCTCCAATCGCCTCGGTGAGTTTTTTCCAGCCTTCCCAGTCGTTTTCATCCAGACCATCTTCAATGGAGACAATCGGGTATTTTTCGACCAAGTCTTTATAAAAGGAAATCATTTCATCCGCAGATTTAACGACCCCTTCTCCCTTCAAATTATAACTTCCATTTTCGTAGATCTCAGAGGAAGCTGCATCCATCGCCAGCTGGACTTCTTCGCCGGGCTTATAGCCGGCTTTTTCAATAGCGGCCACAATCGTCTGCAGCGCTTCTTCATTCGAGCCAAGATCAGGAGCAAACCCGCCTTCGTCGCCTACAGCCGTGTTGTATCCTTTATCCTTCAGGACTTTTTTCAGGTTATGAAAAATTTCAGCCCCCATGCGCAGGGCCTGTGGAAAATCTTCGGCGCCGACCGGCATGACCATAAATTCCTGAATATCTACGTTATTATCCGCATGCTCTCCGCCGTTTAAAATATTCATCATTGGTACCGGCAGGGTTTTTGCGTTAAACCCGCCTAAGTATTCATACAACGGAAGACCAAGATCGCTTGCGGCAGCGTGGGCAGCGGCCATAGATACGCCCAGGATCGCGTTGGCTCCAAGCTTTTCTTTATTATCCGTTCCGTCTAGTTCAACCAGCAGTTCATCAATTCCAGTTTGATCGGTTACTTCCATGCCAACCACGTCCGGAGCGATATCTTCATTGACATGATCTACGGCCTGCAGGACACCTTTTCCCATAAAACGGTCTCCCCCGTCCCGCAGTTCCACCGCTTCATATTCCCCTGTGGAGGCACCGCTTGGGACAAGAGAACGTCCGAACGCCCCTGTTTCCGTATATACTTCTACTTCCACCGTAGGATTGCCGCGGGAATCCAGCACTTCGCGTGCATATACATCTGTAATCATACTCATCGTTTCATTACTCCTTTATGATTTGATTAAAGACTCGCCTGTCATTTCATCAGGTTTTTCCATTTTAAGCAGTTCCACTGCCGTTGGACAAAGATCTGCAAGAATCCCTTGATCCCGTAGATCTATGCCTTGTTTCGTGACAATCACCGGCACATTATTCGTCGTATGGGCTGTCATCGGTTGACCCTCGGGGGTAATGACTTCATCTGCGTTGCCGTGATCAGCTGTAATGATCGCATGCCCCCCCTTTTCTGTAATCCGATCGACTACCCTGCCAAGGCACTCATCCACTGCTTCCACCGCCTGGATGGTAGCATCGAGTCTGCCGGAATGGCCCACCATGTCCGGATTGGCAAAGTTCAAAACAATAAAATCATGACGGTCTGCGTTGATTTCATCGATTAATGCATCTGTAACCTGATAGGCGCTCATCTCGGGCTGCAGGTCATACGTTGCCACTTTTGGCGAATCGATAAGAATTCGTTTTTCCCCGTCGAATTCCTCTTCCTGCCCGCCGCTGAAAAAGAAGGTCACGTGCGGGTATTTTTCTGTTTCCGCAATTCGGAGCTGCGTCCGCCCCGCCTTCGCTACTGCTTCTCCCATCGTATTTTTCAAATCCTGCGGCGGATAAGCGACCTCCGCCTGAACGGAATCGCTGTAAGCCGTCATTGTAACATAATGCAGGTTTTCAGGGGCTTTGTTTCCTATATCAAAACCGTTAAAGTTCTCGTTCGTAAACACTTCTGAAAGCTGTATCGCCCGGTCGGGACGGAAATTAAAGAACACCACCGCATCATTGTCCTGGATCGTGGCGGTTGGTTCTCCCTCTTGATTTTTCAATACACACGGTTCGAGAAATTCGTCCCATACTTCCTCATTATACGAATGTTCAATGGCTTCTTCCGGACTGTTAAAAGCAGGACCTTCTCCTTCCACAAGGACACGGTAAGATTTTTCCAAACGTTCCCAGCGGTGATCGCGGTCCATCGCGTAGTACCTTCCGTGCAGACTGGCGAGCTGACCGAGGCCGGCGTCTGCCATTTTCGTCTGCAGCTCTTCCACATAGGTTTTTGCTGTCGTCGGCCCGACATCTCTTCCATCCAGAAAACCGTGAATATATACTTTATCTATCCCTTTTTCCTTGGCGACATCAAGTAGGGCAAACAAATGTTGAATATGGCTGTGTACGCCGCCGTCCGAAAGAAGTCCGTATAAATGAAGGCTGCTGTTATGCGTTTTCGCGTGTTCTACTGCACCTAACAATGCTTCGTTTTCACGGAAAGTTCCCTCTTCGATTGCTTTGTTTATTCTTGTCAGGCTTTGGTACACAACTCTTCCTGCTCCGATATTCATATGGCCGACTTCAGAATTGCCCATCTGCCCTTCAGGCAGTCCAACAGAAGTTCCACAGGCTTCCAGCTGTGTATGCGGATATGTTTTCCAGTAGCGGTCAAAATTCGGGGTATCCGCCTGTGCGACAGCATTGCCTTTCGTCTCCTCCCGCAGTGCATAGCCATCTAGTATAATTAGTGCGACCGGTGTTTTACTCATTTCTGCCAGCCTCCACGAGCTGAAGGAAAGCATCGGGTTTTAAGCTGGCTCCGCCGACAAGAGCGCCATCAATATGTTCTTTTTCCATATAGCCGTCAATGTTTTCCGGCTTGACGCTGCCGCCGTACTGAATACGAACCGCTTCCGCCGTATTTTCATCATACAGTTCTGCGAGAACTTTCCGCACGGTGCCGCATGTTTCATTTGCATCCTCGGCCGTGGAAGATTTGCCGGTTCCAATCGCCCAGATCGGCTCATAAGCCACAACGACGTCCGGTGCTTTTTCCGCACTGATACCTGCAAAGCCTTTTTCCACTTGATCGCGGACAATCTGCTCTGTCTGGTTATTTTCCCGCTGCTCCAGGGATTCGCCGCAGCACATAATCGGTGTAATGCCGTATTGGAAGGCGGCATGCAGTTTCTGATTCACACTTTCATCGGTTTCATTAAACATTTCCCGACGCTCGGAGTGCCCAATGATAGAGTGTGTTATTCCAAGATCTTTTAACGCGGCAGGGCTTATTTCTCCAGTGAAGGCTCCGCTTTCTTCAAAATGCATAGTCTGCGCCCCGATTTTCACATCAGAGCCGGCTGCTTTATCCTTCATTTCCTTAAGAAACAAAGCTGGAGCACACACCACCGTTTCTACTTCTTCTTCACTGGATGGGATATTTCCTTTTATTTCATCGATGAATGAAACAGCTTCCCCATGTGTTTTGTTCATTTTCCAGTTCCCTGCGATAATTGGTTTTCTCATCGTTTCATTCCTCCCTGTTTTCGTTGGATTTTACTTATCATCCAGAGCAGCTACACCAGGCAGTTTTTTTCCTTCCATAAATTCAAGCGATGCACCGCCGCCGGTTGAAATATGACTCATCTGCCCGGCCAGTCCGAACTTTTCTACCGCTGCTGCCGAGTCTCCGCCGCCAATGACGGAATACGTATCCTCGGCTTCAGCAAGGGCTTCTCCAATTCCTCTAGTTCCTTTGGAGAAGATTTCATATTCAAACACTCCCATCGGCCCGTTCCATAATACCAACCGGGACTGCTGAATAATATCTTTGTACGTATCGATCGTTTTCGGACCAATATCGAGGGCTTCCCAATCGGAAGGGATGTTATCAATATTTACTACCTTGGTATTGGCGTCCCGGCTGAAATCGTCAGCTACCGTAACATCAAGCGGCATGTAAAACTGCACGCCCTGGTCTTCTGCTTTTTTCATAAAGTCTTTCGCCAGATCCAGCTTATCTTCTTCAAGAAGCGACTTTCCGATCTCATATCCTTTTGCTTTTACAAAGGTGTAGGCGAGGCCGCCGCCTATAATCAAGTTGTCTACCTTATCCAGTAGATTGTCAATAACCCCTATCTTGTCCTTCACTTTGGCCCCCCCGACAATAGCTGTAAACGGACGCTCAGGGGTTGTTAACGCCTGGCCGAGGACATCCAGCTCTTTTTCCATAAGCAGGCCGGATACCGACGGCAGATGGCGGGCCACACCCTCCGTGGAGGCATGAGCGCGATGTGCTGCGCCAAACGCGTCATTTACATAAACGTCGGCCAGGGAAGCCAGGTTTTCAGCCAGCGTCTCGTCATTTTTTTCTTCTCCCGGTTCAAAGCGGAGATTTTCGAGAAGAAGTACTTCTCCTTCTACCAGATCCCCGGCCGCTTTTTTCGCTTCTTCTCCAAACACTTCATCCACTTTCTTCACGTCTTTATGAAGAAGCTCTCCCAGCTTCACAGCAACCGGCCCGAGACGCAGTTCATCATGCGCTTCTCCCTTAGGACGGCCGAGATGACTTCCGAGGATAATTTTTGCCCCCTGTTCCACCAAATGTTCGATCGTTGGAAGAGCGGCACGGATACGCGTGTCATCTGTTACTTTCCCTTCGCTCATTGGGACATTAAAATCGACCCGGCAAAAAACCGTTTTCCCTTTTAAATCAAGATCTCGAATGGACTTCTTATTCATCCAGGAGCCTCCTTCATTCTACTTACCTATGGATTGTCTTTCCCACACACATTGTATTAAAAACCAGGATTCCCTGCCAGTCCCCCTCTCTGTGGGAAGCAGAAAGAGGACGGCGGGTATAAAATCCTCCACAAGGAAAAGAAAGGGAGCAAGAAATATATTTTTCTTCTCCCTTTCTGTATCTTTCCCGGGGGTCTATTTTTATTATTGCTGCTTGGCCATGTAAGCTACAAGGTCCACCAGACGGCTGGAATAACCAAACTCGTTATCGTACCAGGAGATAACTTTGATCATATTGTCTTCCATTACCATCGTGGAAAGAGCATCAACAGTAGAAGAGCTTGGTGTGCTGTTATAGTCACTGGATACAAGCGGTTCTTCGCTGTAACCCAGGACATCTTTAAGCTCGCCTTCCGCTGCTTCTTTCAGCGCGTTGTTCACGTCCTCTGCTGTTACGTTTTGATTAAGTTCTGCCACGAAATCAACAAGGGATACGTTCGGTGTTGGAACACGCATCGCTCCACCGTTCAGCTTTCCTTCCAATTCAGGCAGAACAAGAGCTACGGCTTTGGCGGCGCCGGTGGATGTTGGAATAATGTTTTGGGCAGCAGCACGGGCACGGCGATAATCTTTATGAGGCAGATCAAGAATCTGCTGGTCGTTTGTATAAGAGTGAACGGTCGTCATCAATCCGCGTTTGACACCAAACGTATCGTTAAGCACTTTGGCAACCGGTGCCAGGCAGTTTGTGGTGCAGGACGCGTTGGAAACCACATCGTGCTTGGCGGGATCATAGGTGTTTTCATTAACGCCCATAACGAAGGTCGCATCGGTTTCTTTGCCCGGAGCGGAAATAATAACTTTTTTAGCGCCGGCTTCAAGGTGCTTGGCAGCATCTTCCCGTTTGACAAACAAGCCGGTAGACTCAATAACAAGCTCTACGCCGGCAGCGGACCAGTTAATGTCAGCTGGATTTTTCTCTGCGGTAACACGAATTTCTTTTCCGCCTACCACCAGGTTCTCTCCGTTAACGGTCACTTCTTCTTCCAGATTCCCGTGTACCGTATCATATCTTAGAAGATGGGCGAGCATCTCGGCATCGGTCAAATCATTAATAGCGACAACTTCGACATCGTCATTCTTCAACGCAGCACGGAATACAACCCGCCCGATTCTTCCAAAACCGTTAATTCCAATTTTTGTTGCCATAAATAAAATCCTCCTTGTTATAAATAATTATTTTATATTATCCGTATGGGAGTTTAAAACTCTCTACGGAGTCCTCAGGATCATCCGGGACTAGGAAAGACCGAGAACGGCCTGAGCAGCCCCTTCATCTGTGATCAATACATCACTGGGCCGATAATTCATATAAGCACTGATCGCTTCCGCCTTTGAGGCCCCGCCGGCAACAGTGACAACAGTCTGACTATCTTTCAGATCATCCAGCTGCAAACCAATCGTTTTTTCTTTATGGACAATATTCCCGTCTCTGTCGAAATAATAACCAAAGGCCTCTGCGACGGCTTGTTTTTCTTTTAACGTTTCCATCGTGGCTGGCGGAGTTTCCCGTCTTTCAGCCATCGTGGAAGCAGCCCCGACCCCATGAACGACCATTTTCGCCTGGCGGATAGAGCGCAGCAGTTCTTTTATCCCTGGTTCAAGAACAAGGGACTCCCTGGTTTCTTCGCTCAGCTGATCCGGTACATGCAGCAGTCTGTATTTTCCTTTGGCTTTGGTTGCCATGGTTGAGCTTATCGTATTTGACTGTATTTCCACCTTCTCTCCAAGTCCTCCCCGGGCGGGCACAAACGTGACGTTGCTTAGCTTTTCATCCGGTGTCATCATTTCGGCTACATCGGCAAGTGTTGTCCCGCCGGCCACCGCTACGATATCATCAGCCTCCAGCATGGCTTTCATCTGCTGAACGCAAGCTCTTCCTAACTCCTTTTTTACCCATGTATAGCGGTCACTATTCCCGGGAACAATAATCACTCTCTGAACATCCAGTATGTCCGCCACCCGATATTCCCAGTCAGCCAGCCCGGTCACAGATTTCATCGTTTCTTCCAGACCTTCCAGGAGTGCTTCACCATCTTCAGTCAAGGTCATACCAGCTGTGCCAATATAAACGAGACCCTGTTCTTTAAGAAAGAGAACTTCTCCCCTTAGAATCCGTTCCGAAACGTCAAGACTGCCCGCAAGTGTACGTCTGCCAACAGGCTGCATCAGCCGGAGGTACTGCAGTATCCGGTACCTCTTCTGCATGACTTCAAGTACATCGGGCTGTAGTTTTTTTTGAAGTTCAATAAATTGCCGCATATGTACCCCATCACCAGCCTTCCGGGACGTAATTTGTCCCTATGAGACATTTTAAGTCCCGCTTGCGGAATAAAAAAAGATCTTTCCTCTTTCTCTTAATATATTACCAAGTTTTCTGACAGCAGGCAAGAACGAAGAACTCTTTTTTGTCTAAATAAAACGGCGGCCGCCGGTCCTTATAAAGGGGGCCGTCCGCTGCAAAAGTCGGGACATTGTGCGGACATTTATTCCGTTAACTGGCCGGATGGCCGGTCTGCGGAGGTTTTTCGGACATTTGTTCCGCTATTTTGGTTCTGGACCGCTTCTTTGACCCTCAAAAGGGGGAATAACGGAACAGATGTCCGCAACCCCCTTCAAAATAGGAAAAATCGAAGAAATAACGGAATAAATGTCCCCTTCATTAGGGAGACCTGCCTGAAATAGTCAATCCCCCGCTGCCGGCAGCTCCCTGCTACATATAACGTTTTCTTTTGGATGAAGCAGGAATACTTAACTCATCGCGGTATTTAGCAACCGCCCGCCGTGAAACGGAGATTCCTTTTTCCGTTTCGATAAAGGAGGAGATTTTTTGGTCCGATAATGGTTTCTGCTTATCTTCATGTTTCACTACATCCTTTATCATATTTTTAATAGCAAACGTAGAGGTCTGCTCACCTTCATGGTTATTCATGCCGGCGGAGAAGAAATATTTCAGTTCAAACAGCCCGTGCGGAGTCTGTACATATTTATTTGTTGTTGTGCGTGACACGGTGGATTCATGTACTTCTGCCTCCTCTGCCACATCCCTAAGCGTTAACGGCTTCATGGCGGAAGAACCGTCACGGAAAAAATCACGCTGAAATTCCACGATTGCTTCAGTAATACTGCGGATCGTCTGCTGTCTTTGATCAATACTTTTCAGCAGCCAAACCAGCTGCTTGTATTTTTTCTTTGCATATTCTGCGGCCTCCCCTTCTGCTTTTTGCTCCAGCAGATGGCGGTAGTGCCGATTCATTCGTATTCTGGGCAGCCCTTCATCATGCAGGCGGACGGTAAAACGTTCTCCCTCCCGCTCTACATACACATCAGGGACCAGCCGTACCGGGTTTTCTCCTCCAAAACCAGCTCCCGGGTGCGGATCCAGCTCCTGTATATCATCATAAACCGCTTGAATATCAAGCAGGGTCACACCAAGTTTATCCGCCAGGCTTCTCCAGTTTCTTTCCCCCAATGCTTCCAGATGCTCTGAAACAACTTTTTCAGTTAAAGGCTTACGCGGAGATATCCGCTCCAGCTGAAGCAGCAGGCATTCCCCGAGCGATCTGGCTGCAACCCCGGCTGGTTCAAGACTCTGCAGCCTTGCCACTGCGTATTCATACTGCTCCGGGGAAATGGAAAATACAGCGGCTGTTTCTTCATATGTTCCTTCGAGGTATCCCTGATCGCTGACATTGCCTGCCAGATATTTTAACAGCTTTAATTCCAATGGATCCGCAGGCAGCAGCCGGATCTGGTGAATTAAATAGTCAGATATTCTTTCCCTTGCATCTTTTAATTGGTCAAAGGGAGAAAAGTCATCCCGATCCTGATATTCCTGGGAATCCGACGGTTCATCCTTCCACATTACCGGCATATCGTAGCGGGGCTCTTCCCGCATCGGTGACTCCTGTTCTTCGATTTCCATCAGCGGATTCTCTAAGGCCGCTTCTTCTATATAATTATTCAATTCAAGTGTGGAAAGCTGTAATAAGGAGATTGCCTGGCGAAGCTCCTGTGTCATGACGAGATTCATTGTCTGTTTCTGATGCAGCCCCATTTCCAGGTTCATGCCGTTTCCTCCTTCTGCTTCTAATTGAAAGCGTTTACTTATTATATCATATGTAAAAGCGCTCGTACTTTATCTCTTAAAATTTTTCGACATATTTTTATTATATCTTAAAGAAAAGGAATGCCGTGTATAATCGTCAGATTTCTTTACGAAGTTTGAAGAACAAAAATTTCGGATATGATACAGAAGGAATTTCGTTTTACATAAGCGAAACAGTTAACGAGCTGTGTTATTTGCAATTCATTCGAGCTGCTGGTTTAATTGTTGTACAATGGTCGAAGAGATTTTCAGGTTGTTGTCTTTTTATTTGACCATTACTGACCATAGGAGTATGATGGAATCAGCAGCTTCCTACAGGGCTGAACGTACTAAACAAAGGAGGATGTAATCACATGAACTTAATTCCAACAGTCATTGAACAAACGAACCGCGGGGAACGCGCCTATGACATTTATTCGCGTCTTCTGAAAGACCGTATTATTATGCTCGGCTCCGGGATTGACGATAATATTGCCAACTCAGTCGTCGCCCAGCTTCTATTCCTGGCTGCGGACGATCCAGAGAAAGATATATCTCTTTATATTAACAGTCCCGGCGGCTCGATCACAGCCGGCATGGCGATCTATGATACCATGCAGCATATCAAGCCGGAAGTTTCCACTATTTGTGTAGGCATGGCAGCTTCCATGGGATCCTTTTTGCTGGCTGCCGGGCAGGAAGGCAAGCGTTTTGCCCTTCCAAACAGCGAAGTGATGATTCATCAGCCGCTTGGAGGCACGCAGGGGCAGGCTACAGATATTGATATTCACGCCCGCCGTATCCTGCAGATTCGTGATAAGTTAAACCATATTCTGTCTGAACGCACCGGACAGCCGCTGGAAGTAATTGAACGGGATACCGACCGTGATAACTTCATGACGGCTGAGGATGCCAAATCCTATGGTTTAGTGGACGATGTTTTATATAAATAAAACGTATATTAAAAAAAGCGGCATCGTTAAGCGATGCCGCTCTTTTTATTCTTCTTTTTCTACGAAACCGGCCAATTCTTCAACCGCGTCTTCTTCATCATTCCCATCTGCCGTGAGCTTGATTGTTTCTCCTGTTCGTGCCGCCAGACTCATAATGCCCATAATACTTTTGGCATTTACTTTTTTATTTTCCTTTTCGATAAACACATCCGATTGGAAGCGGTTCGCTTCCTGAACAAATAAAGCCGCGGGCCTGGCCTGCAGCCCCGTCTTTAATCGAACTTCTGCTGTTTTTTCAATCAAATCCTATTTCCTCCCTCCAGGTTAATCTGCATATACACCGTTTTCCGGCTGCACATCCTCGCCATTTCGAATTTTTTCAGCTAACTGGTCAATTTTACGGAGCCTGTGGTTTACTCCTGATTTGCCGACAGGGCCGCTCGGCACCATTTCTCCCAGCTCTTTCAAGGTCACGTCCTGGTATTTCACCCGCAGCTCCGCCATTTCCCGGACCTTGTCCGGCAGCTGCTCCAATCCTATTTTATTTGCCACAAGTTGAATATTCTCCACCTGTCTGAGCGCAGCTCCTACCGTTTTATTTAAGTTAGCCGTTTCGCAATTGACAAGTCGGTTGACAGAATTTCTCATGTCTTTCATGATGCGCACATCTTCAAAATAAAGAAGAGCCTGGTGCGCCCCAATGACATTTAGAAATTCTGTTATTTTTTCACTTTCTTTAATGTAGAGGATAAATCCTTTTTTTCGTTCCAAACTTTTTGAAGAAAGTTCAAATTCCTGGAGCAGGTCGCGTAAGGCCCGGTTATGTTCTTCGTATAATGAAAAAATTTCCAGATGATACGAAGACGTTTCTGGATGATTGACAGATCCACCGGCTAAGAACGCTCCTCGAAGATAAGCCCGTTTGCAGCAGGTATCCTTTAAGATGTCCCGGGAGATGGTGCGGATAAAACGATACCCGTCTTCCATAATGCTTAAATCACGCAGCAGATCACGGCTTTCCTCCACTATCCGGACTAAATAAACATTATTCTTTTTCAGTCTCATCTTTTTCCGTACCATCAGTTCCACAGCAATATCCGCATAAACCCGTTTGATTAACTTATAAATACGCCGGGCAATCGCTGCGTTTTCGGTGGATACATCTAAAATCAGCTTTCCATCACTAAAAGATATAACGCCATTCATACGGATCAAAGCAGCAAGCTCCGCTTTTGCGCAGCAGTCCTCTGATTCAAACTGGGTCAGCTCTTTTTTTGTCATAGCTGCAAAAGACGACATACTTTTGGCACCGCCTTTCCTTTCCACATTCACTCGTAAAAACTATTTATATTTCGGTTAGAAGCGATTGGGAGACTTTGACCGCATCATGACGAAATAAGTTGTCCTGATAATGCATAAATGCATCTCTTACTACGCGGTAACCGAGCTTTTTCAACCGCTGTTCATCAAAATGGACAGGAAATGCGGATTCTTCCGCGTACTTTTGCAAAATCTCCGCCGGGATCTCTGTATTGTTGACAAGCACGGTTTCAATAATATTATATCCAATATGAGACCGAATGGCCTCCACGTGGTCAGCCACCGTAAAATCATCGGTTTCTCCCGCCTGGGTCATCCCATTGCAAATGTAGATCTTACGGGCGGAAGCATGATAAATCGCTTCAGATATCCCGGGAACGAGCAGATTCGGGATCACACTGGTATAAAGACTTCCCGGCCCCAGCACGATTAAATCTGCCTGCCGCACAGCCTCCAGGCTCTCCGGCAGAGGTTCCACGTTCTCTGGAGAAAGACGGACTTTTTTTATTTGTTTTCCGGAGTTAGGTATATTAGATTCCCCGGCAACGGTAGTCCCATCCATCATTTCCGCTTCCAGTTCGATGCTCTGATTTGCTGCCGGGAAGACATTTCCTTTCACATTCAGGACCGTGCTCAGTTCGCTTATACCCCGGGCAAAATCTCCGGTAATCGATGTCATGCCGGCCAAAAGCAAATTGCCAAGGGAGTGGCCGCTCAGTCCATTTCCATTTTGAAAACGGTGCTGAAACATCTGTTCAATCATGGGCTCTACTTCGGCAAGTGCCACCAGTACGTTGCGGACATCTCCGGGCGGCGGGATATTTAATTCTTTGCGCAGAATCCCTGAACTGCCGCCGTCATCTGCCACCGTTACAATCGCTGTAATGTCTACAGGAAATGTTTTCAATCCCCTTAACAGCACAGACAACCCGGTTCCCCCGCCTATGACAACTATATTTGGTCTATTCACGATGTTAATCCTTCCCTTTCCCCATATCCCGATGGCTTTTATGCGTAGCATATTCGCCGGCGAAATAATCTGCTACATATTCCGCCAGTGTCACCGAACGATGCTTCCCTCCGGTACAGCCTATTGCAATAATAAGCTGGCTTTTTCCTTCCCTCTTATACTGAGGAAGCATATAGCCTAGTATATCAAGCAGTTTTTCTATAAATTCTTTCGTCTCCGTCCATTTTAACACATAGGAAGAGACTTCTTCCTCCAATCCGGTTTTTGGCTCCAGGTGCTCAATGTAATGTGGATTGGGCAGGAAACGAACATCAAACACTAAATCGGCATCGATGGGGAGGCCGTATTTATAACCAAATGATATAACATTTACCGAAAACGCATCTTTTTCAGGCCCGGAAAAATACTGAATGATTCGTTCTCTGAGCTGCTTTGGCTTCAGTTCACTTGTATCAATGATTTGACGGGCTCTCCCCTTCAAATCTTCCAAAATTTCCCTTTCCTGCCTGATTCCTTCCAGCGGTGTTTCTTCCGCCGCCAGCGGATGGGAACGACGCGTTTCCTTAAAGCGCTGGACAAGGACATTATCCTTCGCATCTAAAAACAAGATATGGGTGCTTAAATTGGATTTTAAGCGCAGATTGTCCACGGCTTCAAACAGGTGATCAAAAAATTCGCGTCCCCGCAGGTCAATGACAAGAGCAACTTTATTCATTTTTCCGCCTGAGTTTTCAATCAGCTCAATAAATGTGGGAATGAGCGCCGGCGGCAGATTATCCACACAATAATACCCTAAATCCTCAAAACTCTGGACGGCCACAGTCTTCCCTGCGCCGGACATTCCTGTGATAATAACCACATGAATGTCCTCTGTCATTTGGCCCATTGTTTCATCCTTCCCTTCGTCCCGATTCCTGTACAACTACTCATCTTTTTGAAACTCCGAGCGGATTAGTTGGTAATCCGGGGTATAATGAAATGTTCCGTACAATACACCTTTTTCCTGAAATATGTGCTGAAATATAGAGCGGTCGCCTGCTGCCATAGGCAGGTGCAGGACGTCCTCCACCGGCATCCATTCCAAGCGGCCTTCGGGCGACTGCTCCAGCATGGTGCCGCTCCACTTTCTTGCTTCAAACGTGAACATCATCCATTCTGAATAATGCTGTTTGTTTTCTATTATAACAAAAGTAAAAATCCCCCGGACGACGGGGTCTTTCACAGTAATTCCTGTTTCTTCACGAAACTCCCGCACAGCAGCTTCCCGGACGGATTCGCCTGCTTCCATTTTCCCGCCCGGAGCCACCCACCAGTTTCGACTTGGCTTTTGTAACAACAGGACCTCCTTATCCTTATGGAGAATACAATTCGTTACTCGCTGCATATATGCCACCTCGCCTGTTCTCCTTACAGTATACTATGGATACGAGCGGTTGCTCAATTTTTTACGCTGGGACCCGACATTGTTTGAAAGGAGGGGAAAACGTGACATCGCTGTTTTCTGCCTAATGGATCCTTTACGTTTTCAAATGACAAAAAAAAGAACACAGGCATGTTATACGCCTGTGTTTCTCCAATTATTATATAAAAAAGGGGGTCAATTACTGATTCCATCATAACACGTTAATTATTTCACATCTGTTACAAACGGGTTAAAATCGATTTAAAAAATGTTCAGCCTTTTTAACAAAACTATGCGTTTACGGTGTTCTTCAGTTCCTCTACATACTGCTGGGCTGTCTGGGCCGCTACGGAACCGTCTCCTGTCGCGGTTACGATCTGACGCAGGGATTTCTCGCGGAGATCTCCGGCAGCAAAAACCCCTGGTATCTTTGTTTCCATTTCTTCATTGGTTTCTACATACCCTTCTTCATTAAGGATATCCAGGCCTTTCACCGCATCGTTCAGCGGAATCATACCAATATAGATAAAAGCGCCTTCCGTTTCAAAATCGTAATCTTCCCCTGAATTCAAGTCGGTTAACGTTACACTGCCGACTTTTCCGTCTTTATCGTTTATTTCTTTTACGACATGACTCCATTTAAATTCAATTTTGTCATTAACAAAAGCCCGCTGCTGCAGAATTTTCTGGGCACGCAGTTCATCTCTGCGGTGAATGACTGTCACTTTAGAAGCAAAACGGGTAAGGTATACGGCTTCTTCGACGGCAGAGTCGCCGCCGCCAACGACCACAATTTCCTTATCCCGGAAAAAGGCACCGTCACACACGGCGCAATAGGACACACCGCGGCCGCCGAGTTCCTGTTCTCCCGGGACACCAAGTTGTTTATAGACAGCGCCGGTTGCCACAATAATGGAACGGGCTTTATACTCTTTGTTTCCTGCTCTAACCATTTTGTATTCTTTGCCGTCTTCTATTTCCTTTACATCTCCATACGCGTATTCTGCTCCGAATTTCTGCGCATGAGTAAACATTTTATTCGAAAGATCGGGGCCTAAAATGTGCTCAAACCCCGGATAGTTTTCCACGTCCTCTGTATTGGCCATCTGTCCACCGGGAATACCGCGCTCCAGCATCAGTGTGGACATTTCAGCACGGGATGTGTAAACCGCAGCAGTCATACCGGCAGGGCCGGCTCCTGCGATGATCACATCATAAATTTTTTCTTCTGACATCACGATTCACTCCTCTTTCTCATCCATAATATCCCCTATCCTGTTTAAGCAGATACATCCATATATCGAATCTCTCACCGTTATCGTAAAAAAAAAGGGAAAGAAAGTCTACCAATCTGCTTCACTCGTTATAACTGATAATACGTCCAGGCTTCCAGGTGCACATCACTGGAGTATAACAGATCGTTTCCCAGTTTCTCCAGCAATGTCTCCGCCCCGCGATGGCCCTGTGCTTTCGCCAGTTCCCACTGCTTTCTGGCTGCTCCAAGCCTGCCGGATTCATAAGCAGCCACGCCGTAATGGAAGAAAAAGTTGGCATCCTCCGGGGTGAAACGAAGGAGATACATGCGGAATAAACGATGGGCTTTTTCCCATTCGTGCAGAAGGCATAACGTAGAGGCCAGCCGGAACAGGTTATCCCGATCCATCGGAATGAGCCGTTTCAACATACCTGCAGCTTCTACCGCTTCCTTATCCCGTCCTGCCTCGCTGTAAAACAAGGCAAGCTGGCAGCCGGCCGGTAAATAATGATGCTCCAGCCACACATCTTTTGCATAAGCAAGCGCTTCTTCGATCTGTCCTTTTAAAAAGAAGACACGAGCCAGCTGGCTTTGAGCCGCAAAATACAGAGGATACTCCGCAACGATGTTTTCCAGATAGGTCTCCGCTTCGTAATAACGGTTTTCTTTTATCATACGAAGCGCCCGTTCATACGTTATAATCAGTTCATCATCCGTATCCGGCGGAATTACATCCTCCTGCTCTTCCTCCATCTGCAGCATATCCAGAAGGTCTCTTGCATCTTCGGAAAAATCGCCTTCCGGCACAAGGGACAAATACTGCCTGGCTGTTTCTCCGGCTTTATCGAAAAATCCTTGATAGGCATAGTTATTGGCAAGAAAAAAATAGCATTCGTATAAATCGGCATCCACGTCGTCCAGTACATGCAGGAGAAGATCGTTTGACGTATGGTATTCGCCCATATCCGAATAAATGGCAGCAAGCTGACATTGGAACACTCCCTGCTGCGGATTTAGTTCCACTGCCCGGCGCACATATTTAACGGCGCGCTTCAGCTCCTGTTTCTGGTAAGCGTGGACGCCCCGTTTAAAGAAGTATTCACTATTTTGTATAAAAGGGATCACTTGTCCCTGGGTATGTTGCGATTTCATGGCATCCCCTCCATCGGAGAAACAGTTCACAGTAAAGCCAGTATATCATCCATTGTACAGGTAAGAAAAGCGCAAGCGCCCTGGGCAGCCGCGACAGGTTCTGCGACGCACAGGAGGTGCTAGTGCCGCCGTTTTCCACAGGACGTGGGAGCTTGTAGGCGGCGATTCTTCTACTGCGCAGGACAGCCTGCTCCGGAGAAGAAACCCCGAGCGGCTGGGCGCTGGAACTGGATCTCGAAAACGCCCAAAATTTATGCTTCCCTATACAAAAAAAGAGAGCATCTCCGCTCTCTTTTCCCGGCTCCTATTTCCCATGTCGTTCTTCTAATACTTGAAGAACCTGATCCAGCGGCAGTTCCTGTTCTCTTAAAAGGACAAACAGGTGATACAGCAAATCCGCGCTCTCCATGCTCAACTCCCCGGGATCGCGATTTTTAGCAGCAATGATAACCTCGCTTGATTCTTCTCCGACTTTTTTTAGAATTTTATCTACACCTTCCGTGAATAAATAGGTGGTATACGCTCCTTCCGGCATTTCTGCGAATCGTTTCGCGATCGTTTCCTCCAGTGTATTCAATATCTCAAACCGGCTGGTCTTTCCGTTTGGAACGTCGTTCAGCAGCGACTCTGAAAAACAGCTGTAGGTGCCTTCATGGCAGGCTGGTCCATTCGGAAGAACGAGAACAACGAGAGAATCCTGATCACAGTCATAACGGATATCTGTGACCTGCTGCGTGTTTCCAGAAGTCTCTCCCTTATGCCAGAGCTTCCCGCGGGAGCGGCTGTAAAACCAGGTCTCTTTCGTTTCCATTGTTTTTCCAAGCGATTCTTCATTCATATAAGCAAGCGTCAGCACTTCTTTACTAACTGCATCCTGTATAATCGCAGGAATTAATCCATTTTCATCAAATTGAAGGTCTGCAATGTTCATCGCACCCGCACTCCTTTTTCACGTAAATGCTTTTTCACTTCTTCCACGGACGTTTCCTTATAGTGAAAAATGGAAGCAGCCAGGGCCGCGTCCGCGTTCGTTTTTTCAAATACATCCGTGAAATGTTCTTTCGCTCCGGCCCCCCCGGAGGCGATAACCGGGACAGAAACTGCCTGATTCACCGCTTCTGTAAGAGAAAGATCAAAGCCATTTTTGGCACCGTCCTGATCCATACTCGTTAACAGGATTTCTCCGGCCCCGCGTTGGACGACCTCTTTAGCCCAGTCGGTTACTTCCCAATCGGTGGAGGTACGGCCGCCATGGGTATATATTCTCCAGGATGCAAGCGCTTCGTCAAACTTGGCGTCTATTGCTGTCACGATGCACTGGGATCCGAAATAATCGGCTCCTTCACTGATTAACTCCGGCCGTTTCACAGCAGCTGTATTCAGAGAGACCTTATCAGCCCCGGCGCGAAGAATGGTGCGCATGTCATCGAGGGTATTAATGCCCCCGCCGACCGTAAACGGGATGGCCAGGGTGCCGGCAACCTCCCGTACAACATCCACCATCGTTTTACGTCCTTCATGGGAAGCGGAGATATCAAGAAACACAAGTTCATCCGCCCCCTGTTCATCATAAAAAGACGATAATTCGACCGGATCACCTGCGTCCCGGAGGCCCACAAACTGAATTCCTTTTACCACCCGGCCTTCCTTCACATCCAGGCATGGAATAATACGTTTTGTAATCACAGCTTATTCACCTCCCGCAGCGCTTCTTCGAGATCCAGCTTCCCGGTATAAATGGCTTTTCCGGTGATGGCACCTGTGACTCCTGCCTCGCGGTATTTCACTAATTCTTTTACATCGCTCAGACTACTCACACCTCCAGAAGCAATCACTTCCGCTCCTGTCTGTGCTGCAAGATCCGCCACAGCTTGAACATTGGGTCCTTCCATCATGCCGTCTTTGGAAATATCCGTAAAAATAAACGTCCTGGCTCCATAGGCAACCATTTTACGGCCGAGTTCCACCGCGGTAACTTCGGATGTTTCCAGCCAGCCATTCACAGCCACATAGCCGTTCCGGGCATCCAGTCCGACCGCAATTTGTTCTTTATAACGGGCCAGCATTTCTTTCGCAAAATCAGGATGCTGCACCGCCACACTGCCAAGAATAACCCGGTCCACTCCACTTTCGAGGTAAAAGGCAACATCTTCCGCCGTCCGGATGCCTCCGCCTGCCTGCACCTTGATATCCAGAGAACGTGCCGTGTGAACAATCTCTTCATGGTTCACCCGCTTTTTTTCTTTCGCTCCGTCTAAATCAACCATATGTATCCAGGAGGCCCCTGCCTTCCGGAACCGCTCTGCCATCGCTGCAGGAGAATCCCCGTATACGGTTTCTTTCTCATAATCCCCCTGCAGAAGTCGTACACATTTCCCGCCCCTTATATCAATAGCTGGATAAAGGTCGAACTTACTCATCCGTATTTCTCCCTTCCGACACCATTCGGCCGAAGTTTTCAAGTAGTTTCATGCCGAGGGTGCTGCTTTTTTCGGGATGAAACTGTGTTCCAAGCACCCGGCCTCTGCCAACAACAGCTGGTACTTCCCCATAATAATCACTGGTGGCGATTAAAACATCTTTATCTTCGGTGTCGATCACGTAGGAATGGACAAAATAAACGTGCCCTTCTTCTGTGTCCTGCAGAAGTATGTGCTGCGGCTGTTGAAAGGTCAGTTTATTCCAGCCCATATGCGGCACCTTATACGCTGTTCCTTCCTTTGTTTTCCCTGGAAAAAGCTTCGCATATCCCGGAAGAAATCCCAGGCCTTCCGTCTCCCCATTTTCTTCACTGCCCTCGAACAGCAGCTGCATGCCAAGGCAAATACCAAGGAGCGGCCTGCCGTCCGCGGCCCATGTTTTAATAAATGTCTCCTGCTCTTTTTCCTTCAGCAGACCCATTGCGTCATGGAAAGAGCCGACTCCCGGGAGAATAAGGCCGTCTGCTTTATTCAGTTCGTCCGTATTTTCTGATAAAAAATAGGGAAGGTTCAAACGTTCCAACGCCTTACTCACACTGTGAAGATTTCCCATTCCATAATCAATAATACCGATCATGCCCTGTCCACTTCCTTCCTTACAGCAATCCTTTTGTTGAGGGGACCCCTTTCACCCGTTCATCCAGCTGCGTCGCTTCATCGAGCGCCCGTCCCATCGCCTTAAAAACCGCCTCAATGATATGATGAGTATTGTAACCATAATGAACAATAATGTGCAGATTGATTCTGGCTTCCAGAGCGAATTTCCATAAAAATTCATGGACAAGCTCTGTGTCAAATGTTCCGACCTTCGCTCCCGGGAGATCTGCCCGGTATTCTAAATGCGGACGGTTGCTGAGGTCGACCACTACCTGGGCAAGCGCATCATCCATCGGCACCATCGCCTGCCCGTAGCGGCGTATGCCTTTTTTATCCCCGACTGCTTCATGAAAAACCTGACCGAGACAGATGCCTATATCCTCTGTGGTATGATGATCATCCACCTCGGTATCGCCCTGCGCCTCGATCGTCACATCAAAGTGGCCGTGTTTGGTAAACAGGTCGAGCATATGACTCATGAAAGGAACCCCGGTCGTAATCGAGCTGTTTCCCTCCCCGTCAATATTCATGTCCAGGCGGATATTGGTCTCCTTCGTATTTCGTTCTATCGAACTGCGTCTTTCTGTCATTGCTCTTCTCCTTTCCTGCGCAGTTCCACTGCCCGGGCGTGGCCTTCCAGCCCTTCCAGCCGCGCAATCTCGGCAATGTCCTCCACATTTTCATAAAAAGCCCTGCTGCTGTAAGAAATGATACTTGACTTTTTCGTAAAATCATCGACGCTTAATGGACTCGAAAAACGGGCCGTCCCGTTGGTCGGCAGGACATGGTTGGGCCCTGCCATATAATCTCCTACTGGTTCGGAACTGTAGGATCCGAGAAAAATCGCCCCTGCATGGCGTATTTTGCCCAGCAGCGCATGGGGATCGTCCACCAGTAATTCAAGATGTTCCCCGGCAAGCTGATTCACCGCATCTACCGCCTCGTCCATCGTCTTTGCCAAATATACAGCTCCAAAATTCTCCAGAGCTTTTTCAGCTATCTCTTTTCTTGGCAGGGTTTCGAGCTGCTTCTCCAGTTCTGCTGTCGTTTTTTCCGCGATTTCACGGGAGGTCGTCACCAGCACGGCCGAGGACCTTTCATCATGCTCCGCTTGAGAAAGCATGTCAGCCGCCGCGTAATCCGGACGTGCCGTTTCATCAGCCAATACCACAATTTCACTGGGCCCGGCGATCATGTCGATATCGACCCGTCCAAATACAGCTCGTTTCGCAAGGGCCACAAAAATATTCCCCGGTCCGGTAATCTTATCCACCTGCGGCACAGACTCCGTCCCATAGGCAAGAGCTGCTATGGCCTGGGCGCCGCCTGCTTTTAAGATACGGGAGACGCCAAGTTCTGCTGCCGTTACTAAAACAGCCGGTGTCAGATTCCCCTCCTTATCCGGCGGCGAAGCCATAATAATGGTTTTCACCCCTGCTTCCTGGGCGGGTATCACATTCATCATTATCGTTGAGGGGTAGGCCGCCGTTCCACCAGGCACATACACCCCGGCGCAATCAAGCGCGGTGATTTTCTGACCGAGCATCGTCCCGTCTTCATGCGTCGTTATCCAGGACTGCTGCTTTTGTTTTTCATGAAATGCCCGGATAGTAGTGATCGCTTTGCGTAGCGACTGCAGGGATTTTTCATTAAAGGTTTGATAAGCATCCTCTATTTCTTTTTCTGTAACGAAAAAACGATCAAGCCGCACGCCGTCATATAGTTCCGTCAAATCCTTCAAGCCCTCGTCTCCATTTTCACGGATTTTACTGATGATGGCTTCCACCGATTCTCTTTCCTTATGAGTGCCCGACTCCAGATTCCGGGCAAGGCTGACATTCTTCCTAAGTTCTGTAATATTCATGCTTCTTCCCCCTCTACTACCCGTGCCAGACGTTCCACCATGTCATCAATACGGGTATCTTTCATCCGGTAGCTGACGGGATTGACGATCAGACGGGAGGTGATAGAAACAATCGTTTCAAGCTCCACCAAGCCGTTTTCTTTTAACGTCTGCCCGCTGGAGACAATATCAACAATCCGGTCTGCCAGGCCGACCAGCGGTGCAAGTTCAATCGAGCCGTTGAGTTTTATAATTTCCACCTGCTCGCCCTGCTCTTTAAAGTATTGGGTGGCGAGATTGGGGTATTTGGATGCCACTTTCGGATTAATATCTGTTTTTTCATAACCGGGGAGACCTGCGACAGCCATGTAACATTCACTGATATGAAGATCAAGCACTTCATACACGTCCCGTTCTTCTTCAATCATCGTATCTTTGCCTGCCACTCCGATATCGGCCACGCCATGCTCCACATAGGTGGGCACATCCATCGGTTTCGCCAAAATAAAACGCAAATTTGCATCCGGGGCATCTACAATTAACTTTCTCGAGTCCTCAAATTCAGGAGGGAGCGAAAAGTCCGCCTGACGCAGGAGTTCCACGGCTTCTTCAAAAATTCTTCCTTTCGGCATCGCGACTTTTAATGGATCGTTCATGTCTGTCTGCCTCCCTTCCTACCGATCAAGTCGATCACTTCCGTGAAAGCTTCGGTCCATTGATCAATATTGTCTACACCCTGTAAATCCTGCAGCACTACCCGTTTCCCCTGATTTCTCTGGTTTTTGGCCTCTTCCACCGCTTCTTTTCTGCGTTCCTTGCTAAAGAGAATGCACGTCTGGCCGGGCTTTTCTTCGGCGTGCCCGAGAGCCTCCACCAATAAATCAAGACGGATGCCAAAACCTGTGGCTTGTGCCGGGCGCTCGAATTTTTCGAGCAGTTCGTCATAACGGCCGCCGCTGGACAGAGGAAAACCAAGCCGGCTACCATATCCTTCAAACACAATGCCTGTGTAATAGCTCATATGCATGACAAGATTGAAATCAAGCTTGATGTATTTCTCCACGCCATAACACTCCAAAACGTCCCAGAGCTGACGCAGATTCTCAAGCGCTTTTGCGGCTTCTCCATTGTCAACAAGCGTCTCTGCTTCATTGAATTTTTCTGGTCCGCCGCGCAGCTGCAGCAAGCCTAATAGTCGTTTTTCATCGATAGAAGAGAGCGATAGACTTTTAACATGCTGCTTAAAGCCGACGTAATTTTTTTCATACAAGAAGCGGCGCAGGGTATCTGCACGCTCTTGACTTCCCAGGACATCAAGCAGCAGCGCATTGACATAACCGATATGACCAACAGCAACCTGAAAATCCTGGAGACCAGCTTCCTGTAGAGAAGCAACCATCAGGGCAATGACTTCCCCATCTGCACTGGCCGTACCGTCTCCAACCAGTTCTACCCCCATTTGTTCAAACTCTGCCGGTCTCCCGCCTTCCCGCTGCTGGGACCGGAAGACATTCGTATGATAAGAGAGACGGAGCGGAAAGGACTGGTCTTTCAAACTGGACGCCGCCACTCTTGCAATCGGGGCGGTCATATCCGGACGCAGCACGAGGGTATGCCCCTGCTGATCCAGTAATTTAAACAACTGCTGTTCCAGGATCGCAGAAGCATTCCCTACGGTGTCATAGTATTCGAGAGCGGGCGTTTCCATGGGAAGGTAGCCCCATTTTCCAATTTCTTCTTCCATCCCATCCTGTACACTCCGCTTTATCTGATAATAAGCCGGCAGCGTATCCCGCATTCCTAACGGTTTTTCAAACATAAATGGCTGGCTCATCGCAGCTGCTCCTTTCCAAAGGTTTTATGGTTTATATCACTCATTTTATGTACTTTAGTATGCTAATGTAATAGAGAGATAAAGTGTATATCGTGTAGTTTACACCCGATTGCACACGCCGTCAATCTGGAAATTATAAACGAAAACCCTTTTCCGTCACTTCATTACTGCTCAGGAAAAGGGTCTTTTGATATGATCTGGAGCGGGTTACCGCCGACCACGGTTCCCGCTTCCACGTCTTTATGAACAACTGATCCTGCAGCAACAACAGCATGATCCCCGATATGGACTCCTGGAAGAATGGTGGTATTCGCACCGATCATTACGTGATCCCCAATGCTCACTACGCCGAGCCGGTATTCCGTAATTAAGTATTCATGCGCTAAAATGGTGGTATTATATCCAATCACGCTGTTTTTTCCGACCCTGATTTTTTCCGGGAACATGATGTCCGGCATCACCATCAGGGCAAATGCCGTTTTTTCCCCCACTTTCATGCGCAGAAAGGTCCGGTACATCCAATTTTTCATAGGCAGAAAGGGAGTATATCGGGCCATTTGAATGACGGTAAAGTTTTTAACCACCTTCCAGAAAGGGACGGTTTTATAAATATGCCAGAGGGAATTGCCTGTCTTTACAGGATAGCGTTCGGTGCGTCTCATGTCATTTTCACTCCGAGATAGTCAAGGAGAGCCGGCATCTTTGGCAGCATAATATCCGGTTCAAACGATTGAAGATGAGCCTCTCCTTTAATTGTCCAACCCACCCCGGCGGTGGTCACTCCGGCATTTTTCCCAGCCAGAATGTCATACTGGCTGTCCCCCACCATCATTGTCTCCTCCGGCTGTGCATCAAAGGACTGCATCGCCTTGTGCAGGGGTTCTGGATGAGGTTTGGCGTGCTGCACGTCAGTCAGGGTAATGACAGTTGGAAAATACGGGGCCAGCCCTGACGTTTTCAACCCCATCTGTGCCGTTTCTCTGCGTTTTGTCGTGACAACAGCAAGGTTAAACCCCTGCTGATGCAGGGTTTTTATGGTGTCCGTTACCCCCTCGTATTCTTCAATCAACTCATCATGGTTCTCCAGGGTGTACTGCTGATACATCCGGATCATTTCTTCCGCACGCTCCGGATCAACGCTGCGGAAATTTTCGGGCAGCGGCTGACCGATGAATTCTACGATATCCTCTCGGCTGTATTGCCCGGGATAATAGGCTTCCAGCACATGTTCAAACGAAGCAATGATTAATGTATTGGTATCTACGAGGGTGCCATCAAAATCAAATAGTATCGTGTTGATAGTCATAAGCCGCCTCCCTGCGGATAGATTTCTTTTTCTCCGCTTTATTCCAAATGTAAGCCACGATCATCGTCAAAACGATCGCTGTCAGCAGACGGATTCCCAATAATGGAAGCACCGGAATGCCAAGCGGTAGAAAAATCAGCGTGTCTTCAATAACAGCATGGCAGGCCACGAGAAATATAAATACTAAGTACAAGTCCTTCCTTTTTACATTATCGTCCTCAATCGCCTGCATCATAACACCTGCCCCGAATGCCAGCCCGAAAAAAATGCCGGAGGCCAGAGTGGTGGAGGTGTTTTCGCGGATTCCCAGCATTCTCGTGAAGGGAGACATAGCTTTCGAAAACAGATTCAGCCAATGCAAATCTTTCATAATTTGAATAAAAATCATTAACGGGATCACAACCGCAGCCAGCTGCGCGACGCCCAGAACGGCACTGGAGACCCCTTCCCATAGAATGGCACCTGCTCCTTCCGCCTGGTGGGATGCTCCGCCGGAAACAAAGCCATATTGAGCCGGTTCAGTACCGCCGCTCCATAAAAGATGAATAAAAAGCGCTGAAACGAAAGCGAGACCAATCCGAACGGCCAGCACCACGGACATGCGGACACCAACCTTCACAGCGACAGCGGACTCAATAAATAAATTATGGGAAAATGAAAGCATGACTGCCAGAATAAAAACTTCTTTGACAGCCAAATCCATCGATAGAATCGCCCCAATCGCTGCATATAAGTTAAGGACGTTTCCAAGGACAAGCGGAATCGCCGCTTCCCCGGGGAGTCCGATGATGTTCATCAGCGGGGCCAGCAGTTCCGCTGTCCATGGAAGAATAGGCGTATAACCCAATATGGTAATAATGAGAGTGATGGGAAATATAACTTTCCCCAGTATCCATGTTGTTTTAAGACCGGCCAAGCCGCCTTTACGTAATGTGTTCATACCTCTCCCCCTGTCCTTTTTATTTCTTTTTTCGGGTTTTGTTCTTTTTGGACCCTGGCATTCCACTCCCGTCCTCATCCAAATACCGGGCAGAGGCCATGCCGGTTTTTCTGCGGTAGATCCAAAGAATCACCGCGGCAAGAACAAGCAGTACAGAAATAACCTGTGCGGCCCGCAGTACGTCTCCAATCATAAGACTGTCCGTACGCATACCTTCGATGAAGAAACGGCCGATGGAATACCAAATCACATAACTTAAGAACAATTCTCCCCGTTTTAAGTTGACCCGGCGCAGCAGCAGGAGCAGGACGAATCCTGTCAGACTCCATAACGATTCATATAAAAAAGTAGGGTGATAATAGGTGCCATCAATAAACATTTGGTTAATAATAAACTCAGGGAGCTGCAGCCCTTCCAGGAATTCGCGCGACACCGGTCCGCCGTGGGCTTCCTGGTTAATAAAATTTCCCCAGCGTCCGATGGCCTGCCCCAATATAATGCTGGGTGCCGCAATATCTGCCATTTTCCAAAACGAAACCCTTCGTTTTCTTGTAAATACCAGGGCTGTTAAGACCGCACCGATCAAACCGCCGTGTATCGCCAGGCCGCCTTCCCAGACAGCAAGAATCTCACCGGGATGGTCGGCATAATAACCCCAGCGGAAAATGACGTAATACAATCTTGCACATAAAATCGCGATCGGAATCGCGAAAATCAGCAAATCAGCAAAAATATCTTTCGGCAGGCCGCGCTTTTTCGCTTCCTGATTGGCAATAATAAATCCTAGAAAGGCACCAAGCCCTATGATAATACCATACCAATAAACCGGCCATGACCCTATTTCAAATGCGACACGGTCGATAGGTTCTATTGTATAAATCATCTGATTTCGCTCCTAACGTTAAAAATCCTCACGATCTCCCTCTTCGATCACGTCTGTCAAACGGTCGGAAAACTGCTGCGCGGTATTAATTCCCATTCGTTTCAGACGGAAATTCATGGCTGCGACTTCCACAATTACAGCGAGGTTCCGCCCGGGACGGACCGGGATAGTATACTTGGGGATTTCCGTATCGATAATCTGCAGTTTTGCTTCTTCGAGACCCAGCCGGTCATATGCTTTGTTTTCATCCCAAAGCTCCAGGTGAATCGTCAGCCCGATCCGTTTAAAAGGACGCACCGCTCCGGCACCAAACAAGGTCATCACGTCTATAATTCCAAGACCGCGGATTTCCAGGAGATGGCGGATCAATTCCGGAGCACTTCCCACCAGCGTATCTCCGTGCTGCTGAAAGATCTCTACTGAATCGTCTGCTACCAGGCGGTGGCCGCGCCGTACCAGATCCAGTGCCGTTTCACTTTTCCCAACTCCGCTTGCTCCGGTGAGCAGGACACCGATACCGTAAATATCAACGAGCACCCCATGTACGGCCGTCGATTTTGCAAGCCGGGCTTCCAGAAAATTTGTTAATTGACTGCTCAAACGAGTTGTCGTGACATCCGCTCTCATAACAGGTACCCCCATATTTTCCGCACTCTCTATTAGTTCAGGGGGAGCAATCAAACCGCGTGAGATAATAATACCGGGTGTATCATATGTACAGAGTTTTGTCATTCGTTCCTTTTTTTCCTCGTCACTTAACTGCTGGAAAAAAGAAAGCTCCGTGCGCCCCAGCAGCTGAAGCCTTTTTGCCGGATAGTACGTAAAAAAACCAGCCATTTCTATCCCCGGGCGGGAAATATCGCTTGTGGTGATGGCACGGTAGACACCATCCTGCCCCGCCAGTACTTCTAAGTTGAATTGATGGACTAAATCATTGGCACTTACTTTTGGCATACATACCCCTCTAACCTTTCCAGCGCGAAAGACGGCTGGAAATCATCAGAATTTTTCTCCTTATACTTGTATTATTGTAGCACGATTTCACCTTCTATTGGAAATGGCAAATCAGCGGGAAAGGTTTGAAACAGAGAGGAAGGTGATGGTTTTTACAGAAGGCTGAGAAAAAGAAAAGAAAGGAACCCAGGTCCCTCGTCTTTCGTCCCTTGGAGCATTGCAAAAAAGGAGCTGCCAAGAATAGACACCCTTTTGCAGAAGCATGAGGACATTCGATCCGTTATTCTCTGGATTTTTCGCTTTTGCAAGGGGGATTCGGACATTTGTTCCGCTAATCGGGGCCTAGAGCGCTTTTTTTCGCTAAAAAAAGGGGAAATAAAGGAACAAATGTCCGAAAAAAACGGCACAGGCCGATCATTTGGCCATTTAACGGCACAAATGTCCGCAGGGAGCTTCTCATATAGGCGGCCGGCCTTTCCGTGTTCCTGTTAGATTTATTTTCTTCGCAGCGGCTCGACGATAAAGTTGTTGATTAACACGTTTAACAGAGCGATGACCACGGCAGCAAGCAGCGCCATGCCAAAGCTGGAAATGTTAAACGAATCTCCCATCAACCCGGCTGTCAGCATAAGCAAGGCCGCGTTGATAATAAAGATAAAAAAGCCGAGCGTAAATACGGTAATCGGCAGGGTAAGAATCACAAGCAGCGGTCGAATAAGAACGTTTATAATCGATAAAAGAAGGCTTGCCATAAACGCTGCGGCAAGTCCGTCAAGCTCAAATCCCGGGAAGAACCCGGCGACCACCATGAGCGTTACCATATTCACAAGAAACGGAACGAGACACCCCATTACTCTGTGACATCTCCTTCATTGGGCATGATGATCGCAAGGGCAATATAAGCGACAAGGACCGGGAAACCTGCTGTAACAAAAAATAAAAGAACACTGACAATACGGATCAGAGTAGGATCCACATTAAAGTAGTCAGCGATGCCGCCGCATACACCGGCAAGCATTCGATTACTCTGGCTGCGTACTAGTTTTTTCATTGCTTTTCCCTCCTCAGGTGTAGTCCGGTTTCACCGAAATAGAACCGGTTTTCGTACTGGCATTCAAACGCAGTCTTGGAGCGGCTGCATGATTAGATGTGAAGCGCAGCGATTTTTGAATAAAATCTTTTTTCTCTTCATGAATGTCCATATCGCTCAGGGAATAATTGTAATTCCCAACATTCGTCCGTAATTGTCCTTCGGTACGAATATGCTCCGGAACGGTAACAAATATACTTCCTGTGGTTGCCGAGAGGTTCGCTCTGGCATCCTGAGTAATTTTGATCAAGCTGTCAATCGTCCCATTCACAGATTCCGCTTCCAAATCCCGGATTTCGGAGTTTAGTTCTATGGTGCCGTTCATGGTTTTAATATCTCCAATGTCCACGCGCCCGCCCGTTATTTTTATGGGGCCGTTCACTGTTTCCGCATGAAACTTCATGGCATCCGGGTTTTGGATCGTGAGGCTTCCATTCACTGCTTTAGCAGAAAAACTGTTTACTTTTACTTCTTCCCCTTTCAAATGCCCGTTAAACGTGTAGGCCTGCAGACGTTCATACGTTTTACGCGGAACATACATTACGGCATTCACTTTTATTGATTTGGTTCTCGTATAAAACTGCAGATGACTGCCGTCAACTTCAAATGCGGTCTGGTTCAGAAATTCCTCCCGGGCTTCGTCCTGGGTTCTGCCCTTATATACCTTCACATCACATTCTATTTTCACATCCGGCTCATCCCAGGGTTTCCATTCCAGCGAGCCGTTTTCAAGCGAAACATCAACCACCGACTGTTCCATATTTTTATGCTGGAAGATATGGTGAACTTCCTGATACGGGCCAAAATTAAAATCAAGATCTAGTTCTTTTATTTTCTGAATGGCACTGTCGATAAAGTCAGTGAATCCTGTGGCGGGATCCGTTTTTTTCCGCCTTTCGGATTCCTCGCCGTTTTCTGTCTGCTGCTCTTTCTCCCGGCTGACCCGGGTCGACAATTCTGTCTCTGTTGAAGCTTCCGTGACAGTCCCCTGCTGCTCTTTCGGACCAGAACCTTCCTCCGGCCCGGAAACCGAAGCATTGCTATCCTCTTGCTGATCCTCCGATTTAGAGTTTAAGGCTTTTAAAAGTTTCGATCCATCTTCCGGAGTGATTTTTCCCTCTTCCACCATTTTTAATATTAGTTTGCGTTCTTCCTCCATGATTGATCCCTTCCTTTTATTCAATTTAAGGGTATTTCGCAAACATGATTGCTTATTCCTTTATACGTCAACGATACCGTTTCCGTTTCAATATTTCTTCCGTCTGAAGTCGGAGTCCCTCTCCCTCTGGTGCCCGTTTTTCCGTTCGTAAAGGAAAAAGCTGCTCCGCAGAAAAAAGCAAATGGCCGGTTCGCGGTATCCATTTCTCGTCTGCAGGGCAGCTTTCATGTTAGGAAGAGGAAGGCTCCGCCACCTGCCGGGCAGCTGCCAATCGTTCTTCCATCCGTTTTTGTTCCCGCTCTAAAATTGGTTTCAAATAATAGCCGGTGTAAGATTGTTTATCTTCCGCTACGTTTTCAGGAGACCCGGTGGTTACAATTTTACCGCCGCCGTCTCCTCCTTCCGGTCCGAGATCAATAATATGATCTACCGTTTTGATCACATCCAGGTTATGCTCAATGATAATAACAGTATCCCCATTATCCACTAACCGCTGCAATACTGTCATCAACCGGTCTATATCATCGACATGCAGCCCTGTGGTGGGTTCATCAAGAATATAAAGAGACTTTCCGGTAGAGCGGCGCTGCAGCTGGCTGGCAAGTTTCACCCGCTGCGCTTCCCCTCCGGAGAGCGTTGTCGCCTGCTGGCCCAGAGTAATGTAGCCTAATCCCACATCATACAGGGTTTGGATTTTCCGCCTGATTTTCGGGATGTTTTCGAAGAAAGAAAGAGCTTCTTCTACGGTCATGGCCAGGACATCCGCTATATTTTTTCCTTTGTAGCGTATGTCAAGTGTATCTCGATTATACCTCGTTCCGCCGCACTCTTCACATGGAACATAAACGTCCGGCAGAAAATGCATTTCAATCTTGATAATTCCGTCCCCTTTGCAGGCTTCACAGCGCCCGCCTTTAACGTTGAAGCTGAACCTTCCTTTTTTATAACCTCTTGTTTTAGCTTCGTTAGTCATCGCGAACACATCACGAATGTCATCAAACACCCCGGTATAAGTTGCCGGATTAGAGCGGGGAGTGCGGCCGATCGGGGATTGGTCAATATCCACAACCTTTTCCAGCTGTTCTATTCCCTCTACTTTTTTATGGGCTCCTGGTTTATCCTTGCCGCGGTGAAGCTTCTGCGCCAGTGATTTATATAAAATATCATTGATCAGTGTGCTTTTACCCGAACCAGATACTCCGGTTACCGCCGTCAGCAGACCAAGCGGAACCTTGGCATTAACATTACGAAGGTTGTTTTCCCGTGCTCCCTTTATCGTAACCCACCTGTTCTGAGGCTGCCTGCGGACCGCGGGGAGCGGAATGAATTTTGCCCCGGACAGATACTGGCCGGTTAATGATTCTCTGTCTTCCTTTATTTCATCCGGAGTTCCCTCCGAGACAACGTAACCGCCGTGAACTCCCGCTCCAGGGCCGATATCTACGATATGATCGGCAGCAAGCATCGTATCTTCATCATGCTCTACTACAATAAGCGTATTCCCGAGATCACGCATTCTTTCAAGAGTTTGAATAAGACGATTGTTATCGCGCTGATGCAGGCCGATAGAAGGTTCATCCAGAATATACAGAACCCCCATTAGAGACGAGCCGATCTGGGTGGCCAGACGGATACGCTGCGCTTCTCCGCCTGATAAGGTTCCAGCTGATCTGCTCAGTGTCAGATAATCAAGACCGACATTAATTAGAAAACCAAGTCTCTCTTCAATTTCCCGTAAAATAAGCCGTGCAATGGTGAGCTCTTTCTCCGACAGTTCAAGATACTCAAAAAAGCTCCTCGCATCTTTAATGGAAAGGTCAGCAACCTCGCCGATATGGCTTCCTCCAACCTTGACTGCCAGACTTTCTTTACGCAGACGGTGACCTTTGCACGTCGGGCAGTTGGTCTTGGCCATATACTGTTCCATCTGTTCCCGGATAAAGTCGGAAGAGGTCTCGTGATAACGGCGGGACACATTGTTCAGCACGCCTTCAAAATAAATATTCCGTTCCGTAATACGGCCGCGGTCGTTTTCATAGCGGAAGGTCATTCGCTCTTTGCTGCTTCCGTGCAGCAGAATGTCCACTTTCTCTTGCGGCAGCTCTTTCACCGGGGTATTCATATCAATATTAAAGTGACGGCAGACCGAAGACAGAAGCTGCGGATAATAATTTGAGCTGGTCGGCTCCCAGGCTGCAATCGCATGATCATTCAGCGTCCGGTCCCAGTCGGGGATCACCAGTTCTTCATCCACTTCCAGTTTACTACCTAATCCATCACAAGAAGGGCAGGCGCCGAAGGGACTGTTAAACGAGAACAGCCGCGGTTCCAGCTCACCAATGGAGAATCCGCAGTGTGGACAAGCATGGTGCTGATTAAACAGAAGTTCCTCTCCATCAATAACATCAGCCATTGCTTTCCCGCCGCTTAATTCAAGGGCGGTTTCCAGAGAATCCGACAGACGCGTATCAACACCTTCTTTGATAACCACCCGGTCTACAACAACTTCAATATCATGTTTTTTGTTCTTTTCAAGGCTGATTTCCTCACTGACTTCCCGCATCTCCCCATCGACACGAACCCGGACAAACCCTTTTTTCTTGAGGTCATCCAGTACTTTTACATGCTCTCCCTTACGCCCTGATATCAATGGAGCCAGAATCTGCATTTTGGTACGTTCCGGATATTCCATCATCATATCCACCATCTGCTGGACAGTCTGAGATGAAATTTCCACTCCGTGTTTCGGACAAATCGGCCGTCCTACCCGGGCAAACAAAAGGCGCAGGTAGTCATAGATTTCTGTGACCGTTCCCACGGTGGAACGCGGATTACGGCTGGTTGTTTTCTGGTCAATCGATATAGCAGGGGAAAGCCCCTCAATTGAATCGACGTCCGGTTTATCCATTTGTCCCAGAAACTGTCTGGCATAAGCGGACAGTGATTCTACATAACGGCGCTGTCCTTCCGCGTAAATGGTGTCAAAGGCAAGCGACGACTTCCCGGATCCCGATAAACCAGTTAACACGACCAATTTACCGCGGGGAATGGTCACGTCGATATCCTTCAGGTTATGGGAACGGGCTCCTTTGATCTGCAAATTTTCTACCGACATAATCGTCATCCTTCCGCTTTTAATTCAAGTAACATATCACGAAGTTCGGCCGCGCGTTCAAATTGAAGGTCTTTGGCGGCACTTTTCATTTCCGCTTCCATTTCGTCTATAACTTTCTGACGCTCTTTTTTACTCATTTTATCAAGAGCTGGTTTATCAAAGTCTTCTTTTTCATCCGAAGCAATGGTAGCCTGAATCAGTTCCGGTATTTCTTTTTGGATAGTTTTTGGTGTGATGCCGTGCTTTTCATTGTATTCTTTCTGAATCGCGCGGCGCCGGTTCGTTTCTTCGATCGCTGTATTCATCGATTTCGTGATGTTATCGGCATACATAACAACATGTCCGTTTGCATTTCGCGCCGCGCGTCCCATCGTCTGAATGAGAGAACGTTCGGCCCGGAGGAATCCCTCTTTATCTGCATCCAAAATCGCAACAAGAGAAACTTCTGGTATATCGAGCCCTTCCCGGAGCAGGTTGATGCCGACCAGCACATCAAATTCTCCGAGCCGCAGCTGCCGGACAATGTCGATCCGCTCCAGCGTTTTCACTTCCGAGTGCAGGTATTTCACGCGGATACCGACTTCCTTTAAATAGGAAGTCAGATCTTCTGCCATTTTTTTCGTAAGCGTTGTGACGAGAACCCTTTCATTACGCTCCCGCCGCTCGTGGATTTGTCCAATCAAGTCATCAATCTGTCCTTCAATCGGCTTTAATTCAATCGTTGGATCGAGCAGGCCGGTCGGACGGATAATTTGTTCAATCACTCCCGGTGAATGTTCGAGCTCATAAGGACCTGGGGTGGCTGATACATACACTACCTGCTGCAGCCGGTTTTCAAATTCCTCAAACTGCAGCGGCCGGTTATCCATGGCAGAAGGCAGACGGAACCCGTGATCCACCAGGACCTGCTTCCGCGCCCGGTCCCCTTTGAACATCCCGTTGACCTGCGGCAGGGTGACGTGCGATTCGTCCACCACCAACAGAAAATCGTCCGGGAAAAAGTCCATCAGCGTATAAGGAGATTCCCCGGGACTGCGGAACGTCAGATGACGGGAATAGTTTTCGATCCCGGAACAGAATCCCATTTCACGCATCATCTCCAGATCATATTTCGTACGCTGCTCCAGACGCTGCGCCTCGAGTTCTCTTCCTTTATCCCGAAAAGCCTGAAGCTGCTGCTCCAGTTCCTTCTCTATATTCTCAATCGCCCGCTGCATCTTTTCCTCCCGCGTCACAAAGTGGGACGCGGGGAAAACAGCAACATGCTGGCGCTCTCCCAGTATTTCACCGGTTAGAGCATCCACTTCCGTAATCCGGTCGATTTCATCGCCGAAAAACTCGACACGGATGCAATGTTCATCGCGGGAAGCCGGGAATATTTCTACGACATCCCCGCGCACCCGGAACGTCCCGCGCACAAAGTTAATGTCATTTCGTTCATACTGGATGTCAACTAACTCTCTTAAAAGCGTGTTCCGTTCTTTTTCCATATCCTTGCGCAGAGAAAGCACAAGATCCCGGTACTCCTCCGGGGAACCCAGCCCGTAAATACAGGAAACACTAGCCACAATGATCACGTCATTTCGTTCAAACAGCGCACTGGTGGCGGAGTGCCGTAATTTATCTATCTCATCATTAATACTGGCGTCTTTTTCAATATACATGTCGGTGGAAGGAACATATGCTTCCGGCTGGTAGTAATCATAATAACTGACAAAATACTCTACCGCATTATTGGGAAACAGTTCCTTAAACTCGTTGTAAAGCTGGCCTGCCAGCGTTTTATTATGAGCCATAACCAGAGTGGGCTTGTTCACATTCTGAATAACATTGGAAACCGTGAATGTTTTCCCCGTTCCCGTCGCCCCCAGCAGAGTTTGGTGTTTTTCTCCACGCTGCAGTCCCTTCGTAAGAGCTTCAATCGCTTCCGGCTGGTCGCCCTCGGGGGCATAGCCGGAAACCAGTTTAAATGTTTCATTCATTATGTCGCCCCCATTTATTACACTCAAGTTTATTCCAAATTCGTACATTACCGCTTATACATTATACCACATCTTACATCAATTTAAACGACTTATTCGAATATATGTTCGTTTTTTTATTAAAAAAATACATGCGGAACGTATGGTAGGACCGCACGTGTATCAAAGGAACGATGTCTTTTTGGTTATCCTTCACAAGCATCCTGCCGGAAGCTTTCCACTTGCTTCGTATAGCTTATGGTTTTTATCCAAATTTGTTCTGGCAGGGGCAGCAGCATCTTCGAACAACTGGCGGGAGCCATGCAGGGAAACTGGAGGACATGAGAGCGGAATGCATGTATTCTAATGATCTCCACTTGGGGATGGAGGCCAGTAAACTTTCCTTTTTTCTTTTCGTAACCGCCAAAAGCATTTGGGGGCCGGCCCTTCTTCTTTTTTCTTTGCTAATAGGGGCAAAAGCCGATGTGGAGGACATTAAAAGCTTCGTTCCGTTGCTTTGTGTCCTCCACGACTGTCTTCAGATTCCAGATCTTTACTGTCCCCCCTGAGGTATCCAGAAATCGAAACCGGACATCAAACGCAAAGTCCCTTCAAAAGGAGAAACCCATTCAATTGCTGTCCTTCAGGCACACCGCTTTCTAAAAAGATGTGCCTTAATAAACACGTCCGCTGCTGAATTCTGCTTTAGCCGTCCTTTCTATAGCTGCACACCGGAGACAGGGTATTCTTCTTTTTCTTTTACCGTCAGCACCCCGATTTCATGGTGTTCGTTGTCATATACGGCGGATTGGACATGGCGGAGTTCCCCGTTTATATCCAGTACTTCCACTTTGCAGTATGCAGAGTTTTTCTGAAGCCCTTTATAAAATTCTCTTTCCGTATGAACCGGCAGTCCGTTCACTTTCATGATGGTTTCCCCCGGTGCAAGACCCATTTTTGCGGCCGGGGATTCCGGGAGAACCGCTAAAATCAAGACTCCATGGGAACGCGGCCTGAAAAACGCCGGCCTGCTGCTTTCTTCCGTATTCCGCCATACAATCAGCGCTTCCCGGAGCACAAACACGATAACAGCGGTGTATAAAACGGCTTCGGGATAATAAAAAGAAACAGCGGCTCCCACCCCGGCTGCGAGCCCGAGCATAATAATCCGCAGGCCTGTCCGTTTCACAGCTGGCGCAGGAAGTGTGTGAAAGATAGAGTAATCTGCTCCGACCGCAAGGGGAAGGATAAACAGAGCCAAACCTCCTTCTCCTGCCGAAAGAAGCGGCCACCAGGAAACAGGGTCAATCATCCCTTCAGGAACAAACATGACGGACGGGACCAGCCAAATCCGCCGAAGCCGGTGGGCCCCCACCCACTTTCCGCGGGTGCTTTTCACTATCACCGGAGAGGTATTCTGCTTCCCATTGCGGAGTACAAGCAGCCCTTCCAGCACAATGAACGCAGCAAGCCAGATCAGCACAGGCTGGTAATTCATCTCTTCCAGGACCTGAAACCAGCTGTCCACCATCTGATTTCCCGTTTCCCAAACCGGTAAAAAGAGAGCAAGAATGATCGCGGCGCTCACGGTGAAAGCCGGAGAAAGCCACTGTATCCGTCCTGTAAGCAGAATGAGAAAAACAAGGAGAGATACCAGACCTATAAAGACGAGAGGAATAGCCATACCTGTCACCACCACAATGATCGATAACAAAGCTCCTGCGGCCAATCCTGGTAAAAGGGGAGCCGTAACGTCAAAAGCTGCCCGGAACATCCGGGTATGAAATGAAGCACGTTCTTTTTTTACGCGAAGGATGCCAAGCACAAACATCGCGACAGGAATCACATATGTAAGCGGATGAACAAAAAATCTTCCGAAACCCTGTAACAGTTCCCAGCCTATGTCACTCATGGCGGTTACTCCTCCTTTATTATGACAAAAGCGCAGCGTTTACTGCGCTTTTTTTATTCTATTCTGTCTGCCTTCCTCTCCGTAAGGAACCCGGCTGTTATTCCGAAATTTTATCCACCATAACTTCAAGAGCTTTATTCAGCTGTTTGTCATTTTCCTGATCCCGTATTAATTCCAATAGATCCTGATTCATCCGGCCGGCCGTGTCTTCATCAATCATTCCTGTAACAGAAAGCTCTTCTGCGGACTCCTGGTAACTGCGGACGGCTTCCGCTGTCTGCCCGTCAAAGTAGCCATCTGTTCGGCCTGGATCGTAACCAAGCCCCTTCAGCATTTGCTGGGCAATCTCCACCTGTTCTCCGTTTGCTTCTTCCTTCAATTCATTCTCAGGGGAGAGCGCGGCCGAATAAAAGTATTCCGGCTGTTCTACTTCCACTGTCGGTTTGACGCCTTTTTCATGTATCCAGTTGCCGTCGGAGGTCAGCCATTTGAACATGGATAACTTCAGCTGGCTTCCATCTCCCAGCTCCATCGACTGCTGAACGGTTCCTTTCCCATAAGTGGTCTGGCCGACCAGTTCATAATCGCCTGCTTCTTTCAGGGCTGCCGCAAGGATTTCAGACGCGGAAACACTGCCTTCGTCAATTAAGCCAACGATTGGGTATTCTTTTTTCTCATCCAATGTTGAGATGGATCGGGTCGTATTGCCGTCTGGTTCCTGAATCTGAACCACCGGTTCATCGCCGGGAATAATCAGGTCCCCAATATCTTCTACACTATTCAAAAAGCCGCCGGGGTTGCCCCGCACGTCAATCAATAACCCATCAATGCCTTCCTCTTCCAGTGAGTTTAACTGCTCCTCAAATTCGGAGGCTGTATCTTCAGAAAAGGAGGTCAATTCCAACAGGCCGATCGTCTTTCCGTTGTGTTCTATCGTATCCGAATGAACGGTTTCAATCGGAATCTTATCCCGTTCCACATCAACTTTGAAAGGTTCCGAAGAGCCCTGCCTCTGAACAGTCAGTGTAACCGTAGAACCTTTTTCTCCGCGGATCTTCAGCACTGTCTCATTTAGAGTGTCGCCTTCTGTACTTTCGCCATCGACTTCAAGAATCTGGTCATTCGGCTGCAGGCCTGCTTTTTCAGCGGGGGATCCGCCAAATGGGGATACGATCGTTACCGTATCATCCACCATGCTCACTTCCGCCCCGATTCCTTCAAAAGAAGATTCGAGCGACTGATTAAACTGAGAAGCCGTCTCTTCATCCATGTAAGCGGAATGAGGATCATCCAGTTCATCCACCATCCCTTTTAACGCGCCTTCCCATAGTTTTTCTTCCTCTACATCTTCTACGTATTGGTTCTCAATCATTTGATAGACTTGTTCTACTTTATCCATGCCCTCCGCCGCAGTATCAGCGTCCGCCTGCTCTTGGGTGTTACCCTTTTGATCGGAGTTAGAAGCAGAAGAAGGGCCGTCGCCGGGCTGGTCGTTTATATTCATGCCGGCAAACACACCACCGGCTCCTGATATAAGAACAGCACCGGTTACCGCTGAAGCCAGCTTCACTTTCCATTCCATTGTGTTTACACCTCAGCTCTATATTTTTCCCGCTTTTTCATCAGTTGTGTCATCGGCGTCATTCTTCTATTCTAGCATGAATCTCGATTTCAACAAATATTATTGGATGAAAAAAACAGTCCCTGGCATACGGAACTGTCCACATTTCGATCCCCCTCCCTCCGTACCTTGTTTTAACAACATTTTTATTATATTGTTTGGGTAAGACAGTACTTACCATAAAGGAGAGACCGGGATTGGGCTATATATACATGGATTACAATGCGAGTACTCCGATTGCTCCAGAGGTTAAAGAAACGATGCTGAAACTGCTTGATGAAGCGTACGGAAATCCTTCCGCTTCCCATTGGGCCGGCATTCCGGCAAAAGAAGCAGTCGAGCAGGCGCGGGAAGAAACGGCTTCTCTCATCGGAGCTTCTCCCGAAGAAATTGTATTTACAAGCGGAGGCACCGAATCAAATAATCATGTCTTGAAAGGAATATTTCATACGTATAAAGAAAAGGGCCATATCATCACTTCCAACGCCGAACATCCTGCTATTCAAGAGCCTTGCCGCTATCTTGAAGAACAGGGGGCCCCCGTAACGTTCCTGGGAACGGATGCTTATGGCCGCGTGGATCCAGCTGATGTAGAAGCGGCCATAACAGAAAATACAAAGCTCATTTCTATTATGCATGCCAATAACGAAACAGGGACCATTAACCCAATTGAGCAGATAGCCGCTGCTGCCCGCCGGCACAATGTTTTCATGCACACGGATGCGGCACAGTCGATTGGTAAAATCCCGGTGCATGTGAAGGACCTGGATGTTGACTTTTTATCTATCGCCGGCCATAAACTTTATGCGCCCAAGGGAATAGGCGCTTTATATATACGCAGCGGAAATACTCTGCCTTCCTTCATGCATGGGGCAGGTCATGAACAGGGGCGCAGAGCCGGAACAGAAAACGTAGTGCTTGCTGCTGCGCTGGGGAAAGCATGCACCCTTGCCGCCGGGGCGGACCAGACCGGCCTCCGGCATCTCCGTGATGACTTTTGGGAACGGCTTCAGAAAACGTTCGGCAACGCTGTGGTATTAAATGGTCACCCAGAAAAACGGCTTCCCAATACGTTAAACGTTAGTTTTGCCGGTCCTGCCGGACAGGAGCTGTTGGCGGAAATCCCGGAACTGGCGGCTTCAACCGGTTCCGCCTGCCATTCCGGTTCGGTTACCCTGTCCCCGGTACTGAAAGCAATGGGAACGGATCCCGAAATCGGCAAAGGCGCGATTCGTTTCAGCCTGGGGCGGTACTCTGAAAAAAATGATATTATTCAGGTCACGGAAAAGCTGGAAAAAGCCATGAAGCGGCTGTCCTAAGCCGGAGATTGCGGCTGCTCCGCCTTCCTTTTTTTCTTGTACATGACGCTGGAAAGCAGCACCCCCAGCTCATATAAACCAAAAAGCGGACCTAATACAATAACCTGTGACATTACATCCGGCGGTGTAATCAGAGCAGAGATCACAGCCATGAGGATATAACCATATTTTCTTATTTCCTTTAATTTCTGCGGAGTCACTGCCCCGATAGCGGTTAGAAACATAAGAAACAGAGGCACTTCAAACAAGAAACCAAGAGGAATCGAGGTCATCAGCATAAAGGAAAAGTATTCTTTCGCCGTGATCATCATATCAAAATGGGTCGTGCCGAGGCTCATTAAAAACTGGTACACCGTAGGAAATATGACAAAAAATCCGAATAGCAGCCCGGTGATAAAACTGAAGAAAATCCCCGGGAGGAAGGTCAGCGCCGTTTTGCTTTCCTTTTTCGTCAAGGCAGGTCTTACAAATTTCCAGGCCTGATAACCGATAAACGGCGCTGACACACCTAAACTTAAACTTCCGGCAATACCGGTATAAAACCTTACCACGTCCAGCGGCCCCAGCATCACAAGCTGGTTTTCATCCGTCAGCAGCGGCACGACATAATTGATAGAGAGGAGAAAAAGTACAAAACATACCACAAAAAAAACGGAGGAGCTGATCACCGCTTTTCGAAGGTCTGTGATATGTTCTACCAGGGTCTGTTCTTCGTTTTTCTTTGGTACATGTACCTCATTCATGCTGGGCCCCCTGCGTTATACGGAAGATTCATCTTTGTTTTTCTTTGCCTGGCCTTCACTTTTGCTTGGTTTCGGTTCTTCATCATTCATAATACTGTTTGCTGATTTTTTAAACTCTGACAATGTCTGGCCCACGGCGGAACCGATTTCCGGCAGTTTTTTCGGACCGAAAATAATCAGCGTAATCACCAGAATAATAATCAAACCAGGCACTCCAATATTTGTAAGACTCATCGTACTCTCTCCTTCCTTTCAGGAAAAATTGGGAAGGAGACAGGCTATTCTTCTCTGCTCGGAACTAGCCTGCCTCTCTTTCGGTTATACTTTTTTGCTGCTGTGTCTCGCTGTCACCAGCTGTCCGTTTTCTTCCCTGAACTTCATGATCCCTTCCGCGGCGCGGTAGGCCAGTGCTCCTACGGTTCCGGTAGGATTATACCCGCCGTTATGGGCAAAAGCGGAGGATCCAACCACAAATAGATTATCGACATCCCACATTTGCAGGTAATTATTGACGGCGGAGGTTTCTGGGTCTCCCCCCATAATGACCCCCCCTGTGTTATGGGTGGTCTGATAAGGAACAATGCTGTAGTGGTCACTGATTTCTCTTGGTTCTACAGTATCCGCCCCCATTTCTTTCACAATCTCCGCACACTTTTCACTTAAATAATCATGCAGGTTGCGGTCCTGTTCTGTATAATCATAGGTCATGCGCAAAAGCGGCTGTCCGAATATATCTTTATAATCCGGGTCAAGACTCAGGTAGTTATCCCGGTGCGGGATCGAGGCACCCTGGGCTCCCACAGACAAGACCCGGTGATAATATTTAATCGACTGGGATTTGAATTCCTGCCCCCAGTTCGGGGTCCCGTTTGGTACGGTATTGTTATTAATCGGGCGCTGTCCTGTCTGTGTAATGGTAGCCACCCCGCCGTGAATAAAGTTTACATCCGAATGGTCAAAGTTATCTCCGTTATAATCGTCAATGGCAGCCCCCAGAGATCCAGCTCCCATATACGTGTTAAATTTCTCTTCTTCGAAAAACCCATTAGCTCCGGGTAAAATTTGATAGCAGTAATTTTTGCCGATCACTCCGGAGCCTGTTTCCGGATCATAAGGACGGCCAATGCCGGAATTAAGGAGCAGCCGGACGTTGTTCATCACATAGCTTGTCAGCACCACAACATCCGCCGGCTGGATAAATTCATCGCCGGTCTGGAGATCCACGTATTTCACGCCAGTCACTTTCCCCCCGTCGTAAACAAGTTCTGTCACATTGGCGTGCATTCTTAATTCAAAATTTCCTGTATCCTGCGCCGTAGGGATCACAGTGACATTAGGTGATGATTTGGCTCCGTATTCACAGCCGAATCGTTCGCAGAACCCACAGTACTGGCATTGATAAACGGTCTGCCCATCCGGATTCTCATACGATTCAGATAAATTCCCGGATGGAATGTGAAAAGGATGAAGATCCAGATTATTTGCGGCGTCTTTAAATCGCTGCGTAATCGGTGTTTCCTTCATCGGAGGTGTCGGATACGGTTTACTGCGCGGCGCCCCGTTCGGGTTGTCCTCCCCACTGATGCCGGCCATTTCTTCGAACTTGTAAAAATACGGTTCTAGTTCGTCATAGGTAATGCCCCAATCCTGAAGGGTATAATCGGCCCCCAGTTTATCCGGACCATATTTTTCATCGGTTTTGGATTTAATCTGCAGATCGTACGGTAAAAAACGCCAGGTTTGACCGTTCCAATGCACCCCGGCTCCGCCCAGGCCTTCTCCGAGTAGAAAGGAACCGAGCTGCCGCATCGGAAGGGCCCTTTCGTCGCGGTGATTTCGAAATGTGATGGTTTCGCGGGAAAGATCCTGCATTAATTCGTACCGAATCGCATAGCGGTATTCATCGTGAACGTGTTGAAAATCCTCGGTCGATCTTGGTTTTCCTCGCTCCAGGCCAACGACCTGAACGCCCTGCTTGGCGAGTTCTGCTGCGATAATTCCGCCGGTCCAGCCCACTCCTACGGTAAGTACTTCTACTTTATCCAGTGTTTTTGCCACGTTATTTTCCCACCTTTATTCTGAGACTATATGTGCCCGTAATGGCTGGGGCTCTTTATTAATAAACTCTTCTTCTTCAATTTCTTCAATATAGCTCATGTAGCTGCCTGGGAATTCCTTCATTAACCAGCCTTTCATGTTTCCATTTCCGCCATAGAGCGGATCCGAATACGCTCCTTCCAACGTAGCGGAACGGAGAAGTTCAAAGAAGGTACTTGACGTTACTCCTTTTAGAGCCACGTCGTTATCCTGAAACTTTTGCAGAATCTGATCCTGCTGATCTCCTTCCAGCCCTGTGAACGAGGAATCAAATTCTTTCCGGCTTTCTTCTTCTATTCCTTTGATCCCAACATCAAACACCTCGTGCCGTTTCAGCCTGGTTTGATAGCCCTGAAAATCGGAGCCCGGGTAAAACGGTCCCTGCATGTATTCTCTGTCATTGTGCCCATAGGAGCCGGCTAACTGGTGATCGATAAAAAAGGGAACTCCCAGTTCGATGGCACCGGGCCCATTATCATCAGCTGGAAAAATTCGTTCGACAGCTGCGCTGAGAAGTTCAAAATCACTTTGCCTTGTGAAATGCATAAGGGCGCGGTTAAAATCATTGACAGAATTCTCTCCATTGGAATTCTGCTGTGTCCCGCGCAACAAATCTCTGCCCAGGAAGGTTCCGAGAAAACCGCCTCCGATAGCTCCTCCTGCAACATAGCTTGAATTTTTAAGAAAACGGCGGCGCGACATGGTCGAGCGCTCCTCATTTTCCGCCATCCTCCTGCCTCCTTTCCTAACTTTCTCTATACTGTGTCCATCTCAAGGAAAATATATACTTTCATTAGTATTTTCTGGTGCAATCTGAACCTGGCGGCGTACAATTGGATAGAACAAGACGGAAAAGGACTGAAACAATAAGTAAATGGAATGGGACAATAAGAAATCGGCCCAGAGTAGTAAGTAAACCCAGCTTGGTAAATGACCCTGAACCATGAGAAAAACACTAATGACGAGAAATAAATCGGGGAAAATCCTGACAATCTTGGAGGGCAGCCAGTGGCTGGTCTGAGTTTCCTACCAATTGTAAGGGCGGTTGAAACAAAGGGGAGAAAATGAAAGAGGAGTCCGGCCAACCTTCAAAAAGTTTCTACTTTACTACTACATGAAAAAGCACCCTTTTCCGCGCGGGATTAGGGTGCTCCTTTGAATTCTATTATTCAAGATAGTTTCGTGGATTCACAGCGTTTGATTTGGAGCCGTTCCATGGTCCTTCATGTACTTCAAAATGAAGGTGTTTGCCCTGGGAAGCGCCGGTGTTGCCCATCATGCCGATCTTATCTCCGCGGGAAACGCTTTGTCCGCTTGATACATTGGTGGATGACATATGAGCGTACAGGGTGGTAATCTGCTGGCCGTCAACTTGGTGGGAAATCATTACTGTATTTCCGTACCCATTCATATAGCCGGCTTTTACCACGGTCCCGCTTGCCGCTGCCACGATCGGCACACTAGAACGGCCGCCTGATCCAATATCAATGCCGAAATGGGTTCTTCCCCAGCGCGCTCCGAATTCCGAGGTATAGGAGCCTGTCGCTGGTTTCATCAGGGAACCTCCGCTGTCGGAAGGAGTGTCCGCCTCCATGGTGCCGGCGCTGTTATTCTGCGATTCCTGTGCTGCGCGTTTTTCTGCCTGCCGCTGTTCATAAGCCTCCAGCTCTTTTTTCGCAGCTTCTTCCTGTTCTTTCAGCAGCTCTTCATCATCCTGCAGGGAAACAAGGGTTTCTTCCAGGCCGTGTTCTTCGTCTTCCAGATCTCCGAGAATATTACGCTTTTCTTCGCGCTGCTCTTCCTGATCCGCCTTTAAATCCTCAAGATCAGCGAGGGCGGCTTCCAGTGAATCGCGTTCCTCTTCTACTTCTTTCTTCGCTTCTTCCAGTTCATTCTGGTCCTTGATGTGAGCTTCCAGAATCTCTTTGTCCTGGTCTGCGATGGTGTTCAAAGCCGAAACACGGTCCAGAAAGTCGCCGAAACTTTTCGCTCCCATTAACACTTCCAGATAGTCCACGGACCCGCCGTTTTTATACATCGCATTTACCCGGTCTTTCAGAAGTTCATCGCGTTCTTCAATCCGCTTCTGAAGTTCATCAATCCGATCCTCCAGCTTGTCAATCCGTTCTTCGGTTTCCTCGATGTCTTCCTCTTTTTCCCGGATGTTTTCATTCGTCTCTGTCATTTTTTCATCCAGGCTGCGGATCTCGTCATTGATCTCCTGTATTTCTTCTTCCAGCGCTTCAATTTCTTCTTTGGTTTCTTCCGAATCAGCTTCCGTACTTTCCCGCTTATCCTGGAGCTCGTTAATTTTATCCCGGAGCTCTTCGCCATCCGCCTCAGCAGTATCCACGGAAGTTCCATAAGCCAGCCCGGAAGCCGTAATGAATATAAGCAGTGTCTGCAAGAATCGTTTTCTCATCCCAACGGTTCCTCCTCTATCTTTTCCCAGCGAAACTAAACTTTTAAAAATTTACGGACAGACGTAATACTTCCCCAGACTCCCACTAAAATGCCGATTCCGACCAATACGAGGGAAACCTGTAATGTTAATGGAAAAATAGGCAGCATTTCCGCAAAATTCAGGCTGAGCCTGTCCGCATAATTGTCATATAAATAGTGATAACCCGTGATCACTGCCGCAATCGGCAGCACCGAGCCTGCCACCCCGAGAAGCAGCCCTTCTACAAAAAACGGCCATCGAATAAAGCCATTGGCTGCTCCCACCAGCTTCATAATCTGGATTTCTCTCTGTCTGGCGACGATCGTCAATTTGATGGTATTGGAGATCAAAAACATCGCTGTAAACATAAGTCCCAAAACGAGAACAATCCCAATCACACGTAAAATCTTGGTAACATTGAACAGCTGCTCGACCACCTGCTCTCCGTAATCCACCGAGTCAATGTAAGGAAGCTCTCTAGCCTCTTCCGCAACATTTTCAGTCAGCTGCGGTTCAGCGGCCTGGAGGATAAATGCATCATTCAAAGGATTTTCGTCCCGCAGAGATTCAAACGCTTCGCTGTTTTCACCGAGACTTTCAATCAGTTGATCCAATCCTTCATCCTTGCTCAAGTATGTAACACTTTCTACATTCTCCAGGTCTTTTAATTGTTCTTCGAGTTCTGCCTGCTCTTCATCCGACGTAGCGAGTTCAATATAGACTCTGACTTCGACGTCTTCTTCCACGGAAGACATGAAATTGTTCATATTCATGATGAGCAGCAGAAATACACCAACCACCAGCAGCATGATCGTGACGGCACTGATGGAGGCAAAGCTCATCCAGCCGTTGCGGCCAAGGTTTTTCACGCCTTCTTTGCTGTGACGGAGAAGGGTCCTACCTTTCATAACCATAGTCCCCCCTGAACTCATCACGAACAATCCTGCCTGCCTCGATAGCTATCACCCGTTTCTTTATCGCGTTTACAATTTCGCGATTATGGGTAGCCATAAGAATAGTCGTGCCGTTTCGATTAATGTTTTCGAGGATATCCATAATCTCCCAGGAGGTGTCCGGGTCCAGATTACCGGTAGGCTCGTCCGCTATCACCACACGCGGATAATTCACGATAGCCCTGGCAATCGATACCCGCTGCTGTTCTCCTCCTGATAGTTCATCCGGCAGAAAACGTGCCTTGTTCTTCAGTCTGACCACATCAAGAACTTCCATCACCCGTTTTCGTATAACATCCCGGGGCTCTTCGATCACTTCAAGGGCAAAGGCTACATTTTCAAACACGGATAATTTCGGGAGCAGTTTAAAATCCTGAAACACCACGCCGATTTTTCTGCGCAGATAAGGGACGTCCTTTTCCTTCAGCGTCGTCAAATCTGTGCCGTGAATCCGGATAATACCTTCTGAAGGTTTTTCCTCCCGGTAAATCATTTTTATAAAAGACGATTTTCCAGCGCCGCTTGGCCCGACGATGTAAACAAATTCCCCTTTTTCAATGACCACTTCGATGTTGTTCAATGCATTAACGCCATTGGCGTACGTTTTCGACACGTTGTTCATTTCTATCATTCAATCACTTCCTGAAGCAAACGTATTCTAAGTTGTTTTTCCTTCGATGGTTGTCCACTTTCCTCTTTACATGAAAAGATACTTGGGCAAAAGCGCCAAGCATTCTGGATGTTTTCCGCTGCGCGGTGCGTGCGTCTTTCATGTTGAAAAACATAGAGAATCGGAGTATCTTGTCATCTTCCATGACACATTATATCATCTTTCGGGAACAAAAAATGCTAAAAAAGTATTACATTTTTATTTCAATGTAGAAATTATAAAATTAAGCAATTTTATGATTGCTGTTTTATCAGGGTTTTTGCTTCATTTTCGCTGTAATAAAAAATTAGGCTGATTTAATTGTAGGTTAAAAGTCCTGTAAAAAAGAGAGAAAAAAGGACCGGTTTCCACCGGTCCTTCCCGTCGTAATACTTATTGATCCGCGACCCACGCCGCTACATTTTCTGCTTCGTCTCCTTCAATGATATTGGGCGGCATTCCATTTCCGCCGTTTTCAATCATCGACAGAACATCTTCCTGGGATAAATCATTGTCTGCCAGGGCCGGGCCGCTTTGACCTTCAAGATTTTCGCCGTGGCACTGCAGACAGTTGGAATCGTAACTTTCCTGGGCAGCCTGTGCATCGTACGAGCCGCCGTCTTCACCGCCGCCTGTGTCCCCGGCTTCGTCATCGCCGCCTCCGCCGCAGGCACCAAGCACTAAAACGAGACTTCCCACAAGCGTAACCAAAGTTTTCTTCATGGTGATAACCTCCTTGGGCTTATCATGGACAGATTTTTTCATTTCATTATTATACCCGGGTGTTTATTTTTTAAAACCCTTTCCAAGAACTTCTGTGGCGTTTGAAACCACGACAAATGCTTCGGAATCTACGGATTGTACCAGATGTTTCAATTTGGTGACTTCCGTACGGTTTACAACACACATAAGGACAGGTTTTGGTTCTTTCGTATAGCCGCCCTCGCCTGTCAATCTTGTCACACCCCGGTCGACTTCATTCAATATTACGTGCTGGACACTTTCTTCCTCCCGGGTAATGATCAAAGCAACCTTCGCATATCCCACACCGGTTTGAACAACATCAATGGTTTTCCCAGTCACAAAAAGGGCAATCAGAGCATATAACGCGTATTCCAGGCTGAATACAAAAGCGGAAGTCGTCACGATCAGCCCGTCCATAATGAATACACAGGCTCCGAGCGAGGCACCGGTGTATTTATGTATAATCTGCGCAATTAAGTCGGTGCCGCCGGTAGAAGCATGGGCCCGAAAAACCAGACCCAGACCGGCCCCTACCCCGATACCACCGAATAAGGCAGCCAGCAGCGGGTCCTGCACAGCGGCATCGACGTTTCTCGTCAAATAGATGACCAATGGCACAAACAGGGTGCCTGCCAGTGTTTTGCCTCCATAGGTTAAACCGCCTAATAATAAGATCCCCGCAACAAATACGGGGATATTCAAGCTCCACAGCGTGAGCGCCGGTTCAATGCCGGTTACTTCATAAACAATCGTCGCAAAACCGCTTAATCCCCCGGAAGCGATGCGATTCGGAAGCAAAAACAGATTATAGGAAACAGCCAGAATCATCGAACCAGCCAATATGAAAAAAGTATTCAAAGTGACCTGGAGATTTTTTGGCATCGGCTCCCGCTGCTTTTTCCAATTCATGTGAGCCTCTCCCCCATTTATTATCAGTATGCTTTGACAACGCCGCCTTCGACCAGCAGCGTCTGGCCGGTAACGTACGTATTGGCACCAGAGCCGTAAAAGACTACGTGTTTTGCAAACTCTTCCGGCGTTCCATAACGACCCAGAGGTATCGCTTCTTCACTTTCGGCCCTCACGTTTTCAAACGACGTTCCCCGTCTTTCCGCTTTTGCCTCATCCAGCGCCTTCGTCCGGTCTGTCGCAATCCGGCCCGGCCCAATCGTATTAATCAAAATGCCATCCGCGGCAAGCTCCCGGGCCAGGCTTTTGGCCAAACCTGCAATCCCCATTCGAAACGTATTAGAAAGAATCAAATGATCCACCGGCTCTTTTACCGAAGAGGAAGCGATATTGACGATGCGGCCCTCATTTTTTCTTAATTCCGGAAGGGCAGCCCGGATGGCTCTTATAAAACTGAACAGGGTTAATTCAAACGCCTGCTGCCAGTCTTCATCGCTCATATCTTTAAAGGAACCGCCCTTTGGGCCGCCGGCATTGTTTACGAGCACGTCAATACGTCCCATCTTATCCTGAGCTTCCTGCATCAAAGCCTGGATATCCTCGGACTTCGTGATATCGCAGACCTGCCAGTATACCGGGGTCTCCGTTTCCACACTAATCTCTTTCGCTGTTTTTTGAAGACTTTCTTCGTTCCGGCCGCTGATCATCACCTGGGCCCCTTCCAGAGCAAACTGCCTGGCGGATTCTTTTCCCAGCCCTTTACTTGAAGCAAGCACGACCGCGGCTTTTCCTTTTAACTCCAGATCCATACGGCGTTCCTCCTTTTTACAAAGCCAGGGTCCGGCTCTGCAGGAGCCAGACCCTTTGCGGCTTCATTATTAAATGTCCATGCTTGATCGTAAATAATCATTAATGAAAGGATCAATCCCGCCATCCATGACAGCTGAGGTGTTTCCTATTTCCCGGTTGGTCCGATGGTCTTTCACCATGTTGTAGGGATGAAACACATACGAGCGGATTTGACTTCCCCAGCCGATTTCTTTCTGTTCTCCTCTGATTTCATCCAGTTCTTTCTGGTGCTCTTCCAGTTCTCTTTGATACAGTTTACCTCTTAGCATTTTCATGGCCGCTTCCCTGTTTTTCAGCTGGGAGCGTTCGTTTTGACAGGTCACGATAATATTGGTCGGCAGGTGGGTAATCCGCACCGCTGAATCCGTGGTGTTGACATGCTGGCCGCCTGCTCCGCTGGAACGGTACGTATCAATCCGCAGGTCTTCGTTATTGATTTTAACTTCAACATCATCATCCATTTCCGGCATGACCTCACAGGAGGCAAAGGACGTATGGCGGCGTCCGGATGAATCAAACGGAGAAATCCGCACGAGGCGGTGCACCCCTTTTTCAGCTTTTAAATAACCATAGGCGTTATACCCTTTAATATGCAGCGTGACACTTTTCAGGCCTGCCTCATCACCGGCCAGATAATCAAGCGTCTCTACTGTAAATCCTTTATTTTCTGCCCACCGTTTATACATACGGAGCAGCATTTCCGCCCAATCCTGGGATTCTGTTCCACCTGCTCCCGGGTGCAGCTCTAAGATTGCGTTATTTTTATCATAGGGTTCGTTTAACAGCATGTTTAATTCGAATTCATCGACTTGTTTTTTCAACGTCCGCACGCCTTTTTCCAATTCCTCCTGGAGTTCTTCGTCCTGCTCTTCTTTTACCAGATCATAAGTGAGCTCCAGATCATCGTAAGCCTCTGCCAGTTCCTTGTATCCATGAACAGTATTTTTGAGGGCGTTGGATTCATCAATAACTTTTTTTGATTCGTCCGGCTGGTCCCAAAAACCCGGTTCCGTCATTTTTTGTTCCAGTTCTGCAATGCGGTCTTCTTTTTCCGTCAGGTCAAAGAGACCCCCTGAAATCTGCTAAACGTTTACTGATATTTGTTAGTTCGTGCTGCATTTCTGCCATATCCATACGACGTCACCTCAATTAAGAATTCTTTTCCTTACTGCGCCTGCTCCTCCCGGCCGTGACAATGTTTGTACTTTTTTCCGCTTCCGCACGGGCACGGTTCATTCCGGCCGACATTCTGCGTTTTCCGGATGGGGCGGCGCTTCTTATTGTCCCGTTCTGTATTATCACCGTGGACGGCTTTTCCTTCCGCTACTTCTTCGCGCTCAAGGTTGCTGCGCACCTGTGCTTTAATCACATACATGGCTACTTCTTCTTCAATCGATTCGACCATTTCTTCAAACATATTAAAGCCTTCGAATTTATATTCGCGGAGCGGATCATTCTGGCCGTATGCCCGCAGATGAATACCCTGACGGAGCTGGTCCATCTGGTCGATATGGTTCATCCATTTGCGGTCGACAGCCCGGAGCATTACCACCCGTTCAAATTCGCGCATGGTTTCCTCCGGCAGCTCCTGCTCTTTTGTCTCATAATGCTGATAAGCTTTTTCGAGTACGGTCTCGGTGATTTCTTCCGGCTCCATGCCGCTGATATCTTTGACTTCCAGATCATCTGGCAGCAGAACGGTCCCTTTCAGATAGTTAACAAGGCCTTCCAGGTTCCATTCTTCCGGGACCATGCTTTCCGGTGTGTACGTGCCGACAGCCCGCTCCACAACAGATTTGATCATATTTTTCACAATTTCGCTTAAGTTTTCGGACTCGAGCACTTCCATGCGCTGGGCATAAATAATATCCCGCTGTTCCCGCATGACATCATCATACTGCAGTACTTGTTTCCGGGCATCAAAGTTATGACCTTCCACCCGTTTTTGGGCCTGCTCGACGGCACGGCTGACAAGTTTACTTTCAATCGGCTGATCATCTTCCATGCCGAGCTTTTCCATCATGCCCCGCATGTTGTCCGTGCCGAAGCGGCGCATCAGTTCATCATCCATGGAAAGATAAAACTGGGAAGCGCCGGGGTCGCCCTGACGGCCCGAACGTCCGCGGAGCTGATTGTCAATCCGGCGGCTCTCATGCCGTTCCGTTCCAAGTACAAACAATCCGCCAAGATCCGTGACACCTTCGCCGAGTTTGATATCTGTTCCGCGGCCGGCCATGTTCGTGGCAATGGTAACCATACCGCGCTGTCCGGCATCTTCAATTATATTTGCTTCGTTTTCATGATGTTTTGCGTTCAAGACATTATGGGGTACTTTACGCTTGTTCAGGAGCTGGGAAATCAGTTCGGACATTTCCACGCTGACCGTCCCGACAAGAACCGGCTGGCCTTTGTGATACAGCTCTTCCACTTTGTCGGCAATGGCCCGGTGCTTGCCTTCTTTGGACTTATATATCATATCGGGTTTATCGTCCCGGACGACCGGTTCGTTCGTCGGAATCGATGTCACATTCATTCCGTAAATATTGCGGAATTCTTCTTCTTCCGTCTTCGCCGTACCTGTCATGCCGGCCAGCTTTTCATACATACGGAAATAGTTCTGAAAGGTAATGGAAGCAAGGGTCATGCTTTCCTTCTGTACTTCCAGTCCTTCTTTTGCTTCTATCGCCTGATGAAGCCCATCGCTGTAACGACGTCCTTTCATCAGCCGGCCGGTAAATTGGTCGACGATGACAACTTGTCCATCCTCTACGACATAATCCGTATCACGATGCATGGTAACATGGGCTTTCAGAGCCTGATTTATATGATGAATGAGCTGCACATGCTTCTGATCGAACAGATTATCAATGCCAAAAGCCTGTTCCGCTTTGTTCACCCCTTCTTCGCTCAGCTGCACGTTTTTCGTCTTTTCATCATAGGTATAGTCTTCCTCTTCTTTTAAGCGGCGTACAAAAGCATCCCCGGCCATATACATTTTCGTCGACTGCTGAACCGAACCGGAAATGATAAGAGGCGTCCGCGCTTCATCAATTAAAATCGAATCGACTTCGTCAACCACCGCAAAATGAAGCGGGCGCTGCACCATCTTTTCTTTATAAAGCACCATATTATCGCGCAGATAGTCAAAACCAAATTCGTTATTAGTTCCATACGTAATATCCGCCAGGTACGCTTCGTGTTTTTCCTCTTTTGTCATGCCTTTCTGGTTCAATCCTACGGTTAGTCCGAGAAAGCGGTACAGTTCCCCCATGTCTTCACTGTCACGGCCGGCAAGATAATCATTAACAGTAACCACGTGGACGCCTTTGCCGGTAATGGCGTTAAGATAAACCGGCATCGTCGCAACAAGCGTTTTCCCTTCCCCGGTTTTCATTTCAGAAATATCGCCCTGATGCAGCACAATGGCACCCATCAGCTGCACACGAAAAGGCGTCATGCCAAGAACTCTTGTCGCTGCTTCCCGGACGACGGCATACGCTTCCGGAAGAATATCATCCAGAGGTTCTCCCTTTTGGTAACGTTCCTTGAAATCTTCCGTCTTCTTTCGCAGACCGTCATCGGAAAGTTTTTTCATCTCGTCTGCGTAACTTTCAATCTCCTCTGTCGTTTTTTCCAGTTTCTTTACACTTCGTTGGTTCGTATCGCCGATCACTTTTTTCAATAAGCCGATCATGCCGAGATCATCGTCCTCTCTTTTTGTTCAGGAAATCTATCCACAGATGAAGGTATCTTGGTTTTTCGTTCGTCTAAAGTTTTTCACAGTTATTGTTATTTTATCAGTTTCCATTTCTCCTTACAACGTGAAGAGACAACCCCCCGTCTCCGGGACATAAAAAACACCCCAAAAGTTAGTTTTCACTCTAACTTTGGGGTGCAACCCTCTTGACCCGCCTCCTGCGGGGCCTCGAGACACGTGCTGTTCTGAACAGGAGTCTTCGGTATTTTGACTTCGCTTGTTCGTTGCTTCTTTAACACAAACTACGGAATGTCGGGTTTTTTTCCTCCTTTTTTCTTTTGTCCCAGACTCTGCTGCTTTTATTTTATTCCGGTTCAATCAGGCCGTAGCGTCCGTCTTTGCGGCGGTACACCACGTTAGTATCTCCGTTGACAGAATTTGAAAAAACGAAAAACGCGTGACCGAGCATATCCATCTGCAGAATCGCTTCTTCGGCATCCATCGGCTTTAGGTTAAAGCGTTTTTTGCGGACAATTTCGTAATCATCCACCTCTTCTTCGGGAAACTCATCGTTCGCCAGTTCCCCATTTATGATCTCTTCATTTAATTCTTCTATATCATCTTTAAACATATGCTTCACTCCGCCGTTTTGACGGAATTTGCGGTTTACTTTTGTTTTATGCTTTCTTATCTGCCGTTCCAGTTTTTCAACGACAAGATCAATCGCCGCATACATGTCCGCGTGCTTTTCTTCCGCGCGCAAAAGCAGCTGCGGCATTGGTATCGTAATCTCTATGTTATTTTCACTGTTGTGGACCTGCATTTTTACGTGCACGTCTGCCACCGGGGTGGTATCAAAGTAACGCTCAAGCTTACCAACTTTCTTTTCCACGTAACTTTTCAATGCCGGAGTCACCTCTAGGTTTTCACCGCGAATGTTGTAATTCATCAAGTAAACTCCTCCTTTCGTTACTTCTACTATTCTATATTCATACTATTCTATATTCACTTTACAAAATCCTTCTAAAACTAAAATTTCGCTAAAATTTTTAACATTTCGTTAACATAAACAGAGAACGGTGTGATTTTTTGACGTCCGGGCGGACATTTGTTCCGCTAACTTCCTTCAAATGCGTATTTTCAGGGAGGTTTGGGACATTTATTCCGTTAATGTTACCCATCCATTCCTTATTGCAGTAAAACATAAGAAATAGAGGAACAAATGTCCGCAGCCTCTAAAAAACGCCTGAATACCGGCCATTAACGGAACAGATATCCGTTCCTATACCGCCCTGCTCCAATGGACTACAGGCCGATCGAAATATATTTTGTTTCCAGAAACGGCTCGATGCCTTGATGGCCTCCTTCGCGTCCAATACCGCTTTGTTTCCAGCCGCCGAATGGAGCCTGTGCGGCGGAAGGGCGTCCGTCATTCCATCCGACAATGCCGTATTCCAGCGCTTCAGCCACTTTCATGCCGCGGCTCATACTTTCTGTGAAGAAGTATGAAGCCAAGCCGTACGGGGAGTTGTTCGATAAATGTATGCCTTCGTTTTCGTCTGAAACTTTCTGAACGGGAGCAATCGGGCCAAACGTTTCTTCTTCCATAATGACCATGTCACTCGTAACATTTTTTAACACCGTAGGTTCGTAGAAATAGCCTCCGTTTTCTTCCCAGCCTCTGCCGCCGGTCACAATTTCGGCGCCCTTGTCCAGTGCATCTTTTACATGGCGGTCGACTTTTTCCCAGCCCTCTTTATTAATGAGCGGGCCAAGCGCAACTCCCTCTTTAAATCCGTCTCCGACAGCCAGCTTTTCGACTTCTTCCTTCAAGCGCTCGACAAATGTATCATATATATTCTCTTCTACATACACTCGGTTCCCGCACACGCACGTTTGACCGGCGTTGCGGAATTTCGATGCCACCGTTCCGTCTACAGCTTTTTCCACCTCTGCATCATCGAGCACAAGAATCGGGGCGTGGCCGCCTAATTCAAGGGACAATTTCTTAATGTGATCCGCCCCTTGTTCCATTAAAATCTTTCCGACTTCCGTCGAACCGGTAAACGTTACTTTCCGGACCGTTTTATTCGCCATGAGTTCTCCGCCGATGTCTGCCGCATTCTGACCGGTGATCAAATTAAATACACCCTTTGGAAGACCTGCTTCTTCGCAGATTTCAGCGAATTTCACAGCGGACAACGGGGTATCTTCGGCTGGTTTCAGAACAACCGGACAGCCTGCAGCAAGAGCGGGAGCTACTTTTCTGGTCACCATCGCCTGCGGGAAGTTCCACGGTGTAATCGCTCCAGAAACCCCAACAGGCTGATGAATGACCATCATCCGCTTGTCTGGAGAATTAGCTGGAATAGTCTCTCCGTAGACCCGTTTTGCTTCTTCGGCAAACCATTCCAGAAAAGAAGCAGCATAGGCTACCTCTCCTTTCGCCTCCTGGAACGGTTTTCCCATTTCCAGGGTAATCAGTTCTCCCAGTTCTTCCTGCTTTTCCATCATCAGCCGGTGTATCTCTTTCAAGAAGGACGCCCGCTCTGCAGCTGTCCTTCCAGCCCAGCCCGGTCTTGCGCTTTCTGCTGCTTCAATGGCTTTTCTCGTTTCTTCCCGGCTTCCATCCGCCGCGGTTCCCACTTCTTCGTTCGACGACGGATTTCTAACAGAAAAAGCACCGTTGGATGCCGTTTCCCACTTTCCATCTATAAAAAGACGACCTTCCATTTTTACCCTCTCCTTTAATATTTATCTGTTTTCCTCCATACCCGTGTTTCCATTTTCCTATTCAATTCCGATCCAAATTTTAATTTCGGGCGGGGGTTCGACAGGGTGCGACATGCGGATATCACGCCAAAAATGATTTTCGGTGGTATTTTTTCCATTTCCTTGAATTTTTCAATTTTTCCGGTAAAATGAATAGCATAACAACATATTTTCCCAACCCTCCGACAGCTTCTCCTTTACGTATCGGCCTGCCTTTTCCTCTTCTATGGCAGCAAAAAGCAAGCTCCTGTTACATATTCCCCGCAGGACTTGCTTTTCTTTTGCAATGGCTGGCTCTATCCAATCACGGCATCATATGATACTATTTTAATGATAGCCTCATGCAGAGGAGGAAAAAACATGGATCGAATCCGTGGAGGCATGTTTGCCCTCATTGTTATTTTATTATTATCCGCATGCATGTCCGAAGCTGAAACGGATGACAACGGGGAGACCGAAGTCCCTCCCGAAGAAGAGGAACCCGAGGACCCGGAAGACCCCGAAGAAGAAGTTATGCCGGCACAGGAAGTGCTCCAGCGTTCCATTAACGAGATGGAAAGTATAGAAAGCTACACCATAGCGACGAATATGAACCAGCAGATTGAGCTGAATCCAGAAGAAACGGTTGAAAATAAATATCGTTCCAACACACTTGTTAACCTTGAGCCCCTTCGTTATCATCAAACCGCCACGATTGAAAAAAGGGACAGCGCCCCGGAGGATGCAGCGAATAGTCTTGTAGGATTGGAACGTTACTTTACAGAAGAAGGGTTTTATATTTTTGATTCCTCGGAAGGACGATGGGTTCAGTTCCCGGAACAATTCACCGAGGATTTTCAATCCTATGATAAATCGTTCGAAAGCCCGGCCCACATTCTGGAAATGATTGAAGCGTACAGCAGTGAAATTGAAGTCGTGGAGGGGAACCGTCATTATCAGCTTACGTTTAACGGAAATGACGAACAGACCCAGCAGATTGCCCTGGAGATGATGGGGATGGTCAATACAGATTTCTCCACCTCCATGGAGGATATGATGTATATGACCGAAATCGGCAATCTCACTTACGAACTACAGATTGATAAAGAAACGTTTTATGCAAAGAAATTAAAAATGAATCTCGAGATGAATATGAATAGTGAAGAAGGAAACGGCAACACTTCGACCCATGTCATCGTCGCCCGATATTCCGATCTGGATGAAACGGAGGATATTTCCATCCCGGTGGATGTATTGGACCGGGCAGAAGAAATGGAGCTGGAAGAATTCAGCGGCTTTGATGATATGGAAGAGTTTGACAGCATTGACGGCATTGAAATGGATGAAATTTATGAGAACGAAGAGAGTGCTTCGGAAGAAGAGTCTATTCTCGACTTCGACCTCAGTGAATACTTAAATGGGGAAGAGGAAAAGGGAGAAGAGGACACCGCCGATGCAGAAGAATCAGAATCAAAGTAAGAAGGATGTCCTGTCTCCAGGGGGTCCTTTTTTGTACGTTTCTTTTCATCCGGAGATGGTTTCTGTTTCTGCCGGACGCTCTCCACATCAGCCGGCTGCCATGTTTTCCACAAATACTTTCCAACGTTGGAAAGCCGGGGTGAATCCCGCCGTAAGTGCCTGCATTTTTTCTTCCGGACCGGAAAGAGAAGGAATTGTTTTGGCTTCTTCTATCTTCTCATGAAAGGTTTCCATTTCTCCTTTTAAACCGGCTTTCTGAGCAAATAAGTAATCCATGGTCATGCTGCCCGAGGACATGGCATCAAAACCGTCGAGCATCTGGTTGAGCAGCCGATCCCCGTTTTCTTCAAATCCCTCCCGGTAAAAATAAGCCACCGAACCGATTCCTTCTTCCACCGTCTGCAAATATCCCAGGTAATGCTCGAGAAATTCCTGTTCGGCTTGTTCGAGTTGTTCTGCCATTGAAAATTCTCCTTTTTCCTGACCATAACATAAAGTGGGAAGAGGCACACCAAGGAACGGGATATATACCCCAAAACTCCCCATAAACCTGTATTGTCTCCAGCAAAAACCATCATCTGTCTCCATTTAAAAAACAGCCGCGCTCTGCGGCTGTTTCTTTAGTTCTTTTTGTCAAAAAAGACGCCGTCCACCGTGGGGCCGGTATAGGGCCGTTCATAGCGCTGGCTGGACTGCTTTTTCTTTTTTAGTTCCTGCATGCCGAGACGAAGTTCTCCGCGGGAGGCTTCCATAAAACGCTGAATTTCTTCGTTCATTTTAAACATTTCCGCCCCGAGCGACTTTTCGGCTTCACTGAATTCTGTTTCGTCTTTCAAGCGCTGCAGGAGAGACGCTCGTTTTTCCAGGTGCTGTTCCAGCTCTTCGACATACCGGTCTCGTGCTTCCAGCTCTTTCGGAAGAGGCTGGGACATGTGCTCATATAATGCTTTGGTGACAAGATACAGCTCTTTAACCAAAGCCATTTACGCTTGTCCTCCTTCTCCAAATCGCTGCTGGCGATCCAGTTTAATAATTTCTTTCCACGTGTCTCGAAAATCCACGACAAACCCACGTGCTTCCTGTAACGCCTCCCGGTCGTTCTGGACGTTGGCATCAATCAGACGGCGGTGGATAAAGTCATACAGGCTGTACATGTTCTGTCCGATGTCAGAGTCGGTTTTCAAGGTTATCATCAACTCCCGGATAATATCCTGGGCGCGCTTGATAAATTTATTTTTGTCTTCGATATTATTTTCTTCCATCGCTTTATCAGCTTTATCGATAAATTTTATGCAGCCATTATATAATAACAGGGTCAGATCCCCGCTGGAGGCCGTATCCAGAGCATTTTGCTGATACGGGTTCGCAGCTTGCTTCTGCTGCGGCGGGTTCACGCTGCCAAGTGCTGCGCCGCTTCCCGACGACGGCGCCGAGGCGGGAGTGAATGTCTGATTTGCTGTTTTTCCTGTCGTTTTCTGATAATCCTCCGCTTGTTTCATCGTCTGTTTATAGGCTGTCTGAGCATTTTGAAAAGACATGCTGTGCTTCCCCCAATTTCTATATAACAAGATGTACTGTCTTTAATTATTATATCGGTGAAAGCCCCGGTTTCTTAAGCAGGAATTTTCAAATAGAGCCCAAATCATAAGGCTGGGTCAAGACTTTTGTTTCATACGCAGTTCTGCAAGCATGGGGAGTACATTATCAAAAATGTGGGTATCCTCCTGATGGATCGAATAGCCGCCATAGTATTTACTGGAAGGCCGCTCTATCCGAAAAGTTGTCATCCGGTCGTAGAGAGCGTCAGCTAAACGCGTTTCTCCTATTTCCAGGCAATACATGACAAGCAGGGCATAAATGGCGGGAGATTCGTAATCGACAAGAGGCTCCCTGCTCTGTAGATCATATATTCCATGAACCAGTTCCCGTTCTCGCATTTCTGTTTGAATAAATTGGAGAAATTCCTGCGACACCACGCCCATTTCCGCTTGATGAAGGGCTGTTAAGGCCTGATCCACCATATTGACCTGCTCATCATAGAGATAACGCTGATTTTTTATATGATAAGCTTTTGGGTAAAATCCGTCAGGGGCCGGTGCCTGAAATAACACTTTCATCGTCGCCTCCGCAGGCTCCGAAGCAACCGTCCCGTCTTCCCTGAGATATTGCAGGGCAGCCGCGTCAATATAAGAGAGAGTGATCGTGTCGCTCACATCATTCTCCTTTCGTTCATAAAAATCTGTGAAAATACCGGCATATATGTTATGACCTTCTAAATAGGAAAGGATATAACGAGCCGTTTCCTGATACTTTCCCACCTTCCATACGCTTCCGGCCTTCATCAAAATCTCGGCCAGACGCAGATCGTCAATGAAGGCATTGGCGGACACTTCGATTTCACCCTGCTCCGACAATTTCCAGTAAACAAACCCATCTTCCGCCAAAAAAGAACGGATAAGAATCTGGTACGATTGTTCAAACAGTATTTCATCTTCTCTTTCATATGCGTAAGTCATCCATAACCCCAGGGTTTCCGACAAGGCTTCCCTTCCCTTGACTTCATCCTCATCCTCTACCTCCCCGTCCTGCAGGTAGGTCGCCAGCATGCCGTTATCATTTGTGAGCCAGCGCCGGATGAAGTCCTCCGTCATTCTATCGGAGGGCCTGTCCGCCAGGAAAAACCAGTAGAGCAGCGCTCCCCCTGCTGCCAACATGATGGCTGCCAAAACAATGATGTGTTTCACCCCCATTTCCTCCTACCGATATAAAACCTGTTTTCTGTCTATACCTGCCGGCTCCATCTGCCCGCCGGCGCTTTGCAGAAAATCTACAATCTGCCGGGAAGCGTTCCCTTCCCCAAACGGATTACGGACAGCCGCCATCTGCTGATAAGCTTTTTCATCGTTCAACAATGTTTCACCGGCTGTGACAATCGCTTCCTCCGATGTTCCCACCAGCTTCAGGGTGCCGGCTTCCACTCCTTCCGGCCGCTCGGTTGTGTTTCTCGCTACAAGCACCGGTTTCCCCAGGGCCGGCGCTTCCTCTTGAATTCCGCCGGAATCGGTAATCACCAGATACGACTGTTTCATGACATGGACAAATTGCTCATACCCCAGCGGCTCGATGAGATAAATGTTTTTCATATCGACAAATTCTCTCATTACTTTTTGACGGATTACCGGGTTTTTATGGACCGGAAATACGACCTGAATATCATCATGCTGCTGTACAATACGCTGCACCGCCCGGTATACCTGCTCCATTTCCTCTAGATTTTCACGGCGGTGGGTGGTTAATAGAATCGTTCGTTTCCCGTTTTCAAAAATAGGTTTCAGCTCGTCGTCAAACTCAAATGGGCGCTCGGAAATTTCCAACAGGGCATCTATCACTGTATTGCCGACGACAGCAATCGAGTCGGGGCGGGCGTTTTCTTTCAGAAGATTTTGTCTATTTTTCTCCGTCGCGGCAAAATGATAGGCTGCCAGTCGTCCTACCATCTGTCGGTTCAATTCCTCCGGAAACGGAGAATAGAGAGTATTTGTCCGAAGGCCGGCCTCCACATGGCCGACTGGAATCTGCCGCAAAAAGGAGGCATAGGCCCCGATAAAGGTGGTGGTTGTATCTCCATGAACGAGGACCACGTCTGGTTTTTCTTTTTCCAAGATCGGAGTAATCCCTTCAAACAAACGAACGGTTAACTCTTCCAGACGCTGGCCTGCTTTCATAATGTTTAGATCATAGTCCGGCACCAGATGGAACAAATCCAGCACCTGATCCAGCATATCCCTGTGCTGGGCGGTATTCAGCAGAATACTCTCCATATATTCCGACGCTTCGAGGGCACGCGCCACTGGCGCCATCTTGATCCCCTCCGGTCTTGTTCCGATGATTGTCATTACTTTTGTCATAATAATACCTCCCAGGATTAAGATGAAATTTTTGCCTGATTTCCTTTTTTCGCCTGTTTTCTAGCGTCTGCCTGAAATCGCTGCGTTTTATACCACGTTATTTCCTGCTTCATGAGCATTCGTTTCATTTCTGCAAAAGTTGCATTAACAACAAGCGCGAGCCACAATTGGGAATACGTAAAATACATGAGCAGGGCGGTTCCGGCATTTCTTATCGTCAGTTGGCCTTTTTCAAGGCTGAGGGCGAGCCACACTTCGACAACAAATAACAAAAAGCCGGTAACGAGCAGAATATAAGAAACCATCCCAATGGACAACTCCAGATCGATAAACAGGTTCGTTATAAAAATCGCATGAGAAAGTAGAATGCCGCTGAAAAACAATAGATACGTAAATAAAAAGTAAAAGAGATCAAGACCGATTCGTTTATTCTTCAGCCCGGCAAACCGGAACAAATATTTTCCAATCACATACTCATTACCGCGAGCCCAGCGCATCCGCTGTTTCCACCATACTTTCAGATTTTCCGGTTCCTGTTCCCAGGTGATGGCAGCAGGGAAAAAGCGAATATAATATCCAAGGTTGTAGACCCGGAAGCTGAGTTCGGTATCTTCGGATAATGCCTTTTCGTCCCAGCCGCCCAGCTCCTCCAGAATCTCCCGGCGGATCGCAAAATTTGTGCCGGGGATGGTCGTCATCTTAAACCAGAACCACCTTCCTGCCTGGGCCAGCCATTGGAAGGTTAATGTCTCCATATTAATCAAACGGGTGAGCAGGTTTTTCTCGGCATTAAGGACCCGGAATTTACCCACGATCGCGCCTGCTTTTTTATCGTTGTTCAGTCCCAGCGCCAAGTAATAGATAGCATCAGGCTCCGGGGTGTTGTCTGCGTCATAGACAGCGATCACTTCTCCGGAGGCGTGGACGAGCCCCTGGTTCAACGCGCCCGATTTTCCTTTGCCTGCATGCGGCGGGCGGGTATGAACAGCTTTGATGAAAGGATAACGCCCGGCCCAGGCTTCCACGATATCCCCCGTCCTGTCCCCCGAATTATCATTAATCACAATAATTTCAAGCTTTTCCTTTGGATAACGGAGCACAGCCATCGCTTCCAGCGTCTTTGCTATCACCATTTCTTCATTATGGGCCGGTATTAATATGCTGACGAACGGCATCTCGCCGGGAGAAGCCTCCCATTCCGCTTTCGTTTTCGGATGACGGAGATAGTGGAGATAGCCTCCCTGCATAAGAAACATGTGATAAAAAAGCATAAACCAGATAATAAACAAGGATAAATACAGCACGAAATCAGCCATTCTACTTCTCCCCCCTCATCCGTTTTCGGCTGGAACGCTGGACGGTCATGTAAGCTCCAAATAAAACCACCCCTGACATCCCTATTCCAGCGATGCCCCACATGGATTTTTCCGCTGCCACTTTGATATGATAGACGGGAAAATCCATCGATGTCATCATTAATCCACGTTGATTGATGTCGGTTTCTATCGTCCCGTCCCCGCTCGTAATTTCAACATTTTCTGCAGTTGTGACATTTTTCATTTCCTTTAAATCAATCCATTGAACATCCGGAATCTGCTCCATTCCTTCTATTAAATCTTCGAATCTCTCAACGCCCAGATAAGGGTGATAGAATCCTCCTGTCATTCCTCCATCAGTTATTTGATACTGGTCTGCCTGTTTCATCATACGTTCGACAGCTTTGTCATCCTCCGGCTTAACATAGCCAAGGGTTTCCGGCAGCAGCTGCATGCCGTGCAAAAAGCTGGGTTTTGAAGGAATGGGTGTCGTTTCCATTGTCCGCCAGTCTTTATCATGAAGCTGCAGCTGCCCTACGTACGTGGAAAAATACTCAGATACGACCTCATAGCCGTTTTGGGACATCGTATAATGCGGGGCTTCAAAAGCAAGCGGGTATAGACCGAAATTGGCCAGTTCCTGAATACCCCGCGTTACCCGTTTCTCGATATAGTCCCTTTCAAACGCTTTATTTTCCTCGGTGAATTCCTCAAACGCTTCCCTGCTTTCGAAATCTTCCAATCTCCGTAGATCCGCTTCTTCTTCCTGGCCCTGATAAATCGGCCTATCATTCTCTACGTCCCAGAATTCAAATCCCTCCCCGGTTTCGCTGTCCCGGTATTGGTGGGTATAACCGTGCAGTATAACGCTGCCTCCGTTTTTCTGCATGTAACGAAGAGCTTTCAGTACCTCAGGAGCATCATTAAAATGCATTTCCTCGCCTGTTTCCGGATCCGTATAAACCGGAATAACCGCCATCATATAGGGAATCTCTTTTTCTTTCAGTATCTCTGCCACCGCCATCAGCTGTTCCGGATCAGCCAGCGGGTGAATATCTTCCAGCCGGATATATGCCGGGTTCCCGGCAGGAGTGTCTATGTCAAAAACGTCATACAGCACCTGGCTGAAATACATGGAAAAAGGCGGTACCAGCGAATCAGAGTCATAGTAATAGTGATTTTCTCTTTTTACCATTATGGGATAAGTCCCTGTTTTATTTTCTCCCTGCACAAGGACCTCCGTTTCTTCGTCTATTTCAATCCCATCCACTTCCTCCGGCTCAATCGTCATCGCTTTATCGGGCTGCCCCGGCATGGACAATGCCGTAATCGTCTGACAGTGTGCCGACTTTACAAAATCAAACCCGTTTCCCAATTGTTCTACGTTTTTCCCCAGGGCCATCACTGGTCCGGAAAAAGTGTCCATCACCTCCCTTACGTTGGAGGAAAGAGTATCCTGCACTTTCCCGTAATAAAAAAGATGTGTCACTCCCTCTATGTCTTCCACTGTCACCGTTTCTGCGTCCTTAAAAGTGATAGAATCTGTAAAAGCGCCAATAGCCATATCCAACAGCCGTTGATCTGCATCTACCGTCTTGTCTTTAGAAGAATACAGAACCAATACAGAAGCCTCGTCTTCTTCTGCTGATACCCTGCTTTCCGCGTAAGGAAGCAGACTTCCGGCCAACAGCAGAAAAACAATGAATGTCTTAAGCAGTATTTTCAATGGTGTTCCTCTCCTCTTATTGTTCTTAATAAAGAACGTATCATTATTTTATAAAGAACACAAAGGCTGCAAATCCTCTTCACCTGTTTTTATTCGTTATAAAGAACGGAGTTTCATCGATTTTCTTTATTTATCTTCTGATTCTGTTTTATATGTGGTTAAATGCCACTGTTTATGTTCTTAATAAAGAATGAAAAGCAAATAATTGTCCTGATTGGCTGGAAACTAATTATTTTGTTCCATAGAAGGAAAAAGCATTCGAGAGCTGTGAAGATATAAGGATTGCAGAAAAAGGAGACAATACAGAGGCAGGGATAGAGCAGGAGGAAATCAAGATACCTAGACCTATTTTTAAATAAACCATTGCATATGACGTAACGTAACATGCTTTAATGAAAAGAAAGGAGGGGCAGGAATGAAGGAACCATTCAGCTTCGCAGCCTCCCATTTTTTTGATAAACTCCGCCAATCTCATTCTTAGGAGCATGGCCTGGGCGTACCATCATCCATGTTAGTTACAGAAAAGCCTCCCTCCCGTGCGGGCACGAAAGAGAGGCTTTTACCTATCGCCGCTGAAGCTAGATCCATCGCTATATTAATACTTCCTCATGGCTGAGCCTGCTGTCCTGTAGGGAGCTCCGATTTCTTTCCTGATGTTCCGTAACGAATGGGTTTCTCAATGAATCGCCAGGAAAGGGACGCAATCAAAAGAATTACAGTTATTTGTATCGTAATACGAGGGATGGAATACCACCCTTCCGCCGCAGCGGCAGGGAAGGTCAACACGAGAACGGGGTAATGCCATATATAAATGCCATATGAACGAACTCCCAACCAACGCAGCAGACTGCATCCCATAATGCGAGAGATCCAAGTTGACGGGTGAACCGCTGCGGCGATTACAGCTGCCGCTGCAATACACTGGAGGACCATCCCGCCGCGGTAAAGAAATGCTTCATACTGATTCGTCTGGCCCATCATCCAGCATAAGCTGACAAGGCCCGTTGTTCCCATTATATTCAGTGTCAGGCGCAGACGTTTGTTATCGGCCATATTTTCCGTAACCATTTGGCTGGGCAGATATAAGGCGAGGGCTGCACCTATCAAAAGGGCGAACGCACGGGTATCGGTCCCAAAATACACTCTGCTTGTATCCATCAGCCCTGGTTGATAAATTACTGCCATTTCAAGTGCTGAAACGAAGGCACCAACGAGGATAAGCAAGAATAGGAACTTACGTTTTGGAATGAAACGGAGCCCCAATAACAGGAAAAATGGCCAAACAAGATAGAATTGCTCCTCCACCGCGAGGGACCAGAGATGTAATAGCGGCGATGGCTGGCCAAAATGGGAGAAATAACCGACATCATTAAAAATGAACCACCAATTGGTAACATAAAATAATGAAGCCAGCCAATCGTCCCAAAAATCAGTTAATTGGGAGGCATGAAACAGGGTCATCCATACGGCCAGCACGATCAATAAAAGAAGCACTCCCGGCAGCAGGCGCCTGGCACGCCGAATCCAAAAATGACGCAAATTAATCTGTCCTGTATGCTTCCATTCCCTCATCAATAAATCTGTAATGAGATAGCCGGATAAAACAAAAAACACCCCTACCCCTAAAAACCCGCCGGACGCCCATTCCAAATCGAGATGGTAGGCGATCACTGCAACTACTGCAAACGCCCTGATTCCATCCAAGCCTGGCATATATCTGCTTTTCTTTGTCTGCATCTAGGCGTCCTCTTCATCGATGGTCGAATGTTTTTTTATATAGTCCAGCAAAAGGGGATAAAAATCGGCCTTGAGATGGATGCCATCGTCTGCATGCAGGTTCTGATGATTGTTAAACAGGGGAGAAAGATCGATGTAATCAACCTTTTCAGCTGCCGTCATGTCTTTAAGCGCTTCATTATAATCAGGAATATTTTTATAACGTGGTTCTTTCTTTATGGCTCCTTCGGTCACCGGGGTAACCGATAAGACGTGTATCTTCACATTTGGCAATTCTTCTTTTAGTTTCTTGATTAATTCCGTGTAATGCGTCATGGAATGTTCCGTGGGGTTGTCCACCGGCATCAATATGTCATCGGAACCCAGCATAATAAATATATCCTGTGGTTTTTTATCGACGATTTGATCCACCTCTTCGATGGCGAATTGAGCCGTAGCCCCCGCATTACTGATAACACGGGAATCATCCAATACCTCTGCTAAACCATCTAACACAGAATCTCCTAAAAATATACTATTACTGTAAGTGGATTCAAACTGTTCCTCCTCTTCGACAGAACCTGTTTGTTCTTCGTCCTGTTTATTGCCACAGGCTGCAGCCGATATGGCAAGGATTCCAATAAGCACAGGGAGAAATATTTTTTTTGTCATATCCATTACCTCCTCGATTTTAATTAATGCCCTGTGAGTAAACGGCAGGGCATCCTTGTACAGTAAAAAGAATAATAGAGCAGGATAAAGATCAAATAAAGATGCTGTCGATATCAAATAAAGAATGATAATGCAAAAAAGGACGTCACCAAAAACGAGGTGGGCAAGAACAGTCCTCCCCGTTTGCCTCTTTATTTTTAATCATGAAACTCCTGCTCCGTTGTGGATATTCGATGGCAACGTTGATAACAGTTGAAGTTATATGGCTGTGTATTTTCTTCAATTTTTTTTGTTTGAAACCCATGTTCTGATAGATAAGTTAATAGAGCAGGCAAATGGTCAGCTGTATTTTGTTTATCATGAATAAGAATAACTGGTATCACTTCTTCATTAACCAGCTTTTCTATTTGGCTGATCACCTTATCTACATATTGGTCATTGGATAAAGACCAATCACTACTGTCAATATTCCAATCCCACAATTTAAATCCTTTGCTATCTAAAACCTCTCGATAGGATTTAGTTAAATACGGAACACTACCATAAGGGGTGCGGATCAAATACGATTGGATTCCTGTAATACGTTGAAGTGTCTCCTGAGCCGTGGTCATTTCTTCCAGGGCAGATTGTTCAGATTTATAAAAATGGGAAATGTTGTGGGTCACACCATGTAAACCGACAGCATGGCCTTCCTCTACGATTTCGTCCACCACTTCTGGTCGTTCCCTCATAGAAGGTTCCAGCATGAAAAAGGTTGCTTTGGCATTATATTGGTGTAAAGTATCTAAAATATCTGTTGTTGCTGAAGTAGGACCGTCATCAAAAGTTAAGTAGACAGTCTTTTTTTTTATATTTTTTTCCGGTGACCTATCAGATTCTGTTCTTTGTGAATCGGATGAATCTTTATATTCCGGACATATCTCAGGTGATTCGTTATCAGGTGCTGTCTCCGTACTGCAGGCATAAAAAATAACTAAACAGGCAAGGAGGATAAATAGTTTAAGCTTTTTCATGGAACGACCTCATTCTATTTCGTTTTCATGCTGGTTGGCAGATTAATAGGATGGGATGAAAATGAATCTGGATTTAAGGTGAAGTCAGAAAAGACATTCCAATTTAGGACATAGGCTTCGGACAGACATTTAAAAGAGCCCCGTTACCTTGGGTACCGATCTCTCTTTATACTCTTTAATCCCTTCCACAATGGAAGCGGCAACATGTGATTGAAAATCTTCCGTCCGCATTTTCGCCTCCTCCTCTGCATTCGTCAGATAACCTACTTCCAGCACGGCCGCCGGCATTTTCGTATCCCTTGCAACAAATAGATCTTTCTTCTTGATTCCTCTATCCCTGAATCCGGCAGCTTCCACTACATGTTTCTGTATGTTCTGGGCAAACGGCCGGGAACTCTGATGGTAATAATACGTTTCAGTGCCTGAAACATTGGGGTCGGAAAACGTATTACCGTGAATCGATATAAATACATCTGCATTTATTTTATTTGCATATTTTGGCCTCTCCCGGCTTTCTTGGGAGATAAAGCGATCCTCCGATCTTGTCATAAAAACTTCGATTTGCGGTTCCTCCTCCAATAGTTTTTCCACCTTTTTCGACAAGCTTAAAGTAAAACTCTTTTCATACCGGCCGCTGGCACCTGTCGCCCCGACATCTCTCCCGCCATGGCCCGGATCAATGACAACTTTAAAAGCTGTATTATTGTTTTTACTATTATTTTGATTAACGTTACTGTTATTGTCGGCGGGGCTGCTGGTGCAGGCCGATACCAGGAGAATGGAAAATAAGAGCAACGTCATAAACAACCTATTTTTTTTCATGCTTTTACCGCCTTTCTATCTTTATCTTTTGGAAGATTAATAGAAAGAGGTAAAGATGAGGTGCAGATCATGTCAATATCATATAAAAATTGACGAATCGTGTTGATTAGAATTAACAGGCCCTATGCGGCTGCCACAAAAAAAAGCCATCCATTCCATACCTTTTGTAAAGGCCCATGAACGGACGGCTTATCAGCTTTTAAGTTTTCCTGGAAAAACAGGTTTTTTATTTAGCTCTGTTAAAGCTATAATTTGGTAAGAATAAAAGGAATCCTAGTAAATAGGGTTTCCTTCAATCTTTTTCAAGGAATACACCCGCACCCGTTAGCCTAATAGCCAAGGTTCCTTTCTATACTTTTTAATGGAACAACGCGCAATTCCTTATTCAAGGAAATCTACCCTTTAGACTTGCATAAAACTATGTGAATAATAATTTAGTATTGTATAGTATAATTTGAGTCGTTTATGCATTTTTATATTAGTGCAGCAGATAAATTTCGATTCCTATACGTTGAAGGTGAGGTTCAAATTGACAGCACAAAAAAATAATAATAAATACCTATTTATACTCTTTGGTGTGTATATAGCACTATTGGTGTACTTTATGTTTTTCGGATTTGGTCGCCCGCAACAGCTCGAAGAGGTGCGCGAATTTCGGTATTCATTAGAATTTACTAGGATTCCTTTGTGGCTGCCTAGCCGTTTATCAATAGATATTATAAAACTGTGGATATTTGCTCTTGGTAACCTTTTAGCATTTGTTCCGTTTGGAATCCTTGTTCCGATGGTGTTTGAAAAACATATAAAATCATACTTTCCGTTTATTGTCTTGTTTGTGTTTTTTATTCTATTCTTTGAAACTTTACAAATGGTAACTTATTTAGGCAGCTTTGATTTAACTGATATTGTTATAAATACAATGGGCGCAACAATTGGGTACTGTTCCTATCGAGTAAGTGGACGTATGAATACTTCAAGTAAGTATTTCGTTACTATGGGATTGTCCATTTTGGGGTTTTCCATGCTGATGTTCCTTATAGCGTGGGTATTTAACAGTATAATCACTCCATCGTTTTGCCACAACATTTACAACGATATCGTTGCCGACCATTATATTTTCCGAACCGAATAACGAGTTTCTCTCCTTTCGTCACCTAACTGAGCCTTTATTTAAGTAAAAGAAAAACAGGACGCCATCTTCTGTATTGGAAACCCCATAATGGACATCGTGCAGTTCCAGTATATTCTTGGCTATGGCAAGGCCGAGGCCTGTTCCCTCTTTGGAACGTTTGCGGGATGTGTCTCCACGATAGAAGCGGTCCCAGATTTTATCCAACTGTTCTAATTCGATATGCGTGCCTTTATTTTCCACACAGACTTTTACGGCTTCCTTCTCTTCCATGGTGGAAATAATAATCTCTTTATTTTCCGGGGTATAGTGAATAGCATTGGTAACAAAATTTGTAATGACCTGCTCAATACGGGGTTGATTGGCTATCACTTCCGCTTTATCAAGTGAGGTATAAACATGGACATTTTTCTTCTCTATCTCTAAAGATAGTTGGTCATATACCTTTTCAATGGTTTGATCAATAGAAAAAACGTCCATCTTCATTTTATACGTGCCGGATTCGAATTTTGCCAGCTCAAGCATATCCACCACCAGGTGATTCATCTTGTCGACTTCTTTGGCGAGAGAGTCGAAGTAATAATCTTTCTTATGGCTTGCAACGCCGTCTTTTAAAATGGAAATGCAGCTGTTCATGATACTTAGAGGTGTTTTTAACTCATGGGATACGCCTGAAATAAATTCTTTTCTGGTGTTTTCCAGTTTTTTTTCTTTTTCGATATCCTGTTCCAACTGTTTAATGTGGGAGTGTAACGTATGAGAAAGAAAATTAATATTCCGGGATAAATCGCCAATCTCATCGCGTGATGTTAACGGCACCTCTTCTGAAAAATCTAAATCTGCAATTTTTTTCGTCGTCCTATTGATTTGCAGCAGGGGATCTGCAATCTTTTTTGAATAATAAAACGCGATCAGCAAAATAAGAAGGAGCACAAATCCAATGATATATACATAATAATCTTGAACCATCTGCACTGCTTCATCTACAGGCTGTAAGGATACCATCGAAAAAATATAAGTGGTGCCGCCATTCTCATCGTTAACCGGTTTAATGAACTGCTTATATTTTATTCCGTTTTCTTCATAATCAAACACTTGCAACGAGTCATAGCGGTCCGGGGCGTTTCCTAGCAATAAGTCGGCTTGTAAAGCTTGAATCCGATCCATAAACCAGCCATTGGAAGTGATAAAATCTTCATTTCCCTGCGGCAGTTCCACGTTCTTTACGGTGCCATTTACCATCGTCACAGAGCTTTGGGTATCACCGGACTGCTTGTTTTTATCAAGCAGTTCCCCCGCCTTTTTTTCCAAGACCTCGTTTTCCCAAAAGGGCTGTCCCTTTACCGATTTCAACTGCGAAGGGGTTAACGCCCCAAACGTGCCGCTGGGAAACGTGCCTAATTCACCGAGTATATAAGGAACAAATGACGTACCTTTTTTAATTCCGTAAATACTGATTCTCATCCCAGAAGAAAAAGGGGAGTCCTCCTCTGTAACATCGTCTGCGTTGACGAGATGGTATAAGGGAACTTTGATGTTCCTATCGGGAAACTCCTGCCCGTCCGTACGATCCAATTGAACTTCTACATAAAAATCATTGGCGTTCTTCAAGTTCCCATACCGATCCAGTGTCGTAACCCAGGCATGATGGTTTTGGTAAAAGTCACGTTCGAGTCCTTGAACAGCTTCCGTATTTCCTCTATGTTGTAAATACTCTGTTTCAAAGGATTCAATACTTGCCTTCATATCCTCTACTTTCTGGTTCGCGTAATACTTTTTAAAGAAGAGGGTTTGGCCGATTAAAATGGCAGCTAAGATAAACATACACAAAGCAGTTGTTAACAAAAATAATTTAACGACAATCCGTTTTCTCATAGGCTGCCCTCAAACTTGTACCCTGTCCGGATAATGGTTTTAATCAACTTGGATTTTTCCCCCAGTTTATTTCGCACATTCCGTATATGGGTATTCACTGTGCGATCGTCACCGACATATTCAAATCCCCATATTTTAGTGATTAATTGTTCTTTCGTGATGACAATGCCTCGGTTCTGCATCAAATAAGTTAAGATTTCAAATTCCGTATACGTCAAGTCCAGCGGGCCCCCATCTACGGTGACAGTCCGGGACAGAAAGTTTACAGAAATGCCATGAAGGGACAGCGTATCATCTGTAGAACCAACTGCAGAATGCCGGTTCTTGAGCAGCCGTTTTGCCCTTGCCATTAATATAGGGGGACTGTATGGTTTGGTTATATAATCATCCGCCCCCAGTTCAAATCCTAAAAGGGTATCATCTTCATCCACCCGCGCTGTCAGCATAATAATCGGGACATTGGAGGTCTTGCGGATCCGCCGGCAGATCGACCAGCCATCTAGTTCCGGCAGCATGATATCAAGAATAATTAAATCCACATGATCTTCTTGAAATAAAAATAACGCTTCTTCTCCATCTGCCGCTTCCAGGACGTTATATCCTTCATTTAAAAAATAATCTTTCACCACTTCCCGTAAAATATCTTCATCTTCCACAACTAATATGGTTTTTGGCATATTCTCCCCCCGCGATTTTTTTAACCCCTTTCCCTTAAGAAGGATATCAAGATGATATAAAGATGAAATAAAGATATCATTTATGATAGTATTCCATAAATCATGGTTGAAGTAGAATAAGAATTTCATGGCATTTTCCAGCCGGAGTGGAACAGAGGGTCCTCCTTGTATAAGTGCCCCTCTCCATTCGGTAGATTTTTGAAAAAGCATTGCAGCTAAGCGTCACATTTTTTCTCCATTCGGGGAAAGGTGATGCTGAGGATCCTGCTCAGCGTCACTTTTATCAAAAAACAGGATAGATGTCATATTAACAACACTTCTCAACCTTACATTTTTACTTAAATCCTTCTAATCTCATAGATAAAACCTGAACCTCCGTGTCAAAAAAAGAAAGCCTCCCTGCCGTGGTTTACACGAAGGAGAAACTCTCCCTAGGTTGTTCTTCTCTTACAAGAGCTGACCACTGGTAAACTCTCCCTCATAGGCAAAAACCTTGCCGATGATGGGATTTGTAACCTTTACATGGATATAGAAACACTGCCTGCTTTCTATATATTTCTCGGTTACATTCACATGGCCCTGCAAGAGTCCCGGAAGGGGAATCTCCACGTTTCCCGCAATAAAACGCTGCCGTTTTGAGGCGATATGCAGGCCCCCGTCCTGGGAAACGGAAAAAGATAAATCGGAATAGAGGAGCGGGGGTTCTCCCAGGTAATCTTTCATGATCTTCCGTTCCGAATCCAGGCTCATCCAAGCATTAAAATATCTCTTCTTTTTCCCGATATAGAAGATTCTCTCCCAATGCACCTGCTCCTCTCCGGCCTCCCCTTGTGTATATGTATTCCGTATCGTAAAAGGGATATCTTTCCCCTGCTCTGGAAATAGAAATTTGCGCCGGGCTCCCAGCTTGAACAAGGGAGCCAGCCATTTCGGACCGCTTTCTATCGTCCACATCATGCCGTCCCCGTTGAAGCGTGTGCCGGGAGATCCTCCATACCTTCGCTGCAGCGCAGGATGAAGGTGATAGAACTCCTCGCCCAGTACTTGTTTGTAAATCATCATCACTTTCCCCTTATTTCTTTCTCTTGCAGTGTCTGGCTGTTGGTACGTCTTCACTTAGAATATACCCAATGACAGAAGCCGTAAATAGCGCGAGATTGAAGGTGAGAGGGGTGAAAGGATGACTGAGGTAACCGGCATCGGCTATAACCGCCGACAAGGCAAGCAAGGGAAAGAAGAACATTTGCAGCCCGAACAACCGCCTTCTCTTTCTATAACCCAGCCACAATAACCCAAACATGATTTCACAAACGCCGGCAATCATCACCAGCCCGGCCGCTGCGTCAGTGGAAAAAGGCATGGAGCCCTCCACCATCGAGATCTCAGCGGGATGCTTGTACAGCAGTTTAGGAATAAGCCCGTGATATATCCATATGAAGGAGAAAAGGAAGGCCAGGATCCAATGACTGAAAAAGCGGAGATATTGAGAAGCCGGAGTCTCTCCTTTTTCCAGCCACCTTTTCAACACATCAAAACTAAGCGCGGTGCCCCATCCCAGCAGCGGCCGAAAAAGAAAATGATCGATACCGCGGCCGATCCTTCCAAAGCGCGGACTATAATCATACTGGGTTAAAAACGTAACCATCCCTCCCGTTTCAGGCCGGTATTTCCAGTATCCCTTTCCTTCTCGAATGAGAGATGTTTTCTGCTCGGTGCCAAAATGCAAAGAGGAGGTACGAGATCCGTCTTCCGCGTGAAAACTGCCGATGCTTTTCCCCCAGCCCTCGATTTCCAGTCCAAACCCTATTTTCGTTTGATAAGAAAAGAGCTGAGGTTCCTGCTCCTTTTTTGGCAAGTAGGTAATAGAAGAAAATCGAAGATCCCACTGCTCATGCTGCTCCGGATCCTGACTGGCCTTCCATACCTTGTCGATATCCGTATAAATAGGGATCTCCACATAAATGGGGGTGCTCTTCATCGTTTTTCACATCCAGTACTTCAAACCTGTTTTCTTGTAGTCTATCAGATTGTTATCCAAACACGATAGAAAGATATATATGTTACGCAGCAATCCCATTTTTCACTTCCTATCTTTCCGGGTTATGGCTGCCTTTAAGAGCATCAATAACCTCCTCGGCTGCTTGGGCAATAAGTTCATCATTATATTCCGCATCTTTTTTCCCACGGCGGGAAAGGATGGCAAGAATAATAGGATCCTCTTCCGGCGGCCAAATAATCGCTATATCATTTCTTGTTCCATATGATGCTGCTCCCGATTTATCAGCCACTTCCCAACTTTCCGGTACACCGGCTCGGATTAATGTATCCCCTGTCGTATTTCTTTTCATCCAATCGATTAACATCGTACGTTTCTCTGATGGAAGGACGTCTCCCATTGTGAAGGCCTGAAGGCTGTCAGCAAGCGCTTTAGGTGTACTGGTATCCTGCGTTTCTCCTGGTTTAAACTCGTTTAACTCCGGCTCTATTCGTTCCGGATTAGTAACCTGATCACCAATCTCTCTGAGGGATTTTTTTAACCCGCCCGGCCCTTCAAGCTGCTCAAATATAAGATTTCCCGCCGTATTGTCACTGTATCGAAGAGCAGCATCACAAAGCTCCTTCAGCGTCATTCCTGTTTCAACATGCTTCTTCGTGATCGGATTATAATTGACAAGGTCATCACGGGTGTAGGTGATTCTTTGGTTTAGGTCTGCTATTGACTTTTGTTGTAACAGGGCGCCTACAGCTAAAACTTTAAAAGTCGATGCATATGCAAAACGCTCATCCGGCCGATACGTTACTGTTTCATTTGTGCCCGTGTCGAGCGCAAAGACGCCAAGTTTCGCATCAAACTCATCTTCGAGTTCAGCAAAGTCATCTGTCATGGGGGGTTCCTGGTTGGTTTGTGCTGCTTGATTTGAATCGGCTTTCTCCTCTGAACAACCTATAAGTGTGACACATAAGAAAAGGAATACAGGTACAATCGTTTTTAATTTCAAAATTGTGTTCCAACAGGACATTAACATCTAACCTCTTTTCAGACATTTTAATTAGAAATTTAATAACTACTTTAATGATTTGAAAATATTTTTTGCTTTTGGCATGACGTAGCCGCTGCCGCCACGCTCTTTTACATCCTCAACCATCACTGCCAGCAGTAATTTGTTATCCTCTGTATCGAAACCGATAAACCAGCCATTTTCCGTCCCCTTTTTGTCTTCTTTATTATCTTTGATTTCGACTGTGCCTGACTTACCTGCAATCGTCATGCCGGGAATATAAGCACCATGTGCCGTACCATTCGGGTCGTCAACAACCTTGATTAAATCTTCCTTGATTAATTCAGCGGTTTTCGGTTCAATAAGGTTTTCCTTCCATACGGTTCGTCCTTCTTCCTCATTCAACAAATAAGGGCTTAACAAATCTCCTTCCTTTACAAAAGGCGTGTAGGCTAATGCAAGATGAAGAGTACTCATCATCACCTCCCCCTGGCCATAGGCAGAATCAGCCAGCTGTGTTTCGCTGTGGATCCCATTATTTGAAAGCATAGAAGGCTCGAACGAAAATGGCATAGAAAGTTCTTCGTCAAATCCAAATGCTTTTGCTTCGGTTAAAAAGGTGTCTTTTCCCATTTCGAGTGCTTCTTGAGCAAAATAAATGTTATCGGAGTATACAAAGGCATCTCGTAAAGTCACAGAACGTTTGTCATGAACACGCGTCACATAATAATCCCCCCATGACGTATCTTTTGTCCAGTGAAGCCCGTCAATCTGCCTGCTTTTCTCCGGAGCTGTTACACCCGATTTCAATCCTGCGGCTGCTGTAATCGTCTTAAATACCGAACCTGGGGCATAGCGGTTGACAAAGCGATTTAACAAAGGGGTATCTGGATGGTCACTCCATTCAGCCCATTGCTCGTCGGAAAGACCTCGGATGAACGCATTTGGATTATAGGAGGGCGAACTGACGAGCGCCAATACTGCTCCTGTTATGGGTTCTATCGCAGCAGCAGTTCCTGCATCCCCATTCAGTTGATCATAAATTTCCTGCTGAAGATTGGCATCAATCGTTAACTGAATATCCTCTCCTGAAACAGGATCAGTTTTAGCGAGCGTTCCCTTAAAACTGTCATCTGCATGCTTAATATAAATATGACCCCCGTCTTTTCCTTTTAATTTTTCTTCAAAAATCTCCTCCAGTCCGGTATTTCCAACGATATCACCCGAGGTATAGCCTTTTTCCTGCAATTTCTCAAGTTGTTCTGCCGTGATCTCCCGTACATAGCCTGTTAAATGGGCTGTCGAAGCACTGAAGGGATAAGTGCGGACTATTTTTTCCTGTGCTGCCACCCCGGGAATGTCAAAATAGGGTTGAAGGTTATCTTCCTTCTGTGGCAATGTGGCAAGTGGAACAAATGAATCAGGTTTTACCCATGAGGCACTTAACTTTTGATTTATTTCATCCGTTGTTATTCCCAACAAATCAGATAGTGCTTCTATAGAATCCTTCGTTTGGTCGTCAAATTTGCCTGGTACGACTCCAATGACGTCAGCCTTAGCGTTAATTGCAAGACCAACTCCATTTTTATCGCTGATTTCTCCTCTTGATGCTTCTAATGTTTCTGCCGCTACCGTTTCTTCTTGTTCCAGTGAAGGAAAAATAAGTGCCGGTTCCCATTCCACGAACCACTCTTGGTCAGATTCATTTTTTTCCTTAACTAATGTAGCTTGATGGTCAAATTCAACAGGGCCAGCCAGCGTTTCCATTTTCAATTCGTACTTGAAGGTAACCGAATCGCCTTCCGGCTTCTCTTCGTTTTTGCGATCAAACACTCCATCTATCTGTAAGTTTTCAGCTTCAATTCCCTGATAGATATTGTGGTGCCGCGTCACAAACTCCTTTTTTGTCATTTCCTTTTTAGATTGCTCGGACAAATGCTGATACATTTTTTCAACATTCATATCTTCCCAATTGGCAAGATATGCTTCAAAAGCATCCTCTGGTGTTTGCTTATCTGAGCAGCCCGGTACAATGACAAAAATTGCAGCCATTATTATACCTATCCAACATCGTTTCAATCCTTCCAGCCCCCTTTACAAACGATCTAAACGATATGTGCCATCCATTACGCACCGTTCACAGTTGCCGGCGAAATCGCTTCGTTTGAATTTTTGACTACAATTGTAATCTAATACTACATATGTAGTCTATTTGTGTCAAGTATGGACTAACTTTATGGATTGATACATTCGTGAGGTGAAATGCCGGCGGTTTTGTGTTAGATTTAGAAATACCTTACTTCAAGAGGACATTCATGTAGTGGGAACCATTTGGAAATGGAGACGAGTCCGATGTTCTTTACTCATTTTATTATCAGTGTTATCGTATCTTCTTTTACGGTTGGCATGATCATGATATTTCGGAAGTTTTTCAAAAACCAACTATCAGCGAAATGGCAATATAATCTCTGGCTACTATGTTTGATGGCATTGACATTTCCTTTGATACCCAATCGTTTGTTTGAGTTTGGAAATTACTTCTCGTGGGACCGTCATCATCCAAGTCATGCATCAGGTGATACGGCTGCTTCTGCCGAAGCCCGGACATTAAACGACAACAGCTGGATGCAGGACTTTGCAGTATCGGTTAACCGCATCGACATGACCTTCCTTAATGAAATGTCAGCCTTTATATGGGTAACAGGGGTAGTCGTCATGCTTGGCCTGACCATACGCGGCGGGTTAAAGCTTAAATACATTAAAACCACCACCTCCAGCTTAAAAAATAAGGAAATCCTCATTCTATTTGAACAGTGCAAACGGGATGTAAATATATCGAAGCAATTAATCGTGGGGGAGTCCCCGATTGTTAAATCTCCGCTGACGTTTGGCCTTTTCAAAACCTATGTCGTGCTTCCGAGTCATTTTGAAGAATGGCTGTCCAGGGAAGATATCAAATATATCTTCCTGCATGAATTGCATCATTATAAATACAAAGATATTGCTATGAATTACCTGATCGTCTTTTTTCAAATTTTATACTGGTTTAACCCTTTAGTCTGGATTGCATTCCGGGAAATGAGACTGGATCGTGAAATAGCCTGTGATATTGGCGTCTTGAATTCTTTGGACAAGCACGATTATAAAAAGTATGGATATACAATCATTAACTTTGCCGACAGATACTCACGGCCAACGTATTTCACGCTGGTTAATCAGCTCAACGGTTCCAAGGAACAAATGAAAAAACGTATGGAATGGATTGCCTCTTTTACAACCGAATCAAAACGGCTGAAGCTGAAAAGTATCGTCATCTTTATGGTTTTGGCGGTATGTATTGCAAGTCAGATCCCAATAGTTTCGGCAATGGATCATGAGGATAATCAGTACAATTTTGCAGGGGAACGAACAGTGTATGAGGATCTAAGCACGTATTTTGAAGGGGTTGACGGGAGTTTTGTACTATATGATTTGCAAGCGGATCAATATAGTATCTATAATAAAAACAAAAGCACTTTACGGGTTTCACCTAATTCTACTTACAAAATCTACAGCGCGTTATTTGCCTTGGAATCCAATGTTATAACAAGCGAACATTCAACGATGGAATGGAATGGAAAGCAGTATCCTTATGACGCCTGGAACAGGAATCAAAATCTGGCTTCCGCCATGGAACATTCCGTAAACTGGTATTTTCAGAAGTTGGATACAAGAGTCCACCGGGATACCATCCAATCTTATCTAAAACATATAAACTACGGGAATTACGATCTTTCCGGCGGCATCACCCAATATTGGCTCGAATCTTCATTAAAGATTTCTCCAATAGAACAAGTACAATTACTCAAAGCTTTTTATACAAATAACTTCGGATTCGGAGAGGAGAATATCCAAACCGTTAAAGAAGCCATCCAATTAACAGAAAAAAACGACGCCCAGTTGTCAGGGAAAACTGGGACAGGAAATGTTAACGGGAAAAATTATCGCGGCTGGTTTATTGGATATGTCGAGACCAAAAGGAATACCTATTTCTTTGCGACGACCATACAACATGAAAATAATGCCACCGGAAGCGAGGCAGCGGAGATCACGCAATCTATTTTACGGGAAAAAGGCGTATATTAAATGGGCGTATGGAATAAGGGAAGCAAAACGGAGATTATGTAAAAATATATCAACGGGGTACCAGGCGTTATCATAAAAAGCAGGAGGAGGATTCGTGTGTCAGATAAAGTTCCAAACATATCGGAAGCTGAATGGGAGGTTATGAAAGTACTTTGGAAAAAGGCCCCGCAAACAGCCAACGAGGTCATTTCCTCCCTGCAGGAGCAGACCGACTGGAAGCCGAAAACAGTACGCACCCTGTTGGATCGTCTCGCCGAGAAAAAGGTGATTGGTGTAAATAGGGACAGGAAAATTTATACGTTTTATCCGCTCTATTCCCAGGAGGATTGCCAGCACGCCGAGACCCAATCCTTTGTTCAGCGAATTTATGACGGCACCTTAAAGTCCATGCTCGTTCAATTCATCCAGGAGGATTCCTTATCCGAGGAAGATATTGAAGAGTTACGCTCCATTCTGGATAAAAAGTCTAATAAAAGTGATTAAGTTGTATGAGAGTTTAGCACTTTCCTTGCTTACTCTGTGTCTGCCATTTTTATGGCCATATTCAATACTTCTTCCCCATTTGCCATCCCGTAATGGACGGAGTTAATGGTATCCACCTTAAAACCATTTTCCTCTCCCAGTTTTTTCATCTGCTGTAATTGGTAGCGGACTTGAGGACCCAGTAGTAATACATCCGCCTCTTCCACATAATTTATAACATCATTTGACGGGACTGCTATAATTATTCAACTCTCTTTCTTTCGCGCTCTTCTGCATTTTATTTACTAAAATACTGGTAGACATCCTTGCATTACAGCATAATACGATATTCATTTATCCGTACCTCCTCCTATGATTATATAAAACGTTGGCTGGCCTTAATCCGAGTTCCTCTTCTTAAAGCCGTTTTGATCAATCACGTCTTTAAACCAATGACCGCTTTTTTTAATCCTTGTCTCCCTGGTCTCAGGATGAAATTCTACAAAACCGTACCTATTCAGAAATTGATTGGTGGGGGACCATAAGTCGATAAACGACCACATATGATACCCCTTTAATTGGCAGCCTTCCTGTATGGCGTAATAACATTGCTCTAGATAATCACGAACATAATCGATTCTATAATCGTCCTGAATCACCCCCTCCTTGTTTTTGAATCTTTCTTCGTTCTGCACTCCGATCCCATTTTCTGTAATATAACATTCAATATTGTTGTAATGATCGCGGATATCGATTAATACATCATAGATAGCCTTAGGATACATTTCCCAGCCTCGATATTTGTTCATTTTCCTGCCCGGCATATCATAATAATCGAAAAATGACTCCGGTTGTAACGGTGCTTCGGGATTCCTAAGGTGCTGTTTTGCCTGCACACGAACGGGGAAATAGTGGTTTATGCCTAAAACTTGTATGGTATTTTCTTTAAGCAAAGCCTCATCATGCTTCTCCATCCGTGGTAACGCGTTCAAACCTCTCAAAAATTCTTTTAATTCCTCTGGAAAGACGCCATGGATGAAAGAGGACAGCCACGATTTATCATGAAGCAGCGAAAAAATCTCGGCAGCCTCTACATCTTTTTCATGAAAAGAGCGGGGATACACGGGTTTGATATCTAATACACTGCCAATTTTGCATGAATCGATATTTAAACGTTTGAATTCTTTAACGACTTCTGCATGAGCTACGACCATGTTATACATGCTTTGATAGGCTTTATTAAAGTTGATTTCGTTCGGATAACAGCGGTCATTAAAGTATTTAAGCATGATATCAACCGCCGGCTCATTATATACGAACCATATGTCTACATATTCACTAAATAGCTCAAAACAAACGCTGACATAGTCTTTAAATAAAGGGATGATGTCTCTATTGGAGAACCCACCTTGCTTTTCAAAATGCAAAGGCATATCGAACCAATATAAGACAACCCAAACGTCCATATTCTTCTGCGCCATGTTTTTAAACATGCTGGTATAATAATCGACTGCTTTTTGATTGACATTCCTCCCATCCGGCATCAGCCGTGCCCAGGAAATAGAGGTGCGGAAAGAATTCAGATGCAGTTCCTCCATATAACTAATATAATCTTCATATCGGTTATACCAATCCAGGGTGTGGAAGGGACCAATTCCCTGCTGCATTCTCGAAGGGTTCTGCAGCGCATATTCTTCAAATACCGTCTTAGATTTTTGATCTTCATCAAAGGCCCCCTCGGTGCCCTGCGCCCATACGGCGCTTCCCCATTTGAAATCTTTTGGAAAGGTAAAAGCTTTTTCTGTCATGGTAAAACTCCTTCTATTATTTTAATTTTCTAAAAGGTCATGTGATTTTTAAGAATCACCCTCTTTATTCTCTTGTTCCTCATGCAGGTACCCCCGGTCCACCGTCTTGATAAAAGGAATCCATAAAACAACGGCTAACGCAAATAAAATGAGTTGAAGCACGGCCCCCATAATATTAAAATCGGTGGACAACAGGCCGCTTAGTATGATTGGTGTGGTCCAGGGAACAAGAGTGACAGGAACAGGAGCAAACCCTATTATGACCGCTACATAAGCAAGCCCAACTTGTATAACCGGGATAAATACATAGGGAATAAATAAAATCGGATTCAAGAACGTTGGGGCTCCAAAGTGAAAGGGTTCTTGAATGTTAAATAGACCCGGCGTGATCGATAACCGCGAAACCGTCCGCATTTGCTTGGATCTCCTTACTATCATCGTAGCAACAATGGCAGCTAAAATTCCCTGAGCTCCGCCTACTCCGTATACTTCCCGAAAAGGCTGCGTCAGGATATAGGGAAGTGGCTCGCCTGCTTGAAATGCGGCAAGGTTTGCCCCTGTCATCGTCTGCTCGACCGGTCCCCATACGGCATTGAGGATGGAAGTGCCGTGAATACCTACAAACCAAAGAACTTGTTGAACAAACGTTAAAAATAATATGGAAAAGACATTGTTTCCGAGTGCCGTTAATGGTTCTGTAATAACGGTGTAAATCATGACATGAAGACTATCAAATGGAGTTAAGACGATGATGTTCCTAATGATTAAGAAAAATAAAACCGTAATAATCATGGGAACGAGGGACGTAAACGATTTTGAAACGTTAGGCGGAACAGAACTGGGCATCTTAATCGTGAAGTTCTTTTGTATAACAAAAGCATGAATTTTAACGGAAATAAAAGCTACCAAAATGGCTGTAAAAATACCTTCTGCTCCAAGGATATTTGTTGGAATCACATTCTGGACGGTAATATTTTCTATCACTTCTCCGTTTTGCGTACCCGAAGTTTCTGTTTCAAAGAGAGTTATCGTTAAAAAAGAGATAAGAGCAGTAATCAAACCATACACTGGATCTACATCATTTAATTTAGCATAGTTTGTAGATATCCCAACTAATACTAAAATGGCCAGGATCCCCAAGGTTACTGGAAAAATGTGCGAAAAAAAGGTTTGTAAATACTGGTTTACCTCGGGAGCCAGTTCATCCAAAAACGGAATGTTACTGAAAATTAACGCAAAGGAGCCGACTATAATAACCGGTATTGTCAATAACATGGCTTCTCTCAGGGCAGTAAATATTTTGCTGCGATCCAAAGCACTTGTTAACGGGATCATATACTTTTCAAATAATGAAATAAATTTTTCCACAGTATCACTCCTCCTGAATTTATCACTATATACAACATATATTGAAAGCCTTTTCATTTTAAATGTTATAAGATTATAACATTTATATTTAACAGAAAAAGAGTAAGGGTTAAATCCCCTCCATTTCCATATAAATCTTATACAATTTGGAATGGTAATGAGCGATCGTATACTCTACGACATGCCCCTTCGAATCAAAGGATTGTCTCGTTCTCAGCATAAGTGGAAATTCTTCTTCCACTTCAAGCTCTTCTGCTATCGTTTTACTGGCAAATCCGACTTCAAAACATTCAGAGGTGCGTTGTATATTGATGTGGTGCTGCTTCATAAAAGCATAGAGAGACTCGATATTTCTTAATTTTTCCTCACTAAAAACGGCTCTGTTGGGAAGATAAGTTTCAAACACAACAATAGGAATGTCATTAGCTGTTCTTACACGTTCTATTTTATAAAACTCTTCGCCTTCGTTTATTTTTAATTTTTCTGCTTCGGCGGCATTTGCCTGGAGCAACGATACGTTAATACTTAAGGTCCCTGGCTCCAGGCCCCTCTCTCTCATCTCCTCCGTAAAACTTTTTACTTTTACGATTTGTTCTTTGAATAAATTCTGTCCCAATACAATGGTTCCTTTTCCACGCTGCCGAAGCAGGTAACCCTTTTGAACCAGCTCATTTAATGCCTGTCTCACGGTAATACGGCTTAATTGATATTTTTCTTCCAGCTCTTTTTCTGTTTCTATCTTTTGGCCGACTTCATATTCGTTTGTCATAATTTTCTCTTTAATAATATCTTCAAGTTGGTAATAAAGAGGTGCTGCTCCTTTAGAAAAATCTAATGTCATTATTCCCACTCCATTTATTTATTCGATGAAAGGAACTCCGTTTCGTTCTCTCACTTTTTTGGAAAATCCACGTTCTAATATGTCCGCATAGTCGTGTCCTGCGTCTGATGGCCAGCAGGCCCCAACAGCAAGAACATCTTCCCCAATATTGACCAGGCGGTGAGCCGTATACCCCTGGATATAATGAAGGGAGCCCGGCAGTACTTCTTCGGCTGTGACCTCCCCCGTTTCTGACATGAACAAAAGAACGCCATGTCCCTGGATGCCCCAATAGTATTCGGCGCGGTTTCTTTTCTGGTGAAAATGTCCTTTCGTCATAAAATATTCCTTGCCCACTTTTCCAGGATAAATATAACTCGTACCGAATAACAGGCCCCCTTCCGTTCCAAGTGTCTCTTTATCATGCATTTCTACCTCATAAACGATGGTTTCTGGATTCATAGCTTCATAGGCAGCCTGATCTTCAAAAATTCCCTGCAAATGTTTCAACTGATGTGTCGATTTGGAAACATCTTCTCCTGTTAACTTTCCTGTGCTTGTATCTATCTGCACTTTAGCTTTACTACATTCCACTGAGGACTCCTCCTTTTCTATGGTACAAAATTTTCCCATTCATTTCTTTTTAAAAAGGGCTTCGACACAAATTGAAACGTATCCGGATTATTTTCAAACTGCTTATATATAGGTATTCTCTCTGTGATATCGAGATTTTCATATTTATTGGGGGACTTTTCAATTAAATTGGTATAGATATAATTGTCATTATGTTCCCAGACAATATTAAAATTATCATCTAATATAGGATACCATGCCAGGCCTTGATGGGCTCTTATTTTTCCGTATTCAAATCCATATTCCCTATCACACCAGGCTCCAAATGTCAGCGGGGCAGCGGGATCAGCGCTTATCGTTGAATGAGCCCAGCCGGGAGGAACGACCACCACATCCCCAGGGCCTGCCTGTACGGCGTAACATTTCCCCGGAAAATCATCTGCGTATTCCTGCATATAAATAACGGCTTTTCCTTCCCATATCTCGTAGATTTCCGGCGGGGACCAGCCGCTGTGAGAAGAAGCTTTGTGAATATGGCCCTGACTTCTAATGGGTTCCTCCCCGAGTGCTCCTGCCGCATACGTTACCACACCAAACAGAAGTTTTCTCTGGTACAGTTGCTTTTGATGTTTTTTCTTTCCAACATCCATTGCTATAGAATAAACAATATCGGGCCCTTTGCAGTCCGGGTCTTTTAAACTTCCGCGTATATCAGAAAGCGTTCGTTTTTCTGGCTGGGGGCCAAATACATCCTGATCGTACCTGAACTCCATTTGGTCCTTATCTATTCTAACCCCCAGGCCGGGATCAAATTTCTTCAAACGTATCACCTCATCCCTTTCTTCGCTGTACTCGTTAGCAGAAACGCAGACATCAGGTTCGAACCCAGGCTTTGATGGTCGCCATTTCTTTTCCTTCGCTGTCCCCGTGAGGTCTTATCGTATACGGCCCAACGTGAGCCGGGATAATAAAGGTCTCCGCATAGTGAACAATAAAAGGGGGAAAGGCATGAGCAGGACTTTCTACTACAGCTTCTTCTCCCTCCACGAGATTAAGAACATTCACCCCGCCATGGGTGTCATGGGCTACGGTTTTTTGAAACCAATGTCGTCTTGTCTCGATAAATTCACGTTCGTGCAGCCCCGTTTTTTCTTCACGCCATCCATCCCCCGCATCCACCGTTTCGATACGGTTCACTAAGTGATTATCTACCCATGATTTTGTCCGATCCCATTGGATGGCTTTTTCTCCATGAGTAAGGTGGACAGGTCTTGGCTTGCCATCCAGATCGACCCTTCCCCAATCCCATAATTTAAAAGTGAAAATATAGGGAGTAGCACTAATTTCCAGGACCATGCTGTTTTTGCCGGAACAATGGACGGTTCCCGCCGGAATTAAAAAGTGATCATGCTTTTGGGCTGGATATTGATTGACATAATTGTCATCTGGAAATGATAGTTCTCCTTCATTTGCACGTTGAAGGTCTTCAACCATTTCTTCGCTGTTCACATCTTCTTTTAACCCCAGATAAACCACCGCATCCTCCCCGGCATCCAATAAATAATAACTTTCATCCTGGGTATAATGCATCCCAAATTGATCTTGGATATACTCTGTCAGGGGATGCACTTGAAGACTCAGATTTTGCCCATCCATCGTATCCAAAAAATCAAAGCGAATAGGAAATTCCGTCCCAAAGCGGGCATGAACTTTCTCTCCTAATAATTCTCTTGGTTTAAAATACACTACGTTTATAGATGGAATTTCCAGAGTAACCCTGCCAAATTGAAGATATAAACTGTTTTCTTCCGGCACACAGTCAAAAGCCCAGGCAAAGTTCGCTGCATTCCGATCCAGGTCACATACTTCCTTCATCCATTGGCCGCCCCACACCCCTGGCTTAAAATAAGGAACGACTCGGAAAGGCTGATGAACCACCTGGTCTAATCCGTTAAATAATGCATCATTGGTAATCATCTTCGGCTTATTGTCCAAGTTGGTATCCAGCAGATAATCAATATCCATAAGAACATCTTTTTTTAAACGATCCGCCGCCTGCCATTCAAAGAAATACCCTCTTTTAAATTTAAGCAGCGGTTCTTCTTCCCTGTTATCCGCTTTCCAATTCCCTAATTCTTTCCTTTCATAACGCTTCTGAATTTCCCAGCGTGCCAAATCGGCATAAAGGAAGATGTCTCCTTTAGAAATCACACTGGCTCCTACTCCATAAACTAGAATGGTTCCAGTGTGTAAATCCTCGATTTGCTTTCTTACGTCGTCTACCTTCTCGTTGTCAAAAAACTCCTCCAGGTGATGGGGAGAAATCGCCCCAAATACCCTATCCTCTGTAAGGTTCCGTTCAATCATTTCCGTTACTATTTCAGCAGGATACGCCACACTGTCCGAGTTAACAATAAGATCAAAATTCAAATACCCGGACAGCCCCTGCATAATTTCCTCTTCCCTCACCCCCGGATAACATTCAATCGTGATAATCGTTTTTTCTAACGGATAATTGTGAATGGCTTGATTCAATTCTTTGGCGATGCTGCTATACCCTTGCCATACTTGATCGCTGTGCCCTGTGATTTCAACAATCGGTTCCTTCACATAATTCGATGTTCTCTCAGATGCTGAAGACATGTATTACTCCTTCCCGTAAAAAATATAACGATATAATGTTATAACATTATGATTTAATAAAAGAATACCCATTTTGTTAAGGAAAGTCAATACAAATTTTTTCACTTTTCACACAAGGGAGCTGGATAGTAAAACATGACCTCTCCCTCTTTGTAATTAATTATTCTTCCACATGCTCTTGTTTTCTCCTAATTTCTATCCTATCAATTATCACCAGATAGATTCATTCCCACCTCACGGACACATATATTGTTATTTATAACAATTTGAACCAGTTTGGATTCCTTCCAACTGCTCGAACAGGAATTTGTTGGTAAATTATTATATGACCGTGCTCTTGGTAATCACCCACATCGCACATGGTCGCTAACCCTCCCATATATCACTGGATGGGTGTCCATACATTCCTTCGTCCGGCGTATCCATGTGGTGGGGGGCGGCTAAGCTCCTTAGCTGGGTCTGGGCCCGAATGGAAAAAATGAACGCCGCCTCGGCACTAGTGGTGTTTGTTCTATAGGCAAAGAACG
>NZ_AUCI01000007.1 GCF_000429685.1 Salibacterium aidingense DSM 18341
TGTCTATGGGGGAGCTCGTTACGTTACTGAAAACGGAAACCTATGTCCGCAAGTCCCAGCTTCGTTTGAAACGAATTCGGGAAGCTGATCTCGTCATCATGGATGACTTAATGTATATGGCGATGGACCATCACGAAGCGAATCTCTTTTTCCATCTCATCAATCATCTATATGAACGAAGTTCCATTATTCTAACTTCCAACAAGGGGCCGGAGAATTGGGGAGAGCTTTTGGGAGATCAAGGGATTGCGACGGCGATCCTGGATCGCCTTCTTCATCGATCAGAGGTTATTCATTTAGACGGCGGCAGCCATCGTATCAAATACCGTGAAACGTTGTTCGATGAAAAAAGTGTTCAAAATAAATGAGCAAAAACTGTTCAAATTAACTTGACGGTTACACTACATAAATAGTAAGGTTCTCAATCATCTTTTGGAAAATCCATTTCATCAACTGCATTTTTTAAATCTTCATTTCTTATATGAGTGTAGATCATTGTAGTCTGAATTGAGGAGTGCCCTAGCTGCCTTCTTAATTTTGGTACATCATTAATTTGATTATGGTACCTGGATGCAAAAGAATGACGAAGCTTGTGCACTGTTAAAGACGGTTTTCCATAGGCTTTAGCATATTTTTCAATCATTTTCTCGACAGCTCTTGCTGTCATACGCCTCGTTGTTCCTTTAGGTCCCATTGGAGCTGATATAAATAAAGCTTTAGTGTTTTGATTCACTTTATATTTAGTTTCTCTGATCTTCAGGTATTGGTCTAAATCAACCATTGCTTGCTTACTGAAGTAAACAAACTGTTCTTTATTCCCTTTTCTCATAACACGTACTAAGCACTTATTGAAATCTATGTCACTAATATTTAGATTTATTATTTCTGATAAACGTAAACCTGAGCCTAAAATAAAAGATACTATCGCAGTGTCTCTTTCCCTATTGAACAGATAAAAATTGTGGATTTTTTTGTTATCTTTATTATTCTGACCGTAATCGTAGGCAATAAAAAGCCTGAATTTTTCATAATCAACTCCAGTTAGAATATTGCCTTCCATTTTATTTGCAACCGTTTCTGGAGTATCATTAATTTCATTAAACTCTACCTTGGCCATGACATTCCTTTGAAGATAAGGAGTTAAGTTATCATTTTCTGCAATGTTTTGAAGGTAGTGAAACAGTGACTTTAGAGCAGATAGCTTTCGATTTACAGTAATCTCCTTATTACCTAATTGATAACAAAGAAAACTCAAAAACCCTTCGATTTGTTGTACAGTTAACTTTTCTAAAGATTCTAAAGGTACGTCTTTGATATTACCTTCATAAATACCTTCAGTAATAAGCCAGTTAAAAAAAATTTGTGATCATGACAATAATTCAGTAAGGAAGACGCAGATAATCTTCTTCTTTTGTAATCGATGAATTCTTCTATGTACCAGGGTAACTCTTTTAGAATTCGTTCAAGTTTCACATATTCTTGTTGTTGTTTTGAGTAGTCAGCCACGATATCACCTCTGAATTAGATTGTTCATTAAATTTTATAATTTTTAATATTATTACGTCAAATCTATATTTTACGTAATAAATATGTTTTATTTCTACTCGATATAAAAGTTAAATTACGGCCTTTTGTACAAATAAACGATTCCATCGTGTAAAAAGAGAGCTATCCAAAAAGTTAGCTCTCTTGCACACTGACATTAACTTATTAACTGTTATTCCACAGGGCTGATTTCCTCTTCAATAACCCATTTATGATTTTTAACTTTTTCACCACTCGAGATTGTGGTGAATCAACCATGTAAACCGTCGTTTCTTAGCTGAATCAATTTCAGCCGTTGCCCCTTCCATGCCTTTCATATGAGAGGCATCCAATGAACCGGTTTTAAAAGAACAAATGAAAATTAAAAAGGGTTATTCATATGGAGCTGAATGGAATTAGAAAGAAAAGCTATTTGTTATGAATTATTTTGACTTTTTCCTTCTTCAACCGTTTTTTCCCATGATTCCCCATTATCTTCTGTATAAAAAATATCTTTCTCGAACGTGGTAACCATAAGGGTCTCGGCTGATTGAGGATTTTGAGCAATGTAACTAATGGCATCTTCTGCTTTTATTTCGGGGACTGGCATTTGTTGTGTCCCTCCAGATGAATCAATCACTTGTAAGGTTGTCTCTTCTCCGGTGCCTACAGCAGCAATCATTTCATCATCATGCGTAAATGTTAAGGCTGAAACCGTATTTCCACTTAATACTTGTTCAAATGTATTTCCCGCATCTTGAGACAGGAAGACCCCCTCTTCTGTATTTACAGCTACTATTCCTTGTTGCTCAGGATGAGCTGCAATAGCTCTGACATTTCCAGACACCCCATCCATGTCTCCTTTTTCCCAATCCTGAGCTTCGTTAGTGGTAACATATAGGCCTATATCCTCCATGCTGGAGTTTGGTTGCGGGTTGAGCACGTAGATTGCACCGGAGTTATATCCTGCTGACATGAGATGAAAATCTACTTCTCCTTCTAATCCCAACACTTCAATGGACTTTCCTTCATCCGTACTTTTGATTATGCCGAGTGGATTCTCATAGTCCGTCTGCATAGAGGGGTGTCCGCTGCTATAGAAACCATCTGCCGTCATCGAGAATCCCATATAATCATGTCGAGGTCCTTCTACTCTCTTCCATATCCCATCTTCAAATACCCTTAAACCATCGTGAGCCGGAGTGTATGCTTTTTCTCCATTCTCTGTAAAAGCAAGTCCATGCATGTGAGGAAATTCGACTTCTTCTATATCCCCTTTGGATTCTGTTTGCTCTGCTTCTGGCTCTGTTTGTTCTGTTGGAGCTTCTGGTTCAGCAGATTCTGTTCCACATCCCGTAATAATTGCTACAGTGAATAAACTTATAATAGAGGTAATTAAAGGTTTCATAATACCTTTCCTTTCCGTTTTTTTATTGTCATGATGATCATGTATATAGCAAAGCCTCCGAAGATAGGGATTCCCATCCAAAAACAAACCCGAAGTAAGAGAGAAAAATAAGTGGAATCTTCCGCTGCTCCTGGCAGGAGAGTACCAGCCATGACGAGACAATGAAGGCCCAAAACAATAAAAATCGAGGCAATAATCCATTCTACTTTTCTCATTCGTCACCCTCCCTTGCTTCCGGAAAACACAACGTAAAGGTTGTTCCTTTCCCATGGCGGCTTTCTACATCGATCGTTCCATATTGAAGTTCCGTCAATTGTTTCACAATGGCAAGTCCCAAGCCTGTTCCTCCGAAGTCACGCGCCCTTGACTTTTCAACTCGATAGAAACGTTCAAAAATATATGGAAGTTCCTTAGAAGCGATTCCAGACCCCGTGTCGGAGACCATTCCCTTTACTTTACCATTTTCCTCCAGTACCTTGACTCGAACGCTGCCATGCTCTGTGTACCGGACGGCATTTTGTAGTAAATTCATAAAAATCTGTTCCAAACGAAAGCTGTCTCCCACAATGTCGGGGATATCTTCCTCTATTTCCGTGACAAGGGTTATTGCTTTCTCTCCAGCACTCGGTCTCACTTTCCTTACTGCTTTTTGTGCAATGTACCCAAGATGTACAAGCTCCAGCTCCAAAGGAAATCGTTCTTCCTCCATCCGCGATAATTCAAATAAATCATCAATCAATCGATTCATTCGGTTTGCTTCGTCATGAATGACATGGATAAATTGTTGTCTTTGATCCTCATTTTGGTGAAGACCATTCTTTAATGCATGACTGTATCCTTGTATATAGGATAGCGGGGTTCGAAATTCATGAGAAACATTAGAGAAAAATTCACGCCTGCTGTCTTGATACCTTTTTAATTCCCTTGCAAGATCATTCATGGAACGAGCGAGAAACCCCAGTTCATCTTTCGTTGTAACGGGAACTTTCGCTTCTAAATCTCCACGTGCTAACTTCTTCGCTGCTTTCTCCATCAAGTGAAGAGGGTTTGTAAGTTTTCTGGAGAATATGAATGTAAACCCTATAGCCAAAAGAAGTGCTCCAAGCCCTGATAACAATAAAGCATTTTGTACTCGAGTAGCTGAGGAACTCATTAAATTGGATGGAGAAAAAACATACACGGATCCGATAGATTCATCCGAAACGGGTTTGCCCACATAAAAGTAGCGTTCATTATTTTCTGGATTGACATAGCTTCCTATTTCTTCAGTTCCTGACATATTTTTATTGGGCGTAAAGCTTTCAATTCCAGACGTTTCTATTACTTTTTTTGTCTGATCAAACACAATAATCTCTCGCACGGTTTCTGCAGCCATTGCATCAACAAGCAAATCTATGTCCAGCCGATTTGAAGCAGCAAGCATGATCGCATATTGAGAAGCCATTTCTTCTGTCTCTTCCTTGAGATGAGTATGATTATAATTATGGAAGATCTCTAACATCACAAAACCAAGCGGTAGCAGGACGACAAGAAATAAGATTGTGATAGCGCCGCCAAGCTTATAAAAGATAGTATTCATTGTTTCGCACCATCTGGAAAGTTGAATTTATACCCGACTCCCCACACGGTTTTAATCGGGTTAAACGACAGTTGATTATTCTTTAGCTTAGTTCGGATATTTTTTATATGTGTATCAATTGTACGGGGGTCTTGCCATTCATTTATGGGCCAAACTTGCTCCATCACGTGTTCTCGAGTAAACACTCGTTTTGGACGGTTTGCCATCAACAGTAAGATGTCAAACTCTTTGGATGTAAGCTCAACGGGGATGTTTGCTACTTTCACCTCATGGCGCTCTATGTTTATGCATAATTCTTCAATTATTAAGTCCTGAGGTTTGTCATCACCAACATGAGTGCTTCTTCTAAGTAAAGCTTTTACACGGGCAACAAGTTCTTCGGGAGCAAATGGTTTTATTAAATAGTCGTCTGCTCCAAGATTAAGTCCTTTCACACGATCTGTTACTTCCGTTTTTGCGGTAAGTATCAAAATTCCTGTCTCAGTATTTCCTTTCCGTACTTGCCTACACACTTCCCATCCATCTATTCCAGGCATCATAATATCCAAAATAAGAACATTATATGATTGACTTTGCATTTTTTGAATAGCTTCTTCACCAGAACTTGCTTCATCCAAGGTATACCCTTCGTTTTGGAGATAAACGTGTACTAGTTGGCGCATCTGTTGTTCATCGTCTACTATCAGTATACGTACCACCCTTGTTCCTCCCATTCATTTCTACGTGTATAGTGTAGCGAATAATTATGGAATTTGTGTGAAGCAAATTATATTCTTTTTGAATAAGCTTCACCTATGAAAAAAGAACCCTTGAGACACAGAAGTAATCACCCCCGTCCAAGAGTCCTGATAGACACACTATGCCTTTACACAGCTCTGTCCATACATGTAATTAAACGGACCTCAATATCCTGGGCAAAGTCTTTAATAGAGGGATCGTTCACCATTTCAATCAAAGCCGTTGGTCTTGGCAGTCCAATTTTCGTTGTCCCTCCATCATCATAAACAACGATTTTACATGGCAGAAAGTAACCCACCATTTGATTCTCCGATAATACGCGTTGAGCTTCCTGCGGGTTACAAACTTCCATTACATGATAAGGTTGGTTAAATGCAAAACCCTTATTTTGCAATGTCTCTTTGATATCAAAATGCCAAAGCACCCCGAACTTTTCTTCTTTTAAGCTTTCCTCTAAGGATGACATCGCTTCTTCGATGGCTTGGTTTGTTTCTACGGTATAATGAAACATAGACTCATCTCCTTTTTTCACTATTTACTTCTGCTAGTAAGTCTACTACAGCCAATTTATTTTCCCTTTTATTCCGGCTGATTTTCTCCTCCAATTTCAAAAGGTGAGTATACTCCCTTATAATCAACGATAGTTATCATTCCAAGGTCGGCGTGATTATTATCATGACAATGAAATAGCCACTCCCCTTTATTATCGGCTTCAAAGTAAACAACATACTCTTCACCAGGTTTCACATGGATCATATCTTTTACAATCGGATTATCATACGAGGTACCGTTTTTCGAAGCCACTTGAAAGCGATGACCGTGTAGATGCATCGGATGATTCATTCGTCCTTCGTTTTTTATATTAACTTTGACAATATCCCCTTCTTCTACTTTGATAGGAGGCGTCTCTGGAAAGGATTGACCATTGATTTGAAAAGACATTCCTTCTCCCATATTCATGCCCATACTTAAATCCATGTCATAGGTGACGTCTGGATCAGGCGTTTCCTTAAATAGCAGCTCTTCACTTCCATAAGATGTTCCGTCGGCCATAGCTGAACTTACGGGGACCGTGACATCATCCTGAACGACGGCGTTTTCATTGGAAACGACCGGGATTTGCATATCCCCTGCGTTTTCCACGTTGGGATTTTCAGCAATGACTGCTGGTTCATCACTTTGTTTTATATAAGCTACATCGATTCTCTCCCCTGGTGCAATCTCAACAACTTGTGCGGAACCTTTCTCCCCTGAGACTTCTTCTGAGTCGTTGGCAATCACTTTTATCGAATCTTCTGGGAACATAAGCTGATGTTGCTGGTAGCCTGCATTCACAAACCGCAATCTGGCTGTTTCTCCTTCTTTCATCACTAAGGGTTCAATGGCATCTCCAGATTTTCCGTTTACCGTAAACGTATCGTACAGTTGCTTCGTGTCCATTTCTCCGTCCCCGGACATGTGACCTTGCATCATTCCTCCCATGTTGAAAGATCCTTGATCACCTGATCCCGTTGTCCATTCGTCGAGGATGAAAAATTCATCTTGTTCATATTCTGGTTCTTTTTCTTCAATAACAAGCGACCCATATAAGCCTCGGTCTACTTGATCCGCACTATGTTGATGCGAGTGATACCAATAAGTACCGGGGTCATTGGCAATAAATTCATACGTGAACGACTCTCCAGGTTCTACCGCATCTTGAGTGAGGCCCGGTACTCCGTCCATCTTGTTAGGCAGTATGACCCCGTGCCAGTGAATCGTCACGGGAACATCTAATTCATTTTTTAAATGGACGCGCACAAAGTCACCTTTTGTAACGCGCAACGCTTCTCCAGGTACCGTACCGTTATACGTCCACGCATTTACCTGCTTTCCATCCCCCAACTCCCACTCTGTTTCTTGTGCTGTTAATTCATACGTTTTTACCGGACGATCCCTTACTTCCTGAGCACCAACCTCTAAAATGCTAATACCACCCTGTGAGCCTGTATTATATCCCTCGTTATTATAAAACGGAGAGATAAAGTACCCTATTGCCAAAAGTATGACAATCAATATAGAACCAATCACTTTCCTGTTCATTAAACCCATCACCTTATTCTATATTTATACTCCGTGCTGTATAATAAAAAATAATAGAAGACTGAGCGAGACATAAAAGTCCCCCAGTCTTTCTTCTTTACGCTTTTAACAGCTGCGCATTAATAGCTACAATCACCGTACTTAAACTCATTAACACGGCCCCGACCGCCGGGCTTAATACTAAACCAATCGGTGCGAGGACACCGGCAGCGAGCGGGATTGCTACGATATTATATCCCGTCGCCCACCAGAGGTTCTGAACCATTTTTCGGTAGGTCTTCTTTGATAAATCCATAAGGCTGACCACGTCATTCGGATTACTCTTTACCAAGACAACATCTGCCGTTTCCATGGCGACGTCTGTTCCTGCTCCAATCGCAACCCCTAAGTCAGCTGTTGCAAGAGCCGGAGCGTCATTGACACCATCACCTGTCATCGCTACCTTCCAGCCTTTTTCTTGTATTTTCTTCACTTGATTGGCTTTGTCATCCGGTAACACTTCCGCGTACACTTCATCGATACCTAATTGTTTCGCTACCCAATTGGCTACTTTCTCATTATCACCTGTCAGCATAATAGAGTGTATCTCTTCTTTCTCCTTTAGTATCGCAACAGCTTCCTTCGCTGTTTCCCGGATCATGTCTGCCAGAGCAATCATTCCGATTAAAGTGTCATTCATTAAGACAAAAATAACGGTTTTTCCTTCTTCTGACATCTTATTAAAGAGGTCTTGGTCATAGGTTAGTTTCTGGCTTTTTACGTAACCAGGGCTAACTGCATTAATTTTATGTCCATCAACTTTCCCCTCAATGCCTTTTCCGGTGATGGACTGAAATTCCTCTATTTTTCCTAACGTTACCCCTTTTTCTTTCGCATCATTGACAATGCCAGCTGCAAGCGGATGTTCGGACTGTTGTTCGAGACTGGCGGCATAATATAAGATATCCTCTTTCGAGCAGCCTTCGCTAGGCATGATGTCGGTTACCCCAAATTCCCCTTTGGTCAAGGTCCCCGTTTTATCAAATACGACTGCATTTAACCTTCTAGCCTCTTCAAAATTTGCTCGGTTGCGGATTAAGAGACCGTGTTTTGCTGAAATCGCCGTGGAAACCGCGACAACAAGTGGGGCTGCTAATCCAAGCGCATGCGGACAGGTAATAACCATCACTGTTACCATACGCTGCAAGGCCACATCAAAAGAATAACCTAACAGTAGCCAAATAAATAAGGTGAGGAACCCGGCTGCTAATGCAAGATAAAATAACCACTTGGCTGCCCGATTGGTTAAATCCTGTGTTTTTGATTTCGACTCCTGAGCTTCTTTTACCATCGTAATAACCTTGAATAAGTACCGATTCTCCTGTAAGCATCGCTTCATCAATCGCAGAATTGCCACTTACTGCCGGTAGAAAAATCTGTTGGCGATGAGGTGATTGGCGGATCCATTAAACGATGAAGCAGAGGACGTTCCCGTATCAGATCTGCAAAATAAAGATAATAAAGAAGGATCCTTAACCGTTGAGGTGGAAAAAAAGGGAGGATCGCGTTCTGATTAAGCCCGGAGAGAAGATACCGATCGATGGAAGGTTCATTTAATCGATGGGCTTCATTTGGCATTAGTTTTACTAGCCGCTCTAAAGCGTTCGACGCCCCCATAATAGATTTCATTTCAATCCAATGCCCAAGCAACATAATGTCAACGAGGGTGGCGAGTTCCTAGAAAAGCTGGTCCCCTTCCCATCCAAATACCACCATCATACTGTAGCCGTAAGCAATGGTGATAGCTAGTCCAATCAGCGTCATCATTCCTGGATTCTTGTTTTTTAACTCACTGACGGCTCCAGTAATAAACGGCCAACCTCCATAGAAAAAGATAACCGTAGATAAAGCAAATAGGATATATAGATCACCTGAAAAGCTCCAGTCCACTCCCATAAACATTTGAATCATGGGTGACAAGGCTAAAATTGGAATAGTCAGGATAAGAGAAATATAAAAACGTTTTTTAAAGTCAGCAATCATTTCCCCATGGTCATGATGTCCGCCATGTCCATGATCATGGTGGTCCTTCCCCCCATGGTCGTGATGATTGGGGGAATGATGATGTTCCATATGACGATCATGCTTTTCATGGGTATCATTGTGACCATGATAGTTACTTTGGTTGTCGTTGTGACGGTGGTGTTCGTGGTGATGCTCTTGATGATGATTGTGATCCATATTTTGTTCGTTATTCTTTGTCATGCTGCACCCTCCTTTCTGATCCCCTTTTGTCATAGCTTTCATGTCTCCTTGCATGAAGCCCATGATTGTATATTTCCTTTTTTTTCCACCAATACTATTCCAACTTTCTTTTCAAACGATCATACTCTCCCTCAGATATTTCTCCTTTTGCCAAACGTTCCTTTAATATTTCTAAAGAACGGTTGCTGGAAGACTGCGGTGAGTTACCATCACTCCCCTTCACCATCCACACAATGATCGCAATGATAGCTAAAATAATGAGGATTCCGAAAAAACCAAAACCAAAAAATCCACCATCCATTCCAGTTCCGTTCATCATTCCATTCATCATATTTCTTTCCTCCCTTTTTGTATCCGTGCTAGAAGTTTAAAAAATACCATTCCATGCTTTATTCTTTGCTGATGATATAAAGTGAAAAGCATAACAGATATCAGAACTTTCCCCTATTCATTAGCCGTTCGATATCCTTTATTCTATAAAATAATTATCTAGAAAGCATGGAGAAAAAATGTTGAACGTATGGTCTATCAAACAATGTACCCCTTATTTATGAAGTTTTTATGGAGAAAATAAGGCTAGTCCCAACCAATGCAAGGAATCAGTTCCGATTATTCGTTACGCTATGACATCATACCCTTGCTCTTCTACTGCTTCACGCATATCATCAAGAGTAACTTTTTCCTCGTCACAGGTAACGTCTACTTTCCCATTACTTAAGTTAACGTCAACGACAGTGACACCGTCCAATTCGTCTAATGCACCTTTTACAGATTGTTCACAATGACCGCAAGTCATCCCTTTTACATCTAATGTTTTTTGTATGAGTTATTTCCCCTTTCTTTATTTCATTTATATTTTGACACGTTTCAATCGAAGAGTTTGTCACTACACTTATAGAGCTGAAGGCCATTGCAGCTCCTGCAACTTACGGTGCCAAAAATCCCGACGCAGCAATGTGTATGCCTGCGTTATTGTAAGCAAAAGCCCAGAACAAGTTTTGGCGGATATTGTTGTTAGTTTCTTAGTTGGATTGCTTTTGGAATAAGCAATAACTCCCCGCCAAGGATGGTAACATCACCTGCTTCAATCGCCACTTCTGTTCCTGTTCTAATGGCCATTCCAATATCGGCTGTCGCAAGAGCTGGTGCGTCATTGACTCCATCACCGACAATGGCTACTTTCTTCCCTTATCGCTGAACTCCTTTCACTTTTTCTGCTTTTTCTTCTGGGAGCACTTGGGCAATGACTTGGTCGATGCCTGCTCCGAATGGCTTTAGCTGTTCGTTCATTGTCACCCATCAGCATAATCACTTCAAGTTCTTGCTTCTTTAACTGCTGAATGGCGTCCTTTGGCTGTTTCTTTTAATGTATCTGCTGTGATTTTATCTTTCTGGGTCTAACGAAAGAAATAGCTTAATGAATAACAATCAAAAAACTATATGAGATATTTTCATGACATAACAAAACGGTATATCTCAGCATAACAATTAAATGTGGAGATTTTATAGAGTTCCTAAAGAAATCGATGTCCGGCTAAAATGATATGAAATGATTTTAGACACCGAGAATGGCGGTGATATGTTCCTCCTCTTGTTTACTTCCGTTCTCCTTTCATTAAATGTTTAAAAAAATCAAAAACCAGGTATGTTTTCTGATGAAAATAAATTTAAAGGAGGAATACCCAATGAGCAAGAAAATCATAAAATTAGCAGCTCTAAGTTTAGTAGCAACCGGGCTTGCCTTTTCAGCAGGACAAGTTTTTGGAGAAACAGACGACTCTAAGACGCATCCACCAAACGAAGATATACACGAGAGTTCAAAAATTGAGAAACGGTTAGAAAAAGTAGAGAAAAAAACGGAGTCCGTTCAATCTGTGTTAGAAGAGATTAAAGCTTCTCTGGAAAATTCAGACGACTTAACAGAGGAGGAGATACAAACATATCATAATGATGTTGATTCCTTCCAAAATCGCTTAGATGCTGCAGAAAATCACTTGGATGCTGTAACCAAGAAACTTGGAGAGTCCAGTCCTTCTGTTGAAGAGACAAAAGCTCTGATTGACGATGTTCGTGCTAATGTCTCACAGGTCGATGAAACACTTGAATCAAATTTAGAAGAAGAGAATAATGAGGAAAATGAAGATGCAAGAATGCATGAGCATTTGACCAGCTCAGGTGAAGTTCCTGATAACCTGAAGGAAGCAGAGAATCCAGCCTATGAAGTAGGCAGCGAAGCCATAATTGAAGCAGAGCACAGCGATGAAGGTTATTTGATGCGTGGTGCTGAAGCGACCATTGTAGGTGCTTATGATACTACAGCTTATTCTGTTTCCTTTACACCGAAAACTGGTGGAGAACCAGTAGAAAATCACAAATGGGTCATTCATGAAGAATTAGAAGAGCCAGATGAAGCACCATTACAACCAGAATCCGAAGTGACTTTGAAAGCCTCCCATATGGTAGGGATGTACAATACTAAGGCCACAATTGATTCAGCGGAAGAAACAACTGTTTATATGATTAATTTCACCTCTCCTTCCGGGGAAGAGAAAGTAGAAAATCATAAATGGGTCATTGAAAAGGAACTAGCACTTGTTGAATAAACATTCCTGTTTGAATGAAAGTATCCACAAAGAGAGCTTATTCAATATATAAATAGCTCTTTTCTTTTAGCTTGTAATGGGATAATCTTGTAAGGTGTCTTACATGATTATTCTGTTTTTTTAAATCACATATCATTTTCAATCTTTCAGCTATATCTTGGGGAATTTTGATCATAATCCTGTTCATGGTTACCCATTGGAAAAGAAGTATGAACAGGTGGTTAAGGGTGTATAGAAATTTTTCGCCTGCTGCTGTTCAACCAAGCATTTGGGTGGGTCATCCACCCCATTTGTTCAGCCAATATCCCATACTGTTTGGCAATTTGCGATTGTTGCATAGCCATGTCTGAATGGAGCTTTTTCCTTTGTAGAATAGGCGGTTATGTGATTTGGTTATATCGAGAGCAGCATTAGAAATTGACGAGCAGAGTCACTAACACGTCTGCCACTAACTTTGTATAAAATTTCAGTGTAATAGGAAAAGCAGGTAAACAGCTACCTGCTTTTCTACATTATCCTGCCATTTTGCGGCATTCTTCCGCACACTGACGGCAAAACTTTGCACACTCTTGACAATGTGCATCCTGGAATTTTTCACATTCGGTTGCGCAATCATCACATATGGTAGCACAAAGTTGACAAAACTGTTTTGCATACATACTCCCACGTGACATCCACTGGGATGCCATTGCACAAATGTCTGCACAGTCTCTCAACGTGTTTATACAATGGACCCGCGCCTGGACATCGGTTTCCTTCAAACAAGAAGTTAAGCACTCTTCACAAGCCTGCATGCATTTATTGCAAGCATCAATACACGTTTGGAATTGTTGAACAGAGGAATCAACTACATTCGCCATACCATTATTTCCTCCCTTTTATTATCGTTCGTTTGTATTGTTATCTAATTATGGAGCCATATACTTGGGGATACATGGAATAAAACAAAACTCATCTTATTTTAAACAAGAAGAAAAGACACACCTAAAAACAGTAGCGAAGATACCGCTGCAGCTGTGAAATTATATGGAGCCATAGCCTGGACGTACTTCATGTGGTCCGCCTCGGCAATGCCAGCAGACATCGCCGTCATTCCAGATACAGGAGAGGTAACATCCCCAAATGTTCCCCCAGAAAACACGGCGGCGGCAGCTAATGGGATGGAACTACCCGTCGTCACAGCTAAGGGAATGGCCACCGGCATCATTAATGCCCACGCTCCCCAAGAAGAACCAATAAAATAGGTGACGGCTGCTGTAACGATACACACAAGGAAAGGCACCCAAATCGGTGATATATTCCCTTCTAACGTTGTTTCAATCAACTGAGTTAATCCCAAATCCTGCGATACATCCGAAATAGGCCAAGCTAAAAGTAAAATAATAATAGTGGCCATGAGCTTATTTCCGCCCTTAATAAAACGATCCGTCATCTTTTTTAAAGACAAGCCCTGAACAAGATAGAGAAGAATGGACACCACGAACGTAATGATCAGCGCTTGCAGCATCATTCTAGATGGTTCCTCACTGCCAATCATAAGAAGAAAACTTAAGGCGATTAAAGTAATAATCGGGCCTAAGATATTGAGAAGGCGAGGAGGAAGTTCCGGTTCTTGGTTATCCATCCCCATTTTCATTCCCATTTCTTTCTTTTTACCTTTCATGGCATTCCCTGTTTGATCTTTGGCACTGTCTGCTTTTTCCGTATTTTCACTTTCCCCTTCTTCGAATTCTTTAGAAAACTCCGTGGCAAATGTTTTATCGCTTCTTACCCCGGCTCTTTTTGTCGTTTCCTTTTGCTTTCCTTTTATCAATTGTTTCATCGTCCCAACATTCACGGCTGGAATAATCGATAAAAGAGCAATAAGAATGGAGATATAACTAAAAAAGTGGAATGGCAGCGATTGGATAAAAAGAGCCAGTGGATCACCACTTATCCCGGCGGCCTGCATTTAACACACCAATAATATATCCAATAAACGTCGTGGCAAGGGGGATTAAAACAATAACAGGGCTGGATGAGTTATTTAACATGTATGCCAAGCGTTCTTTGGCTACATCATATCGTTTTGCCAACGGTTTAATAATCGCGCCACCTGCTACAACACGGAATCCACAATCCATAAATGTAATCGGCAATAAGCCCCATGAAGCGAGAAGGGTTTGGTTAGGGCCTTTAATAAACTTAGAGATCCACTGAGCAAAAGCTTGTACTCCTCCTGACGCCTGTATCAAAGCAACCAAACCACTAAAAATATATAAAAAAAGAAGTACATCCAGGTTGCCTATGTCTGTTAATACCCCTGTAATATATACCACGGTTTGGTTCAATGATTCGATAAAAGAACCTGTATAAAGCCAACTTCCCACCCACAAACCAATAAGCAGAGATGAAATAACTTGTTTGGTCCACATCGCAAAAATAACGGCTACAAGTGGCGGAGCGATTGATAACCATAATTCCATTTGGATAATCATGTCCTCCGTTCCATTGATAGAGAATATAATCTTATCTTGTACGTTCTTCAACAATATATGTAACACTACATATGTTCAGGTGTAGAAGTCCTGCCTTATTAGCAAAGCAAGAACTCTACACTTTAAGAATGACCTGGCTTATTTCATCATTTTTTCTTCCATTAGATGCAAATAGATGCAAACGTTCATCTATACTATGCACTTTCCGTTTGATCTCCTGTGTTAATCGCATGTGTTCCCTCGTCATACTCATCATGGAGTTCATGTTTCCATTCGACATTCCATTTGGCATCGTCATATATTGGAAGGCATGTTCTCCATCCTCATTCTTGAATCATAAGTAAAGACAACGTGAAAATGATGGCTAAATGTATTCGATTGGATCGGGAATGTGCAGACATCTGTGCTTTTGCTGCGAAAGCGATGCAAAGCAATAGTCCGTTTGCCAAACAAATCTGCGACTTATGTGTCGATATCTGCCAGGCTTGTGTAGATGAATGCGCCAAGCTCGTATTTTTCTTAGTCGTCGTTGGATCGGTGAAATGATCATAAGCCTTCAATATTTTTAAAAAAATTTCACTTTTCCCTACAGATTAATTTTCATTTCTTGCTTCCACTACAAGTAAAATATCTTTATAATGTTTTTCGATTCGTTCCACTCGAAAACCATTTTGCTTTATCAGGTCAAGCGTATGGCGGTTTAAATGACAGCCATCGCTCAGTCTTTTCCAAATTGGGGTCAGCCAGTCCTGTATACGACCTGGAAATGGGCGGTCCACTCTTACATGTTCTATAAATAAAATAGGAACTCCAGGTTTACATACACGTCGGATTTCCTGCAGGGCGCGACTCGGATTGGGAATGGTGCAGAGAACTAACGTTCCAATAGCAGTATCAAAGATATTATCATCAAAGGGTAAATGTTCACCAGAAGCATCCACCAGTTCTACAGGAACATCAGCACTTTTCACTTGGGGAAGCGATTGGTTTCTCATCGATGAGTTTGGTTCTATTGCTACGACTTTTTCTGCGTTTTTATAGTAAGAAAAATTGGCTCCTGTTCCCGATCCAACCTCCAATATAATACCTTCTTGATGGGAAACTAAACGTTCGCGAAGGTTTCCCAACCGCTTTTTTTCAAATGGTTTCATAATCGGATCGTATATTTTAGAGAACAATGTGCTCATTTGTCAGCTCTCCCCAGTGATGCTTATTTTGTAATGATAAAACCTAATACGAAAGGTTTACGTTCAAAAAGGAAGATCGTACAAGATCTCCCTTTTCATCTTATTGCTTTGCTACCTTCTGATCCTTTATTCAAATGCTAAAGGGGACAAATTGAGCGAGATAACTGGAAAGCATCTGAAAATAACCGAAAAAAAGCATCACGCCCATGATTATCATTACAACGCCGCCAGCTTTCTGAATACGAGGCATCAGTTTGTGAAAGCGTCTTAACTTATGTAGAGATTTTGAATAAAATACAGCAACTAATAAAAATGGAATCCCCATCCCAACAGAGTAAATAAAGAGCATCGCCATACCAGAGATCATCGTTTCGTTTTGACTTGCGAGCGTTAAAATAGAACCAAGTACTAACCCTACACAAGGAGACCAGCCCGCTGCAAATAGCAAACCAAACATCACGGAACCACCGAAACTATTTGTTTTCTTTGGTTTGGAAGAGATCTTTTTCTCTGACATTAAACTGCGAATAGACAATACTCCGGCCATCTGCAGGCCAAATAACACGATAATAATACCACCGATTTGTGCTACTAGATTGTTATATCGGCTGAACAATTGACCAACATAAGTAGATGAGGCTCCAAGGAGCATAAATATAATGGTAAATCCCATAATAAATCCAAGGCTTCTTAAAAGAATCAAACGTTGATCCGCCTTAATTTCATTTTGGGATACTTCGGTACCGGTTAACTGAGCCAGGTAAGCCGGAACTAATGGGAAAACGCATGGAGATAAAAAAGAAATTACTCCTGCTCCTAATGCCAGCCAAATCGTTACCTCATTCATTTCTATTCCTCCAAATATATTTTTAGGAAGGCTGGATTCGCTCCATATACCCTTGTATATCTTTTTCTGTCATTCCACCCGTTAGAATATCAATAACTTTTCCGTCTTTGTTTATGAGAAAGGTTGTTGGCAATGGACCAATCCCATAACTATCTAAAACGGCCTTGTTCTCATCCATAGGAATCGGAAAAGACAATTGATGGCGGTCCACAAAACGTTCTACTGCTAATTCTGATTCCCCCACGTTCACCGCAAGAATCTCTACCCCTGTGTCTTTATACCTGATATTGATTATCCATGTAAGGCATTTCTTCTTCACAAGGAGGGCAATATGTTCCCCAAAAATTTAGAAAAACACCCTGGCCTCGGTAATCATTTAATTCAACGGTTTCTCCTTCAAGTGTTTCCAATTGAAAGTTAGGCGCAATATCCCCCTCCGCCACTAATGTGTTTTCGTTTTGAAAAAAATTGGAGTAAAAAATATAACCAAGCAAAACGCCAATGATACTTAGAAATGACGTCCGAAAATATAGTCGTTTCCTTTTTTTAGACATATTCCTTTTCGTTCACCTCCTTGTTATGGAAATATATTAAAAAATCTAATACATACTAATGTACGAGTTGACCAAAAAACAATACTTCTATTATTTTATAAAAATAATATGAAAAAACGATGAAGTAACGAGAAAAAGAAGTGAATAATTTAAGGAAAGCATATATATAAATGAAAGGTTGTATAACATCAATTATTTCCATTTGCGTTGTAAAAGAATGGTTTTTATCCTTAAATGCAAAGAATATATTTAGAATCCAAATGCTTGTGCCAAGATACAAGAACGAGAACATACGTTTATTTTGACTGGAGAACAACCTTATATCTGCAATATTATGGATGCCGCGATTTTTTCTTGTACGTTTATGCGAAAGAACTAATGTTAAGATCATAGAATAAAAGAGGGATAAGAAAGAAAGTCATCCTTCAAATCCCTCTTTTTTTATATCATAATGGCATTCACAGCGTAATTCTCCTCATTATTTAATGAAATATATTCGACATCAAACCCATTATCCTGCATCATTTTTATTAAATCCTCGGAAGAAATACGATGGGAAAGGGGCGGCCCTGCTGCAGTTTCCTTAGCCTCCCACTCCACCACTATACATTGTCCCTGAGATTTTAAAATCCGTTTTATTTCATTCAGCGCCTTTGATACACTATTGACCTCATGTATAACAAAAGCAGCCAGTACTTTATCAACTGAATCATTATCCATCTGAATATTTTCCAGATCACTGACAACATATTGAATGTTATGAATTTGAGCGGTGTCCACCCTGTCTTTTAACATATCCAGCATGTTAGGTTCAAGGTCGACGGCGTATACCGGTTGTTCCGTTTGTTCTGCCATTAGAAGTGTAAATAAACCGTTCCCCGCGCCCAGATCGGCAATATGATCTTCAGGTGTAATAGACAAATGTTTCAAAAGCTGCTGCGGCTGTAATGAAGCGATTCGTTCTTCATCTAAAAGCTTTTCTGCATTTTTGGGGTCAAACTTCTTCTCAGACATTTCCATTCTCCTTCCAAGATGCATCGATTATATAAACAGGTTAAGGTTCGAATGTTCAGCCTCAGACAAGTAGGAAGCGACACCGGCATATTCGAGTCCGTCGATGAGCTCTTCTTCTTTTAGGCCCATTACATCCATCGACATCGTACAGGCAACCATCTTAATATCCAGTTCCTGCGCCATCTCGATCATTTCTTGAAGCGAGGACACGTTATGATTTTTCATCATTTTTTTCATCATCTTCGGTCCCATGCCGCCGAAGTTCATTTTGGAGAGGCTCAGCTTTTCTGGCCCCCGCGGCATTATTTTTTCAAACATTTTCTCCATGAACTTCTTATCACTACCGCCCTGCACATTTTCCTTCCGGAGAACGTTCAGGCCCCAGAACGTGAAAAACATCGTTACCTGTTTTCCCATCGCTGCGGCACCGGTCGCAATGATAAAACTCGCCATCGCTTTATCGAGATCGCCGTCAAAGACGATCATTGTGGTACCGTTCTTTTCTTCTTCTGCCATGACAAAGACCTCCTTATGCTTTTTTTATCCAGAATTTCAGAATATCGTTCTCTTCGTCCTGCTGTACAAGTTCGTGGCCCGAGGACTTCGTCCAGGCTGGGATGTCGGATGCGGCCCCTTTATCGGTGGCGTGGATTTCAAGAATGTCCCCGGCATTCAGGTTATCGATTTCTTTTTTCGCTTTGACCACCGGCATCGGACAAGCAAGTCCTTCCGCGTTTAATACTTTATTACTTTCCATGAAAAATCTCTCCTTCTTAAAATCATTATTTTTTCAAATGTTCATCTTTGTGCTGCTAGGATACAGCGCAGCGGTTCGGTCCGATTTCCATTTCTGTTTTCTCTTCTTCTGTCGGTGCTGCCTGCCCCATGTTTGTCTGACGGATTGTCGCGTAAGAGTTCGGCTGCGGCGGCAGGTTTTCGGTTACCGTCCGGCGGAACGTGTCTTTATCTTCAATATTTAACCCGTGATTGCGGGCGTACAGATCATCCAGCTTTGCCATAACACGGCCGCTATCATCCAGTTCTTCTTTTTTGGAGAAGTGAGCCGGCAGCACAATTAGATTCCTATCAAGATTGGCATAACGACTGTACAGGGTTTCGCGCAGATCCCCGACCCAGTCTTCGGCTTTACCGGCGAGATCCGGACGGCCGATGGAGTCCACGAACAGAATGTCACCGGTAAGCAGGTACTGATTGTCTACAACCAGCGAAGTACTGCCAATCGTATGCCCCGGGGAGTACAGGGCCTGAATGTCAATCTCCGTGCTCCCCACCGTTAATGTCTTCCCGTCTTCGAGCGGTTCATAGGAAAAAGTGACCCCGCCGGCATCAGCTTCCGGAAGCAGGTACGACGCGTCGAAGCGCTCGGCAAGCTCACGGCCTCCGGAAATATGATCGGCGTGCAGGTGCGTATCCACCGCATATTTCAGTACGGCCTGTTTCTCCTCTAGAAAAGAGGCAAACGCATCGGTAAATCGCACCGGATCCACAATGGCTGCTTCTCCGTTCGAAAGAACAGCATAGGAAAGGCATCCTTTTCCGATCCGGACAAATTGATAGAGTTCCCCTCCATCGGTCAGATCCGCTGCTTTGACCGACTCGATATGCTCACTCCATGTCTTCATGCCGCCCTGGAGGTATAAATAATCCCCTCCGTCCGCTTCTGCCAGCATATCTGCGACAAACTGCGATGATCCTTCTTTTGCACAGACGATCAGGACTTCTTTATCCGATGGAATCCGATCAAGAATCTCATCGATCCCGTCCAGCAGTTCAAAATACGGCTTATTGATGATCTCCACGTTTTTTCCTTCCACTTTCCAGTCCTGAAATTCGTCTTCATTTCGTACGTCCAGGATAAATAAAGGCTCCTGGTTCATGACTTTCTTTGCCAGTTCCGCGGCTGTTAAGGCTTGAATTCCCATTTCTTTTCCCCTTTCTTATTCCTTTTCTTCCGTTAGAGCGCCATCCCATTCCGACATGCCCGGATTCACATTCACGACATGGTCAAAACCATTCCTCTGCAGCATATGGGCTGCCATGCTGCTGCGGCGGCCGGTTCGGCACACGACGTGAATCGTATGGGAAGCGTCCAGCTCTTTCATTCTGTCTTCCAGTTCTCCAAGCGGAATCGACATCGCTTCCGGGATGTGGGCAAACCCGTATTCCGCCGGCTCCCGGACATCAAGCACCGTGACATTGTCCCGGCTGCGGGCCTCGTTTAATGCTTCGTTGGTGACTTCATGAGGAAACGGCGTTTCTTCTTTCGTTTCCTCCGGATCAGCCTTACGCACGTAATGGTACAGTACATCACCCGCTTCTCTCGTGCCGACGTATTCATGCCCGGTTGTTTTCGCCCAGCCCTTGAGATCGGCAAGTGACCCGCGGTCTGTCGCCTGGACTTCCAGCACCTCACCGGCATTCATGGTTTCTACCGCTTTTTTCGTTTTAACAATCGGCATCGGACAGGCCAGTCCTTTGGCATCCACCCGTTCATTGACTTTCATGCTCATTGTGCTCCCTCCTATATATACGGCATGGGGTATATAAAAACTAAAAAAATATATACATAAGACAGAAAAATAATTCTGTCAACCTTGTTTTATTATCCCACAATATCAATCCACATTTTAACCGCCGTGGCGAGTATCAATAAAGCCAGAATGCCCTGCAGTATTTTTGTATTTACTTTTTTCCCGAATGCTGCGCCAATCGAAGCTGCCAGAAGGCTCGCAACTACCATCACCGCGGCCGGAAGCAGCAGTACCTGCCCGGTTATCAGTTTCCCGGCCGTTGCGCCGATCGAAGAAATAAAAGTTACCGCAAGAGAGGTCGCAATGGCCATCCGTGTTGGAATCTTTAATACAACGAGTAAAATCGGAACGAGAATAAACGCTCCGGCCGCTCCTACAATACCGGCACCTATACCTACAACAAAGGCCGATCCGGCGGCAGTGGCGCGGTTAAAAGACACTTCTTCATTCGGAATGTCTTCTCTTCCCTTTTTCGGAATAAACATCATGATCACAGCAATCGTGGCAAGGATCGCATACACCATGTTCACGCCGTCATCTGTCATCAGATTGGAACCCAGGGCCCCGATTAAACTGCCGAGCAGAATACTGATGCCCATGTATAAAATAAGGGATTTATTTAAATACCCGCCTTTACGGTATGCCCATACTCCGCCTATCGTGGCAAAAAACACCTGCACGGCGCTGATACCCGCTACTTCGTGGGACGTAAATGCAGAAAAGCCGAGAAGCGGCGGAATATAAAGCAGCATCGGGTATTTAATAATGGAGCCGCCGATACCGACCATCCCGGAAACAAAAGATCCCCCGAATCCAATGAGAAATAAAACAATGATAAACAGTATACTGTATTCCATCATGTTCTGCCCCTTCCTTACGCTTCTATATCCCCCTGCCATTTCATCATACCGCCGGTCATATTCTTTACATTATATCCGTTTTTCTGCAGATGTTTTGCCGCTTTTGCGCTTCGGTGCCCGGAACGGCAGACCATCACATACTGCCCGTTCGTATCCAGGTCTTTCATTCTTTCGGCGAGTTCATCCAAGGGAATATTTACCGCCTGCGGTATCTTTCCCTGCCGGACTTCCTCCCGGGAACGCACATCAATGACCTTCACCGTTTCACGCTGTATCTGCTGTTCCGCCTCTTGCGGTGATAGTTTTGAAATAGACGAAAACATAAACTCACATATACTATTACCCCTATGGGTATTATAATGAGTTAAAAAAATTTATTTTTTTATCTGCTTTTGCCGAGCAGTTCTATCGCTTCCTGAACATATTCAGAGGTGTCGCCGCCCTGTTCGATCTGTTCGCGGATACACTCCTCCAGATTCTCCGCCACGATATAGGCCATCGCGCGGTCGAGCGCGGTTCTTGCGGCGGATATCTGATAGACGACGTCTTTGCAGTCCTTGCTTTCTTCCATCATTTTCTGAACACCGCGGACCTGTCCTTCGACACGTTTTAATCTATTTTTCATTTCTGCTGTATATTCCATATTTTCACCCCTTATCATACCATGTGGGGTATAGTATACACCGGCATGAAGGATTCGTCAATATTCCCTTGTAAACATATCGGGGAAGGCCCTTATGAAAGATAAGAGCCGGTTCCCCTGCTTTTATTCTGTCTCCAGATTCTCGTTTTTCCACCTCATCATGCCGCCCAGCATATTCTTCACATCGTACCCTTTATTCAGAAGAATGCTGGCAGCTATAGCAGAACGTTTGCCGGAACCGCAGTGCACTGCTACCGGTTTATCTTTCGGCGGGAGATCCTCATCTGTTCCGGCAGGCAGATGGCCGAGCATGATGTGCTCCGCTCCCGGAATACGCTCCCGCTCCCGTTCATCCTGAAACCGGACGTCCAGCACCCGTATATTTCCAGATTCTTTTTTTTCTTTTACTTCCTGCGGCGTGATGTTTTCATACGTGCGCAGACGGCTGGCACGTTCCGTGACGTCCGCCGGCATGAAGCCTTCGATACGATCCATTCCGATACCGTACAGGGCATCCCGTATCGCTTCGTGATCGGTTTCGGCGCCGATCAGATAAATATTCGATTCATAATCCGTCAGCCACCCCATCCATTCGGTAAATGCTTCCGGATAGGAAATATTGATCGTGCCGGGGATATGACCGCGGGCATACGCAGCCGGATTTCTCGTATCAACAACCATGTTATTTTCATTCTCAGCCAGCCTCTCCACTTCTTCAGCATCAATGGCCAATAGTACCGGCGGATGAACCTCGGATAAATATTCTGCCCCGTACTTATTGATTTCTTTCATGTTAGCAAAGTAAGCCGGCGGTTCCGGCTGGCCATCCAGCAGAAAGTCGACAAATTCCTGTTCCTGCTCCGGCTGGAACGCCGGATTAAACATCTTTTCATAGCCAACAGTCGTGGTCGGCACAGCGCCAAGCGCTTTACCGCACGAGCTTCCCGCACCGTGCCCGGGCCAGATCTGCAGGTAGTCTTCAAACTGTTTGAACGACTGAATAGAGGCAAACATCTGTCTTGCGCCGGCATCTGCCGAATCTTTTACTCCCACGGATTTTTCCAGAAGATCCGGGCGCCCGACGTCTCCAACAAAGACAAAGTCACCGGTGAATACCCCGATCGGTTTTTCCGGATGGGCGCCATCCGTGAGCAGATAAGAAACATGTTCCGGTGTATGCCCCGGGGTGTGAAGAACATCCATCCACACATTTCCGACGTGAATTCTGTCTTTGTCGCGCACCCCTTTTGTATTCAGGCTGGAATCAAAGGCATAGCCTCCGTTTTCCTCTCCTTCTGCCGAGTGATAGATCACCGCACCTGTCCGGCCGGAAAGTTCCACCGCCCCGGATACAAAATCCGCATGAACGTGTGTTTCCATCGCGCCCGTAATGGTGAATCCCTGTTCTTCTGCAATCTGAAGATATGGATTAACATGCCGGGACGGATCGATCACCACCGCTTCCCCGGTCTTTTGACAGCCGACCATGTAGGACGCCTGTGCCAGTTCATTGTCATAAAGATATTTTAAATACATGATAAGGCAACTCCCTTTCTTGTATTTTTCACAAAATTACAATACCCCGTACCGTATTTTTTAATTTATTATATTTTTTTCTATTATGTCAAACTATATGATGGTGTACTATTTAATCAAATTTTTTATTAAAGTGATTCACTTATTAATTTTTTCCATTTGGATAATTATGCAAAATATACAAGGTGAAAAAGGGACCACTAAATGGTCCCCTTTTTGTATTCAGGTGAATTTTTGAATTTTCTTTTTCATTACGGGTTGGGATGATGCCCGGCAATCGTGGCGTCTTCTTTAGTAGGATGAACCGTCCCAAATGGATGTTCAGGGGGCGCATAAATCGTATACAATTTCAGTGGTTTAGATCCTGTATTAACTAAGTTATGCCATTTACCAGCTGGCACCATAATAGCATCATCATCAAATACTTTGCGCTGGAAATACAAATGGTCTTCTGTATCACCAATCTGAACAAGCCCATGACCGTCTTCTATACGTAAAAATTGATCCACATCCGGATGTATTTCCAAGCCGATATCTGTTCCCGGCGGAATACTCATTACCGTGACTTGTAGATGATCCCCCGTCCATATTGCCGTTCGAAAGGTTTCATTCTGTTTCGAAGCTTCATTGATGTTTACAACATAGGGATTCGATCCATAATCCTTCCATTCTTTTGTATCCTGAAAAAGTTGAGGCCTATATCCTCTTTCCGGCGAAAACGTTTCTTGTACTGGCTGAATTCCATAGTGGAATGTAGGAATATTTACGAAATATGGGTAAGGGTACATACAATAGTACATTTTAGCTCACTCCCCTTTATCAATTTTTATAATTTATGCTTCGAGCCCAGAAAATGTACCTTGGTTAATGGTGGTTATTTAACAACCGGTAATTAAAAGAGTGAAGCTTCGTTCTTCTGATAAAAATTGCGGTTCTATGAAGGGGCTAGTTTACTAGACAAAACTTATTCAGTCGGACTGCTTCACACTAAGTACGGTAATCGTAACCAGGATGAGCACCATTCCAAGAAGTTGAATGATGGTCAAATAATCTCCGATAAGTAGAACGCCAAATAATGAAGCTGGCACGGGCTCTACCATGGCGATCATCGAAGCAGTTGTGGTGGCAGTCCGTCGAATACCAATCACATAAAATATAAATGAAATTATTTGCTTATATACACTTAAATCAGATCGAATTGGAATATGAAAGGCCGATTAAGGGATAGAGGGAAAAACATAGAAGATTGATATCAGATATATCAATTTAAAGTTTGTAACAAATGGGGTTTAGTTCAAGAACAATTTTATGGTTGATTATCCATATTTCAAGTCTTCTGTTTAAGGGCGCTTATCCGGAACAAGGAAAGCATCTTTTTCATGCTTCTCTAAGATAACGTGCTGTTAGTGATTTTTCATTTTGAGTGAGCTGCATGGGTGTGCCTTCAAACATGATGTGCCCCCCCTTTCGTCCTCCATCAGGCCCTAGGTCAATAATCCAATCTGCTTGTTTAATGACATCCATGTTATGCTCAATAACAATCACAGAACTACCGTTTTCAACTAAACGATTTAACAGGTTAAGCAGGTTTGTGATATCCGACATATGAAGGCCTGTCGTAGGTTCATCCAAAATGTAGACGCCGCCCTCCTTGTGTAACTCATCGGCAAGTTTAATCCGCTGGCATTCTCCTCCCGAAAGGGTGCTTAGCGGTTGGCCCAATGTTACATAGCCTAAGCCGACATCTTGCAGTGCCTTTAATGTATGACAAATGTCTTTTCTGTCGAAAAATTGTAATGCCTGAAATACTGTCATATCTAAAACATCCGAAATGGACTTTCCATCTAACTTATACTGAAGAACCTCTTCTTTAAACCGTTTACCATGACAGGTTTCACACGTGGTTCTAATTTCCTCCAGAAATGCAAGGTCCGTATAAGTAAATCCATTCCCCTGGCATTCCGGGCAGGCCCCTTTTGAATTAAAACTAAAAAGTGATTTATTTACTTTATTGCCGCGGGAAAAGGACTTTCTAATCGCGTTCATTATGCCCGTATAGGTTGCCGGATTTGAACGAATGGAAGTGCCTGCAGGCTTTTGGTCGATAACAATGGCATCCGGATGCTGTGCCGCAAACTCTTCAAAAATTAATGTACTTTTCCCCGATCCTGCCACGCCGGTAACTGCCGTAAGCACACCGCTTGGAATATGTACAGTCACCTCCTTCAGGTTGTGTTTTGAGGCTTCTGCGATGGAAAGATATCCGTTAGGTTTGCGTGTCTTCTTTTTTATTGGCGGTACAGCCTTCATGTATCTTCCAGTCAGGGAATCAGCATCGTATAACCCGGGGACACTTCCTTGATAAACAATTTCGCCTCCCTCTTTCCCTGCCCTCGGTCCAACATCTATAATATTATCGGCGATTTCTATAACATCACGATCTTGTTCTACCACGAGGACGGTGTTCCCTTTATCCCGGAGTTTCTGCAGCATCCGATTGAGTCTGTGCACATCACGGGGGTGCAGTCCAATACTCGGTTCATCAAAAATGTAAATCATGTCCGTCAAGCTGCTATTAAGATGTCGTACCATTTTAACGCGCTGTGATTCGCCGCCTGATAAAGTCGAAGTTTCTCGGTTCAGCGTAAGATAATGAAGCCCCATCTCCAGCAGATGCTCCAATCGACTTATAATGTTGGAAATGATGGGTTTGGCGATTGGATTCGTTATCGTCTTGATTACCTTTAGAAGTTCTTCTACTTCCATCGCAGCAAACTGAGCGATGTTATAACCATAAATTTTACATTTTAATACGGCTTGATTTAACCGGGTGCCGTTGCATGTCGGGCAATGAGCCAACGTAATGAATTTCTTGACATGCTCCGGCAGTTGACTACTGTCTTTTTTCAAGTACATGCGTTTAAACCTGTCTATCACGCCTTCAAAATATTTTTCAGGCTCATTTTTTAAGGGCAGTATGATTTTCTTGTCTTTTCCATATAGTAATGTCTGCCACTCTGTCTCTGTGAAATCCATCACCTTTTTATCGGCATGGAATAGGCCTGAGATTAAATGTTTCTCCCAATACCAGGTCCCCGCCGAGAAGGTGGAAAACAAAACCGCTCCCTCATTAAGCGACTTCGTTTTATCGAATAACTTCTCTATATTTGGCTCGATTCTTCGTCCAATTCCTTGACACGTCGGGCACATCCCGTTCGGATTGTTGAAAGAGAAAACATCGGATTCCCCAATGAAAGGTTTTCCAATGCGGGAAAATAACAATCGCAGCAGCGAATAAATATCTGTGACTGTACCAAGGGTGGAACGTGCATTCCCCCCTAAACGTTTTTGGTTAATTACCATAGCCGGGGCAAGATTCTCAATAGATAAAGCGTCTGGTTGACTATAGGTTGGTAATCGATGTTGAATATACGTAGTAAACGTCTGGTTCAACTGGCGCTGGGCTTCTTTACTGATCGTATCAAAGACAATGGAGGACTTCCCTGATCCGGATACACCTGTAAATATGGTGATTTTCTTCTTCGGTATAGCAAGAGAGATAGCTTTTAAATTATTTTCGTTTACATTGCGTAGAATGATGTGCTCGTGTTCATGCATCATCTGCTGCCCACCCCCTGGATATTTCTTAATTGTTCGTATTTAAGAATACTTTTACTATACATGCCTATTCTTGACAGCCTGTGTCATATTTTATTAAATAAAGATAATAAATATATCAATAAGGAGAATATGATGAGAGGGGATCGACTACTATCTATACTTTTATTGTTACAGGCGCAGGGACAAATGACAGCTAAACAATTGTCAGAGAAGCTGGAGGTTTCCGAGCGTACCATTTATCGAGATATGGAGGCTTTAAGTGGAACAGGGATTCCGGTTTTAGCAGAACGGGGGAAAAATGGCGGGTGGTCATTACTCGAGGATTACCGGACTAATTTAACAGGTTTAAAGGAATCGGAAATTCGTGCGTTATTTGTTCCGCCTTCTACCCAATTACTTGATGACTTAGGACTGGCCCGTATCTCCGAAGAAGCAAGGAATAAACTGATCGCTTCGCTTCCTTCCATTTACCGTGAAAATGCGAAGGAGGTTTGGAATCGTATTCATGTTGACACGAGTGCATGGCGGGAGCAAAAGGAAAGAATAGTATCTTTTGAGACTCTTAAAAAGAGCATTTGGGAAGAAAACAAATTAAACATTGCCTATCAGCGAGCGGACGGGAGAACAAATGAACGTGTCGTGAAACCACTTGGGCTTGTGGCCAAAGGAAGCCGCTGGTACTTTATTGCTTCCAAAGAAAATGATGAGATTCGCAATTACCGGGCTTCCCGTATTTTATCCGCCACCCGTGTAGAAGAAACATTTGAAAGACCGAAGGATTTTAACCTTGCTCAGTATTGGGAATCCTCCACAAAAGAATTTATAGAAAATTCACCTCGTTACGAAGTGTTGGCGGAAGTAGCGCCGTCTGCCATGGCATGGCTGCCATTCTCAGATCGATTTGTGCAAATTGTTGAAGGTGGAAGCGAAAATCAAGACGGCTGGATACCTGTCAAACTATTGTTTGATGCCGAGGACGAAGCTATGGGATATGTATTGGGTTCTGCAGATCAAATGAAGGTCATCGAACCGAAAGAGTTACACGACAAGATTCTGGAGATGGCAGAAGCTGTGGTGGCAAATGATAAGCATGAAAAGTAAGGTGTAAACTTCTTCATTACATAATACTGCTATGCAAATTTTCCCGCCATATTGCACAGGATGCAAAATCCGGCCACCTTCCTCAAACGCAGTAAATTGGTCCGCCGGCTGATTTACTGTATGCTGGAATTCTACAACCTATTCTGCCACTCTTCGGAGCACTGGATATACATATGGTTCGGAGGGTTCTTCGATAACTTTTCCACGTTTCCCTTTAATAACTGGTACTTCTACTCCATCATATGTTGTGACATCCAGGATTCCTTCGATTTCCATCCATTGGTCTTCTTCAATAGTATGAGCTTGTTCAAATTCTGTTATCAATCCGATGACTATGGCGTCGGCAATACAATGGGTAATAAGAAATCGTGATATAATCAGCTGGTTAGAACGGAGCCCCTCTTCTCTATAAACGAAACCTTTTAATTTTATTTCTTTTCCAGCGAATTCTCTTGGATGTAAGCTAATATCGTCATAATAAGGAGAAAAGAGATCTTTCTGCATGTTAATGTATTCTCCTTCATGGAAGCGTTCCATTTCTTTTTGGTAGTCCTCTTCTTCGATATAGTTGTTATTAGGAAGAGGATCTGTCTTATGCAGCTCGCTATTATTAGTATGGATGGAGGATGGGTCAGAATCTGTATCTGTATTGGAAGCATCCCCTTTAGTCAGTATCATCCCCTTGTTTTCTGCCATGGTAGAATTTAATGTCTCAGGGGACAAAGAAAATCCAATAATTAAAGGAAGGATAAGGATACCATAGCTAATCCCCTTCTTAGCAAGGGAAGCATCCTCCCCATGATGATGGCCGCACCCTGCAGAGCAATGGTCACGGGCACTCTGTGAAGTTCTCCATACTCGAGTCATTTGAACAAAGAATAGAAAGACAAAAATCCCCGCAGCCATTTGGCTCATGACATCATATTTTGGATTTACATACTTTGTTATATCGCCAGTTACATGAAGTTTTATAAAAAATATGGCAAAAGCTGCCAGGATTACTGTTCGTGAAAATTGCTGGATATCAAAACGCATAGACTTCTCCTGCCTTTACAATAAGGTTACTGCCATAACACTTACAAATACTATCAACGTAATGCAGCCTACCAATGTGATGACAAACTTAGGTTTAAATGCACCAAGCAGCATCATCGTATTTTTAAGATCGATCATGGGACCATAAATCAAAAATGCTAATATAGAAGTGGAGGGAAATATGTATCGAAACGATGCGCCAATAAAGGCATCCGCCTCGGAACATAATGATAAAACATAGGCTAGTCCCATCATTACAACCGTAGAACCTGCGAGGCTGTCTCCTAATAGAAAGAGAGAATTCATCGATACGTACGTTTGCAGAAAAGCAGCTATAAAAGCTCCCATAATGAGGAACTTTCCCATATCAAAAAACTCATCGATCGAATGTTTAACCATCTCTTCGATTCTGCGGATAAAACTCTCTTTTTTTATCGGCTGCGAAACGATATTTGCGTGTTTTAATTGACTGGATTGGAAGAATAGACTGATAACAAGCGCTATTATCATTGCGGCGATAAAGCCGATCCCCATCCGCAAGGCTGCCATCTGTGCCTCATTTCCAAATGCCATGTATGTGGATAAAACTACAATGGGATTTATTAACGGCCCGGTTAACAGGAAACCTACGGCAGCATAGATGGGAACTCCTTTAGCAGCCAGTCTCCTCGTAATCGGGACAATTCCACATTCGCAGGCTGGAAAAAAGCCGCCGAGTATACAACTCATTGTTACAGCTGACATTTTATTTTTTGGAATGAAACGTTGTATATGATCTTCCGTGATAAATATTTGTATAAAACCTGCGATAAAAACTCCAATCAAGACAAAAGGAATCGCTTCTATTACTATACTTAGAAAGATAGTGTTTAATTGATGAAACGAATCGGGGAGGTAAATAAACCATTTTTCCCCCACCCATTGATTCAGACTAATAAAAACGATAACGCCACCGATAACCAAAAGACTGGTAAAATCCATTTTAGATATGAGCAGTCCCCGAAACATACCTTGTCCTCTCCTAACTCTCTCAAATCGTAACGATTCTTCTTTCACAATAGATATGGTTCCTTTTGAAAAATATGCATTCGGAGGAGAAAAGCATGAAGCCGTATGCTTTCAAGTTTTATCCTTTTTAAAGAAAAAAGCGCAGTCCCTGCTCCAGGAATGCGCCCGTTTGCTTCATATCAGAGTCTTTTTAGGGAAATCCTCTGAAATTAACTTTTTATTTCCTGTTACTGCCATCTATTTAAGTCAATCGTTACCATTCATTAACCGTTAGGATCTTAAATGCAGCCTTTTTTGATTTTGGGTCTGTTAATTCAAATTCTTTTCATATAACTTATTGGCTCTATAACTAAAGAACAGGAACAAAAATAAAGCAACTGGAATAAACAGCCACATGAACCCTCTGAAAAGCGCAAAAGGAGTTTCAAATAAAAAGGCTTTCCAAAACGATACCCCATGCATATCCCATAATCCCTCTGTATAATACAACGATTTTGGGTCAACGAATGCTTCTATATCCATAACCCCTGTCGTTTGTATCGCCACGAAAATCGGCAGATAGCATATCGCCACCTCCATAAACATGTTAGACAATCTTTTATATTTTCCAGCTTTTGATTTTTGGTCTGAGAAAATGTCGTTGTCACTGTTGTTGTCCTTTTTTTTAAAATATTGCGTGCCTGAATGTTTCGTTCCCAGCATATGCTCCCAGCCGCTGTCTTCAAATAACGTACGATATTCCATAAAATCGTCCTGCTTTTTAAAGGTTCGATAATCAATCTTAATAACGGTATCTTCCGGTGTTGTCTCTCGAAATTTATACCCGAAAGATGTATTTTCTAATTGCCAGCCTTTATTCGCCATCTCTCTTAGCCACTTTTCCTCTTTATCATAATCAATGAAGCATTTAAACTTTCTCATGGAAACTCCCCTCCAAATTTATTGGTTTAATAAGCTTTGTGTGATGCGAATTAAATGCTGCATTCTTTCACAGTCTAAGCGCAATACCTCTCTCCCTTTATCCGTGATGACATAAATTTTTCTGCGCTTATCCTCACTATTCACGGATTGAATCAATTCCTGTTTTAACAAATTTTCAATCGCTCCATACAGGGTGCCGGCAGCTATCTTTACCTGCTGGTCACTTAATTCCTCAACCTTCTGCATGATCACGTACCCATGCGCAGGTTCTAATAATGATAAAAGAACGTAGTACGTGGTTTCTGTTAATGGTAAATGGTTATCTCGATTCATTATTTCCTCCAAAATTTATAAAGTTAAAATATATAGTTTGAATGTATAGTTATAGTATATAAAGTTGGACTGTATACGTCAATGAAAATATTTTAAATACCGTTATCACGGTCACTACTACCTTATTAGCCGGCAGAAAAAATAAAGACGTAATTCACTTATTTGAATTACGTCTAAAAAGGTTTTTTGTATATCTGGTTTCTGTTCAGCAGTCTCTTCAAAATCAAGAAGAAAGAATGACTGTCCGCTTGAAGTAATAGCCATTTCCTATCATTTAAGGTTTGCTGTTACACGTGAACTGCCACTTTATTTCAATTCATTATAATACAAGCTCTTCATGGATAGATTTATTCATAGCGGCCGTTTCTTAAGTCACTTAGAATGGCGGTCCAGATTTACTGATTTCATGCTTCTGCATCTCAACATTTAGGATTGGAGCAATCTGTTTTGGGGGATTTGCTACAGCACGAAACGATTCTAAATCCTCTTCTGACTGCCAATATTCAAAATTGTTGACCCGAGATGGATCGACCGGGTCAGCCGTTATTGCCAGGTCAAGACATCCAGAAGCTTGCCGTGCACGTTTCACAAGGTCCTCGTGTGCTTTTACAACTTCATCACGCTTATTTGGGTCAACTGTAAACCATCCTGCTATAATTACCTTATGTGTATTCATTGCATTCCCTCCTTTCATAAATTTTAGCATCAATATGGAATTGGAATTACTTTTAGATTGCTATTTTAGTATGGAACTCACAATACTCTGTTGACTATTCTGCCCTGGTAGTTCAGCAAGAAAAATCTGTACGCCAAAGTTTGATAAACAAAAATAACCCACCGCCAGCCAGGCGAAGTGGGTTATCTTCTACTCAACATTAATTTGGGAAGGGATACCCACCCAAGTGTTGTACGGGAGACGGACCGCCATCCGTCTCTTATTTCTATTCTTATGATATCACGGCTGAATTGTACACGCATTTTAACTAAACGATTGAAAGCTCAGTTATTGAGCCGTGAGGGTTCCGGCGTTCAAGAGCACCATAGAGGTATTCTGGCAGCTATACGGACAGATAAATATGTCCATCTTAAAAACAAGTAAAAAATGTTTGTATTTTCATATAATCGAGTAACAAACGGGCATGGCGTCCTTCGGGAGTATAGGGATGTTGAAGAGCCCTGAGTTGTTCCATGAACGACTGGTCACAAGCACAATAGTTTCCGGTCCTTTGATAACATTCATCATGAGCTTTGCATGCTGCATCTACGGAATTGATGGGAGCACCTGGTCCACTGCATCCCGGGCCGCACCAGTTATATCCAGGAAAAACACAAAATCGTGGCGATCTGGCTTCCCCCCTGTAGCTGGGCATCACGTTCTTCCCCCTTAGGCATTCGTACCAAGTGCCGTTGATTTTTTTGATAACTCTCTCCATGTGACATGTTCACTCTTTCCTAAGAATAAGTTGGAAAAAGCAGCTTTTCTTTCGTTTTTTCTCCCTGCAATATAAATATGATTCATATTATTTTTTGACTGGGTTTTCTTTCGCCGATTTAAGAGAGACATGTCGTGTATTTTTATCTCACTGATTCTAACTTGAGGGAATGAACATAATGAAAAAGGCTTTGATCTATCTTTGGACCGTTTTGGATCCTTTATATTTCCGATTTACCCGCTTAGATTACATTTATCATCCTTCTCATCAAAACACCCGCAGTATTTTCAGAATCAGGCTCACTTCTTATAAAGGTACCCCTCTCACATTCTCTGATCAAACAACCATCGATAAGCAGGATCTTGTGTTAAAAATTCATTTGTACAATATTCAATTCATTCATGACACGGGTGGTTTGAAAAATGATATTCATAAAGCCCGTTATATATACAAGGAGGTGCAGCAATCGCTTCCGCTTCTTGCCGACTATATACAAAACCATGACAAAAGAGAACAGATTAAAGGAATAATTGGGATTACGACGATGAACAAAGGGAGCGGCCGTCTTGGGTTTGAGACCTTTGATATACACCATTCATTTTATAAATGGATAAAAATGGTTCCTTTTATGTTGATTCATCTGTTATCAGCACAGGCTCCCTCGATTTCCGCTTTATTAAAAAACCAGCCAAAATATATCGCTATGTCAAAAGATAAGCTGCTCTCTACTTACAAAACAAATGTATGACGAACCCAATTAAAGGGATCGTATCGTTCCTTTTCCATCATCCACCACCAAGGAATGATTGGTATCTTTAACAAAAGCATAAAAAACATCGCGCACATTGGAAAATCCAGTTTCTTTCACTGCGTGTTCCAGCCATGTTTTGTCTTTATGGATCAATCTTAAGTTTTCATACTGGATGTCGCCCTCTATGATAACAGCCATCGGAAACCCCTGATAATCTGGTTTGAGATCCATCATCTTTGAGGTAACAGGCATGGCTTCTTCTTTTGGCAGGACGCTGATGGCTCCGTTTGGTTCAAGAATCGCGTATTGGATATTGCTTATGTCCGCGTATCCCTGGCTTCTTACACTCGATAACAACTCCGCCAAAGAAAATCTGCTTTTTTTCAGATTCGCCCGGTCCAGCTTCCCATGCTTAATTAGTATCGTAGGTTCCCCGATAATCAAACGATTCAGGCTGTTGTACAAACTTAACCTTGAAAAGGAAAGGTGCAGCAGAATGATTAAGACAATTCCTGTTAATGCTTTCCAGATACTGTCGACTTCGATCGGGTTCATGGCAATGGCAATAATAAAAAAGATCGCTGTAAAATCATGCGGGGTAAATTGAGCCAATGCTGTTTTTCCCATAAATCGAACAACGACAATGGCTACGAAAAATAAAAAAAGTAAGGATCCAATAAATGAAAACATACAACCACCTTTTATATCAGCTTCGGAACAGAAGAAACAAGCAGCTCTCCCACTAGATTAAGCCCAATTTTAAATATTTATGTATGAAAAAAGGTGAAAAGCGTTTCTTCTCTTATCTTAAACGAAATCGAATAAAGGATGACAAAACATGAACACTAATACCAAATGGGCGGATAAGGGGGAAACTTGTAAATGAAGCACGGGAATCAAACCGAAAACAGCAGCCTGACGTGGTGGCAGCTGTCCCTGCTTGGAGTGGGCTGTACCATTGGGACAGGTTTTTTCCTTGGTGCAAGTCTGGCTATATCGATGGCAGGACAGGCTGTACTTGTCAGCTTTTTGCTGGCTAGTTTTGGGACGTATTCGGTATATCATTTTTTGGCAGCATTTATGAGTAAGGATCCACAAAAAGGGGCTTTTCATACATATGCTAGAAAAGCTTACGGGCGCTGGGCGGGATTCAGCTCGGGATGGGTATATTGGGGAGCAGAAATGCTGATCATGGGAAGCCAGATGACGGCTCTTTCTATCTTTTCAAGGTACTGGTTCCCCACTGTTCCATTATGGATGTTCGCCGCCGGATACGCCCTGCTTGGCATCCTAGTCGTCCTTACGGGAGCCAAAGGGTTTGATCGGATTGAAAATATCTTTGGCGTGGTAAAAATTGCAGCTATTCTCATGTTTATTATTGTGGCTGCGATTGTTATGTTCGGCTCGTTTCACAGCAGCCAGGACCCGCTTTTCTTTCCTCATACCGTACAGCAATTTATTCCGCATGGCGGAAAAGGTCTCTGGGCCTCTCTGGTTTATTCCTTTTACGCCTTTGGAGGAATTGAAATTATGAGTATGATGGCGGTTCGGCTGAAAGATAAAAAAGAAGCTTCTAAATCTGGAAAAATCATGCTGACTGTCATTACCTCGATTTACATCATCTCCCTCGGAATGGCTCTTCTACTGACGTCATCCGATGCGTTTCATGCCGATGAAAGTCCATTCGTTACCGCACTGGATCACTATAATGTCCCGTATTTTACAGATGTGTTCAACGGCGCGTTAATCATAGCCGGCTTTTCCACCATGGCTGCTTCCTTATTTGCAGTAACGAGCATGCTTGTCACCCTGGCAGAGGATGGCGATGCCCCTCCTCTCTTTCAAAAAAAGGGGCAGAATATCATCGACCTGCATCTTCCAGCTCTTGGATTGACTGTGGCTGGTATGCTTGTTTCTATTGTTTTTTCCCTGCTTCTACCTGAAAAAATTTATGAATACATGACAACAGCAGCAGGATTGATGCTTTTATATAATTGGTTTTTCATTCTGCTGTATGCAAACCGTTTGATTGCCATAAAAGGGTTCAGCCATGTCCAGCGATTTGGCGGTCTTGCTCTCATCCTTTGCGCCGTGAGCGGGACGCTGTTGGATAAATCAAGCCGGCCTGGTTTTTTTGTCAGTGTAGGGTTCCTTCTCATTCTTGCCGTCGTGGTGATGATCATGAAAAGGGTTTGGTCCCGCGGGCATTCCTCCCCTTTTTAATGGCTGCGAAATTCAATCAGGGCCTTCATTCCTTCCCATCCAAAATAAATGCCGAACAAAATTAAGCATATACCGGAAGCGGTCGAAATGAAAACCAGCATGCGTTCTGATAAATAGTGTCGAAACCCGCTGGCCATTCCTGCCATCGTGACATCCCATAAAGATACACCAATAAAAATAGCAGCACTGTACAGCCAGAGTTGTTCTATGCTTTGATGAGCCGAGGTTTTTGCTACAATGGATCCGTAAATCCCCAGCCAAAAAACAATCGATAATGGGTTGCACAAACACATAAAGAAACCGGAGCCAAAGGAATGGATAAGGGGTGGACTGCTGCGCCGGGCCGTGACCGTCAGCGCCCCGCTCCTCCCTTTTAAGCTTTCCACCCCGATATAGACCAAAATAAAAAATCCAAATAGCCAGAGAAATGTTCTAACCAGAGGTACTTCTAAAAAATGAACAACACCCAGATAAACGAGAAGCATGTACAATCCGTCTGCGACCATAGCCCCCACTCCGACGAGCCAGGCATGCCAGAAGCCATTTTTAATCCCTTTGTCTAATTGAGCTGCATTCACCGGACCAATAGGGGCGGCCAGCGTTATTCCTAATAAAATGTAACTAAAGAATACACTCATTGGAGCATCTCCTACTTATCACATGTGTTTATTTTAGAGTGTATTCATGAATAGAAGCTTGTACGACTACTTTCTTTTCCTTTTACATTGTACATAGCTGCGCTGTTTTTTTCACATACTACGAGTAAAGATAAAGGAGGGAAAAACAAATGGCTGAATCAGAACGTTCTGCCGGAAGAAAAGAAACAGTGGAAACAAACATAAACGAGACAGAAGAGAATCTGCACGCGACAGAAGAATTTGCGAAAGAACACGGAGATGCGTTGAATGAAGAGGAAAAACAAAATATTAGTGAAAAAAATGAGCACCGCAGAGAAAATATCGAAAACATGAAGCAATCTTTGAACGAAGACGAATGATTGCTTACTGAAGAACGACTCTTATTATGGAGAAGCTGCTTTCATTTGAAAGCAGCTTCTTTTCGTAAAGAACAATGCAGTTTCCAGCCAAAAGACACGATCTACTTTTTTTTAAATGAATCCATCTTTGCATGGCGCCGTTATTCGGGATTGGTCTATTTGTACCTTTATTTTAATATTTTAAATATGCCGGTTTTGTCTCATCCACCAAATCAGTGCATTTAATATGTAAAAAAATAATTCGAAGATGTATGTAATACACCATACATAACTGATGACGTTGAAAATCGAGTTGTTGAACAGCCCTAGATGTGGATGTTGAAGCCATATACTAATAGCAAATAAGGGGTGGGAATCGATGGCATACCAAAACAAAAGTATGCCAAAAAAAGCGATAGAATGGATACCAAATATTAGGTTTTCTTGTTTAAAGTCAATAGCAGGAATAACTGGAATCCGATCGCTTTTATCTGATTTGAGATAGTTATTAATCCATTGTTGTATATATATATCCAAACGCTCAAAGTTTGAACTCCCAAGTGTACCGGCATAGATAATAAAAAGAATAATGACCACTTGAAAAAAAGAAACTTTTCCTGTGATGTAATAGTTGACACCAGCTAAAAAAGCCTGGAACACAGTGAATAAAATGATAAGAAATAAGAACCACTGACTAAGACGGTCTAAATGAAAGAAGTAGCGGCTGACTATAAATAATAGAACAATTCCCCACGTTAAGCCCTCTGAAAGAATAAACAAACTCCATCCAAACTCATATAGGAAAGACACTTATCTGCCTCCTCTTCGGTCGAAAATAAAACTTGTCCTAAATGTATTTAATATATGATAGGAAGTTTGATGATATGATGGAATTGAAATGACAGAGATGGCTCTTGCTGCACCCTCCTCCGTAATAAAGGTTTATGGATTTTTCTAGTTTTTTACTATTTTTCCCATACATCTGTTTTGTATCTTCTGCATCTGTGGCAAGTGAATAGTTCTAAATCGGCTTGACTTTTTTTCATACTGGCGAGGCGAGGACCAAAGGTTTTTCTACAGGTGCTGCAACTATTTGTTTGTCATCGAAGAGATAATTGAGAAACATATTATAGAGTGTCGACATCTAACACTAACTCGCTGGTTTTTTACAGAAAAGTCAGACTAATGTTATTGGTTAGTTCCTGAATCTCGGGGATTTCTTCCACTTCTATCCCCTTATGTTGTTTTAATTGTTTTATTATTTAAAGGTTAAAAATATGGCTGTTCAATAATGCGGTTTGAATAGGATGGCGTTTATACCATAATCGAAATGAAGGAAGAACTCCTCTTTATAAGATTCAGCTTTCCTAACTTCTTAACAGAGGAGTTATGTTTTTTATAGCTTTTTCCAGTTTTTCGCTATTTTTGCTATACATCTGTTTTGCTTCATCTATCTCTGTTGCGAGGGCAAAAAGTTCTAAATCTGCCTGGCATTTTTTCATGGTTGCAAGTATTAATGGTTTTTCTACAGGTTCTGCAACTTTCAGTTTATCATCGAAAAGATCAACGGTTAATTGACCAAAAGAATCGACCTGACCAAGAAAGACGTTTTCGATCGTTACGCCTAATTTTTCTAATTCCGTTTTTAACCAGTTCCGATTTTGGCCAATCGTCGATAATGGTTCATCTAAAATCTCACCATCCATGATTACGGTTTGGGGTTCCTTGTAGGAGGGAACCTTAACACCTAAATCTTTTGCTGTTAACGGTTGATTTTCTTTCTTTAATAAAACATTTAATTCACCATTTGGTTCTAAAATGGCAAATTCCACATCAGAAATCTGAAAGATATCTTTTGATCGAAGCAATTCCATCAATTCATCGGTGCTATATTTTTCACTCTTTAAATTTTCTTCCATCACTTTTCCGTTTTTTATGAAAACGGTCCCTTTCCCTTCGACGACATCTCGGACTTTTTTGCTTTTCATTGAAATAAAACCCGCTAAAAACGGGGTTATTCCAAAAATAAAAATACCTAAAATCCCGTGATGAATGCTGAGATCAAGATTCATTATCACCTCTGATGCTACACTACCAATTGTAAAGCCACTAACGTATTCAAAAAAGGAGAGTTGGTAAAGTTGTTTTTTTCCTGCTAACTTTGTAATTATAAAAAGGACCACTAAAAATATTAACGACCGGAAGACAATATCTAACCAATCTGGCACTGTTTAACCCCCTTCTTTTGATAGGTGTTTGAGACTGCCTAAAATCCTTTGTATTGATCTTCTTCAAGCTCCAGCTTACCAACCCTTTCTTTCAGATCTTGAATGATTTCCTCCATGGTATTTATTGTATCTCGTATGGTTTGTTTATCTTCCTCATCCTCTGTGCGCTGTTCTAAACTAGATAAACTTCCCTCGACATTTTTTATACTAGAAAGACATTGCTTCACATCAGACGCGACCGTCATTAAGCATTCCCCTTTATCCTTTAGGTTTAAAAATTAACGCCCCTATCATTCCAAAAATAATAGCAGCAGATATCCCTGAGCTTGTCACTTCGAACATTCCAGTTACTACGCCCACTAAGCCGTGCTTCTCGCCTTCAACCATAGCACCATGAACTAGAGAGTTCCCAAAACTTGAGATGGGGATGGAAGCCCCGGCCCCTGCAAATGAAATAAGGGGTTCATACAAACCAAATCCATCAAGAATGGCACCAGCAACCACAAAGCTGCTTAATGTATGAGCGGGTGACAGCTTAAACACATCGAACATAATTTGACCTATCACACAAAAGAGTCCTCCAACGACAAAAGCCCAAAAGAATGTAATCATGATTGATCACCTCCAAATTCAATCGAAACCGCATGGGCAATGCAGGGGATCGTTTCATTTTGTTGAACAGTAAGAGGCGAATGAAGGGAACCAGTAGCAACAACAAGAATCCTTTTTAATTCACCTGCTTTTATCCGATTTAACAAATGGCCGTACGTAACAACGGCCGAACAGGCCGTTCCACTGGCTCCAGCCAATACTGGTTGTCCTTCCCGGTAAATCATGAGCCCACAATCCTGGTAGATTTCTTCAGGGATGGAAATATCATGTTTCGTAAATAAATCAAGGGATACTTCTCGCCCAATATGGCCAAGATCGCCTGTTACAATTAAATCATAATAGGAAGAATCGATGTCTCTCTCCTTTAAATGGGTTTCAATCGTATCTACAGCAGCGGGTGCCATTGCTCCCCCCATATTGTATGGATCGGTCATGCCCATATTTACAATGCGGCCAATCGTCGCAGAAGTGACTGCAGGTCCCTCCCCCTTGTCACTTATTAGTCCGACCCCGGCACCTGTTACGGTCCACTGGGATGTCGGCGGTTTTTGTTCTCCATATTCCGTAGGAAATCTAAACTGTTTTTCCACGGCAGTATTGTGGCTTGAAGCTCCCGTTAATATATAATTGGCCCCTTTTGTATTTACAATGTATGCGGAAAGTGCCAGTCCTTCCATCGATGTGGAACATGCGCCGAATAATCCGAAATAGGGGGCGCCAAGGGTTTCGGCAGCAAAGCTCGTTGGTGTGATTTGATTGATAAGGTCACCTGCCAAAAAAAATTGAATGTGCCCCTTTTGAAGACCAGCTTTTTCTATCGCTCTTTCACACGCTTCTTCTAATAAGACCTTATGAGCTTTTTCATAAGAATCTTCTTTCAACCATAAATCAGAATGCAGGAAGTCAAAATCTTCTGCTAACATTCCCTTTGCTTCAAAAGGACCCCCTGTTGTACCAGATGAGATAATTTTAGGTTTATTGTCAAAAATCCAAGTTCGGTGTCCTGTTAACGACATTAAAGTCCCCCCCATTGTATAAGTATCGTTTTTATTGTCGCTATAACGAATGCGGAAAATGTTCCAAATAAGATAACCGAACCTGCTAACTTAAACATGTTTGGGCCTACGCCTAAAACAAATCCTTCCGAGCGATGCTCAATGGCAGCTGAAATGACAGCATTTCCAAATCCCGTAACTGGAACCGCAGAACCAGCTCCACCAAATTGAGAAATACGATCATACACACCGAATCCTGTCAGCAGTAAAGAAATAAATATCATCGTTGCAATTGTCGGATTGCCTGCGGTTTCTTCTGTGAAATTGAAGTTATAAATATAAAGGGTTTGAATGCCCTGGCCAATAAAACAAATGATGCCTCCGGTAAGGAAAGCTCTGATGCAATTTTTGATTAGAGGTCTTTGCGTCTCCCGATTCTTTTCAAATGTTTGATATTCTTGCTGGACAGGTGTTAAATTCTTTTTTTTCTTGTTAGCCATGGCCCGACCCCCCTTTCGTTATGTTTTTTCTTTCATGAGATTTTTAATCTTCTGGAGCTCTTTTTTTAATTTTTTTGGATTGGTATCATTTTCCTGTAATTTATCCTCTAATTCTCCTAATTCTAAAAAAATCTTTAGATCGGTAGATGCTTCAATTTTCTCGTTAGGAAACCATTTCTTTAGATTTGTTTTGACTTTTTTTTCAATACTTTTTATCTGAAATCGTCTAAGCTGTTTAATTTTTACGGCAAGTACAAGTTCTTTATCGGCATTAACAGCTTTCGCCTCTGTAATATCTTCCATTTCTGTGACTTTTTCCTTCGCTTTATTAGATAGAGATTGATCCATCGATACATTTTGTACCTTTGTTATCCCGTTATCCTTCATAGCATTATTCGGATTTTCAGCACATCCTGATCCTAGTCCAATGAAAAGGAAAATGATAAGTAAAATGTTTATTGTTTTCATTCCTAACACTCTTTTCATTTTTGTCATTCTTATTAGAAAAAAGGTTGGAAAACCAACCTTTTTTACGTTTTACCTGCGATTTTCCTTCTCACTCTTTATACTGCGGTTCTTCCGCTTCAATTTCTTGAATGCGTGGAGATACACTGTCTACCAGTTGTTGAGTCTGTTGAGAAGCATTTTGGTATAGTTGTTTCGCTTGTTCATTTTCTGTTGCTAAGGCAAACGATTCAAAGCTGGCTTGAGCACTCTTTAAATTGGCTACTGTTGTTTTCAGGTCACTTGCTACTGTCATGATTATCCCTCCATAAAATTTTGACTGCATTTTCTATATTGAACTAAAGTTTCATAATTATGTATTTATACACACATTTAGGACATTTGTCCGGTCATTAGCTCTTTCTTTCTTATGTGTTTACGGCGGACTAGAACAACAACAAAGAGCAGGGTTTTCTCCTGCTCTTTTATAATTTGAAAAAAATAATAATGTCTTCTGCAATAACATCTTCACTAGGATTAATGAACAGAATTTCGTGGCAGTAACATCTCTTCTTCTTTGCTTAAACCTTTTAATTCATTAAACAAACTCAATAGCTGTTTGCTTGGTGCAGACCAACCAAAAGCTCGTGAGGTTTCGCGTGCTTGATTTCCCATATTTTTCCTCATTGAGGCATCAAGAAGTTTTAATACGGTATTTTTTAAGTCACCTTCTATGTTTGGATCATACAACAAACCGGTTTCCCCGTTAGACACTTGTTCTGCCGTGGGGCCTGAATTAGCTGTGATGATTGGAAGGCCTGAAGCCATTGCTTCCAGTATGACAAGACCGAGTGTTTCGGTTCTTGAGGGAAATACAAAAACATCAGAAGAAGCATAAGCCTTTGCAAGCTCTTCCCCATGCAAAAACCCGGTGAAAACAGTGGGTGTGTTTTTAAAATAGGATTCAAGCTTTGCCCGATTCGGCCCATCACCAACAACAGCCAACCGGAAATGATTGGAGTTCTCTAGAACGTCACGGATTTTTTCAATTTCTTTCTCTGCCGCCAGGCGCCCAACATATAATAAGAGCGTTTTATCTGTTTCTCCTCCGGATAGACGGTGACGCAGATTGTCATCTCTATATTCCAAGCCGAATTTATTTAAATCTACCCCTCTTTTCCATAAATGTACATTTCGAAAGCCGCGATCTGTTAATTCATCCTGAACGGACTTTGATGTACATAAGTTTACATCCGCCCTGTTATGAAGCGTTTTTAAAATCCACCACAACACCGGCTTCAAGTAAGGTACTTTGTAATAATCTGCGTATTGCGGGATGTTAGTGTGCCAGGACGCCACAAGCGGCCACCTTCTGCCGTAATAAATACCCGCCATGCCGAGAAGTGCCGGATTCACAACATGGACGATATCCGGTTGAAATTCATTCAGCAGCCGTTTGACTTTTGGGTTGGGCAACGCTACCTTTCTGTTCTTATAAAGAAAAAATGAGCGTGCAGGAATTCCTTTTACTTGAATTCCCTCAAATTCATTTACTCCCTCCGGAGCTATAATCAACAATTCATGGCCCTGCTCATGAAGCCATCTAACAGTAGCGGTAACTCGAGTAACGACTCCGTCTACTTGTGGTAAAAATGTTTCAGTGACAACGGCTATTCTCATGCATCCCAACTCCATATTTATATTCGAATAAGAATTATTATTTTTCAATAACTTACAGGATATGTATAAAGATCACTTTAAAAAATACAGGCGTAAAGATAAAAAAAGTGGTTAATCTATAAAAAGACTTGTGGAGGTGTGTGTAAGATGTATATCGACGGTCATTTCAGCGGGACCGATGGTGTGAATCTGTTTTATCGTGGATGGGTGCCTCAAAAACCGCGAGCCCTTTTGATTTTAGTTCATGGTGCAGGAGAACATTCGGGTCGTTATTCCAATATCGGTGAGGCATGTATGGACCATGAAATTGCTTTAGTTGCCCCTGATTTGCGTGGTTTCGGCCAATCTAAAGGGCCGCGTGGGCATGTGAATAACTTTAAAGATTATTTAGATGACTTGGATACAATAATTGAATTGTTTCATGCCCAATATGAGCCTGTCCCCTTATTTTTATTTGGACACAGTTTTGGCGGATTGATTGTCATTCGATATGGGCAGATATACCCCCATAAAGCGGAAGGATTTATTTTATCTTCTCCTGCCTTAGGGATCCGCTTTCATATACCATTTTTATTTAAAAAAATGCTGGATTTTATTTCCTGGATGTCGCCAGGGTTATCCATTCAACCTTTAAAATGGACGGGTATGCTGAGAAAAGTTCGTCAGCTGAAGCCCTATTTCCCGGAGAATCCTGCATTAGTACAAGATCCTTTTTTCACATTCGAATATACCCCCCGCTGGTTAGCAGAGCTACTTCACAATGGAACACATGCGTTGTCGGAAGCATCAAAATTCCGCTTTCCTACTTTGTGTCTTTACGACCAGCTGGACCCCATCATTCATCCAGGCTCCGTTCAACGTTTTTTGAATTCCATTATAGTTCAAGATAAAAAGCATGTAATGTTTACAGAGGGGCTTCACAGACCCTGGCATGCCCACCATAAACATCAAGCCATGGAGAATGTCATAACATGGTTAAACACCCGTTTATAAACGGAAATAGGCTTTTAACGGTAAGTGGTCCGATGCTTTAGGTATATTTGTTACGACTTCTGCTTCCATCATATCCAAACCGGAAGTGGCAAAGATGAAGTCTAATCTGATCCTTGGTCGAAGTGATGGATAGGTGTATCCTTTTCCACTGCCTGCCATGTGCCAAACGTCTTGACACTCACTAGTTACATTCCTCCATCCTTTTGACCCTGGCTTCATATTAAAATCCCCCATTATTATTAAGGGATGAGAACATTTTTTAAGCTGATTAACAATAAATTTTGTTTGCATGCGGTGAAGAAACGGGTTAAGGCTAAGATGAGTTACATTCACTTGAACAACCTTTTTGTTCATTTGAATGGTTGTATCTAGTAGTGACCTGCCCTCGATGAGGCCGGATATAAAATCAAATCGGTGAATTTTTTCTGTTAAAATCGGATAGCGGGACAAGAGAGCATTTCCGTATTGCCGTACAGTCGTTGAATCCTTGGATGTTAAAGAGACAGACGGTCCAAACGCCTGATGCATGTTTAATTTTTTTGCAAGAACATTGATTTGATCTTTATAATGACTTCGTTTTGAAAAATGTTTATCTACTTCGTTAAGGCCAATAATATCTGCATTACTTTTTTCAATCACTTTAGCTATTCTGTTAAGATCTATTTGTTTATCCGTTCCTCTGCCGTGGTGAATGTTAAAGGTCATAACCTTCATTTTGTATAATATCTTCCCTTCTTATCTTACAAAAGCTGTAGAAACTTTAATGAATGAATATTTCATCTATCCCTATAAACGTTCCACCATCAGGTAGTTATATACAGTCAGATAAGCGCACAGCGATTTTAATGTATTCCCCTGTATTTTTGTCCGCACCTGTTAGATGCATAAATTTAAACATTTATTAAATCGTAGATAACCGGTCATGTTTGTTATAAGATATCACACCAACCAGCGTCATCGAATTTGTTCACAAAGCATATGATGGTGATTGTGAGAATGTACCAAACTAAAAAAGGAGGATATTGGTGTATGAACACTCAATCACCAGAACTCGAGTGGCTGGATCGAATGATTAACTGGAGTCGTCATTGTGAAGAGAATATTACTTCTTTGCATACAGGACCTGAGATCACCCTGGATGAAGCAAAGCCGTTAAAAGAATGGTCCGATCAATTCAATCAATTACGTCTTACAGCGGAGAAATCTTATGAACGTCTGATTCAAAATGAAAGGTTCGATAATAACGCAGAAGATATTTCCTCTATTCATTCAAAAGCCCTTCAACTTCAGGATCAATTTTCTCATTTTTTGGAAGGGAAATCATTTGATACAGCACCCCAACTTAATGACCGAAAGGAAAATCAAACGGTCCCGATTGGTGAACATACTCTCCCCCCGCTTCCCTATGATTACGACGCCTTAGAGCCATATATTAGTGAACAAATTATGCGTCTGCACCACGATGAGCATCATAAAGGTTATGTAGAGGGACTAAACAAAGCGGAAAAAGAAATGCAAAAAGCAAGACAAACAGGAGATTTTTCCTTAATCCGGTATTGGGAAGGCGAAGCTGCATTTAATGGAGCCGGGCATTATCTTCACACCATTTTTTGGGATAATATGAGTCCTTATGGAGGCACAAAACCAGACGGACAGATCGAAAAAGAAATCAATCGTACGTTTGGCAGCTTTGAAAAATTTAAGAAGCATTTTGCCAATGCAGCGGAAAAGGTTCAAAGTGTCGGGTGGGCTATAATGGTATGGTCACCTCGTTCCTGGCGGACAGAAATTCTGCAAGCAGAAAAACACCAAAATCTCTCCCAGCAGGACGTGATTCCTTTATTAGTTTTAGACGTATGGGAACACGCCTATTATTTACAGTATACCAATAATCGCGGTGACTACATTGACGCGTGGTGGAATGTTGTGGATTGGAATAACGTGAACATGCGTTATCAAGAAGCCCAAAATATCCGGTGGCATCCGTTTTAAATCAACATTAACTAAGTCCTTTTGAAGGGTGTCACAGGCAGCATCCCATTGATCTGCTGTTCTTTTTATATAGAGAGAGGAAGTTTCTTCCTACTCTTTTTTTATATTAGAGCTTAAGTATCTGTTCCACAATTTCACTTGCTGCGTTTGGTTTTTTTAACATTTGTGCTTGGTATTGCAGCTTTGTATAAAACGCTTTCCGATACAAGACTTTTTCTAGTACACCAGACAATTTAGCATATTGATTTACTTTTAATGCGGCTCCTGCTTTTGTTAGATACTCTGCATTTTTTTCCTCATGGCCTGGAACAGGACGGAAAATAATGATAGGTGTTTCACAAGCAAGAGCTTCCGCCATCGTTAGTCCCCCAGCTTTAGAGACAATACCATCGCTGGCTTTTAAATATAATAAAAATTGATCTGTGAACCCGATCACCTTCACTGTGTGTTTGCTTTTCTGTTGAACTATTCTATGTTTGGCGCTTTGATTATGTCCTACCATACATAAAATCTGGATATCTTCCTGTAAATGCTCTAATGCCTGTATGACATGTACGTAATTTGTTAAACCAATCCCTCCTCCTGCTATTAATAATATCTTCTTTCCCTGATCAAGTCCTAAATTATAACGAGCTCTCCATTTTGATATTTGTAAACAATCATTGTTCGAGATTGGAATCCCCGTTGAATAAAAAAGCTGGGAAGGAATGTTATACAAACTAGCAAATTCATCAACCTGAGGTGAAGCTGTAAAATAGCCGTCAATTTCCTGTCTTATATAAGCAGGATGTAAAACGAAGTCCGTAATAACCGTATATAAAGGGATATCTAATTGCTTTACCTGTTTTACTCTGGATAAAAAAGCAGTGACAAATGGATGGGTTGAAATCATAAACGGACAATCCTGCTTATTGATTATGGAGTATAAGCGTTCAACAAAAAAGGAACCAAAACGATCGAATAATAAAAACAATCGGTGTTCCTCAGCGTAAAAATAAAATTTTCTCCAGAGAAAAGGGCTTAGTTTCAGCAATAGGATATAGCTGCTAAGCATAAATTGATGAAGATTTGGGCTAATTACGTGAAAAGTATCAACCATTTCAGGATAAAAGCCTTGATTATTAAATTCATGCTGCAGGGCTTTCGCAGCCTGATTGTGTCCATGTCCAATGGATGCAGAAAATATCAATGGCTGATTGTTCATCTTCTTTCCTCTCTTTCAAGATACTTCGTCACTTACCCTCTTTACTATCACCTAAAATCGCAGTATTTATAAAATCAACTCTTCAGCCATTTTTATTACATAATCTCCTTTTATTTCTCCATACTAACAAGATATACGCTCAAAAAAGGATGATAAACGTGACTTCAAACTCCGCCAAAAAGAGTGTCATTATGGTAATGCTTGATACATGGATGGATAAACCTTTCCAACATGCTTTAAAAGAAGAAACCTTACCTGCTTTTACCTATTTTATGGAACATGGAAATTATTATCCAAACGTTGTTTCTCCTTTTCCCACGATGTCCGTCAATGTAGAAAGTACATTATTGACCGGACACTATTCCGATCAACATGGGGTTCCTGCCCTTGTTTGGTATAACCAAAAAGAAAACAGAGTTATTAATTATGGAACTCATATTATGGATTTGATGAAACTGGGCTTATCTAAGAGTACGTATGACGCACTTTATCGTTTAAATAATGAACATTTAAATACAAAGGTAAAAACCATCCATGAGAACTTACACGAACAAGGGAAGGAATCGGCTTCCATAAACCCACTTGTTCACAGGGGCAGTGTTCCCCACCATTTAACGATTCCTGGTTTCATACGTTTCTTCGTCTCCATGGATAAACAGATTGAAACGTATACATCTCTGACGTTTGCATATGGACGATTATCAAAAATAAGTCCTTTGCAAAAATATAGTCACGTTTGGAATAAATACGGGTTCAATAATAACTTTTCCGTGCAAGAATTTACCCATTTGGTCAAGAACAAAGAATTCCCTGCCTTTTCTTTTCTCTATCTCCCCGACCATGATAAAAATGTCCATAAGCACGGTCCTATGGATATCAAAGGAATCAAAGATATGGATCGACAATTACAAACCATATTAGATTCTTTTCCGACATGGGAAGATGCACTAAAAAATAATATCTGGATTTTAATTGGTGATAATGGGCAATCCGACGTGAAAAATAACCGTCAGGAAGCATTGGTTGATTTACGGAAGCTGCTGCAGCCGCTTAAAATCACAAAGCTAAGAAAAGGTGTTCAAAAAGAGGATCAAATCGTTATAGCTAACAACTTGAGGTCAAGCTTGATTTATTCTTTAAATACGAATGATGTTCCACTAGGGGATATCGTTGAAAAATTAAAAGAAGATGCCCGGGTGGAAATAATTGCTTGGAAAATGAACGAATGGATTCATGTTGCATCGGGAGACCATAATGGAAGCTTTCAATTTAAAGAAAACGGAGAAATGACGGATGAATACAGCCAAACATGGATGATTGACGGAGATCATTCGATACTTGACCTGCACATAAAAGACAATACCATTACATTCGGTGAATTTCCTGATGCTCTGAAAAGGCTTCACAGCACCCTTCATTCGCATGAAGGCTGTTTTGTTGTCACCTCTGTAAAACCAGGTTATGAATTTACTGGAGAAATAACCCCTACTCACGCAGGAGGAGCGAGTCATGGAGGCTTTCATAAAAATGATTCTCTTATTCCGATGTTAGTTACAAATACAGCATCCACACCTGATTTTTTTCGTATCGTTGATTTAAAGAAATGGATTCTTAACCTGACAGATGGTTACCATCCGAACTCAAAATCAAAGGAACGCTCTAAAGAAGAGGAGAAAGATATATGAAGAAAAATATGACAAAGCTGAAAGAATTTCTGACGGATGTCCTTTATTCATTTTTCATTTTCGAATATGAGAATCTATTTGAAGATGAAAAGGAAAAAATGCACCAACATCGAAAATAAAATACGTCGTTTTCCTCATGAAAAAGATGCTCTTACACCACACGAAGAGCATCTTTTTCAATCTTTATGTGAATAGGTCTTTCCTTCATCTGTTCTCCGTCACTGTGTACAAGCACAGGCGTCCCAGACGACACATACACTTCCTTTCCTTGTAAGAAGGTGACATTTTCGTCTGTGGTATGTTTTCCTTTATAGGCTTTCGGAAACAATCGTAACAGTTCCCACTTTTTCATTCCGTGTACAATACAAAGATTCAAGAGACCATCGTTATAAGAAGCATTTGGACAAATCGTAATCCCGCCTCCATAGTTTGGTGCATTTGCCACAGCGACAAGCCAAACGTCGAAAAACATCATTTCTTTTCCATCCATGGTGATCCGAACATTCGTTGGCTGGTATTTTCTCAATGTCTCCAGCATGCTTACCACATAGGACAGCCCGCCCAACCGAATATGGTTAAGATACTTTTTATATGCTGCTTCACTCACATTTTTGGCTATCTGCCCATCAAAACCAATTCCTGTCACCGTTAGACAATACCGCTCACCAAGATGCAGTAAATCCACTTGTTCTGTCTCATTTGTAAGAATTCGCTCTAAGGCCTTCAAATAATTCATCGGAACACCTATACAGCGAGCGAAGTCATTTCCTGATCCTGCAGGAATAATTCCCAGAGAGATATCCTGATATACAAGCTTATTTGCAACTTCATGGATAGTCCCATCTCCCCCTACTACAATAATTGTTTTTACATTTTCCTTTATAAAGTCTTCCACTATCTTTGTTGCATGTTGAGGCCCCTCTGTAAAACGAGCAGTGAAAGGTTGGCGCCGTTGTTGTAAAATTTTCTCAACACGCTTCCATACTTGATTTCCTTTTCCGTTTCCAGAGGTTTTATTTATAATAAATCCATGCATTTTCTTTATACTCCTCTATACATTTATTTCTAGCGGTCCTTTAACTGTGCTGCGTTGACTCTTTCCTGAAACCAAATTCATCCTCGGGTTGTTGTATGATAAGATCCCTTGATTGTTGCATGATATCATGTGCCAATTCCTTATAATCATTTGTTTCAAAAGATGATACCTCAATAGGAGATCCAATATTAATGACAGCCTTTCGTCTAAACCAATATTTATCCTCACAGAGAGTAATGGCTACTGGTAAAACAGGAACTTCACTCTTGACTGCAAAAAAGGCCACCCCTTTTTTCGGCATTACTTTTTCACCATTCGGTACTCTTGTTCCTTCTGGGAAAACCCCTACGATTTCTCCTTCTTTTAATAACCTTAACGTTTTTCTCACGGGGCGAATGACAATACCACTTTGCCGGTCTACCGGTATAACAGGTAATTTCTTAAATAAGCCGTTTGTTAACCAATGATCGCACAACTCCATTTTGGCTAAAAAGTACATTTTTCTTTCTAATAGTAAACTAAGTAATATTGGGTCATAGCAGCTGATATGGTTGGAAGAAATAATGAATGGTCCTTCATCTTCTGCTATATTTTCTCGTCCAATAAATTTTACATTCAATAGTATTGGAATAATGATCTTAGCAACGAATGTAAGTACTTTGTACAACACTGCCTGCCTCTCCTCCCACTACCTTAAATGAAATGTACATGCATAATTTTCGTTTTTTCAGATGATATTATTCCTAGACATGAAAAACATCTCATATTCTAATCATTTTTTAATGTAAGTAAGAATGGAGGCATTGCGAAAATGAATACATTTACATTTACAGGACAATCCGTAACAAACCAACCTTTAAAATGGCTGTTGGAAGGAGTGCGGGAAACATTTACAGAACAAGGATATACATACTTGTCCACTCCGAGAGATGAATCAAAACTGGTGTTTCATCTCTTAGATCCCAATTCCCCCCGTCCTTTCCGCAGAAAAGCTCAAGGGACATTTGTCGTTTCCATTGTAGAGACGAACACACCACCTCAAGATATCCATAAAGAAGCTTATCCTTATTTAATACGAAGTCTGGCAAATCACCTTATGTATATTGTCCATGGAAAAGAGGAAATCAAACTATATTTTTTAACTCCGGAACAAGGAAACTACAGTCTTACGTTTGATCCTGTAAAAAAAGACAAACAGATTTTTCAACAAATTTTTGAACGATTAGAACCTCTTGCTTCCTCTCAGCTTGTTATTGATAATGATTTTTTTGAGGATTTACCCGAAACCTTATGGAGCGGAGATGATATTACGCAGTCATTAGGAGCATCAGGGAAAAAATTAGATGGAATGAATCTGCTGCCGGCTCCTTTTCCACTTGATGAGGTTTTATCACAACGGGATATTCGTCATTTGAAAAAATTATATGGTATCGGCGGATTAAGTTATGGAAACTTAAGTGCACGTAAAAATGAAAATAATTTTTGGATGAGTGCAAGTGGGATAGATAAATCAAAGATGAGAAAAGTAGGAAAAGATTTCCTCTACATTTCAGGATACGATGAAGAGAAGAATGCCATGAATGTTAGTATTCCGCCTAGCGTTACGCCAAAGCGTGCTTCTGTTGATGCGATTGAGCATTGGATGATCTACCGGGAGCATCCAGAAGTAGGAGCTATCGTACACATCCACGCGTGGATGGATGGAATTGAAGCAACAGAATGTAATTATCCATGCGGAACGGTTGAACTGGCAGAATCTGTTGCTCGGTTAGTAAGCGAATCGGAAAATCCTTCTCGTACCGTTATTGGATTGAAAAATCACGGACTCACCATCACAGGAACAGATCTTGACGATATTTTTGAGCGAATTGATGGAAAAATTATTCCTCAAGTACCTATGCAGGCATAGCATTATTTGAATGGAACTTTCTTTGAATAGGTGGTCATATGAAAGCTATACAATTTGACTTAAATATTCCTAAATACACCTTTAGTAAAGCGATGGGAAAATTGAATCCATCGCTTTACGTTAATGGGCCCTTTAATTGCCTTCAACTAAGAGATGTAAAAACACCAGAACTTCCTACGGATGAGTGGATAGAACTTAAAGTGAAATATGGAGGTATTTGTGGTAGTGATTTAAACTTAATCTCTTTAAAAGATAGTCCCGCCACCTCTCCGTTTATCTCCTTTCCCTTCACGATTGGACATGAAATGGCAGGAACCATCTCAAAGACAGGAAAAGAAGTGGAACATGTCTCCGTTGGTGAGCGGGTAGTCATTGATCCTATCCTGTCTTGTGAAGCAAGGGGCATCACTCCCCCATGCAGGGAATGTAGTCAAGGCAACTACAACCTTTGCAACCACATGAATAGTGGATCTATTTCACCAGGATTGCTTACTGGCACGTGTAAGAACACAGGCGGAAGCTGGGGAAATTATGTTGTTGCGCACCAAAGTCAAGTCATCAAACTTCCGGAAAATGTAGATGACGCAAATGGCGTGCTTGTTGAACCGTTCAGCTGTGCTTTACATACCGTCTTACAAAATCCGCCGCAGCCATCCGATACGGTTTTTGTCATAGGTTCTGGTGTGATTGGTATTTGTGTTATTGCAGCCATTAGAGCTTTAGATATTTCCTGCAAAATAGTCGTCTTAGTTAAATATTCATTCCAAGCGAAGTTAGCAAAAGAGTTTGGAGCTGATCAAGTATTCTTTCTTTCAAGGCGACAGGATTATGTTTCTGAAGTAGCTGAATCTTTTCAGGCTAATGTATTACACCCTGTTTTCGGTGAACCGATTGTTCATGGTGGAGCGGATATTGTCTATGAATGTGTCGGGAATAAAAAAAGTTTAGACGATGCTCTTCGCTTTGCTGGAAAAGGTGGAAAAGTTGTTTTATTAGGGTTAGCCAGTGTCGTCGACAATCTCGATATGACGATGATCTGGCTGAATGAATTAGAGATCAAAGGAAGCTTCGCTTATGGCATGGATGTATATAAAGGCAAGAAAAAGAGAACGTTACAGATTGCTGTGGATTTAATGGAACAAAACAAAGTCAACCTTGCACCACTAATCACCCATTACTTCCCATTGGAACATTATCGGGAAGCTATTGCTGCCGCATCAAATAAGAAAAAACAAAACACAATGAAAGTTGTTTTTGAACTGTAGCGTATTTGTCACAAATTAATATTTCTTCCATGTGCCAGCACAAACCATACAGTAAATACATTCCTAATCTTCAACGATCATTACTCCTATTCCCACCAAAAAATTTCCTTCTTTGTTTTATATTAAAGAACGGTGCAGCCCCACAGAAAGATTGATCCCTTACTTAGCATCCGTAAGCCTTCGCGTCAAGCTCCGTAAGCGGAGGTTGTTACGGACGGCTGACATCTCGATTCGTTCGAGAATATAACGCAAAGGCGTTGCAACAAGACTTCCTCCCCGAACTGCATCTCTGCAGTTTTGCACCGAGTAACCGCAGGTGAAGGATGTTGCGAATTTAGCCTTTGATCGGGCCTACACGACGTAGGTCACAAAGGCGTTGCAACAAGACTTCCTCCTGAACTGCATCTCTGCAGTTTTGCACCGAGTAACCGCAGGTGAAGGATGTTGCGAATTTAGCCTTTGATCCCCTATACGTGAGGAAAAAACTCCCGCTAATAGAAGTTTCACTTTATATCCCCTCATATTCCCATTAATATTTATAAATGAATTTTACACACTATATATTGCTGACACTAAATGAAGGAATGGAAAATGCTATGAGAAATTATTTCGTTTATGCTTGGACAATGTTAGACCCGTTTTATTATCGAATCACCCGTTTAACCTACATTCCTCATTATAATGAACAATTCAAAAATATTTTCAGGGTTAGGCTGACGTCTTATAAGGGGGCGCCTTTTACCCTTTCCGATGAAACGAAAATAAACAAACATGATACGCTTGTGAAAATTCATTTGCATAATATCCGTTTGCTTAATGAAATGAATTCTTTCCAAACGGACATTCAAAAAGCGCGTTATGTCTATAAGATAGTTCAACAATCGCTTCCAGGCCTTGCCAATTATATACAATCACACAGTAAAAAAGAACAAATTAAAGGAATTGTAGGGATCACCACTCTCAATAAAGGGTGTGATCGTCTTGGTTTTGAATCATTTGATATCACGAATTCATTTTACAAATGGTGGAAGATGATCCCTTTTTTCTCGATTAATCTGTTGTCGACGCCAAATGCATCGTTTTCCTCCGTAAAAAAGAAAAAACCTAAATATATTTTTATGTCAAAGGATAGTCTGCTCCATTCCTACAAGGAAAAATTCGCAAAGTTAAGTTTGTAGATATGGATACACAAAAATTAAAAAGCCAATTCCCCTGCTTTCAGGGTTTTGGCTTTTAACTGACTTTTTCTTTTTGCTTTTCTTTTACAACAGGCAAGGAGTGTATCGTGATTTCCGGCCGGCATCCAATCCGAATATTAAGTCCTGTCTGCCCTAACCCTTCACTGATATAAAAAGGTTTTCCATGATACCGGTGAAATCCTTTAATCATCTTCATTTTTGCTAATTTACCCATTTTAACAAGGTGGTACGCTTTTGGATACAGAAGCTGCCCGCCGTGAAAATGACCGGAAAGAAGATAATCAAAAGGGTAGTCCTTCATTTCAAGAACGACATTGGGATCATGTGTAAGCACCAGGTTATATCCCTTTTTTATTTTGTTATACGAGGAATTGATGTCGCTTCTATTTGTGCTGTAATCATCAATACCAATAATATTAACAGGATGTCCTTTTATATTCACGATGCAGTTCTCATTTTGCAGCGTCGTACAATGATAGTCCTCTAATATTTTCTTTAGAGCAGTAAAGTTTTCGCCTTTAAGGACATAATCATGATTTCCAAACACAGCATATATCCCGTAGCGTGGCTGCAGTTGGTTCAGTACCTTCAAGTAACGAATCAACTTTGGGATCGTGCGTTTTCGATCAATGAAATCTCCGGTAATGGCAATAAGATCGATCTGTTCCCCTTTTAATTTCTCATATAACTGTGCTGGAGTTATAGATATATTTTCAAGATGCATATCAGAAAGATGCAGAACATGAAGAGATTGCTCAGGCGAGCCGCTCCGCTTTAATTCAATGTTTTTTATATTTACTTTTTTTGTATTAGCATAGGCTTTGTACCCGATTATAGCAAGGACAGTGCCAACAATAAACCATATCATGTCAGTAACACCTCCGCCATTCATTATACAGGACATGACTCTAATTTCACTTAGTAATACTTGGAGGAGTTACCAATAATGTTTCCATTCATATAACCGAGGAGATTACGATGAAAAAGTTGTTATTTTTACCCTTTTTACAAATACCATCTGGTCATCATCAGGTAGCAGATGCTCTAATCGACGGAATAAAAGATATAAATCCTTCCATTCAATGTAAAAAAATAGATATCCTTCAATATAGTATTGGTCAAATGGAGACTGTCGTTTCTAGTACGTACCTTAAATGGATTCACTTTTCCCCTCAAACCTATAGCTGGATTTATCATAATGCGGTGTGTGAAAGCACAAAAAAAGAAAATAAGCGGTATATGCTTTTCGAATGGCTCTTTCTTCATGCCATAAAAAAGATGCTTAAAGAGGAGCAGCCCGATTTTATTATATGTACGCATGGTTTACCTTCTTATATATTAAGCCGTTATAAGAAAATAATGGATAGGCCGGTTCCTGTTATTAACGTATATACTGATTTTTTTGTCCACAATCTTTGGGGTCGGTCAGAAATTGATTATCATTTTGCAGCTTCTCCACTTATGAAAGAAAAATTAATAGCAAACGGAATAAACGAGCAGAACATTTTTACGACAGGAATTCCGACTCACCCAGAAATTAAAGCGAAAGCAGAAGGAAAAATGGAGAACAACCTCCCCCTTTCGATCCTTATTACCGGAGGAAGTCTAGGTGCAGGTATTATAGAAGAACTGGTAAAGGCTTTAAGCAGCCAGCATATTCATTATTATGTGTTGTGTGGCAAAAACGAACGATTGTTTAACCGTCTTCACCAATTAGATTCTGGAGTCACCCCTCTCCCTTATGTTCAATCAAGGGAAAAAATGAATGCTTTATACAATCAGGCAGATGCGATTATTACCAAACCTGGAGGCGTTACCATTAGTGAATCGATTCGAAAACAATTACCGATTTTTGTCTATCATTCCCTTCCAGGACAAGAAGAAATCAATCTTCATCAATTAAAGCAAATGGAAGTTGTCTTGGATTCAAAGGATTGGCAAACGAGCAATGATATGGAAGAGCAACTGCTTGACTTTTTTCAAAATAAACAAAAGAAATATAAACTATATAGCAAATTGCGGGCCTTGCACAGACATATTGAATATCAAAATCCTTCTTTGCTGATATACAAGCTGCTTCAAGGATAACCGTGATTATGAAGCTACAATGACATTTACTGTGCAAAATTAGCACGCATTGTAAAAACGAACAGAGAAACTATACGTCTCTGTTCGTTTTTTATATAGATGGGTAAACCAGACCGAAGAAAGGCATCTCTTCGGTCTCAGGAAATCATAATGCCATCAAAAAAATCTAACGTCAGGATCGGCTGTATTCACTTGTTGCGGGAACAGGAATTTTTCTACATATGGTGATGATATTTGATGAAATAAAAAATTGGCTGCTGTTTGAGCATAAAAACATCGTGCTTCCTGTACAGAACGTTTTCCAACCACAATGTCATGGAATAAGTTCAAAGACAGAAAATTCATGGCTTCTTTGTCACAAACAGCGGAAACTTCTCCCTTCGTACGATCAGGATAAACACTTCCATCATACATCGCAATTTCATCAAATCGTCCTAATGGTGTTTTATAATCGATTGTTTGCTCAAGAAAATCCGGGTGAGTAGTAGGAAAATGATGCGGCACGGAGTCGCGGTGTACAATGGTCTGCTTCCACGGTCCGTTACGATACCATATCAACCTGCTTGCGGTAGCTTCTTGAGGCAATCCATACTTATTGATGATGGTGACAGCCCCTTTACGCTGAGGCTCTTGCCAATGAGCTAATATTTGTTCGACATAATCCTGAAACTGTTCAGTCATTTTTATCCTCCTAGGTATTTATCTCAGAACAGTATATGCTGTTCCACTTACTTGTGTAACTGTCTATTTTTTTGATTATTCAGATATTCGACAATGTCCATTGAGGACTTCCTGCTTCGGACATTTGTTTATTACAACCACTGGAACATTCATAATGTAATAATGTAAAAAACGCACCGATAGTTCCTTTCCCCTCTTCCGTTCCCTAATTTTAAAAAGGCGCTGATTGACAATAAAGGTAAAGGGCTTAATTTGACGAAACGATAAATGACGTAAGCACTTTTTGATAATCTTTTGATGACCTTGCATCAAATTTTTCATGTTTCCAAATTACGGGGCTAGATAAGTTATTTAACATATACGCCAATAGTTCCCTGGCCACTTCCACATACACTTCTATCAGATATTTTGAGCAGATCCAGCAGGTAGAAGCTATTTATATGGGAATGCATGGAAACAATATGGGCAGTCATCATATGAATACACCTATGAGAGGTCACCTGAACACTTGGTCTTGATCCGTTTTCCCGTCTCTATACAGTAAACCAGTGGCAGAACAGAAGTTGTCGTTATTCGCACGATATGATGACTTTTGTTGTAAATAAAATGATGATTCATTCGTAATAAGAAACGAGCAGGGAAATAAAGAATCTTTGTTCGTTTCTTCATTGTCATGCACCAAAGCTAAATCACGCTCTTCTAAGATAAATTATCGTACAGGGAAGAATCAATTTACGAATTTGTTCAAATACTATATGGGAAGGATTAATAAAAAGGGTGAAATGATATGAAGCAAGAAGAAAAATTAAAAACAGCAACTACGTCAATGGCGAGCGATTTTAAGGTACAGACAATGGGCGGGGCTGAGAAAACGACAGAAACTATTATGGATAAGGAATTTGTTCAAAGTATTATTAATGAGTGGAACGCTATGTCCAAAAAGGCAGCTACTCTTACTATGGAACAATACGGCCCTCCACACGAGGCTATTTCAAGCAGATTAATCTGGTATAACAATGGCCCATGGAAGCGGACCATTGTCTATCGTGATGAAATTCCACACGATTTCCCACAACCCCATACCGATGTTATTGAGAATTACATTAACTATGCCGTACCACCAGAGATGTTTAGCGAGCTCGCAAAGTTTGATGGAAGTGTGATTGTTGAAAGGACAAGAGGAGAAGTGTCTTCCCGATGTGACATGGAAGCGGCAAATATTCTTGCACTTAACTTAATGAATGACATTGTAAAAGGTAAATTAAACGCTGAAAAAGCTCGTGACGTCTATTGTGAAGTGACTTCAGCTTTTATGATGAATAGGTCGGCACCTTATGCAGAGAAACTGCAATTTAATGTCCAAACGAAAGAAAAATTTGATACGGACATCGTTATGATTGCTGATGAAATGGTAGAACAAGGCATCAAAAAGGTCAATGATATGGCTGGGTCAGACAATAACAGAAATGATAATTATCATTAAAACAACACAAAGCTCTCTCGAAGTACAATTATTGCCAATTCATATGATGCTGAGTTATTCCAGGATTCTTCTAAAAAACTCTCCATCTACTATCAAACCAGCTATAGCCTCCCGAAACATGGATAGGACCCCCATGACTCCAGCAATTTGGGCTAGAGTCATATAGGGTCTCAGTGTCTCCCTTGTAACATTGACCAAAAACGGCATCTCGTTATGTACGAGGCGGATGGCTTTATTTTTTAGGTCTGATTGAATCAAGGTGTACTCGTTGGATTCCACATTCGGTCGTAAATAATTCCAGCTGGTGGCCAGAAAATATGGATAACGGGCCAATGCACGAAAGTCACTGGCTGCTTCATAGCCATGATGAGCAGTTGCAATATTGTGTAAAAGCATTTGAACTTGTTTGCTGGCAGAAGGGATTTGTATCAATGTTATATCTGGAAGACTGGTCAACACTCCTGGGGGGATAAATCCTTCTACCTTCCCTTTTCCTGCAACAGGACGGTAACTTAAACTTTCTATCCAGGCACTTGCAATAAGTAGCAGCTTCGGATTCACATAATTAAAAGTATAAACAGTTTCTCTTATCCTTTTTATGTCTGCTGTGGAATAATAGTTCTCCCATCGAATATCCGGAAGTTCCATACTTATATTGGGATACCTTAATGTTTCTGCTGCTTGTTCCATGTTAATCGTTAACATGTTCGGTCTTATCTGCTGCCATCCCATCGATAAAAAGGGTTCGTAAAGAGCTAACGTCCGGAAAATAAAATTAACAATGGGAACCTTTAGGACATATTTAATATCCCTATACAGTTGTTCTGTCAAACCGAAGGCATTTTCTTCAAAGATCTCGGGAACACCATACCCGTCCATTCGTCCACCTCCGTGTCTGTAATCGTCTATCACTTCACATGTTGATCCCTTCGGATGATTGAGCCACGTCCCCGGAGGATGAGGAGCATCCCAGCGCTGAAGCTCAGCAAAATTTTTTTTACAAGTGAAGCCGTAAAGTGTTGTCCATCTTGAAAATAGACGCCTTTTCGCAGTTTTAGTTCCAACGTTTGGTCCGTCAGCCATCGAGATTCTTCAGCAAGGTTCAGAATGACACGCCCCTCATGATCCGCGCGAACCGGTTCTTCCATTGTATTATATAAAACGTACAACCAATTTAATGGAGAAGAATCGGCGACGTAAATTATCCCTTCCGGTAACTGCTGATCATCCTCCCTGCGAATCCATTCGTTTTCCGGCATCTTATTCTCCCTTTCCTAAATAAATAACGTCTTACTCCACTATACGCTTTTATTATATTTGTATGTTATGATTATCCCTTCCAGCTATTCTCTTCAAATATGTTTTAATAAAAGGGAAGAAAGAGTGGATGAGTGAAAGTAAAGGAAATAATTTTGCGTTAATTGTTGTATTATTCATCCTGTTGATTATTGTTGGAGCAGGAGGATTTTATACAGGTAGTGGTTATTAATTAGGTGCTTAAATGGAACAAAATTTTAGAAAACGATAAACTCTAATGAAAGGGAGCTGTACCAAAAAGTACAGCTCCTTTTCTATGGAAGATAAGAAAGTATAGATTTTGGGCGTTTTCAAGATCCAGCTCCAGGCGCCATCGGCTCGAAGGCGCGCGCGTGGTGGGTCAGATCGGCGTAGCCACAGGACGTACTTCCACAGGATGTGGTGGCTTCAACGCCCGGCACAGGACGTGCGCGCATTTAGTAGAAGATCCTCTTTTTAGCTGATCTTCCTTACAACAACCCGCGACTTTCGCGGCAAGCCTCCTCGGCGGGTTTCCAGCACTTACTTCCACAGGAGGTGGTGGCTTCTACGTTGCACACAGGACGTGTGCGTTCTTAGTAGAAGATCCTTACAGTATAGGCGGGCGCCTTGCGCTTTTCTTAACAAAGAGAAGTCAACCACAAGGCAGGAGCGGAAGGCGGCGACATTCAGTTGTTCGCCGGCTAAAAACGGTCACGTCCTGTGACCGATGACTAGAATATCCTGTTCGTCGAAGCAGCAGCCGAATATCCCATCAGACGGTGGCTCACATGATGTGAGTCAGATCGGCGTTGGCACACGACGTACTTCCACAGAGGTGTGGCTTCAACGCCCGGCACAGGACGTGCGCGTTTTTAGTAGAAGTCCTCTTTTTAGCCGATCTTCCTTCAGTGATGAAGCTGAGGCGCTGCCCGCGGCAAAGAAGACACGGCGATCTGCAGAGCCGATGTCGCCCTTATGCTCTGGAGTGAAAACGTCCGCCTGCAGCGCATGCCCTATATTTTAGCGAAGCACTGTTTGGTTATTAGTAGAGTTTAATAGATTCCCGTTTCTTAACTTTCAAAAATAAAATGAATATACTTATTTATGATTGATCTGTGTTTGGATATTCATTTAAATCACTATTCTCTGCAGGAGCAAACGTATCACTTTGCAGGCTGAATTCTGCTTGCCCGGGATGTGTAGTTTGGTGTTCAACTTCGTTAATATCAACTTTTTCAATTTCTGTTTTTCGGGTATCGGTTGTTTTTTTCTTGTTTTCATCCATTTATCCTGGTCTCCTTTTTTCCATTCTTTTGTCTTTTGATTTTTAATTAAACATAGTTTATGACAGTAGGAGTAAAATACTCAAGGTAAAAAATGTGATTTTGAGCCATCCCCATCCCCATCCCCATCCCCAATTCCAAAAAAGAATCGCTGCTTCCTGTGTCCCGTTCGTTAATCAGCAAATACATGCTTTCCAATTTGAAGGTTTTCGGTTCGGCTCCAAATCCAATCAGAAGTTGCCAGCACCGGATTGTAATAGTAATGAGAACCCATGGACGGATCATAACCGTTCCATGCTTCTTTTACCGCCCGGAAAGCTGTTTGGTTTGGTTCCAGCTTGTACTGTCCATCCTGGACTGCCGTGAATGCATTTTTTTGTGTTATTACTTCGTTTACTGTCCCCGGAAATTCAGAGGACTGAAGTCGATTATGAATAACCGCAGCCACAGCCACCTGTCCTTTAAACGCTTCTCCTCTTGCTTCCCCATGGACTACACGCGCCATTTTATTAACTTCTGTAAGTTTTTTCCTGGTATTTTCTCCGGTCATCCCATCGACAGCCAGACCAAAATCGCTTTGAAACTGCTGTACCGCGTTGTATGTTAAGGGACCGTAATAGCCGGTGGCGTTAGTATGTAAATACCCCATGTTAATTAATGACTGCTGCAGCTCCGTAACAGCAGGACCTTCATCTTCCTTTTGCAGTAAACCTTCGTGTGCTTCCACCTGCGGAATAAAGACGATAAAAAATAAAAGAGCCCACCCGGCAGGAATAACTTTTTTCATATCATCAACCTCCTTCGCTTATCCATCCCCCTTTTTACTTTGTTCATAAACATGAATCTGCATGCTGCAGCAGAATTTAGAGATTAGTCTCATATTTCATACGTTTTGCTGGCATGGAATCCTGGATATCCATACCTTCTTTCCTACTTCTTTTCTTGCTGCTTAGAAAAAGGATCTGCCTTACGGAGGACAGATCCTTTTTCCCTAATTTTCTTCTTTCCCGGTAAGAGATAATACATATTCGACTAGCGCTTCTTGTTCTTCCGGTGAAAATCCGGCTGGTTGATCGACCCAGAATTCATGGCCGGTTCCTTCAATATTTAAATCCGTCAGTTTCTGGGAGGATTGATTGGATCGAATCACTTTTTGCCGAAGTTTCCGATCCACTAAAGCGGACATACTGTTAAATGGGTCCGGATGAATACCTTGATCGAATGTTCCAGGGATGCCTATATCTTCTTTTTTATTCGGTCCTACCGCTACTCCCCCATCATGGAGATAAGGGGCCTGCCAGTAAACGCCGGCCAATCCCTTCACTTTATAACCTCCATTGGAATCGCCGTGAGCAAATCCAAGATCTTTTTGTTGTTTATCGATATGGTTGGAGGGGGCTTTCAAAATAGCAGCATCTTCCGGTACGGGGACAGAGGTGTCCGGCGAATAAATAAGAGGCTTTTCCCACAATTTTTCTGTTGCCTCTAACGCCTTCGCCCGCGAAGGCTGGGTCCCGATTTCATCAGCCGGAATAATACGATTATTGGTTTTGTAACGACCTGAGTGACACGAAATACAGCCCGCCTTCTCAAATACCTTACGCCCCTGGTCTACCGTATTTTTATCTGGATGGCGCCCGGATTCAGGAGGGACCAGTGTATTTTGAAAGGCAGACATCGCATTATTTTCCTCATTTACTTTACTGCCACGGGAGGACACCACGTAGCCCTGCGGAGAAATTCTTGAGACCTTTGGGTAGGTCGGCAGTTTTACGGTTTCGTTTACACCCGGAGACTCTGGAAAAGGATCTACCGTTTTAAAAAATTCCGAAGGTTTCTGTCCACTTTCCGGATCATAGCGGAATTCTTTATTGGCTGCGTTTTGTAATAGCGTTCCGAAATATACTTCCGGGTCCATGTCAAACAGCTCTCTGCTGGCCTGTGCCTGTCCCAGCGGGTCCGCCCCTTGAGCTTGAACGTTGTTATTTAGGGTGGTTAACCCGCGGAAGGTACCGATGGAACCCATCCCTGACCAGCTGTAGGGGTGGTCTCCGAACGTAAACGAATCCGCTACCTGAGTGGGATTTGCTTCCATGTCAATGGTGGCATCGAAAAACCCCGGCGGCCAACTTAAAAGGGTTTCATCCACTGCTTTTTCAAACGCCTCTCTATCCGGAAGAAGCTCTCTTTCTCCCTCCGAATTTTGAACAGAAGGATTATTTTCTTTAATGTAATCTTCCAGATTTTCGATATCTGCATGGGTGAAGTAGGAAGCACTGTTACTGGCTAAAGCTAGCAGGGTCCCCGTATTTAAATTGGTGTTTGTAGCCCCTTCCACCACTTTGCCGCCGCTATTCATATCTACCCTGGCATGACAAAGGGCGCAGCTGATTCCTGCTTTCATCCGCCCCCGGTCCACCGTCACCGGCATCCCGAGAGGCATCGCTGCTCCTTTTGGAACATCAAGTCCAGTGTCAATCATTGTCCCTTTTTCCAGTTTGGTGTTCCCGATCGTTACCGTTTCAGGAAGTTCTACCTGAAGATTATCTGTAGGTTTCCCCCTTAATTTGGCAATAGCTTTCATAAAATCAAACAGAGAGAGCGGTCCATCCAGAATTCCCATCACATCTGTGAGGAACACTTCATTGCCAAAGGTTTTCTCGTAAAAACTTTCTTCTCCGAGGGATAAAAGGTCTTCATCTATGGGTACAGCTCCATTTTCTTCTGCTAGATATTCCCTGCCTTTCTCCGTCTCCAGAAGGGTTGCGGCTTCTTCTTCCGACACAGCATGTCCCCAGACGTCATAGGCTTGTTTTGACTCCCTGTGTTCTTTGCCGCTGTTAACAATTTTATCGGGAGGAGGGGTGTACCCAATCGTGAAATGCCCAAACATAAAGACACCGCCAGCTGTTAGCAAAACAATCCCGATTACAATGCCTATCCATGTTATGATCTTCATACTCTCATACTCCTTAGGAAAAAGTAAATACTCCTAATCCTCCTCCATTTATCCGGGATTTTCATGAAGTTTTTGATGGTCTAATCCCGAGAAAAGCAGCGGCGATGATAAGGAGGGAAGCCGCGGCTAAAACAAAATAAATAACAGAAGATTGATGCTTCATCAGTAAGGCAATGATGGGAGGGCCGGCAGCTACTCCCACAAACCGCATACTGCTGTAAAAGGACGTAACCAGGCCTCTTTCTTCTTTTTCAATGCCTTCGGTAATAAGCGCATCAAGACAGGGTAAAGCCAGTCCAATCCCGATGCCGGCAGATGATAACAGCGCCAGCAGCCATAGTAATGCCATCTCTTCTCTTACAAAAACTAAGGAAACAGACATGAGAGCAGCGCCAATAAGAATGTACCATCTCATCTTTTGTTTGTTTTCTCCAATCCGTTTTCCACTTAAGTAGGAAGTCGAACATAGGAAAAGAAGCGGAACAGCTAACAGCAGGCCTTTAACGTATCCTTTTATATGATAGTGATCTTCCAAAAGAGAAGATAAATGAAACAGGACACCAAATAAAACGAACATCAATATGCCCCCGATGAAAAAAACAGTATACAGCCAGCGGCCGTTATAATGAAAGGTTTTTTTAATGCCTGTGAGAAAAAGGGAGAAGGATTTATCCTCTTTCTGCTCGGTTCGAGGGACCTTCACCAAAAACCAAACGAGGAATACAGACACCATGGAAAGCACTGGTACAGCCATAAAAGGCATATACCACACCAAAACAGCCAGCAGCGCTCCAATGATAGGACTTAATACTTTTCCGAGCGTATTAGCCGTTTCGATAATCCCCAGCCCATGACTCACCTGCTCCTCTTGTTTAAACATGTCTCCTACAGTGGGCAAGACCACCGGGAACGCGCCTGCTGAACCAATTCCCTGTATTACCCGCCCAAGAAGAATAAGCAGATAAGGCTCGTCCAGCTGCCAGGCCGCAAAAGCTGAAACGGCCCCTCCTGCTGCAACTATCAGCAAACTGGGAATGATTATTTTTTTCCTGCCCCATTTGTCCGAAAGGTACCCTGATATCGGAATACATAAAATCGCTATAATAGAATACATAGTTATGATTAAACTGGACTGAAAAGGGGTGATATGAATTTTTTGCTCAATGACCGGCAGGACGGGGATAAACATGGAATTTCCCAGCGTCATCATTAATGGAATAGAAGCCAGTGCCATTAAGTCCCATTTTTTATCTTTCATTTTGCTCCTCCGCTTCTCTTCCTTCAATCCTGGAGATTGAAGAAGAAAAGGATTCTTATCCTCATTATTCTTTCACGAATTTACCGTAATCCGGGACAGCTGAAGAAGGAAACGTTTGCATGAGGGAATTTAATCCCTCTTCTAATTCGCTTCCTTCTACAGGCCGTCCGTGACCGGTAATAGCCGTTTTCGGTTGTAATTCTTCCAGTTTTTTTACTGATTTCGCGGCTGCTTCCCAATCCGTTGTTAAATATCTCGGCGGGCCGTTCATTTCTACTTTTTGCGTGATGACTTGATATAGCTCGTCCTGTTTCACTGTCACAAAAGCATCCCCAGCGATCAGCGTCTGATCGCGGTCCCGGAACAATGAAACGTGTCCGGGGGTATGACCCGGGGTATGAATCCATCGAAACTCCGGCAGGGAGGGGACACTGCCGTCTTCAGGAAGAAGATGGATATGCCGTCCTATATTAATCCCTTCATGGGGGAAAAGCGGAGATATTTTTGCGATCACACCGCCTTCGACGGAGGCGTCCGGCTCTGGATAATTTTTTTCACCGTTAAGATAAGGAAGCTCCAGTTCGTGAGCATACACGGGAACCTCCCAGTGTTTAATCAATTCAATAATCGAGCCGGTATGGTCAAAATGACCGTGCGTAAGAATGATCGCTTCGGGTTTACGTCCGTCTCCAAAAATGGAAGCGGCGGCTTTCAAAAGAGCACTGCCCGAATAAGGCATTCCTGCATCCACCATCACAAAGCCGGTTTCAGGTGTTCCAATAAATACAACGTTTACAATTTGATTGGTATAACACCATACATCATTGAGCACGGCAGCGGTATTTCCGCTTTTAAATGAATACGCAGGAATAAATGTATGGTCCCTGCCATAAGAGAGATCCTCTTTCATTACACGTTAACCTCCTTATTTCTTTTGGCTTTTTTCGCCTCTTTTTCAGCCTGTAAGGCTGGTTTTTCTTCCTTTAATGCTTTAAATAAAGCGATTATCATTAATATCATGATAAATGAAAAAGGAAAGGCAGCGACAATCATGGTATTCTCCAATGCCTGTAATCCTCCGGAATAGAGCAGAATAACAGCTGTCGCAGAAAGCATGAGCCCCCAGATAAACTTTACTTTGGTGGCGGGATTCATCGAGCCATTGGATGTCTGCATCCCGAGTACAAACGTAGCGGAATCGGCGGATGTGATAAAGAAGGTACTGATCAGACCGATCGCCAGGATAGACATCACAAGCCCGAGGGGATAATGCTCAAAAACTCCAAATAGGGCTTCCTCTTCCGCTAATTCAGAAATAGCTGCAATCCCTTCTGATTCGAGTAAAATAGAAGCCCCGCCAAACACGGAAAACCATAAAAAACTGACCAGAGAAGGGACCAATAGTACCCCTGAGGTAAATTGGCGCAGGGTCCGTCCTTTAGAGACCCGCGCAATAAATGTACCTACAAATGGAGACCAGGCGATCCACCAGGCCCAGTAAAATATCGTCCAGTTATTTATCCAGTCCCGGGCATCTTCTGTCAAAGGAGCAATTCGAAAACTCATAGCCGGCAGGGTTTGAATGTATTTTCCAATCGTGTTTGTAAATAGGTTCAACATATATAAAGTGGGGCCGAAAATCAGAATGCAGACGAATAAAAGCGCTGCAATCACCATGTTGGTATTGCTTAAAATTCGTATTCCTTTATTTAAACCGGTCGAGGCTGACAGTAGAAACAAAAACGTGACTACGGTAATAATGATAAACTGAATCCAAAACCCGCTCTCCAGATCGGTCATAAACGACAAGCCGCCGTTTATTTGTACCGCTCCAAATCCTAGAGTGGTGGCTACCCCTGAAACTGTAGCCGTAACGGCAATGATATCAATGATTTTTCCAAGCACCCCATCTGTTTTCATTAGGGTATTTAACGTGGAGCTGACGGTACCGCGGGCCTCCCTCCTGAATTTAAAATAAGCCAGACATAAAGCAATAATCGTATAAATGCCCCAGGCATGTACCCCCCAATGGAAAAACGTAAAGCGCATGGCCTCTTTAATCGCTTCATCCGTTCCTGCTTCGACAGTAGGAGAATTCGTCGCATAATGATAGACAGGCTCTGCGGCCCCCCAGAATACAAGACCAATACCCATTCCTGCGCTGAACAGCATAGCAAACCAGGTAGCCAAATTGTATTCCGGTTTATCGTCTGGTTTCCCGAGCTTAATCCGGCCGTAGGGACTAACAATTATATAAAGGCATACTATCACAAATAAAGAAACGACGATCAGATAGTACCAGCCGAATCTTTCGGATATAAAAGCCTGCGCAGCTGCTGTTCCAGCTTCCAGAACGTGCGGAGCGATAACACCTAGAATCACAGCCAGAATAAGAATACCAATGGTGATGTAAAAAACAGGTCCAGTTTTAGTGTTTTTCATTTATCCCTCTCCTTCCCTACCGTTTAGTATGTTTTTCGTTTTATTTCTTATACTTTTGGGATATGTTCATTTTTTAGTTAACATAATAAAATGATGGTTAATAAAAAACAGAGATCAGGGAAAACTCCTGATCTCTGTTTTTTTCTTCTTTAGTTATTCAGACTCATCCGGCATGAATTCTTCGGCAAACGCTGTTTCCGTCCGAGCCGGAATGTCCGAAAATCTTTCTCTCACAGGCTGCCGGTTGTTCATACGGCCCTGTGTCAAGCCAACCCATGCTGCACCTGCTCCTGCCCCCAAGAGAGTGAGGAACATGCTCCATCTTCCCCAGTTATTGTTCGCTCTGTTGTTCCAACCCATAAAACCTCTTCGGCGTCCCATTCGAAAAAAAGGAACGTTCCAACGAAAGTTATTCATGGCTTCATTCTCCTCTTTTCCATAAAGTATGGGAAAAGACCCCCACATCAATAGTTTGAACGAAACCAGCTGGAATTATCACACCTCATATTTCCATCCCCGGCTGTCAGCAGAGAGTAATGCTATTTCGTTTTATGCTTATTGTGGGCCCGTCGATCTGCAGCGCGGGACCGCTCACTGGCTTCTATGTCCTCGGTATCCGCGAATTCTTCTGCATATTCCACATCAAGGCCTTCTTTTTCAATGTCCCGTTCTGGTGTCTGCGACAATTTGGATTTCTTTTTATGGCGATTATTGCGTACCTGATTTCTAGTCACGATGCCCATCTCCTTTCTTTTTGTATGCTGTCCATGATAAGGGCTCCTTATTCTGTGAAGAGAAAAGTCAGATCTAATGGCGCGGCCTGCGTCGAAGGACAGCGGATAACACGCCTGGCAGGAAAATCGGACAGAAATGATTGGAAAATGTTCAATAGAAAGAATTGGAACCATTTTTCACGTTTTTCCTTAATATTTTGTCTGTCCTATTTTCTTATCAACCATTTGATTTCCTCTTATTCCCTCATGTGTTTCTAATTCGTCTATGACTGGATAATAACTTTTATTATTAGGGTAATCCGCACAGTCCTGATCTCTGCTGGTCATCTCTATTGGCGGGAGAACGGTCGTTTCCTCGGGCATTCGGCAAATATGGGACCTTTCGCTGCGGTTGCTGAACACACCTGGAAAGCGATGGAAAAGCAAAAAAGCAAGGCCCTTATAGGAACCTTGCTGTGTGTGATTTAATCATGAAATTGAAGGCCGGAGTGAACCGCTTCTACATAACCTGCCCGGATGACATAATCACCGAAATGTTCTTCTTCGTCTCTTTCTTTGGCATATTCAAATAAAATGGGACGAAGGGTGTTTAATATTTCCTCTTCACCGATATTTTCCCGGTACAATTTGTTTAGGCGTTCACCGGCAAAGCCGCCTCCCAGATACATATTGTATTTTCCGGGCGCTTTTCCAATAAAACCGATTTCTCCCAACGTCGACCGTGCACAGCCATTTGGACAGCCGGTCATTCGGATGGTAATTTCGTTATCCTGAAGTCCAGCTTCCTCCACAATGCCTTCCAGCTTATCAATAAGGGAGGGCAGGTAGCGTTCTGACTCAGCCATGGCCAGACCGCATGTCGGAAAAGCCACACAGGCCATGGCATTTCTTCGCAGGGCAGAATCGCGTTTTCCGTCCGATAGTCCGTATTGTTCCACCAGTTCGTTGATCTTTTTCTTTTTTTGGCTGGTGACATTGCCGATTATAAGATTCTGGTTTGGACTGAGTCGGAATTCGCCGGTATGAATTTTTGCGATTTCGCGCAGGGCCGTCATCAATTGATAATCCTCCGAGTCTTTAATCCGGCCGTTTTGAATGAAAAGCGTAAGATGCCAGCGGTTGTTGCTGCCTTTTACCCAGCCGTAACGGTCTCCGTTATGCTCAAAATGATACGGACGCTCTTCTTCCAGACTCCAGCCGAGGCGTTCCGTTAATTCGTTTTTCAACCAATCGAGGCCCCGGGCATCGATCGTATATTTAAACCTGGCATTTTTGCGATTGGAACGATTGCCGTAGTCGCGCTGGATCGTAAGCAGTTTTTCCACCGTGTCGATGACATGCTCGGGGCGGCAGAAACCAATGACGCGGCCGATCTGCGGGTAAGTCTCGGATTCTCCATGTGTCATACCGAGACCTCCGCCGACAGAAATGTTAAAACCCTGCAGTGAACCGTCTTCTACGATTGCAATCAACCCGATATCCTGGGAAAATACGTCAATATCATTGGATGGCGGCACCGCAATCCCGATTTTAAACTTCCGCGGGAGATACACATCCTTATAGATTGGTTCCACTTCCTCCGGTTCGGAGCTGTCCACTACTTTTTCTTCATCCAGCCAGATTTCATGATAGGCTTTTGTCCGGGGAAGCAGATGTTCACTGATATCTTTAGCATATCTCTGTATTTCTTCGTGGATGTCTGACTCGTGAGGATTAGGAGCTCCCATCACATTCCGATTAACATCCCCGCAGGCAGCAATCGTATCCAGCATGGCTTCATTCATGGCCTGCATGTTTTTTTTCATATTCCATTTTAGAATACCGTGCATTTGAAAGGTCTGCCGTGTGGTTAAGCGAAGGGTTCCGTTGCCGTATTCGTGGGCAATGCGATCCATCGTCAGCCATTGTTCGGGGGTGGCTGTTCCTCCAGGTAAACGAACCCTGACCATAAATGAATATGCCGGCTCCAATTTCTGTTTGCGGCGTTCATTACGGACATCCCGGTCATCCTGCATATAACTGCCGTGAAACTTGGTCAATTGGGCATCATCGGCCGTTATATTGGCGGTGAGAGGGTCAGCCAAAGACTCTTCGATGGTGCCGCGTAAATAGCTGCTTTCCCGTTTTATTCGTTCGTTATCACTTGGAGGTCCTTCCTGGACCGGAGCCGTTTTATTTTTTTCCATGTTATTTGATCTCCTTTCCCTCTCTTTTTAATACACATCCCGCTGATATCGTTTCTGCTGCTGCATGTTCTCCAGGTACGCGTCAGCATCCTGTTCACTCATACGGCCTTCCTGCTGCAGAATCGTTTTTATCGCCTCATGGACGTCGCTTGCCATATATTGTTCATCCCCGCAGACATAAACCACGGCACCTTCCATCAGCCACTCATAAAAATCCCGGCTTTTTTCGAGCATACGGTGCTGGACATATACCTTTTTCCCAGTGTCGCGGGAAAACGCCACATCCATTCTCGTTAATACGCCCTCTTTCAACCAGCGCTGCCATTCCACTTGATAGAGAAAATCCGTGGTAAAATGCTGCTCTCCAAAAAAGAACCATGTTTTTCCTTCCGCTTCGATTTCCTCCCGCTCTTCCATAAAAGCACGGAATGGGGCCGCCCCTGTTCCGGGTCCGATCATAATAATCGGAGTATCGGGATCCTCCGGAAGCTTGAAATTTGGGTTCTTCTGAATGAAGACGGGAAGCTGGTCTCCTATTTCCGACCGTTCGGCACATTGGCCGGAACATACGCCCATTCTTTGACGGCCGTGGGCATCATACCTTACGGTTCCGATAGTCAGGTGGACCTCCTCCGGGTTAGCGGTGCCGCTGCTTGCAATCGAATACAGGCGTGGCGGTATTTTCCGGAGAATTGGAAGAAATTCACTGACCGGAACATTCCAAGGGGCAAAATCGCGTCCAAAGTCGATTAAATCCCGCCCATTTATATAATTGCGAAGATCATCTTCCCTGCCTTCTTTCACAAGTTCCTGCAGCTCCTTATTATCGGAAAGTGGTGCTGCTTTTTCCAACAGCGGTTTCGTAAGCACAGTAATCTCATACGTGCTAATGAGAGCATCCCGCACTGTTTTTGTATCACCTTTTTTATTCACGACAACGAGTTCATCCGGATCCCAGCTCATCTCATCGATCAGCTTATCCGCCAGCTCTGGATCATTTTCCGGATAAATGCCGACACTGTCGCCTGGTTCAAATTCCAGATTGGAGCCTTCCAGGGACAGCTCCAGATGTCTCGTTTCCTTATTCGACCCTCTGCCGCTTAAGTTGATATTTTCCAGAAGTTCAGCTTTAAAGGGGTTGGTTCTGGAATAGGACGGCTGAGGTGCAGCAGGAGCCCCTGCACCGGCCGGCTGCGGCTGTGGAACCGGCTGTGTTTCTGCTTTACTTTGTTCAAGCTCTTTGTTTAACGCTTCTACAACGCCTTCCATCCATTCTGCTGCGTCTTCGTCAAAATCAACGTCACAATCCACTCGATCGTAGATCCGCTGTCCTCCTAACTCCTCCAGACGTTTATCGAAATCTTTTCCCGTCTGGCAGAAATACTCATAGGAGGTATCCCCCAGGGACAATACAGAAAAATTTACATGGTCCAGTTTCGGTGCTTTTCTTCCATGCAGGAATTCATAAAAAGACAACGCATTATCCGGCGGATCGCCTTCTCCATGGGTGCTTACGATCACAAAGAGGTTCTCCGCTTTTTTCAGGGCATTTGTTTTAAAATCATCCATGGAAGAAAGGGAGACATTGTAGTCCTGGGCTTTTAGCTGACCAGATAATTCTTCAGCTACTCCCTGCCCGTTCCCTGTCTGAGACCCAAAAAGGATAGTCACGTCTTTAGATACTGCTGGAGCAGCCGGCTGGGATTGAGTACCGGGGGCTGCTTCTGGAGCCATAGGGACAGCCGTGGCCGCAGCTTCTGCCGAGACGGCAGAAGGGGAAGCGGTGATGTAACCGCTCAGCCAGATTTTCTGTTGTTCGGTCAGGGTTGGCAGCAATCGGTTAAGGAGCTCTATCTGCTCTTCGTCGAAGGGACTGTTGTTTACTTGAAGCTGCAATGATCATACACCTCGCAAAGGAATAATATGAATCGAATAATTTCCCGTTTCCTCTATTTATATATGAAAATCGTTGTGAAAAGGAAAACGATGATATATAAGCAGATGGACGTTTACATTCGATCGAATTGATTATTAATCATCGTATCTTCATTATCCCTATCTGTCAAGTTGGTTTTAGGGTACTCTTTCCCATGTTACCGCGGAATGACTCGTATACAGATTCTCATCCATTCTATTTAAATTGTTAATGATAGATATTTAATATGATAATAAAAGCATAAATGAAGAAAACTACGCATATATATAATATTAGGGAAAGAGTATGGAGGAAGGAGGAATACGTTGAGTCAAAACGAGAAAAAACTACAGAACGCATATTATGATTACTACAAAGACAACAGAGAACGAATGGAAAAGAACAATTTATCCGCTCTGACAAAATACTCAAATAAAAATAATGGCATTCCGTATGATATTTCCAAATGGGTGCATGAAAAAAACCGCCGTCCTTAAGAAGGATGGCGGTTTTCCATTCGGGCGTTGTTATTGGCCGTTTTTCACCCAGGTGGCGACTTGTACTGTTCTTCTCGTTTGATGCTTAACAGCCGGCTCGATATCTGTCTGCATGTTTCCTTCTCCGTCCACCGTAACGGATGTGCCGTAAGGGTTGCCGCCGGTGCTGAATGTCACGGGATCACTATAGCCGGGAGCTGCAATGATCGCACCCCAGTGCATCATGGTGGTGTAAAGGCTTTTGACGGTAGCTTCCTGACCGCCGTGGTCGTTCATCGCAGAACTCATCCCGCTGACGACTTTGTTAACAAGTTTCCCTTCTCCCCACAATCCACCGGTCTGATCCAGAAACTGCTTCATTTGCGCCGGAAGGTTTCCAAATCGTGTCGGCATACTGAAAAGGATCGCGTCTGCCCAGTCCAGATCTTCCGGCTTGGCTTCCGGTATGTCTTTTGTCTCTTCCAGGTGCGCTTTCCAGGCCGGATTAGAGTCAATGGCCGCCTGCGGGGCCAGTTCTGAAGCGCGGGCCAGATATACATTAGCGCCTGCTTCTTTGGCTGCTTCTTCTGCCCACTTTGCCATTTTATAGTTTGTGCCTGTAGAACTGTAATAAACAATTGCTATGTTTACTGTTGTCATTTTATCATCGCTCCTTTTTGATTTAAATATATCAAGTAAACCCATTTTCCCCTTCCCCCTTCCTTCAGCCGTGGAGTGAACTACCTTCTGCCGTCTTCCTAATCATCTGTCTTCGAACGAATCACCTCCTGTGTAGAATCATCTATGTTTCTTCCCAGTCTTTTAAGCATAGGAATCATTTGTTCTTTTTCTTCGTCCGATAAGGTAGAAAACAATTCATGAATGCGGGCGGCGTGTTTTGGAAAAATGTCGTCCATCAAATTCCGCCCCTTTTCCGTAATGACAGCATAAATCACCCGACGGTCTTCCGGACACCGTTCCCTTATCAATAATTCCTGTTTTTCCAATTTATCGATGACATAGGTCATACTTCCGCTTGTGATCAAAATCCGCTTGCCAATGTGCTGAATCGGCTGCCTGCCTTTGTGATACAAAAGCTCCAGCACCGCAAAAGCATTCGGATTCAGGCCGTGGTTTTTCATATCCTGCAATAAATGTTTTTCTAAGGAATGATAAGCTTTAGATAACACCACAAACGTTTTTAAAGAAAGATTCGAATCTTCTCCGGATTGATTCATGATTACCATCACTTTCTATTTAAATATCTCTAATTAAATTATCTTTAATTAAGTATATTATAATAAAAACAAAAATAAGAAGCAAATGAGAAACCCGCAGATCTTTTTCTTCATGATTGTTGTCGAATGTTGTATCCTATGGTATTTTAACAAATGTCGGTACTTTATATTTATTATTTTATAAAACATTCCCTGAAAAACGAACATTAATTCAAATTTTGTTCTTTTGATTCGCGCTTTTATAAAAAATGGATAATGTTCGATTGCCCGGGGATGAGAAAGGAAGAAAACGATTGGATATTTTAAAGGACATTTTGGCTGCGCTGAGCGGTGTTTTAAACGGCCTGCCTCAGGGGCTGCTGGCCCTTGCTTTCGGATTTGCTTCTATCCCTACCGCTGCCGCTTTTGTTATAGGGGCCGTAGGGAATGCTGCAACAAATAATGTCGCTGTTATTTCTTATCAGGCAGAAACGATAACGGTAGCCGGAACCATGGGCCGCAGCATGAGAGAAAGGCTGTCGATGATATTTATTGGAGCTGCCATTCTGCTGGTGGTCGGTCTCTTCGGTGTGCTGGAATGGGTGATGGACTGGATCGGTCCTGTGATTATTAACGGAATGATGGCCGGTGTCGGTATCATGCTATCCAAAGTAGCATGGGATACGGCGAAAAATGACCGCGTCGTAGGTATTAGTTCATTTGCCAGCGCCCTGCTTGTTTATATGGCAACAGAAGATTTAGTTTATACGATAACGGTCTCCGTCGTGCTGGCAGGAATTATCGCTAATCTTCAAAAGAAAAACACAAGCGTCAATAAAGAAGAAGCCCGTCAAAATGAAGGGTTTAAAATGCAGAAGATTATTTTCCAGCCCGATGGTTCTCCGCGGGGCTATGGCAATGGTCTGCTTAAATATCAGTGCAAATATTGCGTTTGGGCGTATTAATCAGGATATCGCGGGCACGGAAGTAAACATCGACACGCTTACAATAATCAGCAGTCTGGCTGATATGGCCTCTTCGCTGTTTGGCGGGGCCCCGGTTGAGATTATTATATCAGCGACGGCAAGTGCTCCCCACGCCGTTTGGTCCGGTGTTCTTATGATGGCACTGATGGCCATCATTTTATTCGCCGGGTGGCTGCCGAAAATAGGAAGATATGTCCCCAGTGCTTCCATCTCCGGATTTTTATTTGTGCTTGGCGCTATTGTGACGCTTCCTTCCAATGCAGCGGCAGCATTGGCTGGAGAAGGAGCAGGGTCCGGGCTGGTCGGCGGTATGACGATGGCGGTCACGGCGTTTACCGATCCATTTCTGGGTATGCTTGCAGGTATTATTATCGAATTTTTAATTGGAGTATTTGGATTTTAAGGAGGATTATGGATGTCTACGTATACATTACATCTGGGAGGAGTCACAAGAGAACTCCCGATCATCGCAGTATCTGATGAAGTAAGCATCGCAAGCTTTGTCATTTTAGGGGATACCGAAATTGTTCAAACCGCCGCTCCGCTTCTTGCCGACAAGCTCCCCCCTGTAGATATGCTGGTAACGGCAGAAGCCAAAGGGATTCCGTTTGTTTATGAACTTTCCAAACAACTTGGTATGAAGCGCTATATCGTTGCGAGAAAAAGTGTTAAACCATATATGAAGAATCCAATCGTGGACAAAGCTTCTTCCATCACAACCCAGAAAGAACAGCAGCTTGTCCTGGAAGAAAGGGATGCAGCCCTATTGGAAGGAAAAAGAATTGCGCTGGTGGATGATGTGATTAGTACCGGAGAATCTCTGCTTGCTCTGGAGAAGCTGGTAACCAGGGCGGGAGGAAACGTGATGACCAAAGCAGCCATTTTGGCCGAAGGAAACGCCGCAGCCATGGAAGACATCACATTTTTAGAAACCCTGCCTTTATTTAAGAAAGAATAAAGGGAGTCTGGGAAAAACGAAATGACTTCTCCCGAAAGACGAATTATAGATAGTAACGTAGGACATGCAAACGGCTATGTCTCCTGAACGCTGCAGTTCCTTCTCATAGCGGAGGCCGGCCACGCCGATCATACAGCGGTATCCTCCGTTCCCATTGGATGTTTTAAGAGGGCAGATGCCGCATGAAAAAATCTGAACGATGCCAAATTCTAATGGAGAATGTATGATAATCGTTCGGATTTTTATCTGGCCTATATGATTTTGTCTCAGCCTCTTTTTGATTCCTGAAGCATTTACTGGTGCTTGTCTATTCGCGATCCTTTGCATATTTCTTCCTGCCGCCCAATATAATGTATTAATCTTCAACTTATATTGGAATGAGGTTGAAACCGATGATCTATCTTTCCGGCTCTTTGCTTCAGCAGCCTCCCTCCACGATATCGGGTGAAACAGAAACAATGATTTTTCAGCGGCTGCAAAACGATAACGCTGCTCATTCATACCAATCCTTGGATGAATTGTTATTCGAACTCCAACTTCGAAAAAATATTATCAACAGCTCCCATGCATTACATCAGAGTGACGCTGCTTTTGAAATTTTCGCAGAAACCCGTGCTAATCCGGAATATTGGAACGTGACTAATGCCGGGGGGCTCAGGCTTCGATATGGGAGGCAGCCTGCTGAAGCACTTTCGGATATATTCCGCAACAGCAGCGCCTACGGCTTTGAATGCGCTACTGCTATGATCATTATTTTTTATCATGCTGCCCTTCAGGTTATTGGAAAGACGGCTTTTAACAACCTCTTTCCTAATCTTTATTTATACAGCTGGCACATTGATTCTGATTTAGGCCTGGAATCTGTGCAGACTCCTTATTTTATTCCCGGTGATGTCGTGTACTTTAATAATCCGGACTTTAACAGCCAATCTCCCCAGTGGCGGGGGGAAAATGCGGTCGTATTAAACGAAAATTCCTATTTTGGTCATGGGATCGGCATCACTACCGAAGCAGAAATGATACGTATTTTAAACGACCTCCGAAATCCAGGGAGTCAGCAGTCCGCTTATCTTACAAATGTAGTAACCAGAGCGGACAGCAGCCGCTTATACCAACAGTCCCGGCCGTTTCGAAATAACAGTTGGATTCAGAAAATTCCATCTGTCGTCATTCAGCATAATGAAAATTCGATTTCTCATGAACGATACCAACAATATTTACATGACTGGAAATAGAAATCATTACCGTTTCACCGGTTTTAAAACAGTTCGCTGCATAGGAAGTCCTCCCATAGGGACGGTCCGGCCCTGCAGCAGATAAGATTTTCCGTCGACCAGAAAATAACCGTTTCCTTCATACACAGCATCATATCCTTTCTGGGTTAACTCCTTTTCCACCGCATCTCCGTGGTCTTTAAGGGTGGAATACCGATTTTTTAAAGTCAAGGAAATAAAGCCTTTACGATAGCCCAACATCCAATTAAAAAAGAGCAAAGCCGCTGCCGCAGCGATGATTTGGAAGAATAAGGACATGAAAATCCCTCCTGTATAAGTTTCTGTTATTTATATACGAAATCAGGAAGGGGTGGTTTCATTTCATTGGTAACGTTTTTCCATAGACCTCTGTTTTTCCATGACATCATAAGCTTTTTCGATAATATCTGTTAAAACGTCTCCTTTATAGACTTTGCCATACTTTGTATGTTTCTGATAGTACGCTGTGATTTCATCCAGCTGGTCTGCCGTTTCTTTCCGTACCCGTACATTCAGCTGGATTCTTTTTTCTTCGTTCTCCATGGATGGTCCCCCTGTTTTAATTTGCTATCATAGAGCTAGCAGTTGCTAGCATCATGATAGCATAGTTCGACGGAATAGAACATAAAAGCAGCAGCTTTTTTGCAGCCAGGGCAAAAAACGAGTCTGAATCATAATCACCACAAGACAAAAAATTTCTGAACGATCCTTCTATGAATTCGTTCAGAAATTTTTTGCGTCTCTATCGCTACTCCCTAACACAAACCGCGGAACATTTGTTTTGTCGCAACACTTTTTCTTATATTTTTCTTATATCCGTCAATCGTAGATTAGACGACTTTTCTTTCCCAAAAACGATGGGAAGCGACAGCTTTTACAAAGTCTGCTGTAAAGGAAGATGGATCCTCCCCTTTTAATACCCCCGGATAATTATCGAGTCCTGTTTCTTCCAGCCATGATTTACCTTCATGGGTGGCACCGATAGGTTTATAGTGGGAGAATGTTTCCTTGATAAAATCGTGGGTTTTCTTCTTAAACGTTTCATCTGTCTGGCTGCCCCCCACCACATATAACGCATCAAACAAAAGGGAGTCGGCTGTCAGGAACGTGTGCTGTACTTCAAGCTCCGGCCCGTCGCTTGCTTTACAGGTGCCCAGTCTGCTGCTGATGACTTCCGGGTGGATGCCTTCTTTTTTCAAACCAGCCAGTACTTCATTTACTTCGCTTCCTTTAAATCCTTCTCCGACAATGACACCGACTTTGCGGGTATCTGGTTTAAATTTCGTATTCTGCTGGCTTAATGCCGGCGAAGACTTTGTGACATCAGATCCGCCCTCTTGCGGCACTCTCACTCCGAGTGCTTTTGCCACAGGCTGGGCAAGGTCAAGGGAGATATTAGAAAGCATATCCACCACCTGCTGCTGCACAGAAGTACTTTCACATTTGCCGAGCTCAAAACTGAAGCCGCCAATAATGTGTTGTTTTTCTACATCGCTCATGCTGTTCCAGAATAACGCTGCCTGGGAGAAGTGGTCTCTGAAGCTATCACTTCTGGCTCTGATTTTGTGTCCTTCCACTTTTTCCTGATAATGAACGTAACCGCCTTCCTCTTCGCTGGCTGGCTCCGGGGTGTTATCAGCGAGTGAGTTTTTGTGGTAGCTGACCTGGCCGGTATTAATCGTCATACGGCCCTGCGCATCCCGCTGGTTGTTGTGGAAGGGGCAGACTGGACGATTAATCGGAAGTTCATGGAAGTTAGGACCGCCGAGTCTTGAAATCTGCGTATCGGTATAGGAGAACAAGCGTCCCTGCAGCAATGGATCATTGGAAAAATCAATACCTGAGACCACATGTCCCGGATGGAAAGCAGCCTGTTCTGTTTCTGCGAATACGTTATCTACGTTCCGATTCAAGGTCAATTTACCGACTTTTTTAACTGGGACGTCTTCTTCCGGCCACACTTTTGTTGGATCTAAAATATCGAAATCAAACTTGAATTCTTCGTCTTCTCTAATGATTTGAAACCCGAGTTCCCATTCGGGGTAATCGCCGTTTTCAATCGCTTCATATAAATCACGACGGTGGAAATCGATATCTTTGCCGGAAAGTTTCTGGGCTTCATCCCACACGAGAGAATGAACGCCGAGAACCGGCTTCCAGTGAAATTTAACAAAATGGGCTTCTCCTTTGTCGTTTACAAGCCGAAACGTATGAACGCCGAATCCTTCCATCATGCGGAAGCTTCGCGGAATACCGCGGTCCGACATCGCCCACATCGCCATATGGGCAGATTCCTGGTTGTTTGCGACGAAATCCCAGAACGTGTCATGCGCAGACCCGCCCTGTGGCATTTCATTATGAGGTTCCGGTTTCACGGCATGAACAAGATCCGGAAATTTCATGGCATCCTGGATAAAAAAGATTGGAATATTGTTTCCTACTAAATCAAAATTGCCTTCATCTGTATAAAACTTTGTCGCAAATCCCCGTACGTCCCTTACGGTATCAGGAGATCCTTTCGAGCCCTGTACCGTAGAAAACCGGACGAATACAGGTGTTGTTTTGTTCGGATCTGTTAAAAAATCGGCTTTGGTGTAGTCTTTCATTGAATCATCATACACTTGAAATTCGCCATGAGCCGCATAACCGCGGGCGTGCACAATCCGTTCCGGAATACGTTCATGGTCGAAATGAGTCATCTTTTCTCTAAAATGAAAGTCTTCCATTAACGTAGGACCGCGTTCCCCCGCTTTTAAGGAAAACTCATCCTCCGACACTTTCTGACCTTGGTTGGTCGTCATTTTTTTTCCCTGGTCATACGCTCTGTATCCTTCCAGCTGTTCATCTTTACGAGTCTTGTTATGGTTACGATGTTCACTCATTATGTTGAACCTCCCTTAAGGAAAGAATCTATGAACTTTTACCCGGCAGGACCTCACGGTTAAACATAAACTCCTGGAAAAATTACAAAACCCCTGAGGGAAAAAGCTCTGCGTTTTCATTTCCCGTAAAGTAGTTTCATAGTACAATTTTGGAAGAAAGGAGTCGTTTGATGTTTGATTTAAGTGTGGTACATATCATTCTTGTCCTAATATGCGCTCTTTTGATAGGAGTGGCAAAAACGGGACTGCCGACCTTAGGGATCCTGGTTGTAGCTGTGATGGCATCGATCTTTCCGGCAAGAGAGTCCATTGGAATTGTCCTGCCGATGCTGATAACGGCCGATGTAATCGCAGTAACCTACTATCGGCGCAATGTCAATTGGAAAACACTGTTTCGGCTCGTCCCCTGGGTCCTGGGTGGTCTTTTTCTTGGATTTATTGTTCTGTTTTTCGTGGAAGCGAGCCGCCCGATAGAAATCATGCTGGGTGGTATTATTCTTCTGATGATAGGCATTCAGCTTTCGAGGGAACGCTGGGGAGCATCCTGGACAGAAAATATCCCCCAATCCACCTGGTTTGCGGCTGGCATGGGAACACTTGCCGGGTTTACGACAATGATCGGTAATGCCGCGGGACCGGTTATGGCAATTTTTTTACTGGCGATTGCTCTACCCAAACAGGAATTTATAGGGACTGGGGCCTGGTTTTTTATATCGGTTAACCTCATTAAAGTACCAATGTATGCCATACTTGGGCTGATCACACCAGCGTCACTTACGTTTAATTTATGGCTCGCTCCCGTCATTCTGCTCGGTACTTATCTAGGTATTAAATGTCTGCCGCTTATCCCGCAGCGGACTTTTAATATCGCCGTCCTCGTCCTTGCTGTTTTTGGAGGGGTAAGGTTGTTAGTGGGGTAACAAAATCTCCAGATCTCCAGCATAAATGGTTATCCTTCTGTAAAGAATAAACGGTAGATTAAGTCATGGAGGGATAATCAATGTCATCACAACTGCCTCAATACCCCGAGCCTTATTGGAAAGATACAACCGAACTTCCTTCCTTTCACGCTCTGGAGGAAAATGAAAAAGCGGATGTTGTCCTCGTTGGAGGCGGTATTACCGGCCTGACTACTGCCTCTCTTTTAGCAAAAGAAGGGCTGCAGGTAGTACTGCTCGAAGCAGGACGGATCTTGAACGGAACAACCGGCCATACCACGGCCAAAGTCACCGCCCAGCACGGTCTCATTTACGATGAATTTATTCAACATATGGGACAAAGCAGCGCAAGACTTTACTATGAATCCCAGACCGAAGCGATGCAGTTCATTGAACAGACCATTAAGGAAAAACAAATCGAATGTGACTTCCAAAAGGAAAAAGCATATTTATATGCGGAAAATGAAGAGGTTGGCCGCAAGCTTGAAAAAGAATATGAGGCGTATCAAAGGCTGCACATCGAAGGAGAGCTCGAGAACGATATACCATTTCCAATCGAGGTACATAGCGCTCTTTCTATGCCGGCGCAGGCCCGCTTTCACCCTTTGCAGTATGTAAAGCATTTGATCCAGGAGGTTGTGGATCACGGCGGACGGATTTATGAAAATACCACAGCTGTCAATATCGATACCAAAGAAAATCAGGCGGCAGTGCTGACTAGAAACGATAAAAAAGTAACTGCTGACTCCATCATCAGCTGTACCCATTTTCCTTTTTACGAAGGGACTGGATTCTATTCCGGACGAATGTATGCGGATCGTTCATATGTGATCGCTGTAAAAACAAACACGCCTTATCCCGGCGGAATGTATCTAAATGCAGGCGAGCCTTCCCGTTCGCTCCGCTCGGCTTCCATGAACGGTGAAGAGCTTATACTCGTGGGCGGGGAAAGCCATAAGACAGGACAAGGCAGAGACACCCTGGAACATTATCAAGCCCTGCAGGAATTTGCCGGAAATTTGTTCGAAACCCCTGAGATCCTCTACCGGTGGTCGGCCCAGGATTTAACCACCCTTGATAAACTCCCTTATATTGGGGAAGTCACTACCACCCAGCCCAATGTTTTCATCGCCACCGGATTCCGGAAATGGGGCATGACAAACAGTACCGCTGCAGCACTGCTCCTGAAAGACCTGGTTATTAAAAAAGAGAATCCTTACAGTGAACTGTACAGTCCCGCGAGGTTTTATGCTGATCCAAGCATCAAACAATTTTTTAAAGAAAATATAGATGTCACCAAACATTTAATTAAAGGAAAACTGGAAATGCCGTCTTCCTCTATTGAAGGGTTAGCCAATGATGACGCAGCTGTTTTTATGGCGGATGGGCAGCGTAAAGGCGCTTATAAAGACAAAGAGGGACAGCTGTTTATTGTTGATACGACCTGTACACACGTTGGATGTGAAGTGGAATGGAATCACGGCGACAGAACGTGGGACTGCCCCTGCCACGGCTCCCGCTTCTCCTACACTGGAGAAGTCATCGAAGGACCGGCGGAGAAACCGCTCCAAAAACACAACCACTCTATGCTCGACAACCTGACAAGTAAGCATTCAGGGTATTAAAAAGAGACGAAGCTTCAACTGAAGCCGCTGAAAAGTATAAAGAATTTAGCGGAGCTGCCTTTTTATAAAGTGCCTAAAATAAAGAGAACGGGGAGCCCTATGCAGGCTTACGCTTCGGGCTCCGTCTGCAAAATCTTTCCTGACTTCTTTTTCCGCAGGACCTGCTCCGCTCTCACCTTCCGACCTTTTCAGCGGTTTCCTCCATCTTCGTCTTTTTGCCTCCGTTTTTTTTATAACCAAGTGGTCAGATCACTCACCGGAACCCCCGTCCACAACAGCAGGCCCCAGCCAAAGAAAACAATCCCCTGGCCTAGAAAAAATATTCCCCATATGGGAGTTGGAATAAAGGTGATGCGGGCTAGAATGGAAGCATCCCCAGCTTGTTCAGGACGTCTGAAACTAAGAAGAAATACGTGCCAGCAGCTGATGAAAGCCTGGACCAGAAGAACCAGGCCGCCTGCACTTAAGACCGTTTCTAAGACTTGAAACCATTCATAATACCATACGAGCAGCCCGCCTCCTAATAGAGAAAGCACCCAGAAGACCCCGAACGGGTTTCGAATCCAGAAAAATAAACTAAATAAAAGCAGCCCAAGGAGGCAGAGGCCCAATCCTGCAAACCAATCTAGGGAAAGCCCGTAGATAAACAAAACGGAGACGATGGAAGCGAAGGGATAGCCGGCAAGAGAAGTAATCAATAAGCCGGGTTTGTGATGACGGGTACCAGCAGCACCTTCCCTGCTGGAAAAAAGTGAAATAGAGGAAACATGGCCCCCGGTTAATAAAGCCGCAGCGGCGTGTCCGCATTCATGAACAAGGGTATGAAACGTAGATAAATACGTACCGATAACAGGGAGATATAATACCGCAGCAGCCGCTGCAACAGCCAGCAGGGAGAGAAATATTTCCACAACCACACCTCCTTTACGCGTCGTTTTTGAGTCTGCGTTTTAAAGTAACCATTGATAAAAAAGCAAGGAGGGGCCCCGGAAGAAGAAGTAAAAAAGCGAACTGCCATCCGATCCAAGCCTGTATCCAGGCGGTCAGCCAGATAATGATAATGGTAAGAGCATAACCGACGGCTAATTGAAAGGTCAAAGCCGAGCCTATGTATCTGGGATCTGCATGTTCTGTAACTAACGCTGAAAATTGAGCGGAATCGGCAATAATGGTAATTCCCCACACCATTCCCGCTATAGCAATCAGCCAGGCAGGAGCCCCATAAAGAAAACCGATAATGAATGTCATCGTTCCTGAAATACCAAGGGCGCCCATCGCCAGTGTTTCCCTCCCTATACGATCGGCAAGAATGCCTCCGGCCCAGGCTCCTAAAGAGCCAGATCCAATGATAATAAAGGTCAGAGCAGAAGCCAATATGGAAGGAGATTCCTGACCGCTTTCTTTAAAACTGTTTGTTAGAAATAGAGCCAGCCACGTCCACATGGCATACAGTTCCCAGGAATGTCCGAAATACCCGTAGTTTGCCAGTCTCACCGATTTATTTTTTAAAACCAGTGGAATCGCACGAGGGTTAAAACCACCTGATTTGGAGTGATGCGGACCGGGCGGCACCATCCCTTTCACTAGTATTCCAGCCAGGATCGAGCAAATGCCGGCAAGAAAAAGCACGGTTTCCCAGGAAGCAGCGGCCGATATCCGAAAAAGATGAGGAGCGGCAGAACCAAGAGTCAGAGCTCCCACAACCGCACCCAGCGCCATCCCCCTCCCCTTACGAAACCAGCTTGACGCGAGTTTAAGTCCGGGGCCGTATACCCCCGCCAGCGCCATTCCCGTCATAAAACGGCATAATAGAATAATAGACAGGACAGAAGGCAGATAAACCACAAGAATGGTTGTCCCCCCAGCTAAACAAGCGGACCAAAAAAAAAGCTGGTTTGGGAGTATACGATCCGGAAGGTTTAAAAAGGCAGAAAGCAGGGCCCCGGCTACAAATCCAGCCTGCACCATCATAGTGATAAGACTCGTTTCCATGTCATTCAACTGCCATATTCCTGTTATTTCCGGAAGGATTGCTGTTCCTGCAAACCAGGTGGCCATTGCTCCAGTCATCGCAGCGGCTAAAGCAACAAGCTTCAAGGGGGCGTCTTTCTTATTTTTTTCCGCATTGAAATAATCACTCATAGATACTATCCCCTGATTCGATTATGAAAATAGAATTATTTCATCCATACAAAAGGACGGAGAAGAAAACTGCCTGCCCTTACGATGTTTCTGTCTGTAGAAAATAACCGTTCTCCAATACGCCCATCCAATTGCTTCACAATAAAATTAAAAGCGTCATTATTTAATGTTTCCATTCCCCGGCGAAGAATGAACGAGTCGTGAAAGCTTTTTCGCAACGGCCTGGTGTAATCTTCGTATTTTCCATAACCGCAAATATCATAGGCGGCATAAATACCTGTCAGGATGGATTCAAACTGGCCGAAACCTAAAAATGGCATGATGGCGCCAAAGCAGTTGCCGGTAAAAAAGGTATTTCCGATACGCGGCGCGTGACAAAGGCCGATTTTATAATTCGTAATTTGAAATTGATCCGTGACGTGAAGATGCTGATTCACTTGAGCACAGGCGGAATTCAAAAGCAGCGCCCATTGCTTTTCTGTCTGTTCTTTTGAAGCAGAAACAGCATCCGGATATGCCATAACGAGGTTTGCTTTTGAAGAGGAAAGCGGAAGAAGGTAAGCATATCCGTTGGGAGCTATATCATTATTAAGCCAGACCCGGACGTGGTCGTTGTCAAATTCTCCTTCCACGATGGCACCTTTAAGGGAGACGGATAATTTTTCGGTGAAATTCCGCAGTTTTTCCGCATACGAGGCGTCCCCGGGGGCCAGTATGACATGTGTATATTCCCGAAGCATACTTTCATAAGACTTACTGGCATGGAACTGTATATCGGTTTGAAGCTGATCTGTTAACTGGTTTTCCAAAGACAAACGATGCCGGCCCCTGATATTAATGAATCCAGTTTGCGCATCAATAATCGCATTTTCGTTTTCCGAATGAAAGGATAACCGGTTAATCGGGCTGACTGGTTGAATATACAGCTGAAACTCTTCTGCCAGGTAACGAACTACATCATCGATCGGTTTGGTAAGAAAGGACATAAATGCTTCCCCGTTCACAAAACGGTCCCCGGTCCGGCTTCTTTTTTCAAAAATAGTGGGGGTAATGCCGTTTCTTTCCAGCATTATGGCACAGCTTAATCCTGACAAACCTGCCCCCATAATAGCCACTTTCATAAAAATCACTCCACGTATCATTTCTTTTCATTGTTTGATACCTGTTCATTTTTATGAAAGGTTTTTTGTCTTTTATTTTGTTCGAATCGTACCGCTTTTCGTTTGTTCGATCAAGCCTCTTTTCATTAATCGGCCGACAGCACGTTTGAAGGCTGCTTTACTGATATGAAATGTTTCCTGTATTGCCTCGGGATCACTCTTGTCGCTGAATGGGATTTCTCCGCGGTGGCGGGATAAGTGCAGCAGAATAGCGTGGGCATCCTCGTCCATACTCTCTAATTTATCAGGCCGCTGGGATATATTGATGGTTCCATCGTCTTTCACATCAATGACTCTTGCCTCTATCTCTTCCCCCATCCTCGGTTCTGCTCTTCGTTCCTGGTGATGAAGAAAAGCCCGGACCTGTCCATCAGTCCAAATGAAAGATCCTACTTTGCCGGCACGGTACACCCGGCCGGTGACGTGTTCGTTTAACATATCTTTGGACGCAGAGATGGATTGCTCCAAAATGACGTTTTCCTTTGCCGGTCTGGCTAGCAGCCGGCCCTGTTTGTCTTTGCTCAATATAACGTACAATTGGTCATTTGGCTGCGGCCACACGTCCTGCATAAACGGAAGATCATCTTTTGGAACGAGAATATCCTTTGGTAGATGAAGGTTCACAAACACTCCTAACGCTGGTACCACAGCTGCAACATCAGCCCAGCCATACGAAGCCGCCGTGGCTTCCGGAAGCCGCATGGTGGCAGCCGGCTTGCCGGCTTTATCTGTATATATAAAGACGTTTATCGAATCTCCGATATTTAAATCATCCACAGCTTCCTCCTCCGGGAGTCTAACATGATGAGTCCCGAGATTAAGAAGGTACGACTTTTGTTGTTTTTCCATAACAGTGGCCGTTTGAATCGTGCCTGGTTCTATCATACTTTACCCGCTTTCTTTTTCTATTTGAAACAAGGAGGGAAGGGGAATGTTCATCCCCATTTCTGTCAGGGTGTGAGCTGCTTTCTCCGGACTTGCGTTCCATGCCGCTTCTTCAAGGGAATAATCGACGGGAGCGTCCGTTCTTATTTCTGCCAGTTTTCTTGATAAATGAAGCATATCCAAGTCCGATTCGATTTTCTTTTTCAAACCAGAAGGCAGGTTTTCCAGCTGGTTCAGCAGAGATTCAATGGTTTCATACTCCTGAAGGAGCTTTAAAGATGTTTTCTCTCCTATACCTTTGACGCCGGGATAATTATCACTTGAATCCCCCATGAGTCCCTTCATATCTATGATTTGTTCTGCCGTACAGCCTTTATGCGAAAAAATATTAGATTCATCAAATAACTCATAGTTCCCTCTGCCTTTTTTCATGATCGCAATCGTTATGTTCGTTTCAATAAGCTGCAGCAGATCCTGATCTCCCGTCAAAATCATAACGTTGTATGGAGGAGCCAGCTGTTTTGCAAGGGTGCCAATACAATCATCCGCTTCAAAATCCGCCACCCCAATGTTGGGCACATCAAAACCGGCCATCGCTTCTTTGGCCAGATCGAATTGCGGAATGAGCTCCTCCGGGGGAGCGGAACGGTTTGCTTTATAAGGTGGATACAGAGAGGTGCGAAACGTCCGGCTGCCCATGTCCCAGCAGCATATCACATGACTGGGGTGAAAGGTGTCTACAGCATACAGAAAATGCTTGATAAATCCATTCACCCCATTTGTAGGGGTCCCTTTTTCATTATACATGAAATTTCCATACACAGACGTTGCAAAAAATCCCCGGAACAGCAAAGCCATTCCATCTATCAGCAGCACTGGATTTTTATTCATTTTCGTTGCCTCCTCCGCTACTTTTATCATAGAAAATACGAAAAGAAAATACGCTCCTTAAACTAAGAAAACCGCCAAAGAATTTGGCGGTTTTCTGTTATTACTTTTGAACGTTTGAAGCCTGTGGGCCGCGCTGCCCTTCTACAACTTCAAAAGAAACGCTTTGTCCCTCATCAAGTGTTTTAAATCCTTCGTCTTGAATAGCGGAGAAATGAACAAACACATCGTCTGCACCTTCCCGTTCAATAAATCCAAATCCTTTTTCTGCGTTAAACCATTTTACTGTACCTTGTTCCATGCTTACCAATCCTTCAGCGCACCATTACGCGCTTTGTTAAATTCTTAAAACTTGCTCCACTTGATGTAAAGCGAATCAGGTTTCCCTTTTTCTTCTTACTAATGAAGTACGAACAACTTTAAGTTTATTCAGTATAACACCCTTTATCAAAAGAAGCAATATCTTTAGGAAAAAGCTGTAACTTTTTCTTCCAGGATCCGGCTTGTAATGTTGGAATGAGAATCATGCCAGGCCGGCTGTTTGTCTTGAATTACGATAGCCTGCGGCGATTCATGTTTCACCCCTAAATCTTCTGCTATTCGGTTGGAAATCGCCCGGGATTCAATCACTTTGACGAAATAGAAAGCTGCACGTCCTCCTGCTCTTTCTTGGATGAACGTTTGGTATTCCTCCCAAGCTCCTGCACTAATAGGACAAGTTGTACTATGTTTAAATACCACGGCTGTTTGATGAGCAGATGTTTCCAGCGCTTCCGCCCAATCAGCTTCCTTGGTCAATTCCTTATCACTGCTGCTCCTTTCTTTTATTCGTATGATAGTTCTATTATATCTCACAAAAAGAACGCCCGGCCAATGGTTTACCTCGACCGGACGTTCTTCTGGCAGTCAGGATGTAGAGATCCGTTCTTCCACCTGCTGGCAGACTTCATTTGAATCATAACCGTGAGCGTTAATAACAGAACCCTGCATTTGTGTATTCTGCATATTCATCATATTTTGGTCCTGACCGGAAATGACACAGCAGTCGCAGCCGCTGCTGTCCTGTTCCTGCCTTAAATCTACCACTTCATGCCCCTGCTCCTGCAGCTGCTGCTTGATATCTGTTAATGATTCTTCTACGCCGATACGAGCCATTCCAGTTCCCTCCTCGTGTATATGTTTCTTTTTACTATGTGCGTTTCTTTTACTATTTATACATATTTAGGTTTTCTGACACGACGTAAATTCATTCCGTACATTATCTGACAAATATATAGTCTTCGTCACAAAGCTTCCTTATACTAAGAAGTAACAAATGACACCTTTCGTTTGTCCCTGTCAAAAATAGTTCTAGATTATTCTAATGCACCATATAGTCTGTCGTGAGTGCATAAAAAGGAGGGTGTAAAATGTAACGGGTCGAAGCTTTTCTTGTGGTTTCTGGTGGTGTTAAGCGGGTCCTGCGGTAAGTATTGGTGTACGAACGAAATACAAGAAAGGATGGGTAACATGAGTGAAAAACTAGAGACAACAGCCACCATTTATCTGAAAGAAAAGTCTTATTTCGACAAATTAAAAACAGTAGCAAGCCAGGCCAATCAGTATGAAAGCTATATTGTTCTGGAAACGGACAGCAAGACCGTGAATGGGAAAAGTATATTAGGGCTGTCCTCTTTTTTAACCCCGTCTGAAAGTGTGACACTGCGGGCGGTCGGCCATGATTCAAAACAGGCGGTGCAGGACATAAAACAGTTATTCACCCATTCCTAAAGAAAACAGACGAAGGAAGAAGCTTAGCATCAGCTTCTTCCTTCGTCTATGATAATGAAAGGTTCGATCTTTTTTAATGCTGCCTGTCCAATTCCATCCACTTCAAGCAGATCATCCAGGGCTTGAATCGGGCCGTGGGTCCTCCGGTATTCGATAATATTGGAAGCGACGAGCGGACCAATGTCCGGCAGGGTCTGCAGCTCTTGGGAGGCGGCTGTATTCAACGGAACGGGAGCCTCCGGCCATTCCACCTGTGAATCTTTTTTCGGTGAAGCAGCGGGATACGTTTTCCCTTTTCCATCCCATGGTTTTTTGTTTGTAGACCAGTCTTTTTTCGTCATTTCCACATGTATGCGCCTGTCCTCCGTGCTGTATAGAACCGCCCCAGCACGACGGAGCCTTGTGACCACCGCTGCATTAGGATGACCAAAGCTGTTATCCCTGTCAAAAGGCAGCACCGCAGCTTCCGGCTCCACCGCCTGAATAAAGGCCGGGCTGCTGGATGTGGCCGATCCATGATGAGCTACTTTCAGCACATCAGCATCCACCTCATATTCCTCCATCATCTCCATCTCTGTTTCTACGGTAGCGTCTCCCGTAAATAAAGCAGTCGAACGGCCGTAAGTAAAATGCAGGACAATGGAAGAGGAGTTGCGTATTTCACTGTCCGAATAGCCGTTCAGGATCTTTACCTCCGCGAGATCCGTTTCCAGCTCCTCCCCTTCTTCTGCGATGTGAAAATCGATATTCTTTTCCTCGATGATGTTTCTATATTCCTTATACGTATTGGTCGTATGCGTTTTTCCGCTGTCCAGGACATTCTTCACTTCCATTTTACGCAGGACTTCAAGTAATCCCCCGATATGATCAATATCAGGGTGCGTTGCTACCACCCAGTCCAATGTGGTGATCCCTTTCCTTTTTAACGTTTGGACCAGTTTTTCACCCGATTCCCGCCGTCCCCCATCAATCAGCATCGCTTCGTCCCCGTTTTCGGAAACAATGAGGGAACTATCGCCCTGGCCGGCATCTAAAAAATAAATATCAAGTATTTCTTGGTTCTGTGTAAATGGAAAAACATCAGAAGGAAAAAAAGAGAAAAGAAACACACTTATTACCATTAATTTCCGCCATCTGTGCATATGGATCCCCTCCCCTTTTTACTATGCTGCAATCGGTATTTTCTTATGAATACCTGGTGGGGATTCGTAGTTATTGTTATGATGGGAAAAAAAGGAGAAGTTCTATGGATCCAAAAGAACTGGAAGAAAAAATTATAGAAAGGTATAGGCAGGATGAAAAAATGATGATATTAGTATTTGCGCAGTGGTGTCTTAATCATGACCTTGACCCGGAAACTCTCTACAAAAAGGCATATCCGGACCAGGGAAATAATCAAGCGTTACGGGAAGCCCTTGCCTTAACTGTAGATAAGAAAGAATCCGAAGACATTTCAAATGATACGCTGTTCGGGGTACTCTCTTTATACGGGAATGATGATCTTGCCATGATTGTCTCGGAGTATCTAAAAAAATAAGCTGTTTCATGCTGCAGGAAAAAGGAAATAATTCAAAACAAACACCGTGTTAAGGAGGCATAGCATGAAAAAAGAACAGATAACACCTATGATTTTCAAAGATGATGGGGAAATACCAAATAATGAAGCACTTCCGGTGATTTTATATTCCAGTGTTTTTTCCGAACAAACCGAGGAATGCCGGCGGATATTTGAACGTCATAACTGGACAAACAGCTGGATCGGCGGGGTATTTGATTTTCATCATTATCACAGTAATGCCCACGAAGTCCTGGGGGTGATTAATGGAGAAGCGAGAATAAAAATCGGCGGCAGAGAAGGAACAAGCTTTGACTTGGAAAAAGGAGATGTAATTGTCCTCCCGGCAGGAACCGGACATAAAAAAATGAGTTCCAGTTTTGAATTTGAAATGGTCGGGGCTTACCCGGATGGGATGGATTATAATTTAAAGACAGGAGAACCGGGAGAACGGCCCGACGTCCTGAAAGATATACAAGAGGTGCCGCTTCCGGATCAGGATCCTGTTTTTGGAGAAGACGGTCCTTTAATAGAGATGTGGCACGAAGAATGAGGGAAGCAACCACTCATTCTTTTTTTATCAGGCCGCACCATTCCGCCAAAAACGCAGCATATACTTTTGTTACTTCTTTCATGCTTTCCAGATCCGCCCATTCATCCACCCCGTGTATATTCCCTCCTGTTGGTCCATAACAGACGGCGGGAATATCATAATATAAATTAAAAAAACGGGCGTCTGTCGTTATGTTCAGAGCCTGACGCTGAGCCGGTGAGTTTGTCACTTTTTCATGCATTTCATCAAGTAACTGAAAAAAGGCCGTTTGGTCATTTTCGATCGCTGCTCCTTCAGCATGAAACCCAAAAAACGTCACTTCCGGAAGATGGTGTGTCATCCACTCCTCCTTCATTGCAGCTTGGGTAATCCACTCTTTTATTTCGTCTTTAACGACCGCTGGGTTCTGTCCGGGAAACAGCCCAGCTCTTCCTTCCATGACCGCTTTTTTCGGAACGTTTGACGGAAAATCGCCTGCATCGATGCTCCCGATGCATACTTCTATCGGACGGCTCTGCTCCTTAAAAGCATCCGGCCTTTCTCGTTCATTCACATCATCTTCATATTGTTTCAGAGCATTAATTAAAACGGGTAATTTTTCAATGACATTCACTTCTTCTGCTGTCTCCAGGGTTATGCGGAACCAAATGCTCCCGAGTTGAGCGGTAGAAACCTTCTGCCCAAAAGGCTCCGGAATCAGGGCCGCTTCCGCTGTATAACCAGCTTCCAGTGCGGCCAGTGCTCCGTTGCCGGTCCTCTCCTCGTCTACAACACATTGAATCATAAAGTCAGCTCCGGGCCGGTATCCTAAATCCTGAATCACTTTATATGCAAAAATCATAGCTGCCAGCCCGGCTTTCATATCAAGAATCCCGCGGGCATAGATTTTGCCGCCCTCTCGTACAGCACTAAAGGGATCATAAGACCACATAGAAACAGGTTCCGGGCTTACCACGTCCACGTGACCCTGAAAGATAAGGCTGTAACCGGCAGCTGGATCCGCTCCTTTCGCTGTGGCGATGACATTTTCGCTTTCCGCATAACTCCATTCTACCGGAGAAAAACCAGGATGAGCCGCTATGTCTTTAACATCTGGCGGAAAACGATTCACCTCCATCTTCATTTCCGTGCTTAGATAGTGTGCTAAGTAAGACTGCAGCGCTTTTTCGTTTCCACTTTCACTGGGGAATCGGCCGATCTTCTGGAGAAATTTGACCTCTTCCTCCCAGTTGGCTTCGACTTGGGCTGATACCAATTGTACGATATCTGTTTTTTCCACTTGCATCACACCTTTACATCTGCTGCTTCCCTCCTATTCCCGAAATTATTTGTCTCAATCATGGAATTCTGCCCAATGAAAAACGAAGCTTTCATATTAGAAAAGCTTCGTCCTCCTTTATTTGATGTCATTTTAAACGGCCTGCAGGCGGATGCCCTCTAAGTTTTTATCTTTTAAAGCGGGTTTTGGGGTTTTTACCCTGGGGAAAACCTTTATTCTTTTTTCGACAGCTGCAGTGCTCTTTTTACATCTTTTAATGAATTGGATTTGCCATATAATAAGACGCCGCCTTTATATACTCTTGCTCCGGCTGCGGCAAGAATGATAATGGCACTGATAATCAGTCCGAATGACAGGACAATCTCCCAAATGGGCACATTCAACATTGTTACACGTAAAAACATCAGCATCGGAGTAAAAAACGGGATAAAAGAGGTAACCGTGACCAGCATATTGTCAGGAGAGCTTAAACCAAAGATCGCAATGAAAAAGGCGATCATAATAAGATAAATCACTGGAGCCATTAACTGATTGACGTCTTCGGTGCGGCTGACGAGCGAGCCCAGCGTGGCGGATAAGGTAGCATACAACAAATAGCCCAGTAAAAAGAACACGAGAGCATAAATAAAAGTCCCCGCTCCTGCACCCTGCAGCCCGAAGTATTGAAACACGCCGCCGGTTAATTGATCCTGTTTAGACTGAAGCATGATATAGCCGACAACGACAATTGCCCCGAATTGAGTGAGGCCCAAAAGCGCAATGCCGGCTATTTTCGCGAACATCTGGGTTACCGGCGGAGCACTGGATACAAGGATCTCCATCACCCTGGAAGATTTCTCATTGGCGACATCCATCGCGATCATATTTCCGTACATGATAACCGAAAGATATAATAAAAACAGCATCACATAGACCAGACCCCGGGCGCTGTTCATTTCCTCGGCTGTTTTAGCATCTTCCTGCAAAGCCACGGTTTCAAAAACCACCGAAGAAGTGATCTGCTGTACAGCAGCTGGATCGATACCGGCGTTATTTGCTGCCCGGCTTAATTTCACAGGCTGCAGCGCCTGCTGAAGTCTTTCGGACACGGGAGATGGATTGCCCTGCATTGAATAATATTCCCCTTGAGGGATATCCTCGTTGGATGTGATTTTTAGAAAACCATCGAACGTTCCGTCCCGTACGTCCTTTTTCGCCTCCGTTTCTGTTCCTTCATAAGAATGAAGTGACATTTCCCTTTCGCCCGCCTGGAGGTTTTCCTTCAGCGCGGGAACCACCCCGCCGGTCTCATCGAGTACGGCAATCTCCTGTTCGTTGCTGCCTCCAAATGAATGCATAATCGATTGAACGTTCCCGGCGAGAAGAATAAAGAGAATCGTAATGGCTGTCGTAATAAGAAACGATTTGGTTTTTACCCTGGTTAAGTAAGTATGGCTGAGAATAATGCCAAATTTATTCATAGGAAGTCCCTGCCTTTTCAATAAAAATATCATTCAATGAAGGCTCTTCCAACTCAAATTTACGCACAAAACCTTTTCCCTGGAGCGTGTGGAATATATGTTCAGCTGTGGTTTCCTGGTCAATTTGCAAAACGCAGCCATCCGTGACCGAAGAAAATGTTAAGACCCCATCGGTATGTTTTAGATACTCCAGATCAAAGTCGGCATGAATTCGGAGATTTTTTTTGCCAAAGGAGCGCTTAATTTCTTTTAAACGACCATGTATAATGGGCGTCCCATGTTGTAACATGCAGACATGCTCACAAAGCTCTTCTACATGCTCCATGCGGTGGGAGGAAAATACGATACTGGTTCCGTTTTCTTTTAAGTCCAATACGGCTCGTTTTAATAGTTCTACATTGACAGGGTCCAACCCGGAAAACGGTTCATCCAGGATGAGAAGTTTCGGTTGATGGAGAACGGCCGAAATAAACTGAATTTTCTGCTGGTTCCCTTTAGATAATTCCTCTACTCTCTGGTTCATGTATTCCGGAACACGAAACCGCTCCAGCCAGGATTCAAGTTCCTTCACAATGTCTGCTTTTTTCATGCCGCGGAGCCGTCCAAGATAAATCAGTTGTTCTTTCACCTTCAGCTTAGGATACAAGCCTCTTTCCTCCGGCAGGTAACCGACCATCCCGCTTTTCTCATACGTTACTTTGCTGCCGTCCCAGTACACCCTGCCTTTCGTAGCTTCCAATAGTCCGATAATGATACGGAAAGTGGTGGTTTTCCCTGCACCGTTGGCTCCTAGCAGTCCAAATATTTCCCCTTCCGGAATCTCTAGGGAAAGGTTCTGGACAGCAGTTGTCTTTCCAAATGTTTTGGTAATGCTGTCTAAAGTTAACGTCACGAACGTTCCCTCCTTTCTTCTTTCTTTATACTATAGTTATACGGTGGAAGGAAGATATGGTTGCAAGATAAAGGTATACGGAGCAGAAAGAAAGGTTCCCACAACCAGCGGCCGTAAAAAAGTGCTGAAAGGATGCGCTTTCAGCACTTGTTTTTTATAATGTGGCCTTGTCCATATAGCCATTGTTCTCTTTAATAATAGCAAGCGCCTCCGGCTTGTCTTTTTCCTCTACTTCAAATTGAACAATATGATTCAGGTCTTTTCCATCTCCCTTGTCATCTTTGTGCAAGCTTACCGCACCGGGCACGATCCCTCCGGCCCCGGAACCGGTGGACGCTCCCTGCAGCGGGACCAACACAGTAAAATCGGTGCCATCTGGAATGTGATCCACGAGTACATTGTCTACTTTTAATTTTTGAAGTTTGATTCGTACGTCCTCCGCATCATTTTCAGAATAAAAATACGCCTGCAGGTTTTCCGCCATCTCTTCTCCTCCTTTCCTTTATTTAATTGTTCTTACTATACCCTGAAGTTCCATTTTCTTAACCGCAAATAAAGAAAAACCCTGTATGCAGCTGCCATAAGGGTTTCGTTAAAAGATTTTTGATAATTCAATTGACAGCGGATTTTCGATGGGAAGCACCGCTTTTCTGAAGGAAAAGATGAACTTCATCTTTAGAAAGGCCTAAATTTTTTGCCATTTTCATTAATTCCACCCATTCTTTGTCTAAATGAGCATCATTGGGCTTACCATTCATTTCCATCCCTCCGGAGTTATCATTCCTGCTATCTCTTTTGCTGTTCGCTTTCTGTTATATATAAGGATATAAGAGAGAGGTTAAAATGAGGTAAAAACGGGCAAAAAATATTAAATTTTACCTACTTAAGGTTTTAAGAATTTATACCCAAAACCGCGCACTGTTTTTATATAAGAGGGCCGGGAAGGATCACGTTCGATTTTCTTTCGCAGGTTGCTGATATGAACAGAGACTGTTTTTAGATCTCCAAACCGGTCGGTCCCCCACACCTTGTCATACAGTTGTTCTGTACTGAAAACCTGGTTAGGGCTTTGCGCCAATAATAAGAGCAGTTGCATTTCTTTGGCAAATAAATGCAGAACTTCCCCCTTCCGTTTTAAGGTATAACTATCCATATCTATTTCCAGGTCTCCCGCTATAAGTATATTATCAGAAGCGGTGTCGTGGGACGTATTAATCTCGTTTCTACGCAGATGGGCCTGGATTCTCGCCATTAATTCCCCGGGATCAAATGGTTTCGTAATATAGTCATCCGCTCCTAATTCGAGCCCCTGGATTCTATCCTCAAATTCCCGTTTCGCACTTAAAAACAGGACGGGTGTTTCTACATCCGTCTCGCGAAGCTTTTCACAAATATCCATCCCGTTTCTGCCCGGAAGCAGAATATCCAGCAGAATTAAATCCGGCTGGAGCTCTTGTATGGCGGACAATGCCCTGTCTCCGTCATTGCAGGAATGAACGTCATATTTATTTTGCAAATAGAGAACGATTAGATTTCTAATGTCTTCCTCATCTTCTACAATCAAGATCTTTTTCATCCTTACGGTCCGCCTCCTCTGTATTTTATGTGCTTTTTACTTGAGCCGCCCCGGGTATAAAGGCAGCATAAAATAAAAGGAACTTCCTTTCTGATCTGTGCTCTCTGCCCATATGAGCCCGTTATGATATTCTATGATTTCTTTAGAAATCGCAAGGCCCAGCCCGGTGCTTCCATCTTTGGAAGAGCGGGCGGTCTCCCCCCGGAAAAAACGGTCGAATATATAAGGGAGCAGGTCGGGAACAATTCCCGTGCCGGAATCGTGTACCCCTACCAGCAAATGCCGGTCTAGATAAGGGGGGCTTGGTTCTGCATCATGGGGTATATTGGACAGGTACGAAGCAGACGGCATAATTTCTATCGATAATGTACCGTGTTCTTCCGTGTATTTTACAGCATTATAAATAAGGTTGATCATTACCTGTTCGAGCCGGTCGAGATCTGCGAAAATGAATTCCTCTGCACAATAGGGATCTGTTTTATCTTTTAGAAAGAACGTAAAATGCTGCGCCTCTACCTCGGCCTTAAATTTCAGAAGAAATTCCTGGACAAAGTCGTGGACATTAATCCAGTTCCAGCGGAAACGGACCTGTCTGGCTTCCAGTTTGGAGAGATCATATAAATCCTGGATCAAACGGTCCATAAATAATACTTTATCGTAGACGAGCTTCAAATAAGCGCTGTCTCCAGCTTCTATGACCCCGTCCATCATGGCTTTTACATACCCCTGCAAGGAAGTCATCGGGGTGCCCAATTCATGGGAAATGTTGGACAATAAATGGCGACGTGATTTTTCCATCCGCAGCAATTCTTCGGTTTTTTGTTCGAGCTCAGCCGTTCTGCTTCTCACCCGATCTTCAAGTTGTTGATTTAAATAGGCAAGCTCCTCATTAACATCACGGAGGGCCGTCTGCTTTTCGACGATTTCTTCCATTACCCTTTCCAGGGTCAGCAGCGTTTTTACACGGGCGGTCAATTCTTCTTTGTAACACGGTTTAGCCAGATAATCATTGGCCCCTGCCTGAAACGTGGCCACAACATCTTCTAATTCATTCCGTGCCGTTAATATTAAAATCGGCAGTTCGGTTAAAGTGAATCTCTTCCGAAGTTCCCTGCTTACCTCGTAACCGGATTTTTTCGGCATCATGACATCCAGAATAATCAAATGGAAAGGAGGGCTATCATCGTCTATGAGGGCAATTACTTCTTCTCCATCCCCGGCGGTGGTCACCTGATAGCCTTCCAGTGTTAACTGATTCCACAAGACTTGAAGATTAACGGGCTCATCATCGGCGATCAAAATGTGCCCTTTGGAGGACGGGGGCGCTTCGACCGGCGGAACGAGGCTGAGCTGAACGTCTTCCTTTCCTTCATACAGCGGGAAATCCAGTGTAGACACAGCCTGCCTGTCATCTTCGGCAGCGGGGAGACGAATATAAACATTCGTTCCCTTTTTCCGTTCAGATTCTACAGCGATAGTCCCCCCGTGAAGTTCCACCAGTTTTTTTGTGATGCTGAGGCCGAGCCCGGTACCCCCGGGATGCTGCTTTCGTGCGTCGCGTCCTTGTTCAAATTCATGAAAGAGGGTAGCTTTGTCTTCCTCTGTCATCCCAATTCCTGTATCTGCGACCGTCAATTCAATTTCATCCTGGTGGAGACGGGCGCTCAGGGTGATCGTTCCCGAATTTGTGAATTTAATTGCATTACCGATGATATTATGCAAAATCTGCTGGAGACGGTTTTCATCTGCGGCAAGCATCGGCAGATTATCCGGGATATTATTAATCAGGGTTACCTCTTTATTATGAAGGAGGGGTTTGGAAATAGAAAGAACGACCTGAACAACATTCTTCAAGGACACGGCCTTCCACTCCAGCTCTATTTCTTTATGCCGCAGTTTCGAAATATCCAGCAGGTCATTGACCAGGTGGGACAATCGTTTCCCGCTTTGGATAATCATAGCCAGATTATGTTGAAAGGAGGACCCGGCCGTCCCTGCCGCGCCATCATACATAGATTCTGCAATCCCGATAATCCCATTTAGAGGAGTACGGAGTTCATGGGAAGTATTGGCAAGAAACTCATCCTTCAGCCGATTGGCCCGCTGCAGTTGTTGCACTGCAGCCGCCTGGCTTTCCTTTGCCCGTCTCTCTGCCATCTCTTTTTCCATGCGAAGGGTGTTAAATTTATCCGCCAAAGCGAGCGAAAACAACACTACTTCAAAGGCGGAGCCAATCTGGGAAGCATACCTGGTGTAAAACGTAACAGGAATGATACCGGCATCCGCCAGTGAAGACACGAGCACCCCGATTAAAAAAATCACCCAGCCAATGAAAAAATACCTTGCCGGCCGGTATCCCTGCTTCCAGCACAGCCCGGCCGTGGTGAGAATGGTGATGACCAGCAGCACCGCCGAAATGATCACAAGGTTTAACGCGGCCGTATAGCTCACCATCAAGAGAAGCAGTATCATAACCTGAGTCACGGCAAATATCGTGAAAAGTCTATCCATCCGCGGGGCATGCCTTTTCGTATTTAAGAAGCTCTTCGCAAATAATAAAGCGAGGGCCTGGGATGCTGCCATAAAAAACACAATTGCACGATTATTCCACCACATATTTTCCGACCATAAAAATTGGAAGGCCGCCCCGTTTAATGTAAAATGAGTAAGTACAAGGCTTAATATAAACAATACATACCATAAATAACTGCGCTGCTGCAGAGAAAAATATAAAAATAAATTATATAAAATCATCACCGCTGCCAGACCGTAGTACAAACCCAGTATCATATACTCGGTCTGGCTTTTTTCTGTAAATGCGTCTTCTTTCCACCAGGTGAGGGGAAGCTGCATGGCTCCCTCGGTGTCAAATTTCAGATAGTAAGAAGCCGTCTCACCGGGAGGAACAGAAATAGTAAAGGCAAAATTGCGGTGGTTTTTATCTCGTTCTTGAAAGGGAAGCTGGTCTCCTGTTTCCTGACTCTGAATCCCGTCTTCCTGGACCTCAAAAAAGGTAATCGAATCGTGAGGGGGATACGCCACTTCCAACACCCAGTCTGTCACAGCAGAACGATTCTCAACTTCAAACCGAATCCAGTAATTGGAGGTGGTATAACCGTAATTCGGAATACCTTTTTTATTCTTTATAAATTGTCCGGAAAAAGAAGGGTCTGTTACTTCTTCTATGGACCAGTCGGATTCCTTATTTTCTGCCCATTCCATATTCTCTGAGATATTATATGTATCGATTTCATCTTCGAGCTGCACAGCAGCAGAAGCTTGTCCGGGAGCGGTTAACAAAAACAGGAGAATAGAAAGCATCGAGCACACCAGTCGTTTCCCCATTCCAATTCTCCTCCTATACGATGTATAACAAAATCATACTAAATGTTGTCATAAAAAAGTAGCTATATTTTACAATTATTTTTACTATCTATGGATTTTTTTAACTGGAGGAGAAAATAAAGGGCCTTTCAAAAATGACAATGGTTGAAACAAAGAAAAAGATATGATTATATATAGTGCAGCGTTTGGAACAAGGATAGAAAGAAGGTTCGTTATTGATAAGGATGAAGAAAAAGTCAAGTATTATCGTCATTTTGCTGGTTTTTATCATGACTGCTTCTTCGTGTAATTCTGCTGCAGAAACCACAGAGGAGCAGGAAAACACTATTCGGGTAGCGGCCGCCAGCAGCCTCCAAAATGTAATGCAGGAAGTGGAAGCCGTATTTACGAAACAGTATCCTGATACTGAAATGGAAGTGCATTTCGGTTCTTCAGGCTCCCTAAAACAGCAAATTGCCCAGGGGGCCCCTGTGGACTTATTTTTCTCCGCTTCATCCATGAAGGTCGATCAACTAGTGGAGGACGGCCACATGGAGAAGACCAGTACAGCTGTGATTATGCATAACAGCCTGGTCCTTATTGAACCAGCTGAATCCTCTTCTTCTCTTTCTCAATTGGAGGATGCCGCTGACCCGGAGGTAAAACTTTCTATAGGTACGCCCGAAAGTGTCCCGGCGGGGAGATATGCAAAGGAAACCCTTCAGACTGCCGAGTTGTGGGAAGATGTAAAAGCAGATCTCATTCAGGCCAAAAATGTAAGACAGGTGTTAACGTATGTAGAAAATGAGAACGTAGATGCCGGATTCGTTTATAAAACTGATGCGCTCCAGTCCAATAAGATACATATTGCCGCCGAGGTCTCCCCTTCCTCTCACTCTCCGATCAATTATCCAGCCGGGCTTACCAGCGCCGGAGAAGAAAAACAGGCAGCGGAAGAACTGCTGGAATTTTTACAAAGTCCAGAAATGAAAGATATAGCGGAAAACTATGGCTTTAAAATGGGAGAGGAAAAGCAATGATGGACAACGTTTCCTTTTGGGATCCAATCGTACTCTCCCTGCAGACTGCATGTACAGCCCTGGTGATTGTATTCATTGCCGGCACCGCGGCCGCCAGGCTCATGGCAAGACGGACCTTTGCGGGAAAAACCCTGCTTGAAACTATTTTTCTGCTTCCTACCGTGCTGCCGCCTACGGTCACGGGATTTTTACTTATTATTATTTTTGGGAGCCATAGTTTGGTTGGCAGATTGATAGAAGCATTATTTCAACAGTCCCTTTTGTTTACATGGTTAGCTGCTGTTATCACCGCCACCGTTGTCGCGTTTCCATTTATGTATCAATCTGTAAAAACAGGGCTGCTGCTGGTGGATGAAAACATTGAACATGCTGCAAGAACCGATGGGGCGAAAGAGTGGCAGGTTTTTTTGTTTATTTCGCTTCCCCTGTGCTTTCGTTCTGTTCTGTCCGGGACTATTTTAAGCTTCACCAGGGCATTAGGAGAGTTTGGAGCGACATTTATGTTTGCCGGCAATCTGCCGGGAGTAACCCAGACAGTTCCTATTGCCATTTTCACGGCCATGGAGGCCGGGCGGATGCAGGCTGCCTGGACCTGGGTGGGTTCCATCGCCCTGTTGTCTTTTATCCTGTTATTTGTGCTTCGAAAATATACCGCCTAAGGGGGATAATTATGAATATCGCGGGTGTAGTCCTTTGCGGAGGAAAGTCAGAACGCTACCAGAAACAGAAAATCTTTGAAACATACAAAGGGTCTCCTTTTTACAGCTACAGCGCGGCAGCACTTCAACAGGGAGGCATCCGCGACGTCTATTTACAGACGAATCGGACGATGGCGGCTGCTTTATCTTCTGCAGGTTTTCCCCTTCTCTTGGAAGAAAAGGAACATGAAGGCCCGTTGTATGCTCTCGCTGCTGCTATGCGGCAGCTTAACAACAAGGATTGGATATTTCTTCTCCCGGCTGATGTCCCTTATGTCAGAAGCTGTTTCGTTTCGTCCGTGTTAGAATATGTTTGGAACGCAGCAGAAACGGCAGACGCCTGGATTCCTTCGGAGAGGGACCAACTACACCCCCTCCACGGTCTGTATCACACCGGCTGTCTTCCCGTCATGGAAGAATTGCTGCACCAGAATAAAAAAAGTATGCATCCCCTGCTAAAGAAGGTGCATACTGCGTTTATCCCCTATTCTATAGATCAGCGGGATTTCATAAACATTAACCGGCAGGAGGATTGGCTGTGATCTTTATGGAGCATAGGAGTTTGACAGCTTTATTATCATGGCTCCCATGCGTTGATTATCAGGAGCAATCAGCTGCTCTGCCCCTTCTTCCCGGAGTGCTTCTGCTGTTACTTTTCCAACAGCGGCAGGAAGCGTCGTATGCTTGAAAAGGTCTAATAATTCCGCATCAAACTTCTGCTCTCTTGCATACTGAAACAAAGAATGAACCTGCATTTGGGTGGTAAAACATATGGCATCGTATGGGAGATCGAACAATTCTCCCCGGACCGTTTCCAGCGTAGACAGCTCGGGAGCTATATGTTTGTAAGGAAGCAGTTCCTTTATCACAGCTGCCCCCTGGTTAAGCAGGAAAGTTTCCAGCTTCGGTAATTGGATCCCATGCAATTGTACTGCCACGGTTTTCCCGGTAAAATCCATTCCATCCAGGGCCCGGATTAAACTTGAGGTGGTCCCGTCATCGTCTCTCACATCCGGTACGAGGTGGATGCTTTTCAGCGCATTTGCTGTTTTATAGCCGCGGGCTGCCACATTTGCTCTTTTAATTACCGTTTGAAACGCTTCTTTCTTCCCTGCTTTTTCCGCTATCTCGAGCAGAGTGTTTGTTCCCATTCCTGTGGTAAATATAAACCAATCCGGCTCCATCTCTATCACTTTTTGTACAGCCGGGGTTACTTCCGCCTCATCCAAAAACGTCGTTCCCTGCAATGGACGGACAAAAGCTTCTCCCCCCTGTTTTTCAATTAATGTTTTCATTTCGTCTGTTTTTCTGGAAGCTGCGATCATGACTTTTTTTCCCTCTAACCCTTTTGCCACATTCATGTCCTCCTTTTCCATCATTCTATAATGGATCAATGGGAGTCGTAAATATCCCGGCGGCGGTTATTTAGATAATCCAGTACACCGCGTGACTCCCCAATTTCGGGAAGGTTTATATCAATAACAGGAAGTTCTTCATTATGCCCTGCTTTATAAAGAGAGGTGCCCGAGGGGTGAACCACCTGACTTTCCCCAAAAAAGATATTCTCTACGTGCAGGCCTACTTTATTTGTGGCGGCAACAAAAACGTGATTTTCCATGGCTCGGGCGTGAAGATATGTATCCTGATACGCCTGATACGGGGTCATGTTGGCGGCCAGCACAAAAAGGACTTCTGCTCCGTTTACTGCCAGAAGCCGTGGCATTTCCGGAAATTCTATGTCATAGGTAATCAGCATGCCGGCTTGTCCTTCAGGAAGAGAAAGGACAGGACAGTGGCGGCCGGCTTGGAAATAATGATGCTCGTCATGAAACAAATGCGTTTTACGGTAGACATCCACAATGCGTCCGTGTCTGTTAATACATACTGCAGCATTGTAAAGGTAGTTTTCCCATTTTTCCGGAAAGCCGGCGATGACTCCAATATCATTGGCTCTGGCTGCATGTGCCAGAGCTGTAATACTGGGGCCGTCTAACGTTTCCGCCAGTTCAAACAGTTTTTCGTTCATGACATATCCACTTAAAAATAATTCAGGAAAGATCACATAGTCGGCCCCTTTATTTTTAGCGGATTGGATAGCCTCCAGCATTCTTTTCAAGTTTTTATCTTTATGCAGCAATTCACACCTTAATTGGGCTAAGGCGACCGAAAATGATTTATTGCTCATTCCTCATGTTCTCCTTTCAAAGGGGATGCCGCTGCTGTATACTTTTTGATTTTTTTAGATATCGTCGATTGATCGACCCCGAGAGCCTGAGCAGCTTTATAGGTATTATTGAATTTATTGTAGGCTTTTAGCACTAATTCTTTTTCTGCTCTCTCTCTGGCTTCTTTTAATGTCGGAAGTACTTCCTCTTCCCTGGATACTGCCTCGTTTTCTTCGCTGGAAGGAAACGGCCCGGTTTCCTGCTTAGGGTGATCCAGCACACCATTTGTCACGATAAGACGTTCTATCGTGTTCGCCAGCTCCCTTATATTACCGGCCCAATGTTTATGAATAAATTGCTGTTTCGTTTTTTCCGGGAGGTGAACGGAACGTCCGTATTTCTGATTAAAAGCGGCAGTAAGCTGATCTGTCAGTTCCGGGATATCTTCTTTTCTTTCCCGTAAGGGCGGAATGTTAATAGGAACGACATTTAAACGGTAATACAGGTCTTCACGGAAAGCCCCTTCTTCAACCAGACCAGATAAATTTTTATTGGTAGCGGCCATAATCCGGACGTTAATCTCTTTTTGATGGATTCCCCCTACCTTGCGGATATTATTCGACTGTATAACATCCAATAATTTAGACTGCATGAAGTATGGCAGTTCTGCGATTTCATCCAGAAAAATGGTGCCATCCTGCGCAGCTTCAAACAGGCCCGTCTTCCCTTTACTTTTTCCTCCGGTAAAAGCCCCCGGCTCGTAGCCAAATAATTCCGATTCTATTAAATTTTCAGGGAGGGCCCCGCAGTTCACCGTCAAAAAAGGCCCTGATTTCCGCCGGCTTTTTTTATGGATCAATTCGGCTACTGCACTTTTTCCTACTCCGGATTCCCCGAGCAGTAAAATGGTAGAATCCACTTCTGAAACATTGTTTATAATTGTCAAAATATGCTGCATGGAAGGAGAATAAAAAATGAAATCCGTTTCCTTTTCCTCCCGTAATGGCGAAACATTAAAAAAAACATAAATAGTATGATCCAGATTGTTCAATGGATATCGGAAAACATGGACGATTTCTCCATTAATAGTCTCCACAGCTTGAAACGTGTGATGTAAATCGATAGGCTCGGAAAAAACATTCTTCCAACTGCAGTGATACATGGAATATCCAGGTACTAATACAGCACGAGAACATCGAAATACATCGTCTTCTTTTCCCTTCACTTCTTCAATAATATCCTTAGAATCTGTTAATACGAGCAGCTGACTTTGATAATTCATCAAAAAAACCTCCAGGTGATGACTAATATCATCAACGATGAAATACATCATCATCAATGACAAAATATATGCCAGGAGGATGATATAAATCATCTTTTCATTCAGGATAGTCAACATACATTGAAAAATCAACTCCCTAATGTTGGCATAATATTTGCAATATTAACAGACAGAAAGGATGGATTAAGATATGCGCATATCATTAGCACAATTTACGCCAAAATTAAAATCTAAGGACTACAATTTATCTCGCATTCTGGACTATTTAAAGGAGGCCGGAAAACAAGGAGCGGATCTTGTACTCTTTCCAGAAATGTCGTTAACAGGGTATCTGCTGGAAGAGGAAACCGAGACGTTCGCTGAAACGCTGGACAGCGGATTTCTGCAAACCATTCAGAAGGAGTGCCGCCAATTAAATGTGGCTGCTGTTATATCCTTTCCCGAAAAATACAACGAGGCATCCTATATTTGTGCGCTCTGCATCGACTCCCGCGGAAACATTCTAGAGCGGTATCATAAATCCCATCTATTTGACAGTGAGAAAAAATATTTTGCGAAAGGCAGTACCTACCCTGTTTTTACCATTTCCGGGATAAGGATTGGCATGATAATCTGTTATGACCTGGAATTCCCTGAAGTTTCCCGGCTGCTTCGGCTTAAGGGGGCAGACCTTATCCTTGTCTCCACCGCAAATATGAAGCCGTATGAAAGCTACCAGGATGTATTTTTAAAAAGCCGGGCCATGGAAAATGAAATACCAATGGTAATTTGTAACAGGCTCGGTACCGAAGGAGAATTGGAATTCTTCGGGGAAAGTAAAGCAGTGGATGGAACAGGAAAAGTATTATTTCATGCCGGCATAAAAGAGGGGCTTTTTCCTGTAGATGTCCCCGTACAGGCACCGCTAGATGAGAAATTAAATTATATAAATAATATTCATCCTGATATATTCAGACAGTTAATTGATGCCGGCAATCATTATTAAAGAAGGAAGGTAGATCTGATGGCAAATGCTACGTTAAAAAGGACACTCACTTTATATCAAGTTGTTTTATTTGGACTGGCTTATATGACACCGATGATTGTATTTGGAACCTATGGGGTGCTTGCTGATACGACGAAAGGGTTTGTGCCTTCCGCCTATATGGTGGCGATGACAGCGATGCTTTTTACAGCTTACAGCTATGGAAGAATGGTACAGGCCTTCCCTGTTTCGGGTTCTGCCTATACATATACGCGGAAATCTATCAGCGCTCCTTTAGGATTTATGGTCGGCTGGTCGGTGCTGCTGGATTACTTATTTCTTCCGATGGTGATCTGGCTCATCGGAGGAGTCTATTTGAACAACGCTTTTCCGATCATTCCGGTTTGGGTATGGATCCTTTTATTTATCATTATTACCACCACCGTCAATTTTATCGGGATCACCATGACGACGAAAGTCAATTTATTAATGATGATATTTCAACTGCTCGTGGTCGGGCTGTTTATCGTCCTTTGTATTGTTAATTTATTTCAGGGAATGGGCACCGGAACAATTTTCACCTTTAACCCGTTTCTAGGAGAAGATGCAGAATTTCCGCAGATTCTTGCCGGGGCTTCTATTGCCTGTTATTCCTTTTTAGGATTTGACGCGGTTACGACGTTGTCAGAAGAAACCATAGAGCCGAAGAAAACCCTGCCCAGGGCAATTTTTCTTATTACCCTTATTGGGGGCGGTATTTTTATGGCTGCTTCTTATTTTCTCCATTTGGTTTACCCGGATTTCAGCGCATTTACCAACTCAGATGCTGCAGCGTACGAAATTGCTTTACAAATTGGAGGGAACCTTTTCAGTGCGGTTTTCCTGGCAGGCTTAATCCTTGCCCAATTTGCCTCTGGTCTTTCTGCCCAAACCAGCGCGGCCCGTCTGCTTTATGCGATGGGACGGGACGGCGTACTGCCGCAAAAAGTATTTGGTTATATCAGCGCGGCGTCGAGAATCCCTGTCATAAACCTCTGTATCGTGGGAGCAGTAGGTCTGCTGGCCGTATTTTTAGACATGACTACGTCGACGTCCTTTATCAATTTCGGAGCTTTTGCAACGTTTACCTTTGTTAATCTTTCGGTGATTGCCCATTACTTCATAAAAGAGCAGCGGAGGCAAGGGAAAGATCTAATCCTCTATTTGCTTGTCCCCTTGATTGGAGCGGGGCTGGATATTGCTTTATTCATCAATCTTGATCAAAATGCCTTGATTCTTGGTACGATATGGGCCGTCATTGGTTTCCTCTATTTACTGGCCATCACAAGATTTTTCAGCCGAAAAACCCCCGATTTACAAATGGATTAAGCAAAAGCATCCTTATTTTCTCCGTCTTTACCATGACAAGAGTCTGAGCCAAAACATTATCATGGACAAAAAATCCGAACGATTTTTTCCATAAATCGTTCGGGTTTTTGTGTATTGTTCTATCGCTGCGTCAAAATAGGTCGCTTTCCGCGGGCACGGCTCGAGCCTCCTCAGAAGAAAGCCACTTCCTGCGGGGTCTCGAGACTCGTGCTTTTCCCGCAGGAGTCGACCTATTTTGACTCCGCTGAATGGACGTTCTTGTTATATAAACCCTAAGATGTCCGTTTTACCAATTTTCTTTCGTTTGGCCCAACCTCCCTCTCTATTCAGCCGAGGCCGGCCATGGAGACTCCTATGGGACGAAGAGGAACTGAAGATTCCCTTGGTAATGCGATCTTCTTTACCAAGGGAGCTGGAAAGCGCAGTGACCGGGTGCACCGATCCCATCGTCATTGTTTTGTTCGGGTTTTAGGCCGGCTCCTATCCTTCTGTCCCGGCCTCTTGTTTTCTATTCGTCCTCTACGGTTTGATGCTTAATGAAGAAGCTGAGCACAAGGCCTATAAACCCTAGAATGGAAGCCACCCAGAAAGCCATATTGACGCCGTGAATTAACCCTTCCACCTCTATGTCAGGTCCTTCCCCTAATGTCATGGTTGTCATCACTGTCACCAGCAGAGCGGTGCCGATAGAGCCGGCAACCTGACGAAGGGTATTGTTCATTGCCGTCCCATGTGGAATCAAATGCCTCGGAAGGACATTCAGCCCCGCCGTGGTTACCGGCATCATGACCATGGAAACACCGAGCATCCGAAGGGAATACAAGACGGTCATGTATACAAAGGAAGTGGTCGTCGATAAATCCGTATACATCAGGTTGGACAGGGTAACAAGAGAAAGTCCAATCACAGCCAGCCATCTGGCGCCGATCTTATCGAATATTCTCCCGGAAATGGGAGACATCATTCCCATGAGCAGCGCCCCCGGAAGCATCATTAATCCGGATTCTGTAGCACTGAAATCACGAAAGTTCTGCATGTAAATCGGCAGAATCGTAGCCGCGCCGATCATCGCCATAAATACAAGCATACCAACCGCCGTGGTTAAGGAAAACATACCATAACGCAGCACCCTTATTTCAAGGATTGGCTCCTCTAACTTCAGCTGCCTGGTGCCAAATACCAATAAGGCAATGATGCCGATTCCCATGGAGATAATAACATCCGCACTGCCCCATCCATGATTTCCTGCTGTACTAAATCCATAGAGGATGCCTCCAAAACCAAGGGTGGATAAAACGATAGAGAAAATATCCACTTTTGGAAAATGACGTTCGGTCACGTTTTTCAAGACATAATACGCAAAGATGATGTCAAGAAAGGCAATCGGAAATACGATATAAAATAAAGTCCGCCAATGAAAATGGTCTACCATAAAACCGGAAAGTGTCGGTCCTATGGCCGGTGCAAAGGCAATAACCAGCCCAAGGAATCCCATAGCCTGCCCTCTTTTGTTGATTGGAAAAATAAGCAGGACGACGGTTTGCATTAATGGCATCATTATTCCTGCAGCGCTGGCCTGTACAATCCGCCCTGCCATTAATACCGGAAAGTTTGGAGCAAGAGCGCAAATAAGCGTTCCTACAGCAAATGTTGATATAGCAGTAATAAAGAGCCGCCGGGTAGTAAACGTTTCAATTAAAAAGGCGGTGACTGGAATCATAATACCGTTCACCAGCATAAATATGGTCGTTAACCATTGTGCTGTATTCTCTGTGATATTTAAATCATTCATAATTGGCGGAAGGGCGGTAGCCAATAATGTCTGATTCAAAATGGCGACAAAGGCGCCGATAAGGAGGACGGCCATGATTGGAATTTTCTTAATGCCCTGTTGATTGTTTTCTTGCGTTTGATTTGTCATACTATCTGCCTTCTTTTTTTGAATTTCTTCTTATAATACTTTTTCCATATGATCCGCATGTGGTTTTAATTCTGGATGCTCACGTAAAAAAGCCAGGAGGGCGTGTATAAGAAAAAAACGGGGTTCCTGCTTTTTCCATTCTTCTGCCAACAGCTCCACAGCATCAAGATAATCCTGTTTTTTATCTTCTGTTTCTGAAAAAAGATATTCAATCCTAGCTTTTGCTGCGGTCAGCTGCTCTTCTCTTTCCTCTTCTTTGGTTTTATTTCCTGGGTGTTCGGCTATTTGTTCGTATTCCCTCATTAAGTCGTCGGTTAATATAGGATTCAGCTGACTGCCGTGCTCAACCAGAATATCTATTTTTGAAATAATACCCTGTGCAAAAACGTCCGGCTCTGCCGTTGTATTATTTTCTTTAATGAGGGTAATATATTCTTTCATAGCCCCCTGTAAAAATAAAACGTGATCCCAAATGTGCGGCCTTATTTTATCTCCGTATACTTCCAGCAGCCAATCCTTGTGCAGTCTGATCATCGCTGCTTTCGTCTTTTTCATCAGCGGCAGCAGTTTTTTATTTTCCTGCACGGGCACGACTTTTTGAAGCAATAAGAAGAATTCTCTGTTATCCGCTATCCCTTCAAGCTCCAGGCTGATGATTTTGGTCAACTGCCCTTTTAGAGACAGGGATTGATCAAAATGTACATTTTTAGCCCGCTTTAATATTTGCTGGTGATTGTATCGGAACACTTCAATCAGCAAATCTTCCTTGGAAGCAAAATAATTATAAAAGCTTCCTTTGGATATCCTGCAGGAAGAAACAATTTCCTGTACAGAAGTGGAAAAATAGCCCTTTTCCGAAAACATCTTCAATGCTGTTACAATAATGGACTCGTGTTTATCCATCTGTGGTGCGCTTCCTTTCTTTTGTGATGACCAAAAAGTCATTTTAGAACTACTTAGTTTCAAAGACCTATTATATTCTATAACTACCTGGTCTTCTTGTCAAAACATAAAATTTAAAAAGACCGTTCTTTTTGTGCCTGTTTTTCGTCTTATTCCTTTTAAATGTGTTATCATATCAAGTAGTTTATTAAAAAGGATGTATGTTGATGATTTCTTGCCAAAATGTAGAACTCCGTTTTGGAGATAAAAAACTTTTTGAAGATGTAAACATTAAATTCACTCCCGGAAACTGTTATGGAATTATCGGTGCGAACGGAGCCGGGAAGTCGACTTTTTTAAAAATATTATCCGGCGAAATTGAATCCCAGGCCGGTCATGTCCATATGGAAAAAGGGCGGCGGCTGGCTGTCTTAAAACAGAATCATTTCGCCTATGAATCCGAACGGGTTTTAGATGTCGTGATCATGGGACACAGCCGTCTGTATGAAGTATTACAGGAGAAAGATGCCATATACATGAAACCGGATTTTTCCGATGAAGATGGCATGAAAGCGGCCGAACTGGAAGCAGAATTCGCTGAACTTGGCGGTTATGAAGCAGAAACGGAAGCAGCCCAGCTCCTGCGGGGACTTGGTGTAGAAGAAGAACTTCATGAGAAAAAAATGTCAGAGTTGGCCGGACCGGAAAAAGTAAAGGTACTGCTTGCCCAGGCCTTGTTTGGTTCCCCGGACATTCTATTAATGGATGAGCCGACAAACAACCTTGATATCGCCGCTGTCCAATGGCTCGAAGAATTTCTGATCAACTTCGAAAATACGGTCATCGTAGTATCCCACGACCGCCACTTTTTAAACGAAGTCTGCACTCATATTGCAGATGTGGATTTTGGCAAAATTGAGCTATATGTCGGCAACTATGACTTCTGGTATGAATCCAGTCAGCTTGCCCAAAAAATGGCCAAAGAAGAAAATAAGAAAAAGGAAGAAAAAATTAAAGAATTGAAGGAATTTATCGCCCGCTTTAGTGCCAATAAATCGAAATCCAGGCAGGCAACCTCCAGGAAAAAGACACTTGATAATATCACACTGGACGATATTAAACCATCCTCCAGACGTTACCCGTTCATTCAATTCAAACCAGAGCGTGAACTTGGGAAAGACTTATTAACCGTCGATGGTTTGACAAAGACGATCGACGGGGTGAAAGTGCTTGATAATGTAAGTTTTACGTTAAGAAGCGGAGAAAAAGCGGCCTTTGTCGGGGATCAGGAAATTGCGAAAACAACTTTGTTTAAAATCATCTCCGGCGAATTGGAGCCGGACAGTGGATCGTATAAATGGGGACTGACGACATCGCTCTCCTATTTCCCGAAAGACAACTCTTATTACTTTGAAGATGTCGATCTGAACCTGGTGGAATGGCTGCGGCAGTATTCCCCAAACGACCAAACGGAAACCTTTATCCGCAGCTTTTTGGGCAGAATGCTGTTTTCGGGAGAAGAAGTGTTCAAAAAAGCCAAAGTATTATCCGGGGGAGAAAAAGTACGCTGTATGCTTTCCAAAATGATGCTCAGCGGAGCGAATGTATTAGTACTGGATGAACCAACCAACCATTTAGATCTTGAATCCATCACTGCGCTGAATAACGGGTTGATCAATTTCAACGGTTCCGTCCTGTTCTCTTCCCACGACCATGAATTTATACAGACGATCGCGAACCGGATTATTGAATTTACACCGGATGGCGTTATTGATAAACAGACGACGTACGATGAGTATATTGAGGACCAGAAACTTCAAAAAAAATAATATAAAAATTCACAGGGCCTGTGACAAAACCCGGCCTCGGCTGAATAGAGAGGGAGGTTGGGTCAAACGAAAGAAAAATTGGTAAAACGGACATCTAAGGGTTTATATATCAAGAACGTCCATTCAGCGGAGTCAAAATAGTTCGACTCCTGCGGGAAAAGCACGAGTCTCGAGACCCCGCAGGAAGGGATTTTTCCCCGAGGGCCCGCAGGATGCGGGTCAGATCGGCGTCGGCACAGGATGTGCCGTCCTTAGCCGATCCTCCTTTATTCGAGCCGTGCCCGCGGAAAGCGACCTATTTTGACGCAGCGATAGAACAATACACAAAAATCCGAACGATTTATGGAAAAAATCGTTCGGATTTTTTGTCCTTGATAACGTTTTGTCCCAGACTCTTTCCTGTTATAAAGAAAATGTAACCGAGGCAGAAGCGGAAGGCGGCGACGCCTGCAGCGGATGCCTCAGCATGTAACGCCCTTTTGATACAGCTCCGTTTTTGTGTATCCCTATTGACCGCCGCGTCTTAAAACGTGGCTGCTTTCTGCAAGGCAGAAGCTTTCTGCTGCAAAAGAACCAATACGAACGGGGAACGGCTTATTCCAAGTGGTCATCTAAAAATTCATGCACCTCTTCTATAGAAACCGCCAGGCCAATGGTTTCACGTTCTGGTTCGGAAATCGACTTTTTAGCATACACCACCCCGGTGACCTTCCCCTTTTCCGTTATGACAGGGCTCCCGCTATTCCCTTTGTATATAGGGGCTGAGATTCCCACAGCCCCTTCCCCGGTCCTTTCTTTCCCCAATATATCGCCTTCATTCGCGATTTTCGTGAAAGATAAAGGATTACCAATGACATAAATGTGCTCTCCCGCGTGTCCCTCTTTCTGCTGCAAAGCAAGAGGTTTAAAATTGCTCCCCTCAATATCCAACAGGGCTAAATCTTTTTCCGGGTCTCCTGCCACCAGTTCTCCTTCATAAATTTCCCCGCCTTCTGTACTGACTCCAACCGAATCTTGATCTTCAATGACATGATAATTCGTCAACGCAAGACCTTCTTCACTGATAAAAAAACCTGTACCCTGCGAGCGCAGATATTTTCCATCTCCCTGTATCGTGACGACGGATTCCTTCCATTCCTGAATCTCTTCATTCTGAGAAAGGCGGTAGGAGGTTTGTAAAAATTCAATAACATCAAGCCGAAATGTATCAAAGAACATTGCCGAAGTCTGAAATACCAGCATTAGGGCTAGAACAACGGCTATTAATTTTATTCCTTTTCTTTTTTTCTGTTTTCGTCGTTTTTCTTTAGGTTTTCGTTTGGGTTCTTCCTCTAAAACCTGTTGAAATTCTTCATAGGAAAGCTCTTCATATTCTTCCTCATGCATATCATCCAGAGAATCATTATGATTATTTTTATCTGACATTTTCTATCTCCTTTGCCCTGCACTACCTCAACTATACTATAGAATATCGATAATGAGCACCACCTCTATTCATTATCCTGGAAAAGTATAGCGCGATTTCTTTCGTTATATTAAAATAGTATTACCTGATTTTGTTGTTCGTGTGACACGGACAACAAAGACGCTCCCTGGTATCATCCTCTTTTTGCCACCCCGGCATACAAAAGCATTAAAAAAAGCCTGCAGTTTCCGCAGGCTGTAAATCTTAATTTTTTTTAATGTTGGGAAAAGATTGATCTAACTCTTTTAAAATATGGACAATAATAGAAAAGTTTTTGCCCCAATCCCCGGATTTTTTGCGAATGGACGAGACGATATCGATAGCGGTTTCATTCGGTCCCACCTGAACGATAGTCATAATAACATCAAACAAGTCCTTACCGTTGGTCGCCTCGACAAACAGCTCCCCCCGTTCTTCATCTGCTTTAATGACTTTATTAATTTTCCCGCTGGTTTCCTGGAGCTTTTCTGCTTTTCTGAAAACACGGGTGAAACTTGCTGCATAGTACCTTGTTTTTAATTCCTGATGTTTGGGGTTCTCGGATGTTTCTTCTCTTGGTTTAAAGACTCTGCTTATACTGTACCAGACACTCATGTACACCAACCTTTATCCTTTTTTTAAAAGTATACGTGTCTTTCCTGTAAACATCCAGATATTTCTTCGATTATACCTCTTCAAAATAATCCTTTTTGAACCCGCCGATTTTACCGGTATCATCTAGGACAAAGTAAAATTCCTCTGTTTCATTTTTCACATCATAAACGTTTCCGGGTGTGAGAACATTATCTACTTTATATTTTTCAGCATTGGCATGTATACATTTTAATTGCTTTAACGTACTGGTCTCCGTCCAATTTAAATGAATCATGAACGGTCCCTCCTTTTTATAATGATTGGGAAGAAAAAACATAGCTTTTTTTAAAATAGTTCATTTTGTCTTCATAAAACGAATGGGCCTCTGCCCTTTTTAATCCGGAGGATAAAACGACCTTTTGGGCGCCACTCTGCTTGGCGAACCTTTCAATATCGGAAAGAGCCTGTCTCCCTATTCCCCGGGAACGTTTCTTCTCATCTGTGACAAAATCGTCCAGCCAGAGATGAAAGCCGTCATATAAGTTTTCCTGAAATTTTAATCCAGCTGCTGCTGTGTAATGACCGGAATCCTTCCATGCATACAACCGATATCCGTATTCCTGCATCCGCCGGACGGTGTTTATGTATTCCTGTTCTACCAAATACGGACGGAGCTGCTTTATTAAAAAAAATACTTCACGTATCTGCCCTTCTTCGTTCAGCTCTTCCATTGTATGTCCCCCCTCCCCTTATCTTCTAAAAGCATATCAAGAAGATGGGAAGTTCGCAAGAAAAGCAAAAACAACACTATAGAAGTGCTGTTTTTGCTCAGCCGTTTAGACAAACATTCCAGCAATCGACGCACTCAGTAGAGAAGCCAACGCTCCGGCAGCGACTGCTTTTAAGCCGAGCTGGGCCAATTCTCTCCTTCTTTCAGGGACAAGCGATCCGAAACCGCCTAGAATAATGGCCATCGAAGACAGGTTGGCAAATCCGCAAAGAGCGAATGTAATAACGACCTGTGATTTTTCTGTAAATGAATCAATTTCAGGAGCAAAGTTAGCGTAGGCAACAAATTCATTGACTACAAGCTTCTGGCCGATAAAACTTCCAGCCTGCAAAGCTTCCACCCATGGCACCCCGATCATAAAAGCAACAGGGGCAAAGATATAGCCCAGAATCATTTCAAGAGTCAGGTTGTCAACACCAATAGCATTTCCGACGAGACCAAATAAAGAATTAATCACAGCAATCAGCCCGATAAACGCGAGCAGCATCGCCCCTACGTTGAGCGCAAGCTGCACCCCGGTTGACGCTCCCCGTGCGGCAGCGTCAATGACATTCTGGGATTCTGTATCTTTTTCAATTTTGATAGAATCACTCGTGGCAGAGATTTCCGTTTCCGGCATCATCATTTTTGCCATAATCAAGCCGGCGGGAGCAGCCATGAAACTTGCTGCCAGCAGGTTATCCAAAGGAATGCCTAACTGATGATAACCAAACAATACAGAACCGGCAACCGATGCCAGTCCCCCGGTCATAACCGCAAATATTTCAGAACGGGTCATATCCGCGAGATACGGACGCACCACAAGTGGAGCCTCTGTCTGCCCTACAAATATGTTTGCTGCTGCCGACATCGACTCTGCCTTACTTGTCCCTAATACGAAAGATAAAAATCCTCCGATAATTTTGATTAATATCTGCATGATTCCTATATAGTAAAGGACAGCAATTAACGAAGAAAAGAAAATAATGACCGGCAGAACTTCAAAAGCAAAGACGCTGCCTACATTTTCTAAAGCCAGTAAGTCTCCCACAAGAAAGTTAATTCCTTCATAAGCATTGTCAATAATGCTTTGGACCCCGCGCGTTAATTGTTCCAAGGCCCATCGTCCCCATTCCCACTGCAGCACAATAAAAGCAAATAATACCTGGAATCCCAGTCCCCCCAGAATGGTACGGGGATTAATTGCTTTTTTGCGGTTGGACAGAAGAAATGCCAGAAATAAAATAAAAACAATCCCCATCAAACCCCACAAAAAGTTCATACTTACACTCCTTATAATAATTTCGTCTTCCATATGAAAACGCTTTCCGTCCTGTTATAAAAGGACATTGATAACTTATCAAATATCCAGTAAAAAGTAAATATAATTTATAAAAATATGAAGGAGAAAATCTTCCAATTGTTCAAAAATTATTAGGTAATTAGTAAAAAGAGCGAAAGAAAATAAAGCAATTCGTAAAAAATATCATAAAAAGGCCTCCGAATCCTGCACCGGAGGCCTGCCTTTTATTCTACACTTAAACGTAAATCGGGGAGATGGTTTAAAATAAATTGGGATTTATCCGAATCTGATTTTACCGCAAACTGCCGATAATATTTCAACGCTGTTTCAAAATGAGCCGGCATGTTTTCATATTCTTCCAATACTTTGTCAAACGCATTGTAAGCCAGCATTAAAGAAGAAACAAGGTCCGTAAACGGCAGGATATACGTATTGGAATCATGATGCGGGGCGGTGCAGAGAGTCATCTGCTCGACCTGTTCATCAAAAAAGGAAGCTGCTTCTTCAATATAAGGGCGGTAAAGCGGGTGTACATTTCTGGAGGCGTCTTTGAAAAATGTACGCCATTCCCTGCAGAAACTAATTAAATACGGCAGATCACCTTTTGACACTGTCAGATCAAAACCCGCCTGTCTGATTCGATCCATGCTCATTGGTTCTAACGTTTCATTATTTATTCCTAAATAGAAAAACTTGCGACGATACGCTTTCATTCCGCACCCCGTCTTTCAATTATTGTCTAAATATCGAGTTTAAATAATTGTAACATGGATAAAAGCTGTTTCCTACTCTTTTCATGAAAAAAGGCGTTTTCGAGGATAAAAAATAAGCGCACCCTGGAAAGGGTGACGCCTGGTGCGGTATTTGTTTTTTTAGAGGCAGGCCCACCGGCGCACATCACTGACGAGTTCCATAATTTCACTGTTCCGAAATTCAATGGTCTGCAGCTCTTTTGTAAAAAGATAGATCACAATGGTATCTCTATCTCTGTTGTCAATTACTTCCACGGAGCTGGCGTTACCCAAGTCATCCGCGACCGGGAGATCCAGTCGGTGACTAATTTCCGCCTCCTCCACTCTCCCTCTGGGTACATCCAGAACAATTTTGAGGTGGTCGTTCATATCATCGCATATCATGCCCCAGCGCTTTCCAAACCACGCCCGGCATCCTGTCATACTCACCAGTGTATAACCATAAGGAGGAGTTGGTACAAACTTAGTACTTGCCCATCCTCTAAGCTCCATTGCACTGCAGAGCTCTTTCGCTTTCGTACGTACCAGCGTTTCTTGATTCTCCTTAACAGGCATGTTATCCCTCCTTAAAAATTACTTTACACCGTTTCATGAACCATCTCCTCGAGTCAATGTAGAAAATTCTGAACATTACTCCACAAATGTAATATTAGCACAAAATCCATCCATTGTCGAATAATTGAAACAAAATTCTAACTTTTGTCACAGAATAAACGGTGGCAAGTATCTCTTTCTAACATAATAATGTAATTTCCTGACAAGGTCAATGAATATTTAGTGACAGGAAATATATCCGTCATCAGGTTGTTTATTTTCCCCAGATATATTACCCTGTTTTTATAATATTAAACATTTGATTACGATTTTTTATTCGTTTTGACTAATGAAGAGAGGTGACCCTCGATGTCTGCCCATATCCATGGGACTAAGGTTCACGGTGTTAAACCTGATGACAGCAGCAGATGCGCCCACTATCACCAGTCCAATGACATTATTGCCATTCAATTTTATTGCTGCCGTCAATTTTATTGCTGCTATAAGTGTCATGAAGAACTATGCAGCCACCCTCCTTCCCGGTGGCCCGAAGAGCAATTCCATGAAAAAGCCATTTTATGCGGAAATTGCGGAACATTTTTATCCATCAGGGAATACCTGCAGAGTGGATACATCTGCCCCTGCTGCCAGGCTTTGTTCAACCCTGCATGTAAGTATCACTATTCCCTTTACTTTCAAGATCCATCCTGCTAGAAAAAACCAATAAAGCTTCTTACTAAAGAAATCAGAAGGATAATTCCTATAATAATACAAAGAAGGGCAAGTCTTTTTTCGAGCTTATCGTTTTTCAAAGTCGTATACCCTCCTTTTCTATGCGGCTAAAAAAACCAGGTCATAGCAATCATCAACAGTAAACCGCCGGTAAAAGAATACGTGGCGCTTAAGGCAAAGCCGTCTCCGTGACTTTCCGGAATCAATTCTTTGTAGACAATATAAATCATTGAACCAGCGGCAAATGCCAGACCTACCGGGACAAGAGTGCTGGCAAAAGATGTGAGCCAAAATCCCAGAAAAGCTGCTATCCACTCCATGAGACCAGTACATGCCGCAATGACAAATGCGCTTGTTTTCCGAACGCCCTGCTGAACGAGGAAGAATGCAACAATAAACCCTTCTGGAGCATTCTGCACACCGATGGCCAGGGCAATTAAGAAGCCCAGGCCTTCTATTCCGCTGTTGTAACTGACTCCCACCGATAAACCTTCCGGGATATTATGAAGCGTAATTGCCGTAATAACAAGTAATGCTTTTCGATCAATCATATTCATTTCCATACGCCGTCTCGTGTGATTCTGTTCAATATGCTCATGCGGAATGTTCTGTTCTAACATAGTTAACACAAACATCCCGAGAAATATACCAAAAATAACCGCGGAATAGCCTCCAAGCGTTAAGCTTTCAGGAATCAGTTCAAATGTAGAGGCGGCCATCATCATCCCGGCGCTGAAGGCAAGCAGCATGTCTTTAGCCTGGTGAGTCGTATTTTTCAAAATGACAGCCGGAATCGCGCCTATTGCTGTAGCCAAAGCGGAAAGCCCACTCGCTGTAATAAATTCTTCCATGCCGTTCACCTTACCCCTTTGTACCGCTCTGCAGATTTACCAAGCCAGCTGGTTTACATAATTATATTATTTGTAAGAAAAGAAATTTACGAATGAGCTTTTTGGATCCTGCTGCCTCTGCCGCCGGCTTCTGCCTCCGTGACTATGATTTTATTTCCCAGTCGTTCCTGAATATCAGGGACATGGCTGATAATTCCCACGGCTAAATTATCCATTTGCAGTTTCTCCAGCGATGTCATGACTGTATCCAGCAGTTCTTGATCCAGCGTGCCAAACCCTTCATCTAAAAAGAAAAACTCGAGCGGGTACTGCCCTTTTAATTGAATGGAGGACGATAGAGCTAAGGCCAGAGCAAGACTCGTTAAAAATGTTTCGCCGCCCGATAAGGAGGAGACTGGTCTTTTGTAACCGGCATTGGCATTATCTCTAATAATAAACCCGCCTTGGGAATTGACTTCAATTGCATACCTGCCCCGTGTCAAGCCCCGCAGCCATTCCGATGCCGTACGTGTCACCTGAAGCAGCTGCTCTTCCGCTAAAAATTCAATGAACCCCCTGCCTCGAAAGACCTGATCTAATTTATAATACTGAACGGCCTTGCTGTCCCATTCTTTTCGCGTCTTTTCCAGAAATTGATACCGTTCCTGCTTTTTTTGTATTTCCTTAAAGGTTTCAGCAGCGGCTGCCCGTTTTTCCCTTGCCTCGTTTACGATCTCGTGGACTTTTTGTCTTTTTTCCTCAATGTTTGCCCATTCCTCTTCCGATATATGCTGATCTTCGAGCTTCTGTTCCAAATTTTCTTTTGTATTGTGCCATTTAGTTATCAAGTTTTCATGTTCTTCGATCCCTTTCCGGTACTCTTCTTTTTGCGTTTGCGATAACACTATTTCTTTTAAAACGGCGGGATCTTCCGGCATGTCCCTGCATTTTGACAGCTGTTCGTACCATTTTTGAGCCGCACTGTGTACTCGTTTTTCCGCTTCCGCCAGCGCATGTACCGCCACGGAATGTTGATTCTCCGCTTCTTGTTTTTCTTTAGCTGTTTGATCGTTTTCCTTAACGATGTTCTGTTCTTTTGTATCCCATTCTTTCTGCAACTCTTTGACATCCGCCTTTAATTTTTCTACGGAACTGCCGTTAAGCATCTTAGAAAGGTACTTTTGTTTTTCTTCCCGCTGAGCAGATATCTGGTCTAATGTTGCTTTTGTTTCTGTTTGTTCCATTGTTATTGTATACCGCTCATTCCCCAGCTGCTCCAGCTGTCTTTGCAGCTCTTGTATATGGTTGGTGCCTTCTTCTATTCTTTTTTGCAGCTGTTCTTTTTGTTCTTCTTCTTCCCGCATTTTTTTATAATTCTCTTCCAAGGTGTTAAAAGATAAATCAGGATAGGATGTTTTCCAGGCTTCTACAGCCCGCTCGATTTGCTGTTTTAGGTTCCTGCTCTGTTCCTGCTTTTCTTCCCATGCTTTAGCCGCTGCATCCAATTGATAATCGAGTTCTGTTTTCTCGTTTATTAATTGATGATAATATTTTTTTTCTTTTTCTACCTGTTCCTGTAAGTAGGTAATAGTGGGTCTTTCCCGTTCCAACTCTTGATGTTTATGCTGGAGGGTTTTTTCCCATTCCTCTTTATTCCCTATTTCCGGAACATGGCTGTCCTCCTCTTCTGCCAGGGAGGCGGATGCAGAACGAATCGCTTCCTCTGCTTCTTCGGCCAATGAATCAGCAATCTGCTGAAGCAGCCATTCCCGTTGTTTTGCTGCCAGTTCATCTTCTCTTAACGTATGCAGCCAATCTTCCAGCTTCTGTCTTTTCTCTGCAGTTTTCTCCACATTAGAACCTGCTTTTATCTTGCGGGGATAAGGATGATGGTCGGAACCGCAGACAGGACAGGCTTCTCCGTCCGTCAGCTGTACGGCCAGATAGGCAGCCATTTCTTCCCCTTTTAAGCGGTGTTCTTCCTTTTTGCGTTCCTCTGCCCAGTGGTCAAGAAAATCGATTTGCCGCTGTATCCAGCGCAAATCATCCGCCCCTTTGTTATACCAGTACATCAGCTGGCGAAATCGTTCAGAGAGAAGCTGCTGAGACTGGGTTAATTCGGAATCTTTCTCTTTTACTTGCGCAGACAAATGTTCGGTATTCGTTCGATTCTGCCTTTCCTCCTCTTGGATTTGATGGTAGTGATGTTGAAGATGGAGGATATGCTGTTTCTCTTCTTTTGCTGAAAACATTGTATATTTATCTTTTAATGTCTGGGAAAACTCGGACAGCTGATTTTGAAAACGTTGCACGGCTTCTTGATACGTATGCAGATCGGCTTTTAATTTTTCTTCTTTTTGTAAATAATGATCAACACGGGCCTTTATTTTCTCTAATTTTTCCTGGAGAGGGGCCTGCTGTTTGCTGTATTTTTCGATCTCTTGCTTCATCTCCTCCGCTTTTTCCACCACATGCTGCTTTTCCTGCCAAGTTTTTTCCGCTTCCTGTTTCTTTTTTTTAAATTGTTCAAGCCGCTCGGAAGCTTCTTCTTGTTTCGATGCAGCCGTACTCAGCCGCGCTCTGGCTTCTGCTTCTTTTTTATACCAGGTCTGCTGTTCCGACTGAGATTCTAAATAGGTGTCGGCGAAAGGCAGCAATCCTTCGGCCTGTTCAGAAAGAAGAAGAGAATTTTTCCAATCGTTCACAGAACCTTTCTCCTCTTCCAGCTTTTCCAGCTGCCGAACGGCTTCCTTCCATTCTTTCTGCCAGGTTCTCTGTTGTTTCGCATTTTCCCAGCTGTGATCGATTTCTTCTTTATCAGATAGCGCTTTTGTCAGCTGCTTTTCCCAATAATGAACGTCTTTCTCTGCCGTGTGTACGGCTTCGGCAGTGGCTTCCCCCAGCCCCTGCTGTTCTGCTTCCAGCCGCTCTTTTTCGTGGGTCGCTTTCTGCAGTTTGGCCTTTACATTTTTAATTAATCGGTCTCCATACTTTTCTAATTGAAAAATGCGCTGAAGCATTTGTCTCCGCTCATTACCGCGCAGGGTAAGAAACTCTGAAAATTTACCCTGAGGCAGTACGACGGCCCTGGTAAAATCCTCAATAGATAGTCCAAGCATTGTCTCGATTTTTTTGTTGACGTCACTGGCTTTATCAGCAAGCACCACTGGTTGAGCGGTAAGATCATGAAGACGGGTCACGGCTGTTTTAACGTGATTTTCTCCGGATCGTTTATAGGTGCGTTCTACCTTAAACGTAGAATAATTCCCGTCTCCGCCCAGCTTAAAAGTAAAGGCAACAAATAATTCATTTTCCGCCTGATTAATAATTCCTTGTGTATTGTTTGGAGCCCGTTCCACTTTTCCATACAAGGCTAATGTCATCGCATCCAGAAGGGAGGATTTGCCGCTTCCCGTGGGACCGAAAATTCCAAATACTCCATTTTTACATAGATCAGAGAAGTCAACCGTCTGTTCCTCTCTAAAGCTGTGCAGGCCCTTTAATGACAATTCGATCGGGCGCATTATTCATCCTCTCCTTCCTCTGCAATCAATTCCATAAATCGATCGATCAGCTCTTGTTCCGGTTCAGCCCCGCCTGTCTGTTTTTCATAGAATCTTTGAAACAATTCATCAATAGGAAGCTGGTTTCTGTTGGCGGCTGCCGGCTGGGTTTCCTGTTCCGGAAAGACAGGATAAATATGGACAATACCGGGATGGTGTTTCCTTAAGTAATGAATGTCCTCCATGGAGGGAGTTTCGTTCAGGTGAAGATACAGCTCGACCCATGCTTCCCTGTCCCGCTTTGCTTCCAGCCACTGTTTGACCTGGTTCATTCCATGTTCAGCTTCCCACCGAACCAGTGGTTTCCCGCAGGATAACGGAATTTCACGAATAACAGGCTGCTCTTGTTCGGGTGTGATATCGAGTAGCGTGACAGATTTTGCATACCCTGCTTCTGAAAAACTGAAGGCCAGCGGGGAGCCGGCATAACGAATCGTGCGATCGCCATGATGAACAGCTTGCGGACGATGAAGATGACCAAGAGCTGTATATTGTACGTTTTCCGGAAACGCCTCTCCCGTCAGAGAATAAGCGCCCCCCACTTCTATCGGACGTTCCGATTCGCTGGCTGTACCGCCGGCAGCAAAAACATGAGTCATCGCCAGGCGGACATGTTGTTTTTCAAATGAACGGGTCATCATGTGAAATAGAGATTTTATTCTTTCATTATAAGCATTTCGAATAGCTGACTCGTCTGCGGATCTGCTGAATACCGCCTGCAGCCTTGATTCAGAAGGGTATGGAAGCGCAGCTAATTGTAACAGATCCCCGTTCACTGGAATAAATAATGGGCTGGTTTGGGGGTATCCAAGAATATAGATATCGTGCGCTTCAGCCAGTTGGCTGGGAGCTGCCAGGCGTTCAGGATGATCATGATTTCCTGCAATAAGGACGATCGGTATCCGGCAGCGGCTGTTGATTTTCACCATGCTTTCATAGAACAATGATTCTGCATCTGCAGGAGGATTGACCGAATCAAATACATCACCGGCCATGACTAAAACATCAGCTTCCTCTTCTTGTATAATCCTTTCCAGCTCGTCGAAAAAAGCGATGTGTTCCGGAAAACGGCTCCTTCCCTCTAATGTTCTTCCAAGGTGCCAATCAGCTGTGTGTATTATTCGCATTGGACCACTCCTAATTGATCATATCGATGCAGAATCTCCCATCGAATGCATAAATGTACGCTTCTTGTATCTCCCGATTCCATATCGAAGAGATGGCTTCCCGATAAAGATCAATCTGGGTCTGATACCTTTCTTTCATCATCGAAACCGCCTTCCCGCTGTCGTCAGGAAACCGCGATAGAAAAGCATCCGTTTTGTAATCGATCAGTACAAGCGAATGGTCTTTTTCTTGGAAAATACAGTCCACCGCTCCCTGAAGGATTACTATATCCTGTTCGGGATTATCCCGCTTACCGTAACTGAATGGGATTTCTCGATATACTTGAACTGCTTTTTTCATCCTCTCACCTACCGGTGATTGAAAAAAAGCAGCGACTTCAGCTGTATCAATCATTTCCGCCTGTTCCTCGGTTAACAGTTCTTTTTCCACCAGCTCGAAGGCAAAGGCTTCACAAACCGAGGCCGTTATTTTCTGATCCAAAGGCAGGTGTTCCATAAACGTATGAAGAGCGGTCCCTTTTTCTTCTGGCTTTGCCAAGGTTTCCTGCATAAAAAGAGGTCTTTGGGCATATTGGGAACGAAAAGAAGGCTGATAGACAGATTCGCTGTACTCATCCTGCAAGGTTCTTTTATATTCACTTACGGTCTGTTTGGATCGCGTTTGCACGGCCTGGTCATAAGGATACTGCCAGGACATCCGTTCGGAAATGTTATCAAACCTGCCGGAAGCAAGTTCTATTATATCTCTGTTTATCAACTCTTGTTCTGTCTGTTCATTATTCTCCGTTTCCTCTTCTTCTCCTTCTTTCAATTCGGCATGCTCTACCACCTGAATCTGCCAGGGAGCTGCATCTTCATGGACGCGTGGATGACCGGCTGCCTTATTCTCTGGATGCCAGGCCCTGGCTGCCTTATGACGAAAGACAGCCGGCCCCACCCAATCTAAAAATGATTTAGCCTTCCGGCGGTTCCATTCAGGAAGAACCCATTCCGTATGTTCATAAAATGACGCCCATTCCTCCAGTTTTTTCTCCGCCTTGCTTAACGTGCCTACCATAAATAATTTTTCCTTAGCCCTGGTCATAGCAACATATAAAATCCGCATTTCTTCTGCAATGCTTTCCTTGTGATTTCTGACTTTCAGTGCTAAATGAGGAATAGATTCTTTTACCACTCTGTGAGAAGGATCGATATATTTACTTCCCAGTCCCAGATCTTTATGCAACAGGACATGATGGTTGAGATCCTGAAAATTAAACATCTTGTTCATTCCGGCTAAAAATACAACGGGAAACTCCAGTCCTTTGCTTTTATGAATCGTCATTAACCGAATAACGTCTTCTTGTTCTCCAAGGGCCCGGGCGGTCCCTAAATCGTCTCCTCTTTCTTGGATTCTTTCCACGAATCGCAGGAAACGGAAAAGTCCGCGGAAGGACGTTTTTTCATAGGTGCGGGCCCGATCATATAAAGCCAGGAGATTGGCCTGCCGCTGTTTCCCTCCAGGAAGGCCTCCAGCGAAATCATAATATCCTGTTTCCTGCAGAAGATCCCATATAAACTCGGATAAAGCTTCACTACGGGCTCTTTCCCTCCATGCCTTTAATTTCCCGAAAAAATAGAAGGATTTTTCCTGCCAGCTGGCAGCGGCATCACTGATTGCGGCAGCTTTGAAGGCATCATAAAAGGAACCGTGCTTATCCATCGTTCGTATTGCTGCCAATTCTTCTTCATTCATCCCGACAATGGGAGAGCGCAATACCGCTGCCAGCGGAATATCCTGCCTGGGATTATCAATAACTTTTAATAAAGAGAGCATAATATTGATTTCGACTGCTTCAAAATACCCTCCGCTTAATTCTGCATATACCGGCAGTCCTTCTTTTTTACATTCCTCCATAAAAGTAGAGGCCCATGTCATGGAACGCATAAGAATGGTGATATCACGAAATGTAATCTGCCTCATTTGGTTTGTTTCTTTGTCCAGTACTTGATATTTGTCATGAATAAGTTGTTTTATTTTTTGTGCCGTCCATCTTGCTTCCAGCTGAGCCGTCTCCAGCTCGTCCATCTCTTCATTTTCGCCGGGGTCCCCGGCAAGAGGCGCCCCTTTATTAATAAGGATAAGCTCAGGTCCTTGTATGGTATCTGGATAGATATCACTGCCGGTTTTTAGTTCAGCAGTTTTATCATAGGTTATTTCTCCAGTAGAGTCGTCCATCAGCTGTCTAAAAATAAAATTGGCAGCCTGAATAATTTCTTTACGGCTTCTGAAATTCTTATCCAGATGGATCAGCCAGCCGGGAATTCCTTCTGTGCGATTGTATTTCCTGAATTTGTCTAAAAACAGTCCCGGATCTGCCAGGCGGAACCGGTAAACACTCTGTTTCACGTCTCCAACCAGAAACAAATTCTCTTTCCTTGAGATCGTCTGAAGTATGGCCTCCTGGGCATGGTTGGTGTCCTGGTATTCATCTACCATAATTTCTGCAAACCGGCGGCGGTATTCTGCAGCTGCTTCCGATCCTTCAGCGTTTAATATCGCAAGACAAAAATGTTCTAAATCGGAAAAGTCGACTACTCCCTTTTCCTCTTTGGCAGCCTGGTACCGCTTTGAAAATATTTCCACCGTCTCTGCTAAAACGCCGATAGAATCCGCCATGTCCCTGATATCCTGCAGCAGCAAGGACGGCTCTTGATGAAAGGCTTCGGTCTGCAGGGCAGTGATTTCCTTTTTAACCGTATCACGGAGATTTTTCACCCGTTCCTGCAGTGCTTCATCCACATGGTCTTTCTTTTTTATAGATTGCAGCTTACCGAATGTTAACGATTGGAACCGTTCATATAAACTGCCCCAATCCGGGGCCTCCTGTAAATACTGCAGAATCAATTGATCTTCTTCCATATTTTTCAAATACGGATGAGGACCATCAGGGTCAAGGCAAATAGAAGCTGCCTGCTCCACTTTCTGCAGGGCAGCCTTTATTCGTAATTTCGCATCTTTCCAGACTTCTTTCCCCCACTGGGTATTTTCCAGCGGCGAATCTGGAGCCAACTGATAGGCAGATGCCACTCTCTGCAGCCATTCCCCAGGGTCCGGATGCGATCTGGAAAACCGAAATAAACTGCGGAGTACCTGTCTCAATCCTTCGTCGCTGCGATCCCCGCTGAAACGTTCAGCTGCCTCCAGAAAATTATCGTTATTCTGCCTGCTGTATCTTTCTTCCAATACTTCTTCCAAAATTTCTTCCCGCATTAATTCCCCTTCTGTTTCATCTAAAATACGAAATTGAGGATCTATCTCTATTTTGTAATAATATTTTCGTATCACCGTCATACAGAAGGCATGCAGGGTGGAAATCTGAGCTCTGTTTACAAGGGAAAGCTGGCGCTGCAGGTGAAGGGAGCCGGGATGCTTATTAATCTCGCGTACCAAAGCGGCGGAGATCCTGTTTTTCATCTCAGCAGCTGCCGCTTTCGTGAAAGTCACCACCAGCAGTTGATCCACATCTATGTTACGGGAAGGGTCCGTAATGATATGAATGATCCGCTCGACCAGCACTGCGGTTTTCCCGCTTCCTGCTGCAGCGGAAACGAGCAGGTTGTTCCCTGAAACAGAAACCGCTTCCCATTGGGCCTCTGTCCAGCCTGAGTTCTTTGGTTTTTCCGGATGCTGCATGGATTAGTCTTCCTCCTTCCGGCTGGAGAACATGTCAGATAAAATCTCTTCCTTGTTCTTCGTTAATAAACGATATTCATTAGAATCAAACGATGGATCAAATTGACATACAGGCTTAAACGAACAATACGTACAGGCTGTTACTGCTCCGTTTTTAAACGGTCTGATATCCGTCGTTCCCTGCATGATTTTTTCCCCGTCTTTCTGCAATTTCTCCCGAATAAAATGACGCATCGACTCAAACTGGTGATTGGGAAGAACAGACGAGCTGGCGTAAAACGAACCGTCTTTTTTAATAGCGGCCGGCACAATATTTGAATGTCCCGTAGTCAGACCGGCATCCATTAACCGTACGGGCTCCTCTTCTGCCATCAATAAACCTTTCATTTTAAATCGTTTGAAAAATTCATGTTCCATTTCTGCTGCATCCATCTGCTGGTTTGCCTGAATAAATGGATTATGCACATGAAAATACAGAACCCCTGCCGGCTTCACTTCTTTTCCAATCCATTCCTCCGAAAACGACAGGACTACATCTAAATAGACAAGCATTTGCAGAGCGAGTCCAAAATAAACCTCAGAAATGCGGATATCTTTCATACTCGATTTGTAGTCAATAATACGGACAAATACTCCTTCTGATCCTTCGGCTCCATCGACGCGATCAATGCGGCCGGCCACTTCCATGGTGGTTCCGTCAGCCAGTGTGAACTGTAAAGGAGGAAGCGTTTCTCCGGGACCAAATCCCAGTTCCAGTCCCATTGGTGTAAAACCAGCTGCTCCGGCTTGTTTTCTCAGCATTTCAGAAGCACGAACGACAGTGTCCTCCAGCTTTTGTTGGAGATAGCGGTAACGGCTGCTGCTTAATAAGATCTGCCTTTGAATGGTAGGAACTATCCGCCCGACTGATTGTTTAGCATAAGAGCTGCATTCTTCCGGAGAAAGAGAGGACCATTGTCTGCCCTGCTTCTGAATTTGCTCGGTCATGTCTTTCAGGGCACCATGAAACAGCTGGCCGATATCCGGTGCCTCCAGTTTATATATATCTCTTTCCTTCAGGCGGAGACCATAAGAAGCAAATTGAGCAAAGGCACAGGATTCAAACTGTTCTATTCTTGATACACTGGCTTTTAATGTGGGTCCATATAATTGCCGCGAAAGTTCTGAAGAAATGGGAGCCGGCTTGTTTTTATAAAACAAACTGTTCAGCAGCAGGTTTAAAGAAACAGTCTGCTTGTTCAGGACATACCAATTATAAACCTCCCACCACATTGGAGCTACCGGGTAGCCCTGCTTCCAGCGCTGGAGCTGATAGATTAAGAAAGAAAGGGTCTTCCGGTGCCCTCCAATAAATGCTTCCTGCTCTCTTTCTGAGTATTCCTGAGGTTCATTAAACAATAGTTTTTCTTGTATGGAAGGAAACACTTCTTGCAATTGATTAATAACAATGGAAGGCTGCAGGCTTCCTCCTTCTTCATCTGCCAATGGATAACTGACATAGAGTTTTTCTTTTGGAAGCGTCATAGCCCTGTAAATAAGAAATTGTTCATTTACTAAACGGGTTCCGGCATCATCTGCCAATTCTATTCCCTGTTGATAGAACCAGTTTCTGTCTTCATCATCAAGAATGCCGTCCTCTTCAAAGGAGGCCGGGAGTATCCCTTCATTCACCCCCAGTATAAATGCCACGCGGATATTGTCCAGCCGCGAACGTTCCATATCGGCCGCGGTAACCTGATCCACAGCTGGGGGAACGATGGAAAAACTCATGGAACTTAAGCCGGTTTCCACAATGTGATAAAAATGTTCGAACGAGACCGATTCGCTGCCTGCCATTTCAACCATCTGCTCCAGCAGCTCGACAACAGCCCCCCATACTTGTTCATGCTCCCGCGCTTTGGATAGATCATTCCGATCTAACGCTTCATCCCGTATCCTTTCAATTTTTTGTGGAATGTTCAGCTCTTCCAGGAATTCAAAAAGAACAACGCTGTATTCTTTGATCGTGAAAGCTTTCTTCATGCGTTTTTCCAAATGCAGCAGCGGACCGGCCAGTTTGGTCCGTGTTTGATTCAGCTGTCTTTCCGTTTCTGCATCTTCTACCTGTTTCTTATCCGTTTCTGTCTCCGAACGACTTTTCGAGTAGGACCAATCTTCTTTTTGTTTCCAATGTTTTTCCGTCACGCCAAATCCGAGCACGTAATTCTCTAACCGGTCTACCTCTTCTTTCGCTTCTTCCCAGTTTTCGGATAAAGAAAAAAACATATCCGTTTTCCATGCGCGGAACAACGGCTCATATCTCCACCGCTCTGTCAAAGCTTCCAGCGCAGATCTGATGCACTCTACTACTGGATGGTTTAACATGGGTCGTTTCTGGTCCATAAACAAAGGGATATCATAATCAAGAAAAACCGTATGCAGCATCTCCCGATAATCATCCATATTACGTGATACCACGGCAATATCTTTGTAACGGTACCCCTGCCGGACCAGCTCATTCATCTGCCGCGCCACTGCTTCGATTTCTGTTCTTCTGTTAACCGCTGCGTTGATTTGTATATCCTGCCCGGGCTCCCCCTCAAGAACAGGACGTTTTTCAAAATGTTGTTCTAAATGAAGCAATGCACTGCTTTCGTATTTTTTACTTTCCTGAAATAGTACAATCTCCTCTGTACCTTGGGCTGTACTGCTGCTGTAGGTTTTCAATTTTCTATAGGTGCACGCCGGCTGATAAAATAAATCCAGCATGGAAGGCGGCTCCTCCTGATAAGGTTGGTCCAGAGTAAGGGCAACCGTCAGCTGTTCTGCTCTTTCCATCAACATCTCAAGGATATGGAGTTCCTGGGGCGTAAAGGCGTGAAAGCCATCCACATAAACATCCGCTTGTAAAAGAAATGCAGAATCCGGTATTTTTTCAGATAACAGCCGCAAATAATCTTCAGCACCGGCATAACGATCCGCCAACACGTCTTCCATTCTGTCCCATATTATTATCAGGTCATGCAGCTTATCATGCAGTACGTGTTCCTGTCCCGATTTTTCCTCTTTTTCATCCAACTGCTCCCTTTGCTGCTTGATCTGTTCGATAGTTACCGCCTGTCGTTTACATTCAGTAATCAGACGCTGGATCTGTTCGATAAATCCTGTTTTGGAAGATGCTTTATTGTACAAACGAAAGGCGTCTTTGTTTTCTTCTATAATTTTACGGAGCAGCATCTGAATTCCATTTTGCTGCAAATATGTTTTTGTCATACCGCCCGTTTCCTGTAAGACTTTCCAGGCCATTCTGGAAAAGCTTAATACTTGGGCCCGGGTTAGTCCACTGCCTGTTCTTTTCACAAGATCCTGTTCTGCCTGAAACGTCATTTGATCTGGAACCAGATAAATAATTGGCCTGGTATCTGCTGGATCTGCTTGTAATTTACGGGCGATTTCTTTTCGTATGGTATTTGTTTTTCCGGTTCCGGTTCTGCCGAGAAAAAATCTGATCCCCATTTTATTCCTCCCCATGGTTGAGGTCCTCATTTGGTTACAAATCATATGTTCGCCTTTTATTCATTTTATACAAAAACCTTGGAAAGTTAAAGTCTTGACTATGAGGAAACTCATGGCTGCCGGGTTCAGGCCGCTTCCTAAAGCTCCAAACTCTGCTGAAAAATAAAAAGATTGTTAATCCAACAAATGGCTAACAATCTTTTCCATGGAGGACTCATACGAGCCGACCCTCCTTAAAATTATTCTTTTTTATCTGATTTAAATTCCCTTATTTTCAGAAAATTTAAACGGCTGATTTTTTGCCGAAATGCTTAATACCGCTGCAGCTAAGGTGTTGAAATGGCCCAAACCCACTAATACGAAGGCTGAGTTGTCTTTTTATTCGAAGATGACGGTGCACGTAGATAGTTATACCGTTATGGAAAACCGCCTCAAACTCCCCTTCATTTTCTGGAACATCAAAGGATAACATGACATCGACCGGACCCCGCTGTTTATTCTGATTTAATGGATAGAAGGGATTTAAAGTGACCACTCCGCCATTTTTGTTAATCCATGCTGTAGTTCTTCTGTCCATATTGATGTTAGTCATATTTACTGGAACCCCCTTAATAAATATTCACTTTTATCAAGTGCATACCGATTATACCATAAAGATATAGTTACTTATCAATAGATATAACGAGAAATTTATATTTATTTTTATTTTATTTATATTCATGCTTTTATATGGACGTTCATTAAATTATATGACGATTTTTGACGATTTATTCTTTTCAAAATGAATAAGAAAAACGGAGTGTGGAATATTCGTCCAGCTCCGTCCCTGTAAAAGAAGTTTAGATGCTTCCGCTGCAGGGGGAACGGATCGGACAGGGACCTTTCCGGATATTTTTTCCGCTATCCGGGCGCTGGACTATTTTTTTATGCTCAAAAGGAGAAATAACGGAGCAGAGGTCCGAACCTCCCTTCAAAAACGGAATAAATGTCCTCCCCTGAACGAAAAGATGACGCTCAGCCCGTTTTTACGTCACCGGCTCCAGCGAAGATATTTCGTAGAGAAAGGCCCGCTCCTTCAGAACGATTTAACCTGGGTGGGGCTTCCCGTTAAGCCCTTTTAACATAGGTGCGCTTTGATAACGCGGCCGTTGCAAACGAGAGGTGTTGTGCCCTGATAGTTAAAAAAAGGCTGCCCGTTTGGACAGCCTTTTGTTTTACCCTTCTAAAAGCAGGGATTCCGGATCTTCGAGCAGTTCTTTTATTTTGACAAGAAAGCTTACCGCCTCTTTTCCGTCCACGATGCGGTGGTCATAAGAAAGAGCGATATACATCATCGGACGGTTTTCCATGTTTTCCTGATTGACAGCTACCGGACGCCATTGAATTTTATGCATTCCCAGAATACCTACCTGCGGTCCGTTTAGAATCGGTGTGGAAAGAAGCGAACCAAAAACACCGCCGTTGGTAATAGTAAAGGAACCGCCCTGGAGGTCTTTCAAGGTTAATTTATTGTCCCGTGCTTTTAACGACAAATCAATGACTTCCTGTTCTAATTCCGCAAAAGATTTTCTGTCGGCATCACGAACAACAGGAACCACAAGACCATCGTCGGTCGATACGGCCATGCCGATATCATAAAATTGCTTTTGAATAATTTCATTGCCATCGATTTCTGCATTCAGCAGCGGGAAGTGTTTGAGTGCAGCGATAACAGCTTTGGTGAAAAAGGACATAAATCCTAACCGTACATCATGCTGCTCTTGAAATGTCTCTTTCCAGCGCTTGCGGACATCCATGACAGCAGTCATATCAATTTCGTTGAACGTTGTCAGCATAGCTGATGTCTGCTGAACATCAACAAGCCGGTTGGCGATCGTCTGACGGCGTCTGGACATCTTAATCCGCTCAACCGGTTTTCCTTCAAATTCATCCTTTGGAGCCGGAGCACTTTCTTTTTTAGCTTCTTTGCCTTGAGACGAAGCAGCAGCTTTATTTTTTTCGTAATCTTCCACGTCTTCTTTTCTCACTCGACCCATTGGATCTTTCGTTGGAACCTGCGTAAGGTCAAGTCCCTTCTCCCGGGCAAGTTTCCGCGCTGAAGGAGAAGCAACAGGCCGGCCCTCTGAAGTCTCTTCGGAGTCAGATGTCTGCGATTCAGAGGCTTCCTCGGATGTCTTCGGAGCGGTTTCCTGTTTATCTTCTGCCGCACTCTCTTGTTGTTTTTCTTCTGATGAGGCTCCGTCTCCGGCGGCTTGTCCGTTTTCGTCTATATGACCGATAACATCTCCTACTTCCACGGTGTCACCGGCTTCTTTTGATAAATCCTGAATGACACCGGAATGTTCGGATGTGATCTCTACATTAATTTTATCTGTTTCGAGTTCCGCAATATTTTCGCCTTTTTCCACTGCATCACCCGGCTGTTTCAGCCATTCCGCAATGGTCCCTTCGGTAATAGATTCCGCAAGCTCTGGTACTTTGATTTCCGCCATGAATGAGTCCTCCTTATTCTTTTCCTGTCAATGCATTGTTTAAGATACGGCTCTGTTCCTTTTTGTGCGCTTTTGGATCCCCTTCTGATGGACTGGAACGCCGTTTTCTTCCAATATACTCTGTCTTCACTTTTTCCGGCGCGATGCTGCGCAGCAGCGGCTGGATATAACTCCATGCCCCCATATTTTTAGGTTCTTCCTGGACCCACTTAAACTCATTAACATTAGGATAATCTTTTATTATAGTTTGGATCTCCTCCCCTGGAAACGGATATAATTCCTCTACCCGTATAATGTGAAGCCAATCCGGTACATTTTCTTCATCAAGTGCTTCATGTAAATCTACAGCAACTTTGCCGGAAGCAAAAATGAAGCGTGTGACGTTCTCTTTATTGAAACCGGTTAAGGGTTCTTCCAAGACGGCATGAAAATGGTCGTTTGTTAATTCGTCTGGAGAGGATGCCACATTTTGGTTCCGCAGTAGACTTTTCGGAGTCATTAATACGAGCGGACGCATTTCTTCTGTCCCTAAAGTTGCCGCCTGTCTGCGCAAAAGATGGAAATACTGGGCAGAGCTAGTCAGGTTGGCCACATTCCAGTTATTCTCCGCTGCGAGGGTTAAGAAACGTTCCAGTCGCGCGCTGGAATGCTCCGGCCCCTGTCCTTCATAAGCATGAGGAAGCAGGAAGACAATCCCTGATTTCTGTCCCCATTTGGCACGCCCGGCTGAAACAAACTGATCAAAGATAACCTGGGCCGCATTGGCAAAATCACCAAACTGGGCTTCCCATAATACAAGAGTTGTCGGTTCATGAACATTATATCCGTATTCGAATCCAACAATGGAAGCTTCCGATAACGGACTGTTATAAATAGCAAAAGAAGCCTGCGCACTTGATAATGTGTGAAGCGGAGAATAAATATCCCCGTTCTGGTAATCATGGAGGACTAGATGACGGTGGGCAAATGTTCCTCTTTGAGTATCCTGCCCGGTTAGACGAACTGGCGTTCCTTCTGAAATAACCGTTGCGTAGGCAAGTGTTTCGGCGTGGGCCCAGTCTATTTTTCCACCCTCTTCAAGCGCACCTTCTCTTCGTTCCAGAATCTTTTTTAGTTTAGGAAATACACTGAAACCTTCCGGCCACGTAATTAACTCCTGGTTAATCTGTTTTAACCGGCCGGCATCAAAGGAGGTGTCGACGACAGGAAGTCTTCTTTCCACTTCTTCCGGAATTTCTTCTTCCGCCGGTTCTTCCTTATCAATATCAGCCACTTTTTCATACTGGGAGGACAATAGTTGATCTGCATTTTCTTTCATTTCCGAAGCTTCGTCTTCACTCAGTACATTGTCTTTCACCAGTTCATTGGCATATACTTCCCTGACCCTGGAGTGTTGTTTAATAACATCATACATATAAGGCTGAGTAGCTACCGGTTCATCCATTTCGTTATGCCCAAACCTGCGGTACCCAATCAAATCAATCAAGAAGTCCTTACTAAAACGAGTGCGGTATTCATAGGCAAGTTTGACCGCTGCCATACAGGCATCCGGATCATCCGCATTCACATGAACAATCGGGATTTCATAACCTTTTGCGGGATCGCTGGCATAAGTAGTGGATCTGGAATCATGGGTGTCGGTCGTAAAACCAAGCTGATTATTGGCAATAACATGCAGCGTTCCGCCGGTTTGATACCCTTTCAGCCGGCTCATATTCAGGGTTTCCGTTACAATGCCTTCGCCGGGAAATGCTGCATCCCCATGAATAAGAACGGCAACCGCTTTCGATGTATCCTGCTGCGGAAATCCCGCATTCGAACTGTCATCTTGTGCTGCTCTCGCATATCCTTCGACTACGGGGTTCACATACTCAAGATGGCTCGGGTTGTTTGCAAGGGTAATACGAGAGTCAAACGATTCGTGTTCTACTTTTTTATGAGCGCCAAGGTGATATTTTACGTCTCCTGTCCAGCCATAGTTAATCCCGATGGACCCTTCCGAAGGAACCAGGTCTTTGTTTGGAGCATGTTGAAATTCAGAGAAAATCAGATCGTATGGTTTGCCCAGTACATGGGCCAATACACTCAGTCGTCCGCGGTGGGCCATGCCGATCATGACATGGCGCGCCCCGTCCTGAATAGCATCCTGGGAGAAATCATCCAGCATTGGGACAAGGGTATCGACCCCTTCAATCGAAAATCGTTTCTGTCCTACAAATGTTTTATGGACAAACTGTTCAAAACTTTCCACATCCGTTAGACTCTGCAGTGCTTTTTTCCGTTTTTCATCCGACAGCGAACGATAAATATGCCCGGTCTCCACTTGTTTGTTCAACCATTGATGTTCTTCCACATCATGAACGTGATCAAACTCAAAAGCAATGGAGCGGGTATACATTTCCTTTAAATGATTAATTGCTTCGAAACCGTCTTTAATATCATCAGGCGCATCCGGACAAATCATTTCTACAGGAAGCTGTCTCAAATCTTCTTCCGTCAATCCGTATTCGTCAATCTTTAAAAACGAAGTTTCTCCTCCCGGCTCTTGCAAGGGATTAACGTCGGCAGACAGATGGCCGTGAATTCTAATATTATCTGTCAGCTTCACGGCAGCTGCCACTTTTTTAGCCATGTCCATCTCGCCTGAAGCACTAGGGAGTGGAGCTGCAGCGCCATTCGTATGCGTTTTTCCGATTTCCGGCGCCCCGTATTGGTCAAACCACTCCCGCGTTTCTTCATCCAAAGTTTCCGGATTATTTTTGTATTCTTCATAAAGGTCCATTAAATAGCCAAGGTTTGGACCAAAAAATTCCTGCCATGGTTCTTGCTTGGCTGTGTTTTTGCTCATCTGGCTATACCTCCAAATGGTAAGTGATAGTTGGATTTTGGAAAAAATATGTAATTCCCCGAAGACATCGTATGCAATTTACGCTATTTTTCCACTCACCCCTCTCACCATTTACACCTGATTTTTGACAATTTGTTTACGTTCCATTGTATTTTAACATGAGGATACATGCTTCTCAAAAGCTCCGCACATAAATATAACACGTAATCCAGATACATATAAATATGTAGAAACCAGGTATAAAAATAGTTTAAAAAATTTTTGGGGTCTTCTGGATGCTGAAATGAAATACTAATGTTATTGTACAACAATTCCACCATAATAAAAGTGTAAGTTTAAAATTCTTTAATGCTTCCTGACCTATAGAGAGGTATAATAACGGGGAGAAAATGAGAAAGGAGAAAAAGTATGATTAAGGCTCTAATGTTTGATCTTGACGATACCCTTCTGTGGGACAAAAAAAGTGTCAAAGAAGCGTTAAGGGCAGTATGCCTGGAAGCGGAACAAGCGGCTGGTATCCCGGCGGAATCCTTTGAAAATACTGTACGGAAAACAGCTGCTGCGTTATATCAGAACTATGAATCTTACCCATTCACAAAAAAAATCGGGATTAATCCCTTTGAAGGCCTATGGGGAACATTTCCGGATAAAATCAACGTTGGTTTCCAAACTATGCATCAAGAAATGCCTGCTTATCAAGAACAGACCTGGATACAAGCACTGCGAGAACACGGGGTGGAAAATAAAGACCTGGGAAAACAGCTGGCCGTTCGTTTCCCTTATCACCGGAAAAAGCTTCCTTTTATTTATCCCGAGACGTTTGAGGTTTTATCCGAGTTGAAAGATGACTATCAGCTGCTGCTTTTAACAAACGGGGCTCCGTCGCTGCAGAATACAAAACTTGACATGACCCCGCAGCTTGTCCCGTACTTTGACTACATAGTAATATCCGGGGCTTTTGGGTTTGGAAAACCAGATCCGTCCATCTTTTACCATGCATTAAAGCTGTTGGATATCGATGCCTCGGAGGCAGTGATGATCGGGGACAATTTGTTTACAGATATAGACGGGGCAAACCGGTCCGGTGTTTCAAGTATTTGGCTTAATCGGGAGGGGAAAGAAGCTGCGGCTGATATTTCCTTTCACCAGGAAATTTCTAATTTAAATGAGCTGCGAAATGGTCTAAATAGTATTGTTTCCTCATAATTATTTGAAAATAATTTATTTTATTGTTTCCTGCTTTTATCTATTTTATAATTAGCTTTGAAAATTTATACAAAGAATTATGTATTTATGCGTTTAGCATTGGGTTTGTATAATTTTTTGAAAGTAAATTTATCGAACGAGGTGGGACAATGAATGATCAATTAAACAACTCTGAGGAACGCTCCATTCCCCGTTTTCTTTTGTTTTCCTTTATCGGAATATTCCTGTTTATGATTCCGATACAAGTGGACGGAGAAATTACGATTCCGGTAGCTGTCCTGGCAAATACGCTTGAAGGATTGGCCGGTCCTATTCTCCCTGGCGCTGCCGCGCTGTTTATGGGTGTTGCCGTAGCTGGTTCGTTTCGTGCCAGAAGCCGACCGCCCTCTTCTGATCTGCTTCAATCCTTGTTTGAAGTGAATACAGCCTGGCTGATTATTCGTATCCTGGGATTCATTTTTTCCATCCTGGTCTTGTTTAACATAGGACCGGAATGGCTTATCTCCGGTGCAACCGGAGGGTTATTGCTGGAGTCTCTCATCCCTTTGTTGATCACGGTATTTTTATTTGCAGGGCTGTTTCTTCCCTTTTTATTGAACTTTGGATTGCTGGAATTCTGCGGGGCTGTATTTTCCCCCATCATGCGTCCTCTTTTCACTCTTCCGGGACGATCTTCCATTGATTGTGCTGCCTCCTGGCTCGGAGACGGTACAATAGGGGTTTTATTAACCAATCAGCAGTATGAGCAGGGGTATTATTCCAAACGAGAGGCTGCCGTGATTGGGACTACTTTTTCCGTGGTGTCGATTACTTTCAGCATTGTTATTCTATCGGATTTGGGACTGACATCATACATTCTTCCTTATTACGGGACCATTGTAGCTGCCGGTTTTATAGCTGCTCTGATTATTCCAAGAATACCGCCATTATTATGGAAAAAAGATGAGTATTATGAATCCTCTGCCAAAGAAGTTGAACGATCCCGTCCGTCTTCCATGAATGTTTTTCAATGGGGGCTGCAGGAAGCATCTAAAAAAGCTGTCCGGCACGACGTTCTTTCTGTCCTGCGTGGAGGCTTGAAAAACGTTCTCGATATGTGGGTTGGAGTGATTCCGGTGGTGATGGCATTGGGGACCATCGCCGTCGTAATTGCTGAACATACGCCGTTTTTCGCACTCATTGGAACTCCTTTTGTCCCGCTGCTACAACTGCTGCAGGTACCTGAGGCAGTAGAAGCTTCTCAGACGATGCTGGTTGGCTTTGCTGATATGCTGCTGCCTTCCATCTTAGGCGGAGATATTGAAAGTGAACTGACCCGTTTCGTGATAGCGGCTTTATCTGTCACCCAGCTCATTTATATGTCCGAAGTTGGAGGATTGCTGCTTGCTTCGAAGCTCCCGATCAAATTTTCAGATCTGGTCCTTATCTTTTTGGAACGAACTATTATTACACTGCCTGTTATTATAGGCTGTGCTCATCTTATATTTTAAAACCCGGTCTTTCCCGGGTATAAAAAACCGGGTGGCCTTCACCCGGTTTTTTACGCCTCTGTCCGTTTTTTCCCGTACCATTCATCCAGTACTTTTGCATCGAGCACCTTATTTTCAATAAATGTGATTTGGGAGCTTTGGAATTCCTCCCGCCAATCCACTTCCAATTCTTCAGCAAGTCTTATCGTCGTAAGCAGCTCCTGCCAGGCTACATATCGTTTGTACCAGAAAAATTGGGGCTGTTCGTTCATATACGGGTAAAGGTCATCAAATTCTGTGTGTTTACAGTCAATGGTCCGCTCAAACTGTTCTTTGGCTTCCTGGATTTTCTCTATAAAGAAAGCGGGCATTTCTTTCTTCATCTCTCTCCCTCCAGACATATAATAACCGCTGTTTTTATTTTCCCACAGGGGACCCCATACGAAAAGTATTTTGTATCCATATTTTCCGTCCAATGCGCGAAAAAAAGGCAGCGCCTGGATGTCTCCAGCGTCCTGCCTTTTTTATCAGCCGATTTCTCCCATTCTTTTCTCCAAACGGGTGACTTTATAATCTTCCGCATGCTTTTTCTCTAAAGATTTCACCAGCTTTTTCACTTGCTTTTTAGTGCAGTCAGGGGCCAGCAATTCTTTATTAATCAAGTATTTGATAAGAAAATCGAATCGGCCGCTTTCATATTTTTTCTTGTCCTCTGCTTTTTCTAAATATTTGCAGACAGCGTCTTCCAATGTATCTGCATTATTTACAAAATCCCCGTAGCGTTCCAGATAGAAACGGTAATTGTTTTCACTCAATTTATTTAACAGGGCTGTCAAAAACCGTTCTTCGTTTCCTTTCAGCTGAAAGCCTTTTTTCTCTAATAGACGAATAAAAATGGATAAATCCGAATGATAAAAATCAAGGGCAAGGCGGATTTCACTAGTGACATGCAGCGAAAAAGAAAACTTCTCTTCAGAGCGGGCAAGCAATCTATTATGAAGAGCCCGGGCCACATCAGGATTTAATAAAAAGGAAGGATGAATGGTGTGCAAATATTTTTCAATTTCTTGATGCAGTAAATGGTTGGTTTCCTCTTCTCTTTTCATTTTTCTTATAGATTCCTGACGTTCCTTTTCTGCATATTCTTCTATTCGCTGCGCTGTTCCTTCAGCCCAGAGTACTCTTTTTTGGTCCAGCTTTTGTTTCATTGCCTTCAACATTTGAAAGCCTCCCTCCACTTCTTTTTTTCTACTCCCGCCACAGCGGTCATGAAACCGTTCTGTCGATTTCCAATGAGTAGTGTATCACATGATAATTAAAAAGAAAATAGAGTAATTAAAAGTTTTTGCATTTATTTTCGATGTATATGGGTCTCTTTCCATCTGAAAACGTTTCAGGCTTATATATGGACTGTAATGCTTAATATTTGTGTTATAATCACACCCTGTTCCTTTGTTAAACCAACATCAGGAAGATTGCTGCCTAAGAACCGTCTGATGCATTTACCTTTGAGAACCTTCCTCGCCTTTCATTAAAAAGAATTTGGGACAAAACCATCAAAAGATGAAAAAACCCCGAACGATTCTTGGGAAGCTCGTTCGGGGTTTTTGGATCCCCATAAACTCTTTCTATTTCATCATTCTATTAAATGTGCTTTTGCCGACCAGAAATGCCCCTATCGCAAATGCTTCCGCTTCCTCTTTGAAACGGGAAAAACCTGACGGGCCGTTTTGGATGGTTACGTTGTACTCTTTTTTTGCTTTCACTGACGTCGTGTCTGCTTCTTGTAAAAATTCCGCGGAATTCTGCAGTGCGCTGTTTCCACTGGTCATTATTTCAAAGAAAGAGACAAAACCATGCATGACCCCCTTATACCGCACTGTTTCCACCGGAGTGCCTGCTTCGTGAAGTTTTTCCCCGTATAATTCTCCTTCGTCGCGCAGCGGATCGTATTCCGCCGTAATAATCAACGCCGGAGGTAAATCGCTTAGATCTCGGGCGTTCAACGGAGACGTGTAAGGGTTCTGCCACATGCTCTGCTCCGGGGTATAGGCTTCCCTTGCCTTTAACATGACCTGACGGGATAGTAAATAATAGCCGCTGTCATACATTGTTCGTGACTCAAAGTTAGTATCCTTAAACGTAGTAAGCGGATAAAACAGCAGTTGAGCGAATAATTCCGGGCCGTTTTGATCTCTCGATTTTAAGGCAGTAACAGCCGCAAGATTTCCTCCGGCACTATCACCGGCTACCGCGATTTTTTCCGGATTCCCTCCAAATTTTTCAACATGATGGAAGGCCCATTCCAACGCTTTATAACTGTCTTCTACCGCAGCAGGAAAAACATACTCCGGAGCTACCCGGTAGCCTGGGCTGACTACAACGGCTCCAGTCTTTGCCGCAAGGGATCGAATAACATTATCATGGGACTCCAGGTTTCCGTATCCTTCCAGAAAAGCTCCTCCGTGATAATACATAATAACCGGGGCATTTTCGACATTGGAATACCTGTAAATCCGGACAGGAATGTCGTTATTTTTTCCAACATCTATCGTTGTGTCCGTTCTTTTCATTGTTACTTTTTTATCTTTAGCAGCATCCGGCGATAAAAACTCCGGAGCCTTTATATCTGTATCGAGTGTCACTAAATTATTGTTGATGGCATGCAGCACCACCGCTGTTTTAGATGGAAGTTCTCCGTGTGCTGTCTGCGACCAGTTTTCAATGGACCACACTGTAATAAGACTAAATAGTAACGAGGCAATAACGATAAACTTTATTACCTTTTTCCACATCATTGGTTCCTCCCCTTTGCCCGCCAGTGCCTCTATATCTCCATTATAACAGAATTTTTGATAATTTATTTAAAATAACTCATATTTTTTCATATTTTCACACAATTAGAAGAGAGGTCTCCACTCTAAAATGGATTTATCCATACTTTTCCGGAGGGAATTGGATTTTCCCCTCTGTAGGCACAGGACGTGTGCGGTTTTAGGAGATGTCCCTCTCTCTGAGCCGAATCCCCTGTTAACTAAGCGGTCCCTACGCCAAGCGGGGTATTTGACGAAGAGCAGCTGGATGGATAAAAAAATCCCGAACGACTTTTCCATGTATCGTTCGGAACTTTTATTTTAGGGGGTGAAGTTATTTCATAAATCCTTTTTGTGGGACGAATTTGTTTAAATACAGACGTTTGCTTTTTGCCAGGGCAGAAGAAACCTGACTGGTCCACGTTATCTCTTTTTTTGTATTGGCCCGGCTGCGATAGTAGTTGAAAATAGTTTGATCATACGCTCTGAGCTGGGCATGTTTAATTTCATTGTATTCATTCTCATGGAAAATGACGGTTTGAGGTAATCTTGGTTTCTGTTCCTGATAGGAGTCCGGCCATCCGACCGCCATACCGAATAATGGAAGCACATTGTCCGGTGTCTGCAGAAGAGAACTTACGGCTTCCAGGTTATTTCGGAGGCCGCCGATATAACATATTCCAAGACCCATGGATTCCGCGGCGATAGCTGCATTTTGGGCTGCCAGGGCAGCGTCAATCACCGCCACCATAAAACCTTCCGTGCTCTCCACGGAAGCAGAAATATCCTGCTCATGGACGGAGGCCGCCGTTAGATGCCGTGACAAATCTGCGCAAAATACAAAGAAATAACCATTTTCCGAGACATACGTCTGTCCTCCGGCTAATGCAGCAAGCCTGTCCTTTTTTTCTTGACTGGTGACCCCGATAATAGAATAAGCCTGCAAAAAACTTGAGGTCGAAGCCGACTGTGCGGCACGGATTATTTCATTAATATTTGATTCAGGAATCGGATCATTTTTAAAATTACGTACGGAACGGTGGTTAAGAATGGTTTCTATTGCAGGATTCACTCGCGCTCACTTCCTTTGCCTCGATTGTATAAAATATTGTACCAAAATAAGCATGCCTTCCAAAAACAGAAGGCATGCTCTGTGTTAAATATGTATGACTGATTCATGAAGCTGTCCTATTTATAATTCTTCCACCCCGAGACTAATAGCCAGCCCCTTTTTCACCCGTTCCATCGTATCATCATCCAGGTGTGTAATCTTGTCGGTTAACCGCTGTTTGTCGATGGTTCGGATCTGTTCAAGCAGAATAACACTGTCGCGGTCAAACCGGTGTTTGTCCGCATCGATTTCCACGTGGGTTGGCAGTTTTGCTTTCTTTATCTGAGCTGTAATGGCGGCCACAATGACGGTTGGACTAAACCTGTTGCCGATGTCATTTTGTATAATCAGCACAGGTCTCACACCGCCTTGTTCCGACCCAACCACCGGTGAAAGATCAGCAAAAAAAACGTCTCCACGCTTTACAACTTTTTTGGTTTGGTGATGATTATGACTCGTATCGCTCAAATCATCCATTCACCTCCTTCACCGGTCCCAATAACAGGATATGCCGAACAGGAGAGCTTTATTCATATGTTGGAGAATGAATTAATCTTTCTCCTTCCCTTAAAGCTTCCTCTTCTGCATCTTCAAATTCCTTACATAGCTGCATATTAATTTGAGCCATTTCTAAATAACCTTGTTTCATTTGATTATGAAAATCAGATGTTTTTCTTTGATCAATCTGCTCTTGTAACACTTCACGAAATAGAGAATCCTTCTCTTCTTCCGTTAGGTGCTCAATTTCAGAATATAAGTCTTCTGGAAGTTCTAGTGCAATCTGCTGAAATTGAGACATTTCCAGACAGCCCCCCATGCATGGTTTATTCCCAATCACCATTATAAAGGAAAAAGCTCTTAAAATAAAATGGATTTTAAAAAAAATTAATGACAGAGGTCATATATTCTGCACTCCCGCCTAATTTTTACGAGAAATAGGAAAAATAAATTGCATTCCGGGCTGTCCTTTGATAAAGTTATACGTAACAACAATTATATATCCTGCTTCTATTTAGAAGTGAGGTTAGAGGTGCAGTGACCATTAGTAGGCAGTAGGAGGAGCATGAGATCCTTTGAATACTGCGGAAAGGGGAAACTGCCGAAGCAGAAAGCTTCTCATAAGCTTGAAGCTGGTTTCGTATTGAACAAATGCGAAACTGTCATATAACGTTATCGCGATGTGACGTTATATGGAGGGCTATCTCACGCATAAACGGTTCTGTTTATAACTGAAACGTTCATGCAGCAATGGGAACCCTCCCATTGCTGCTTTTTGTGCGCGAAAGCATGTTGCAAAAACAGGCCCTCATCCATCTGTTATAACATTTTTTTAATCTAATGCGGAGGGTGATGGAAATAATGAACGTGGGAAGAATAAGCACAGCGATGGTAACTCCTTTTGATGAACAGGAGGAAGTCGATTACAGTGCCGTCACAAAATTAGTGAATCATCTTATTTCAAATGGCTCAGACAGTCTTGTCGTTGCTGGCACAACGGGAGAATCGCCGACGTTGTCTGTGGAAGAAAAAGTAACTCTGTTTGAACATGTCGTAAAGACGGCCAACGGGAGAGTCCCTGTTATTGCCGGAACCGGCAGCAATAACACGAAGGCCTCTATCGACCTTACTAAAAAAGCAGAACAGGCTGGTGTAGATGCAGTTATGCTTGTTACGCCATATTACAGTAAACCTTCTCAGGAAGGCATGTATCTTCATTTTAAAAAAATTGCAGAATCCACCCGTTTACCTGTGATGCTGTATAATATTCCCGGCCGCAGCGCTGCCGGTTTAAATCCGGAAACCATTGTAGAGCTTTCGTTCGTTGAAAATATTACGGCCGTTAAAGAAGCTAGCGGAGACTTGGACGCCATTGCCTATATTATCGAGAACACCCCCGAAGATTTTCACCTCTACAGTGGAGATGATACATTGACGCTCCCTATTATGGCTGTCGGGGGGACCGGAGTCGTTTCTGTCGCCTCTCATGTTCTTGGGAATGAAATGCAGGAGATGGTGCAAAGCTTTGTCCACGGACATCCGCAATATGCTTCCAAGCGTCACCGGGAACTTCTCCCAACTATGAAAACATTTACGATCGCTCCAAGTCCTGCTCCGATTAAAGCGGCATTGGAGCTTCAGGGTATTATCTCTGCAGATGTACGGCTTCCAATGATTCGACTGAACGAGGAAGAAATGAGTCTACTGCGCTCTACTCTGCAACCTAAAACTACATTCTTTGTAAGTTAAATAAAAAGCTGCGGGTCCTTCCCATTGGACCGCAGCTTTTTTCTGTTATGGAGACAATGAAGCATTATAAGGAGACGATTGGAATGAAAAAATTGCTGCTGCTTATCATACGAGGATACCGCACATTTATTTCGCCCTTCACTCCTCCGTCCTGCCGGTTTTACCCAACCTGCTCCCAGTACGGAAAAGAAGCGATTGAAACACATGGTCCCTGGAAAGGCCTGTGGCTGACAGTAAAAAGAATCAGCAAATGTCATCCTCTGCATCCTGGAGGGGTGGATCCGGTGCCCCCGCCAAAAAATAAAGAGCACGGTCCGTCGTGACTTTCTGTTACCGGGTTCTTTTCAAAGATGGCCGGTTTCTTTGTCTTTGCAGCCATTTATACTCAATATACCCCGTTCCGCAGAGGACCCCGATGACGATAAAAACAAAACCAGCTAATTGGCCCGGATAAACCGTTTCGTTTAAAAAATAAGCAGAACTCACCATACCAAAGAAGGGGACAAGATTATTAAACACGGCGGTTTCTCCTGCTCCGATTTTTTGAATAGAACTGTTAAATATTTGATGACCAAGTGCAGTAGCGAGTACCGCAGAACCTATAAATATCCACCATACGTAAGCCGGTGCAGAAAACGCTGATAATATACCGTTTGGTTCCAGAATCAGGCTTATTATCACCAGGCCCGCCGCCCCGCTGATAAACATGTATCCGGTTAGTTCCCGGGGCCCTATAGAACTTGTCGCTTTCTTTATATATACAAAGCTTACGGCTTGTGCGAGCATAGCTAAAAATACAAAGAAGTCCCCGCTGGAAAATCCGCTGACTTCAGCATCTGCCCCTGCCGCCGTAATCAAAAAAACCCCGGCTAACCCTGAAAACACACCTAAAAGCCGCAGTTTCGTGACAGGATCTCCCAGCAGAATCATCGCCAGAAGAGAGGTAGTTAACGGGACAAGTGCCATAATCAGGGAAGTATTTACTGCTGTTGCAGTAGTTAGCCCAATAGCAAGAAAAAGATGGTGCAGAATGACGCCAAACAACGAGGCGACGGCAATATGTTTCCATTCGTGGAAGGAAAATCGGCGCCATTCCTTTTTTATGCCTATAATGGCCATCAGGACAAGTCCAGCTGTAAAAATCCGAAGGGCCTGCATGCTTGCTGGTTCGATATATTCTACGAGGATCTTCAATCCAACGACATTTAATCCCCAGAACATCATAACGGCAATGACTAATAAATAATTCAACCATAACGCTGAAGAATGTTTCATATTACCCCTTCTATCTGCCTGATTATGTTATTACCCGGTACTAAGTCTGGTTTCCAAGCTTTATCATAGGGAAAGCCAGTGTATGATGCTTAAGACAATCGTCATCACTATAGTTAAGGAACCAATGAAAACAGCATTTTTTTGAATAACCTTCCATGGAGATACTTTCATAAGGTTGGATGCCATCAAGACAGATCCGGAAAAGGGAGAAATCTGTACGGCAATCATCCATGCGGTTAATAACAGAAGGCCCATAAAAGGCGGGTGAACCCCAAACTGTTCAGGGTTTAAAGAGCTTCCCAGTCCCAGTACGATAATAACCGGGTGTATTCCGACAAAGGCAAGAAGCATAGCTGTTCCTATTAATAATAAAATCAAAATCGGTATAATACCGTGTGACCCCTTCATCATAACAACAGAAAGCCATTCGCCGGCCTGGCTGGAGAAAGAGCTTCTCCAAAAAAGCCGGCAGTTATAAATATTCCGATCTCATTATACAACCGGTCAAAGGAAGATAAGACGTGTTGTACTCCTCCCTGAACATAGGTTTGGAATAAACCGGTACACCCAGCCCATAAGAGTGGGTATAAAAGAGCGGTAATAGACACCGAAGTCAGCATGTTAATGGGTAGAGACAGTTCTAAGAGAAAAGAAAGCAGAAGCAGAATTATAATATAAGCTAATAGCCTGTGTAAAGAATGTTTGATGGCTGCCCGACTCTGAAGAACCGGCTGCTTATTTGAAATCCATTCTTCCCTGGAAAATCGGGTGAAACGAAAAAAGCACCATACAATAATGGTATATATGACTGCCAGCAAAAGCCCGTATCCGCCAATTTGACTCCAGGAAAGATCATATAATATGAGAATCAGCCCAACATTAACAAAATAAGGAGACCACAGCATGCAAAAACCAAATCCTCTTAAAAGCGTCAGGCCGAATGTCTTATTTTCAAAGGTTGAAAAACTTTCATATCCAATATTATAAACCAGAGGCATGGAACCAAGATTTAATATGGAGCCCATCGACGCCGTTAACAGATACCCTGTTCGATAGGGATGAGAAGGCCGATTTTTCTCTCTTTCTAAAAAAAACGTTTGGAGGGCTTGTAAATAACCTGCTTCTGACATCAGTATTCCGAGGAATGGAATCAACAAAAACAGACCAATTAAATTGAGATTTTCTCCAAAACTCTGCAGTACATTGGAGAAGGAGGTATTGTAGTATAAAAAAAGACTGCTTCCAATCAGGAGAAGAAGCCCCACTACGATACGATTTAATGTACGCATTCTAAAAAGGGAGAAAAACAATAACAGAGCTGCAATTCCCCTGTAGGCCGTCTCCATCCACAGCGGAGAATAAAATACACTGATCAAGTACAGGAACACAGCACTAAAGGCTAGGACTCCTAAATATGTATGTTTCACGTGTTTCCCTTCTTTCCGCCAGCCTTTCTTTATCCTATCATGTTTAACCATTTTCGAGCCATTGGAAGGTCTTATTTTCTCCATAAGAGAGGGACAAATCCACACCACAAGACACAAAATTTCCGAACGCTCTATAGCAGACTCGTTCGGAAATTTTGTGCGTCTTTCGATTGCTGCTTCATAACAGGCAGGATGAAACATTCGTTTTTTGCTTTATCCCATCTATTGCAATATTGTTCAGGTAGCCGATTCTTCCCCATTAAACGTTGTGAACGAAGACACCTCGGAGGGATCCTTGATATAAAGTTCCCGGGGAACATTGGCAAACGTTTCACAGCCGTTCTCCGTAATACGGATGGATTCTGTAATCTCCACGCCATAATTATCAAGCCAGATACCGGGCATTAAGTGAAAGGTCATATTCGGCTGCATGATTGTCCGGTCCCCTTTACGGAAACTAACCGTGTGTTCCCCCCAATCCGGAGGATAACTTAACCCAATTGAATAACCAAGTCGGGATTCTTTAAAATACCCTCGTTTTGCTATGGTTTTGCTCCAAATGTCTTCCACTTCCTCGGCAGTGATCCCCGGTCTGATATGTTCCATCGTCGTTTCTATTCCTTCCACTACTACATCCGCTAAATCGCGTACTTTATCAGGTGCCTCTCCAATAGCCATCGTCCGGGCCATCGGCGTGTGATATCTTTTATAAGCCCCTGCTATTTCAATGGTTAAATAATCACCATAATCATATCTCTTGTCTGTCCAGGTTAAATGGGGGCTTGCAGTATTCTCATTGGAAGGAATCATCGGAACTATGGAGGTGTAATCTCCGCCAAAATCTGCCGTCCCGCTTATTTGTGCCTGATATATAGCCGCCGCTACATCATTTTCACGGATTCCTATATCGGCTGTGTCATAGGCAGCATTCATGGCGTTTTCCAGAATCCTGGAAGCTTTTTTCATGCATTCTATTTCACTGTCGGATTTGATTAACCTTACCCAATTTACCAATGTGCTAAAATTGCGGAACTCCGCATTTGGAAGTCCCTGGGTGATACGCTCATAACACATCGCTGTAAAGTAGAAGGCGTCCATTTCAAGGCCAATTTTTCGGTTGCCCTGCCCGATTTCTGTTAATATGTTAGCTACAAAATCCATGGGGTGTTTAATAGTGGATTGGACAAATTCATCCGGATAGGGGATGATATGATTGTCATCTAACCAGGTGGTCACCTGTGCACTGTGTGCATCCATTTCTCTCCCGATCCATATCGGCTGCTCTTCATCTATCATTACTACTAAAATCTGGTGTACATAAAAGGACCATGCATTATATCCAGTTAGATAAAACATGTTGGATGGATTCGAAACCAGAAGTACTTCGATCCCGTATTCCATCATTTTTTGTTTTGTATGGTTCATTCTCAATAAATATTCTTCATTGGAAAACATATTTCCACCCCTCTCCGCCAATTAACTGTTTGAATAGGAAAGGCAGGGCTGCATCACAACTCCCTTAATTGGAAGTGGTGCTGAGGCGGATGGACGGTCATTTATTCCTTCATTTAGCTGCCCTGCCGGTCTTATCATCGACAACATGCTTCTATACGGAATATGTGCCCATAACCCCCGTCCAGTTTCCATCGTTTGAGGCAAGGAATACCCCTTTTTTGGGAGAGCCCCCTTCCTTTTATTAGAAGACGAGAACGTATAAATTTCGGGGGTTTTCAAGAGTCAGCGTCAGCGCCCAGCCAATCAGAGGTCCGCATGAAGCGGGTCAGTTCGGCGTTGCCACAAGACGCGGCGTTCTTAGCCGAACTTCCTCGTTCAGGGCGCTTGCGCCTTTCCTATTCATCTATTAGTTTAAATGCTACAATGCGTTCTTCAGACATTTCTTTAATGGTATACTCGACTCCTTCTCTTCCCAGCCCTGAACCTTTTACTCCACCAAAAGGCATCGCATCTATACGGAAATCGCTGCTGTCATTAATCATGACTCCTCCGACATGGAGTCGTCTGGAAGCTTTTAGAGCAGCATTAATATTAGTGGTAAAGATGCCGGCTTGAAGGCCGTAATTTACGTCGTTGGCTCGTTCTATTGCTTCATCCAGATTTTTAACGTTGAAAAGAAGAACCACAGGACCGAATACTTCTTCTGTAACGATGGTTGCGTCACTCGGAACTTCTTCCAGCACCGTTGGTTCATAATGGGCCCCGTTCCTATTTCCTCCGGCAAGCAGGAGAGCTCCCGCATCGATTGCTTCCTTTACCCAATCTTCTACCCGGATAGCTTCTTTTTCATTGATAAGCGGACCCATGTCTGTGGCTTCCGATAGTTTATTTCCTGTTTTCACTTCTTTTACTTTCTGTAAAAAGAGATCTTTAAAGGAGTCATATACTCCCTCTTCCACATAAATTCTCTGCACGGAAAGACAGTTTTGACCGGCAGCAGCAAAAGCACCTGATACGGTGGAGGCGGCAGCAAGATGTAAATCTGCATCTGTGCGGACAATCGCCGGGGAATTCGATCCGAGTTCCATGGAAAGCCGTTTAAGGCCGGCTTTTTTTGCTATTTTCTCTCCTGTCTCCATTCCCCCGGTAAAGCTGATCATATTTATATCTTTACTTTCAATCAGAACATCCCCAATATCTCTGGCACGTCCAGTGATAACACTGAGTACTTTAGGCGGGAGTCCTGCGCTTACAAAGGCCTCTGCCAATTTGACCGCGCTTAATGGAGTTTCGGTAGCAGGTTTAATGATCACCGCATTGCCTGCTGCAATCCCCGGGCCTATTTTATGGGCAATTAAATTCAGCGGATCATTAAATGGAGTGATAGCAGCGATAATGCCTACAGGAAAACGAAAGTAATACCCCATCCTATCCGTATTACCCGGCATCTGATCGAAATTTATAGACTCGCCCGTCAAACGTCTGGCCTCTTCTGCGCTAAGTCTGATTGTTTCTGCTGCACGGGTGGTTTCACTTCTCGCTTCATTAATGGTTTTACTTCCCTCGAGGGCAATAGTTCTGGCGAAGTCTTCCAGGTGATCTTCTATATAGTCTGCTGCCTTGGTTAAAATGTCCATTCTTTCACGCACCGACAAGTTTGCAGCAATTTCAGCTCCATCCTTAGCCGAAGAAATAGCATTTTTCACATCTTCCTCTGTACCAGCGGGAACAGAGCCTATTTTTTCGTTATTTTCAGGGTTATACACTTCAATCTGGTCTGATTTTTCGACCCATTCCCCTGCTAACAACATTTTTCCTCCTGCTAATTCTGTTGCCATCTTACCCGCCACCTTTCTATCGTAAATTACTTATAACGAAGCACGTTCCATGTTTATTAAGTCAATCAGCAGCGCAAATCCAGTCTCAGGAATGCCGGCTCCTGCTCCAATAAGCGTTACAGGCCCTGATAAATCACATTCATACGTTACAGCATTCAAAGCTCCGGATATGCCGGCAAGCGGATCTTCTTCCGATATTTTTTCCGGGCCTACAGAAGCATGGATCGTTCCGTTTTCCTTTTTTATTCTTCCAATTAACTTCCATTTTTTTCCTTCCTCCCGGGCCTGGTCTATATCCTTCGCTGTTACATTCGAAATACCTTTACAACTGACATCCTCTTTTGTTATATCTCCGTTCATAATCACATTGGCTAAAATAATGACTTTATAGAGAACATCATATCCTTCTACATCACTTGTTGGATCAGCTTCGGCAAATCCTTTGTCCTGTGCTTCTTTTAAGGCATCTTTAAATTCCATGCCTGTTTCCATCCTGGTAAGCACATAGTTTGTCGTACCATTTAAAATACCGCGTATTTCCCTTACGTCATTTCCTGCCAGGGATGTCAAAGGCATTCGAATTGCCGGTGTTCCGCTCATGACAGTGCCCTCAAACATGAACTGGACATTATGTTTTTCAGCCATGTTTTTTAATTCTTTATAGGCCAGAGCGACTGGTCCCTTATTTGTTAACACCGCATTTTTTCCAGAAACAAATGCCTTTTTGCAGTGGTCAATGGCCGGTTGTCCCGTATTCACATCTGTAAACGTGATTTCCACCATCGTATCGGCATTGGACCGCTCAATCGTTGTTAAACTGTCCCAGTCTCGGATAAGTCCATCCCGGGCAGGATAACTGTCCAATGTACCATCTTTATTCAAGGTTTCCAGAACCGCTTGTATGTCCAGCCCCTCCGGATGATGGAGCGACCCTTTATACAAATCAGCAATGGATACGATTTTAAAATCCACGCCGAACGTTTCCTTCAGCCAGCTTCCCTTGTTCTTGATGATCTCTGCCAGACCTTGACCTACTCCACCGAAACCAACAAAAGCGAGTTTATGCGCCATTTCTATCCCTCCTGTTTTATGCATTGCGTAAATAATGAAGGGCGGCTCCGGCCAGGAGAGAGGCTCCAGCCGGCAGCATTTCTTCCTGTATATCAAAACGAGGCATGTGAAGTCCTCTGTTTTCTTTTTCTGAAAAGCCGGCACCCAGAAAAAGCATAGCGGCCGGTATAGTATCTGCCATATACCCAAAATCTTCGCCGCCTAATCCATATGGCTCATTTCTAACAGAAAAATCCGGCAAGATCTCGTTTATCGTCTTCGCTAAAATCTTCACCGCTTCCGGGTGATTATAGAGGGCTGGTTCTCCCTTTTCTATATTAAGCTCATAAGACCCCCCCAAGGATTCCGCTATAGAAAACGCCTGCTGCAATTCCGTTTCAAGATGCCTCCGGGTATCCTTATCATAACTTCTCATTGTACCTTGAACGGTTACATGATCCGGGATGACATTAGTTGAGGATCCGGCTTTCACCTCCCCGATGCTAATAACTGCTGGAACTAAAGGTGATGTTCTTCGGGAGCAGATCCCCTGGATAGCCTGAATGACAAAAGACAGCATCCAGACCGGATCTGTTCCTAAGTGCGGATAAGCGCCATGACCCCCCGTTCCCTTGATTTTTGCTTCAAAGGTATCGACATTTGCCATGCTGGCACCTGCGTGCAGCCTGACCGTGCCCGGCGTATATTCTGGATCCATATGGAGAGCGAAGGCGATAGATACATCATCTAAAATACCGTGTTGAATCATATAGGGAGCGCCTGATAATCCCTCTTCATTGGTCATTTCCTCCGCCGGCTGAAATATAAACTTAATCGTCCCGTTGACGTGTTCGTCATCCGCCAGAAGATGAGCTGCCCCCAATAACATGGTAGTGTGTGCATCATGGCCGCAGGCATGCATCACCCCATGATGCTCAGACTTGTAATATATTTGATTTTCTTCTTCAATCGGTAAAGCGTCCATATCAGCCCTCAGTGCAGTAACCGGCCCCTCTCCCTTTCGTAATCTCCCAACTACTCCTGTTTCCATTCCAGTTTCCTGCTGGCCTGAAAAAATTTCCATACCGGGTATTTTTTCAAGTTCCCGTTGAACAAAATCGGATGTCTTCTTCTCGCGGAAACTTAATTCAGGATAACGGTGAAGATACCGGCGCCATTCCGATAATTGGGACTGCATGGATAAAGCTTTTTTGAATAAGGCGTGATCGGAATGCATGCTGGTCCCCCTCCTTCCCGGGCTATCCTTTCGTGATTGGAGTTTTTGATAATTCAGCAAAAGCGTACTCAAGATCATTAATTAAATCCTCTGTTTCTTCAATACCCACTGAGTAACGGACTAAACTTTCCGGAATACCTAATGCTGCCCTTTCCTCCGGCGTATTTTCCACGTGGCTTGTCGTTCTGGCAGGTCCGACCGTCGTTTCTACGGCCCCAAGGTTAGCTGCGCGGTTGGCAAATTCCAATTTAGGCAGGAAATCTCTGACGGCTTCCAGACCGCCTTTCATGGAGAAGCTGAGCATTCCGCCAAACTGACGCATTTGTTTCTTTGCAATGTCATGACCGGGATGGTCCGGTAACCCCGGATAAAATACCTGATCTACCAGTTCATGGGACTGCAGGTATTCCGCTATTTTCATTGCAGAGTCACAAGACTGTTTTAAACGCAGATGCAGTGTTTTCATCCCCCGCAGCAGGAGGTATGCTGCCATTGGATCCATCGTTGCGCCATTAATTTCCCGGTAGTGAAATATCTTTTCTACCAGCTCGCTCCTGCCGCACACAGCTCCTCCAAGGGCGTCTGCGTGCCCGCCTAAAAATTTAGTAGCACTATGAATAACAAGATCTACCCCGTAATCTAGAGGATTTTGGTTAATAGGGGTTGCAAACGTGTTATCGACAAACACTAGTGCTCCAGCTTCTTTTGCGGCTTTTACCATTCTCGCCAGATCTGTAATTTTTACAGTAGGATTGGTGGGAGTCTCCAGATAAAGGATCTTGCATCCTTTTTTGACTTCCTTTTCGATTTCTTCATGATTTCCGGTTTCACACAAGGTTACATCGATATTCAGTCTTGGAAGAAATTCGCTGAATATCTTATTAGTCCCCCCATAGGTATCATTCATGGAGACAATTCTGTCCCCCGGCTTCAGAAACGTCGATAATGAATTACTAATTGCTGCCATCCCTGTAGAAAAACTTGTTGCTGCTTCTGCCCCTTCAAGTTCTTTCATTTTCTGTTCAAACGATTCTACGGTCGGGTTTGTATTTCGTCCATAAATATGACCTTTTTCGTTTCCTACCGCCACCTCATACCAATGATCCAAATCATCATACGTATATGCTACACTGTGTACCACCGGAACCTGGGTGGCACCATGCACTCTGTATTCTTTTTCTCCAGCCCACACAGCTTTAGTAGATGGGTGTACATAACGTTCCCTGAGATTTCTCATGCCAAACACTCCCTTTTTCCAACGTACTTTCCTTTTGGTATATTTTTATCATATGATAATAAAGACGGGATTCCATTCACCAATTTGTATGAAAGTATAATACAGTATTCTGACAGGATGGATAAAAGGTTTTCTGACAGAACATAGCTGTAATATAAAGACACTGGCCCGGGGACGGTTGGGAGGAATGACAATGTTTACGGTTCAGGATATGCTGCAGCTTCCGATTTTAAAGCAGGCGGAAGCAAAAACAGAAATAAAATCCGGGATGGAAAGTCCTGTCGAATGGGTATCCATCATTGAATTGCCGGTTGAAAATTTTGTGCGTGATAACGAAGTGGTTTTGACAGCTGCCATCGGGTGCGAGGATGATGAGAATAAACTGCTTGACTTTACACAGGAAGTAATGGAATCAGGAGCCGCTGCCTTAATTATAGCAACGGGACGATATTTATTAGACATCCCCCCGCAAGTAGTGCAATTCTGTGAGGGTCATGACTTCCCGTTAATTGAGATTCCCTGGGAGATTCGATTTGCAGATGTCAGTCATGCGATTTCCACTGCTTTGCATAACCAGGAACGAAGTTTTGTAGAGCATTCCGACAAAGTACGAAAAGAATTATTGGAAATTATTTTAAATGGAGAAGGAACTCCTCAAATCGCAGCGTATTTAGAGAAATCCTTATCTATGCCGGTTATCATCACGGACCGCAGGGGCAACTTGAAAACAAAGAGCAAAAAAGCCGGAACCCTTGAAGAAAAATGGAATGCTCATCTGCTGCAGCATGGGGACCCTTTGTATTTTCAAATGGAAGAAGACGAGGGAGCTTCTCTCCCCAATAAAATGCACTGGATTACAATAGACCAGACAGAGGTGCTGCAGCTTACCGTACAAAGCGCCCGGGAGATACAGGGTTTTATATTGATAGAATGGCCGGAGTATCTTCCGGAGGATGATATATTTCGAGAACATACATTGATTTTACTGGAGCATGCTGTCACGACGTCTGCATTGTGCTTTCTGCACGACCAGGCCGCACTGGAAACAGAAATGAGATTGAAAGATGATTTTGTCTGGAGTCTGGCAAAAGGAAAATTTGAATCTAAGGATAACGCATTATCCCGTGCAAAATCATTGGGATATAACCTTAATATTCCATATTTATGTATCGCGGCCCAGCCAGATAATTTTAAGCAGCTCTATGATAAATCAACGTCCAGCAGTTTGTCCTATGAAAAGTGGCAGAAACAGATTGGGGATTTCATGGAAGAAGAGGTACTGCATGCCGGAAGGACGATGCAATTAAAGACCATGTCTACCTTTCAGAAAAACGAATTAATTATATTTGTGGAACTGCAGTCCGAAAAAGGAGTAGAAACCGCCTACCCTTTTATTGAACTGTTGGAATACAGAATGAACCAAAAACGTCCGGGGCTTGTTATTTCATGGGGAATTGCTAAAACGTTTGGCGAAGACTTCTTTCATACCGGGTACCAGGAAGCTCACTCTGCCCTGGATATTGGCAGAAGACAAAAAGGAGAAGGTTTTGTCACGACGTATGCCAATACAAGATTCGACCGCGCCCTGCTGGCGCTCACAGAGAATGAAGAGCTTCGTAACATTACGGATGTCATCATTTCTCCCCTGCAGCATTATTCAAAAGAACGAAAAATAGATTTGGTGCATACGTTTATTGTTTATAACCGGCACAAAGGGAATGTCAGCCAAACCGCCAGAGAATTAAATTTGCACAGGCAATCGCTGTTGTACCGGCTTAGAAAAATTGAATTATTGACTGGATGCAGCTTAGACGACTCGGACGAAATATTTTTAATTGATCTATCTATCAGGCTTCATACAATTAGTGCTGATACGAGTAAAAAAACCCATAACCCGTCTATTTAAATAAAAAGCCGCCATCGTCTTTCATAAGATGGCGGTTTCTTTCTGTCATACTCAGTCTAATTTGTAATCGTGTTTGAGACCTTCCAGTGTTTCTAACGATTTTAAGGAATATTCATCGTTTTTGGCGTGAAGATCGCGTTTTAAATCTTCGTAGGCCTCTAGTAGAGATTCCCTGTAGTCAGGAAGTGCGTCCTCATACTGCTTTACATTTGGAGTCGGGACCCAGACTTTTTCGTTTTCAGCTAATGCTTTTCTTTCATGAAATAGAGGAACGTCTACCTGCCTGGGATTGTGAAGGTCTCCCTGCATTGGATGCTTTAATACAGCTAATATTTTGATTAACGTTTTATCCCCTTTTTCCTGCAGCTTTTCCCCGGCATATACTCCTGTTTTATGTGAAGCTTTCACAACATGGTCTGTCACATTATTTCACCTGCTCTTTCACGCATTGTATACTGTCTGTATTTTAACATGGAATTTTTTATTGTTCATTATATATATAAGTACGGTACGTGAAATTTTTAAAGAAAAGAGTTAGTGAGACGGGAAACATCCCGTCATCACATGGATATGGCGATACTTTATGGCAGGTTTGTGGATCCCATTAAAAATCGATCGCATTCGCGGGCTGCTTCTCTTCCTTCGTGAATAGCCCATACGACAAGGCTCTGCCCTCTTCTGTTATCTCCCGCCGCAAATATATTCTCTTTATTTGTCTGATATATACCATATTCCGCATTCACATTGCTGCCTTCGTCTGTTTCAATCTCCATTTTTTCCAGAAGATCCTGTTCCGGACCAGTGAAGCCGACTGCAAGAAATACAAGATCCGTTTTCCATACCCTTTCCGTACCGGGTATTTCTTTTCTGATTTTCTTTCCGTCTTCATATACTGTATCTACATCGATGGTGTGCAGTTCTTTCACACGGCCGTTTTTATCTCCAACGAATTTCTTCGTCATCACTTTATAAGCTCTTGGATCTTCCCCAAATAATGCTTCCGCTTCCTTGTGGCCTTCCTCCTGTCCGTATACTACCGGGTACAGGGGCCAAGGGTTGTCTTCGGAACGCTGGGCATCTTTTTCCGGATGAATATCAAACTGGACTAACGAATTGCAGCCATGTCTTATGGAAGTTGTAATGCAGTCCACACCGGTATCCCCGCCGCCGATAACGATAACATCACGGCCTTCCGCTGAAATGAAGTTTCCATCGTGGTGGCCTGAATCCAGCAGTGATTTTGTATTCGGACGGAGAAAATCCATCGCATAGTAAATACCATCCAATCCTCTTCCCTCTGCAGGCACATCACGGTGTACCTGTGCCCCTGTACAGAGGATAACCGAGTCATACTGCTTGTTCAGTTCTTCTTCCGGGTAGTTTACACCAATTTCCGTATTGGTAACGAATTCTACACCTTCCTCCTCCATTATATCCAGCCGGCGCTTTATAATGTGGTAGGAGAGCTTTACATCCGGAATACCATACGTTAATAACCCGCCGATTCTGTCATCCTTTTCAAAAACTGTCACCAGGTGGCCCGCTTTATTTAACTGGGCTGCTGCAGCCAGCCCAGCGGGTCCAGATCCGACCACAGCCACTTTTTTCCCAGTTCTCCGGGCAGGTGGTTCTGCTGTGATCCAGCCTTCTTTAAAACCCTTTTCAACGATATTAAATTCAATCGATTTAATCGTTACCGGATCATCATTCAGTGCGACCGTACAGGAACCTTCACATGGTGCAGGACACACCCTGCCTGTAAACTCAGGAAAGTTATTTGTTTTATGAAGCCTGATAAGCGCTTCTTTCCATTGACCGCGGTAAACGAGGTCATTCCATTCCGGAATTAAATTATATACAGGGCATCCAATTTCTCCTGATCCATCCATCGTCGTGCCGGCCTGGCAGAAAGGGATGGCGCAGTCCATACAGCGTGCTCCCTGTTTCTGTAATTTTTCTTCCGGCATAACAAGCTGGAATTCCTGCCAGTTCTTTATTCGTTCCATCGGTTTTATTTTCGGAGGGGCTTCCCTTTCATATTCCATAAAACCTGTTGTTTTCCCCATTCCACTCACTCCAAACGTTTTAAATCTTGGTGCCGTTCCTTCTATTTACCGCCTACTCTGGCTTTGTTTGTTTTTGTTTCATTGAAAGCACTCATGATCGCTTCTTCTTCCGTTAAGCCTTCCTTTTTGGCATTTTCAATAGAAGCCAGCATATGCTTGTAATCATACGGAATAACCTTTACAAACTTCGAAAGTGCCGCTTTCCACTGCTGCAGAATACTTTCTGCCAGAGAGCTTTCTGTATAGCTGGCATGGCGATCGATCAAGGACTTAAGCCGCTTAATGTCCTCTGGATCTTCAACAGGTTCTAAGTTCACCATTTCCTTGTTACAGAGGGAGTCAAAATTCCCTTCTCGATCCAGTACATAGGCTACACCACCGGACATACCTGCTGCAAAGTTTTTCCCGGTTCCTCCAAGGTTAACTACCGTGCCGCCGGTCATGTATTCACAGCCGTGATCGCCAAGTCCTTCCACAACAATATCCACACCGCTGTTACGTACCGCAAACCGTTCCCCGGCTACTCCGCGTATATAAGCTTCTCCGGAAGTCGCTCCATAAAACGTTGTATTACCGATCAATATACTTTCCTCAGGAGCAAATGTGGAATTCTCAGGAGGATAGGCGATAATCTTTCCTCCTGACAAGCCTTTTCCAAAATAATCGTTGGCATCCCCGACCAGGGTATGGGTCATGCCTTTTGGAAGAAAGGCACCGAAACTCTGGCCGGCAGATCCTCTGAATGTAAACCGGATGGTGTCCTCCGGGAGACCTTCCCGGCCATATCGTTTTGTCACTTCACTGCCGACTATCGTTCCAGTTACTCTGTCTGTATTTCGGATGGCAAATTCGCCAAACACCGGCTCTTTACGCTGGAGGGCATTATCCGCCGCTTTTAGCAGCGTGGTCGCGTCCATTGACTGTTCCAGCTGGTGATCCTGTTCTGTATGTCCAAAGTGTTTTGACTGATCGAGCTTCTTTGGACGATACAGTAAATTGGTTAGATCCACAGAGTTTGCTTTCCAATTGTCCACATAGTCTTTCTGAGTTAATAAATCTGTTCTTCCCACCATTTCGTTCAAGGTCGTAAACCCTAATTCAGCCATTACTTCCCGCAATTCTTCGGCAATGAAATGCATGAAGTTCACTACATGGTCGGGACTTCCCATAAACTTTTTCCGTAACTCAGGATTCTGAGTTGCCACTCCTACCGGACAGGTGTCGAGATGACATACTCTCATGATCACACATCCGAGGACAACAAGCGGCGCAGTGGAAAAAGCATATTCTTCAGCCCCGAGAAGAGCTGCAATTGCAACATCCCGGCCTGTCATTAATTTACCGTCGGTTTCAACTTTAATCCGGTCCCGCAGATTGTTTTCCACTAATGTCTGGTGTGTTTCGGACAGTCCAATTTCCCACGGAAGCCCGGCGTGTTTAATACTTGTTTTCGCAGCAGCTCCTGTTCCTCCATCATAGCCGCTGATGACCAGACCATCTGCCCGGCCCTTTGCTACACCTGCGGCAATCGTTCCTACACCCGTTCCGGAGACAAGCTTTACACTAACCGTAGCAGACGGGTTGGCATTTTTCAGATCATGAATCAACTGGGCGAGATCTTCAATTGAATAAATATCATGATGCGGAGGAGGAGAAATTAACCCGACACCGGCAGTTGTTCCCCGTACTTTTGCAATCCAGGGGTATACTTTATTTCCTGGAAGCTGTCCGCCTTCTCCCGGTTTTGCTCCCTGGGCAATCTTAATTTGAATTTCATCTGCATTCACTAAATAATGGCTCGTTGCTCCAAAGCGTCCGGAAGCAATCTGTTTAATGGAACTTCGCCGTGAATCTCCGTTAGCATCCGGAGTAAAACGATCGGGGTCTTCCCCGCCTTCCCCGGAATTCGATTTCCCGCCGATTTTATTCATGGCAATCGCCAGGGCCTCATGCGCTTCTTCTGAAATGGCGCCAAACGACATGCCGCCGGTTTTAAACCGTTTCACAATATCCTCTGCGGGCTCCACTTCGTTCAGGGATACTGGGTTCCTGTCTTTCGTTTTAAACGTCAGCATCCCGCGCAGGGACGTCTGCTTTTCTTCCTGGTCGTTAATAGCATTTGAGTATTTTTTAAATAATTCATAATCATTCTTCTTGGCAGCATGCTGCAGCATATGAATAGTATGCGGATTGTACTGATGAGGCTCCCCATTACGTCTCCATTGCAGATCGTCGCCGGGATCCAGTGTTTTATCCTGGCCTTCCTGGTCTGTATAAGCCTTCTCGTGACGGATTAAAACTTCTCTGGCGATCATGTCCAGCGTAACTCCGCCAATTCTGGACGGCGTCCAGGTAAAGTATTTTTCCACCACTTCCGGAGCGATCCCGACCGCTTCAAAAATCTGTGCACCCCGGTAACTTTGGAAGGTGGAAATTCCGATTTTGGAAAGTACCTTCATGATACCCTTTGTGGCTGCTTTAATATAATGCTGGACAGACTCAACATAGGAAGTATCTTCCAGCCAGTTATCCTTAATCATTCCATCTATGGTGTCAAAGACGAGGTATGGGTTAATCGCTTCAGCTCCATACCCGAGCAATACAGCAAAATGATGGACTTCTCTCGGCTCCGCTGTTTCTACAGCGATACTCACCTGGGTTCTCATCCCATTACGGATAAAATGGTGATGAAGTCCGCCTACAGCCAATAAGGCCGGGATTGGCGCATATTGTCTGCTGACGTTTCTATCACTCAAAATAATGAGAGCGGCTCCTTCTTCGACCGCATTATCCGCCGATTCAAACAGCTCATCGAGAGCAGATTCCAGACCGCTTTCTCCTTTAGAGGCATCAAATACCATCGGCAGCGTCACAGACTGGAAGCCTTTTATTTTATTGGAACGAAGCTTGGCGAAATCTTCATTATTCAACAGCGGCGTTTTTAAATATAAGTGCCGTGCGCTCTCGGGCTCCGGATGAAGAAGATTGCCTTCTGTCCCCAGAGTAGTTCCTACAGCTGTCACCAGTTCTTCACGAATAGCGTCAATGGACGGATTGGTTACCTGGGCAAATAATTGTTTGAAATAATTATACAGCAGCTGAGGATTTTTTGATAATACCGCGAGCGGGGAATCGTAGCCCATCGAGCCAACCGGATCTGCGCCGCCGGCCGCCATTGGTTTAATCATTTTATCGAGTTCTTCAAAGGTGTAGCCGAAGGCCAGCTGACGTTCGGTCAACTGGTCAAAGTCCGTATTATATACTTCCCGGCTTTCCAGTACATCCTCCAGATCCGTCAGGCACTCCTCCACCCATTGTTTATATGGTTTTTCCGTAATAATATCATGTTTAATTTCTTCGTCCGGAACAATACGGCCGTCTTCCATATCCACCACCAGCATATGGCCGGGGTGCAGACGTTCTTTATACAGAATATCCTCCGGATCTATATCAAGGACACCCACTTCCGATGACATTAAAATATGATCATCTTTGGTCACATAATACCTTGCCGGTCTGAGCCCGTTACGGTCCAGACAGGCGCCGACTTTCCGGCCGTCCGTGTAAGCAATGGCTGTGGGTCCGTCCCATGGTTCCATCAGTGTGCTGTTAAATTGATAAAAAGCTTTTTTCTCTTCTGACATGTGCTCGTTATTCTGCCATGGTTCCGGGATCATCATCATCGCTGCATGCGGCATGGAACGCCCGGCAAGCGTTAGAAATTCAAACGTATTGTCAAACATGGAGGAATCGCTGCCGTGGTGATCGACAATAGGATGCACTTTATCAAGGTCTTCCTTGAATTTTTCCGAGCGGATGACGGCTTCCCGCGCATGCATCCAGTTTACGTTCCCTTTAATTGTATTAATTTCTCCGTTATGAATAAGATAACGGTTCGGATGAGCCCGCTCCCAGCTTGGGAATGTATTAGTCGAAAAACGGGAGTGCACAAGTGCCACGGATGTTTCAAAAGCAGGGTCATGCAGTTCGGAATAAAACTGAGGCAGCTGTTCGGTAGTGAGCATACCTTTGTAAACGATGGTGCGTGAAGAAAGACTGGCGAAGTAAAAGGAATCTCCTTCTTCCACACTTGTCCCTGCTTCATTTTCAATCCGCTTTCGGATCACATACAGCTTTCTTTCAAAATCATCTCGTGTTTGCAAAGAAGGATGACGTTCAATAAATACCTGAAAAACCGCCGGTTTGGATTTCATGGCGGCATTTCCAATCATGCTGTCATCCACGGGAACTTCTCTCCAGCCTAATAATGTTTGGTTTTCTTCTCCAATTAACCTGTTAATCTCTTCTATACTCTGAGTCCGTCTTGTTTCATCTGTCGGGAGAAACATCATCCCAACGCCGTAATTACCTTCTTCCGGCACAACAAACGACAGCTCAGATTCATATTTTTTAAAAAATCGATGCGGAATCTGCAAAAGCATCCCTGCACCGTCTCCTGTATTTGGTTCATCTCCCTGGCCGCCTCTATGCTCCAGGTTGGCAAGAATTGTAAGGGCATTTTCTACAATATCATGGGATCTCTTTCCCTTTATATTGGCTAAAAACCCGATTCCACAGTTATCGTGTTCAAACTCGGAATTGTACAGGCCGGCTTTCTGTGAAATATAAGGTTGTGTCATTACCTTTTCCACCTCTCTCCATCTTTCTAGCAGTAGATAACTCTCTCTTTCAAAGTAATATACAAAAGCATATCATTTTTCTGACATTTCGGCAAATTATATAACAAAGAATTTTTTGTTTGTAAACGCTTTCTGTGCGCTTTTTCTGCCATTTTTGAAAAAATGAATCCAAAAAGACGATAGTATAATTATAATATATAGCGTAAAAATATACATCATCACATGCTCTTCACCCGTTCTCAAGGTTCCAGTTCAGCGTTGTGTGCTCTTTTAAACGGCCGTTTTCCAGATATGTTTTTTCTTCCATCGTCCCTTCGTTTTTATTGGATATAAACAGCACGGTTTGGGAACGTGTTCCATAACCGCTCATTTTTATAAAGGCAGGTGACAATTTTTTTTCAAGGCTGTATCCTACTCCTGTATCCGGAAGTGTATCATCGTCCGCTTCCTTTTCATCAGATAAAATATCAAAAAGAGTTTCCGGCGATAGCTTATCGGCCTTATGATTCAGTAAATGGCGAAGTCTGGACTTTGTTTTAACCACTTTCGGCCACGGTGTATCTAAATAAGCATTACTGATCCCATAAATGCCGTTCCCTAGTGTGGTTTGTACCTTTTTTTCCTGATTCGTTGCATACAAAAGGCTGCCGGTGTCTCCTCCTATAAAATTATATCCTCCAAATTCGAGCTGCCGGTTATTTAATCTTTCCAAAAAATTTTCTTTGTTTTCAGATTCTAAAAAGCCTTTCACAATTTCCCCGCGGGATTTTTCGGCTGTTGTTTCACCTGGATCCCTGACATTGGTTATAGCAGCAAATCGTCCGCTTTTTGTGGCTCCCATCCATGTTCCGCCTTTATTCATATCCTTTCCGGCAATAACCGGGGAGCCGGGCCAGCGGTGTAGCGGCAATGCAGGTCTATCGTAAAATTCATCGCGATTTGCTGCGACAATCAATGGATAATCCGGGTGGGCGTTGTATGCGATTACGATAAGGCACATCTTTTCTCCTCCTGTCAGTCATCATCCGTAACTGATAGACTTTTTCTGTTTTCCACGGATTCAAACCATTCATGATAATGGGAAATATATTCTTCCCCCTGCTGCCATGTTAAAAATATCGACTTGCCATGCAGCCTCGCCGGAAAATCGACCAGCCCCTCCTCAATACTTTTCACATAGATACTATACGTTTCAAGCTGCTGAATGAGGTGCTGGGCCTGCATTTCCAGAAAATCAATGGACGATTCCAGAATAAAAATATCTTCCTTGTATTTCACCTCTTCTTCCAATCTCCCCTTTTTCACGGCCTGGAGGTGATAATACGCTGTTTTATATTCTTTCTGCAGATATTGGAGATGAGCCATTTCTTCTCTCACATCGGGCAGTAGACCGTTCGCTTCATTTAAACCGAAATATTTCGTGAACACGCCGTCATCCCTCCCCTGAAAAAATAATTATATGCTGAATCTAATTGTAAATTACATCGTATCTAAATTATATAAGAATGAAAAGCAATATGCTACGAAGGATGTCAAAAAATGATATAATACCAGTATATGAAGAATATGAGCGCAGCCAGCTTTTATATAGAAACAGGTATTGGGAGGGAACGCACAAATGAATGATGAAAACAGAGAACAAGCTGCACACATTTCATATGAAAAAAAAGAAACCACACAGGAAGCTGAGAAGTTTCTGGAGCGGTTCAAAAACGAAACAGATTCTGATGAACTGCTTGCCGCTATCGGGGGACTCGGAGAAACGGAGCAAAAAAAAGCGGGCGATTCCCTCGAAGCGCTGAAAAGACCGGTACGCGAAATGATGAATCAAAAAGATAATGAACTTCCGGATAAACTGCATGAACTAAAAGGCATGGTCAGCGAACTGGAACCGGATTATCTTAAGGAAGGGAAATGGAAAAAAACCTGGAACAAAATTCTAAGAAAAAGCCCGATGGAACAGTATGCCCAAAAATATGAAACGGTGGAGGCGCAGGTAGAAAATATTATTGAAGCGCTCCTGGCCGGCCGTGATAAACTGCAGGAAGACAATGTCATGCTCGAGCAGCTGAAAGAAACAGCCAAAGAACGGATAACCGAGCTGGAAAAACAAATTGACACCGGAAGCCAGCTTAATGACATGCTGGAACAGGAAATGACAAAGGAAGAATGGAAGGATAACCCGGCCGCCCTGCAGAAAGGCCAGGAAAAAGTCATTTCACGTGTGAAGAATATGCATCAGGCTGTCATGGTTCTTCAGCAGTCCCTTGCTTCTGTAGATCTTATATTAGATAACAACGAAAAGCTGGAAGAAGCAATCTTTAACGCCATCACTATGACAAAAAACATTATCACTGTTACAGCCTCCATTCAACTTGCGCTCGGCAACCAGCGTAAAGTCATCAACGCCGTACAGAATGTTAATGAAGCCACCGAAAACATGATTTTAAGCAATGCTCAAATGCTTAAATCCAACACGGAAGATACACTAAAAACTTTGGAAGAGCCGGCGGTGGCCATTGAAACGTTCCGAAAAGCCTATGAAGATGTTTATGCTGCCATCCAAATGACGGAACAGTCTAATGAAAGAATAGTGCAATCCGGCAAAGAATTCATTCATGAGCTGGACGAATTAAATCAGCAGATGAAAACCAAATTATTGGAATAAAACAACGCCATTTCCATGAAGTTTAGTTAAGAGAAGCACAAGGCGTCCGCCTAGTGCACATCCTGTGACAGGCGTTAAAGCCGCGACATCGGCCTTCGAGCGGACGGCGCCTGGAGCTGGATCTTGAAAACGCCCGAAATTTATACTTTCTTATCTTCCGAGAAAAGGTGATGAACGTTGGCAAAAGATTGGCTTATGCATCCATGGCTGGAACGATTTTTGCCGGACCACCTGCGCCCAGTGGACGATCATATATTTTCCGATGCCCACGGCCTGGTCATTGTCCAGGAAACCGAAGCAGCTCTGGACCGCCTGATTGATTACGGAAAACAAGTGAAGTCCGCACAGACATTTAAGAAAAACGGGAAAACCTTTCACTTCCGTTTGAAAATTAACCAAAAACGAATGAAGGTATTAAGTTACGAAACCCATAAATCAGAAGCTGCCATAAAAAAAAGAATAGTTATTGAGTATATACGCAAAGCTTATCTCCCAAAAAGCAGGCAGAACCGATGTAAGGAAGCGACGGTTCAATATATAAAAAATGGACAGACCTTTGTCCGCAGCATTCAAAAATCCAGCTATTTTCAAGGAGTGTTTGATAAGCTGGAATTACTGGATGAAGCACTGCTGGGAGGTTTGATCGAGAAAAAAACAAACCATGACCTTTCCGTCTCTGCTCCTTCTCCCGAACCAACGGAAGACAAAGATCTGATTCACTCTTCAGAAGAACCATTTTATTACATCCGGGAACTTGAAGAAAAACGAGAAAGATCATGGGGGGCTCTTCCTTCTATGATAGACAATCGTCTGAAACTTTTATTGGAAGAAACACAGGAAGCCGGATCTGTTTATGATTCGCTCGATATTGAAGAACGCTATACAGTCAAGCGGATGCTGACCAGGGATATTCCATCCTTACTGGATACTTATCTATCCCTGTCCGAAGAAAACCGGCAGCAGCAGACAGAACAGCTTTACGAAGCACTGGTAAAAATGGAAGTCAATATACGTACACTGCGTGAAAAAGCAGAAGTGACAAAAGTTGACAAGATGGAACAGCTGTTAGAACTCAGTGAACGAAGATATCCTGTACGTAAAAGAAACAATGCTCCTGAATAATATGTACATTTGCTTGCCGAACCCCCTTCTTTTTTCGTATAATGAAAATATTAAAAACGACAAGCACATGTTAAAGTGAGGGTTTTCATGAATCGTCAAGAAGCTTCTAAGAATATAGGCAGCACCGTTCTTATTGATCAGGGAAAGGAAGGTATGTATTACGGAACACTGGAAGAAGTTTATACACCGCCCCAAAAAACGTGGTCGGGAGAAGTAAAGGTGTCGGGACTGTTCGAACTGCCGGCCATTGAACATGCTAAAGTACTCGATGAGATGAAAAACCGCTCTGTCGTGGTACCGGGTACGAAAATACATCTGCTGCCGGCACCATCACGGAGCCTGGATTATAATGCGTCTGTACACTCAGCAGCAGAGAGTGCTGCAGATGAGCTTCAGTCCTATATCGATGATTATTCGGGTTATGCGGAACAATGGAGAGAAATAGCAGCCCGGTTCGGCGGTGCATCCAAAAAAACAGAGAGTACAAATAAAGCGGGCAATAACGAAAAAAATCAGTACGTTTACTACCGGATAGAAAGAAAAGATAGGACTCCATTTCTGCATGAGCCTACTTACGGAGATGAGCTTGAACTGGAAGGCTGTCCCTTTGAGTTTGAAGTCCAGAAAGACAGCAGCTGGATAACGGTATCTCACGACCACGGATTCGTATTCAAGGATGCCAAAAAGCGGACCATCTCCCTGCAGACAGGTGATTTTGTCCGAATTCATCAGGAACAGTTTCAGCCGTTCACAATTCTTTTAAATGAACTGGAGCACCCTTCCCGGAAAAGCTTCCTGCAGGACATCGAGGATTTTGGATTCACCAAAACGGATTTGGCTGACTGCCACAACAGGCTGTTGTATGAACTGCTTCAGGCAGAAGGAAATTCTTCCTTCAAAGGAGTTAATTTTCTTACCTTCCAGAAACCAGGAAAAACACTGCTTGTTCAGCATCATTATGAGCGCAAGTTAAAATCACAGGCTCAAGACTATGTTTACGACCGGTTCGAATATACTGCCGATAACGGAGAACGGCGGATTTCCACCTATACCAGTGCTTATACCAAAGATCATGAATCTTAAAGATAACGAGTCTGGGACAAAACATTATCAAGGACAAAAACCCGAACGATTTTTCCATAAATCGTTCGGGTTTTTGTGTATTGTTCTATCGCTGCGTCAAAATAGGTCGCTTTCCGCGGGAGTCGACCTCATTTTGACTCCGCTGAATGGACGTTATAAACCCTAAGATGTCCGTTTTACCACTTTTTCTTTCGTTTGGCCCAACCTCCCTCTCTATTCAGCCGAGGCCGGCCACGGAGACTCCTATGGGACGAAGACGAACGGAAGATTCACTTGGTAATGCGATCTTCTTTACCAAGTGAGCTGAAGCCGTCCCTATGGAAAGCGCAGGGACCGGGTGCAGCGATCTCATCGTCATTATTTTGTTCGGGTTTTCGGCCAGCTCCTATCCTTCTCTCCCGGCCTCGTTGCTGTGATTAGGAATGAAAAGGGGAACGCAGCCAGCGCAGAATATTATTTTCGGCTCGGGATTCTAGGTCTTTTAGTTGGAAGTGACGGCCCCCGGACGTCGTTAACACTGTTGCGGAAATGCTGCATAAATTTCTTCTCCTCTGAAAATAAGACTGTTGTACCGCTGTGGACTGAAGACATGAATGCGGGATTACGTTGCAATACAAATTCACTCCCCTGTTCTGCAGAACAAGATGCTGCGTCGTAAAATAAATTCCACCGTCTTTGTACCGCTGCCATCCAAGCCAGGTAAAAAGAGCAGGAACCCCAATAAATACCCAGCCTATGGGAAGCAGCCACACGGCAGGAACAAGCAACAGCCACCAGAAAATAGACGTACGGAAAATATATCTTCGGGCAGCTCTTCCAGGCAGCGGTCGGACCTCTTCCGGGTAAATCATATTCGGAAGAAGTTGATTTGTTAACTTCTGAAGCTGGTGTTTATTCCCTAACGGCAGCAGTATCGTAGAAAGCTGTTCTTCTTGTAAGCCTCCCCCTGCACTGTCTACATAAATGCTCCACAGTCCAAAACCCTGTCTGACAGGGTTTGTGATATAGCGGACACTAGTGATTCTGTCCAGCTTCAGCGTCAGCTGACGCCTTTCCAGCAGCCCCCGTGTAATCGTGAGTTCATTATCTGCCTTTTTAATCTCAAAGTTACCATATTGAATAAAGGTAACGGCAATCGAAATAAGCCAGGTCACAGCAGCCAATCCAAGAAAAAGCGCCGTAAGAACAAAGGCTCCCATCGAAACAAGGGCGCCATAAGAATCTTCATATACCTCTGCAGGAATAAACTGATCCATTTGAGAGAAAAGGGCTGCGGCTGCAGAAAATACGATTCCAATTTTGCCGGAAGTCGCCCCTGCTGCAATAATGTGGTTCCAGGGTACAGTATATACAAGGTTCTCTTCATTACAGTGTGAATTCCATAATTTTGTTTCTCCAGATTGTGAGATGTCCGAAAAATTCATGTCCTCCTTGGAACCAAAATGTGCTTGAATCATTTTTGCAGCCTCTGGAGACACAGCCGTTAATTCTGCTTCAGCCTCCAACCCTCCTCCGGCTGTTTCAAGTTTTACTTTTACAGTGTGAAACAGACGGTGGATGACTGTCGTGTGAACAGCTACGGACTGAACCTGCCTGCTCTGAATATAGCGGTTCTTTTTTATGAAAATCCCCTTTTTAATTCTCAATTCTTGTTCTTCCAGTGAAAATTGGAAAAAGATCCAGTACAGCACACAATAGCCGAACAAGGTGAGGAGAAGGAGGGGGAACAGCCAGACGGTATACCCCGAGCCATACCCTCCTGCGAATAAGGAAAGAAACAAAGGCACAATGAACTCTTTTATCTTGGATAAGAACAAAATGAGGATGGAACTTGGCTGCATCCTTTTCCAGTTAGTCACCATGATCCTCCGTCCCTGCCAGCGCAGCAATCTGATTTCGTAACTCAATACCAGTTTCCTCTGTTAATGCTGGTATCTCATGAGTGCCGGCTGCTGTCGAAATCATAACTGCGGTTAGTCCAAAACGTTTATAAATCGGCCCCTGTTCCGTATCCACATGCTGAACGCGCGCCATCGGAATCAAAGTATGTTTGATAATGAAAATTCCCCGGTAAACCTCAATTTCTTTATCATGAAGTTGATAACGCCAGATTTTCCATCTAATCCACGGAAGGTATACAATATTCCACACTCCCAGCAACACATACAAGGCGCTGCCAAGGAAAAAATAAACCCAGGACACTTGGTATAGATACGATAAAACAAACAAGCCTGCTGGGACCAGTAAAAGTATGCCTGTGAACAAGGCTCCTTTTATCCGCCACACTGAAACCGCCTGTCTTGAGATAAACTGATTTGGTTTTGCTTTCATCCTGCTTTTCTGCCTTTCTTCTTATTCTTCCGCCGGAATGTAAGTGATTTTCACCCCTTCTTCCTGCAGCGCTTGAATTAATGCGTCATTCAGCTTCTCGTCCCGCAGTAATCCAAGAGATTCTACCAGTTCCAGTTCCGAAAGTCCGCCTTCCTCTGCTTCTTCCAATAATTCCAGCGCTTCCTCCATCTGTTTATCCTCTAGTACCTGTTTTAATTCTGATTTGGTCATGGGCATCCGCCCCCTTTCAGCCAGGATCGCTTCATTCTCAGGTGATCTTCCCACGGTAAATCCGATGTCTTTTTCTTCCAGCAGTATGATGCCGCTTATTATGCGTCCGGGGAGAATGTACTGTCACTCTTTTTCCCTTTTCCAGGATCTTTTAGAGCAGCAGATTCGGCAGTTTTAAAAACCAGGTTTTCAGGTTTTGTTTTTATCCTGCTGCATCCTTTCTGTCATCTGTTTCCATACCGATCCTTTTGCTTTTTCTCCGCCTTCAATCCGTTCTAACGCCAATTTTGCCTGGAGTGCGACCTCAAAAGCTGGATCTTCTGCTGTCTCACGGAGAGCTTCTACTGCCGTTTCATCCCCTGCCTCATAGAGGAACATGGCTGCCCTCCACCTTACTAATTTATTTTTATCTTTTAGTGCTTCGATCATCGCCGGTATACCCGCAGGATCCCCAAGGTCGGAAAAACAGTCGGCAGCGGTGCGCCGGACCGTAACTGATTTATCCTGCATTGCCTGCCTTAAGAGCGGGAGAATAACAGGTTTTTCAATCATACCGATATAGACGACCGCAAGCCTGCGCACAGAGGACTTTTCATCGTGCAGGGCTTTTTCCAATACGGGAAGGTCTTTTTCTTTCGGATTCATTTTGTCAAGAGCGGCATAGCGTTTTTTCCAATCCGGGTCATCCAGCATTTCCTCTGTTACTTCTATGAACCGTTCTTCAAACTGCTGGGCGTTTTCTTCTCCGGAAAGAGAAAGCTGAATAAGCGTATCTAAACGTTCCGGAGGATAAGCCGCAGATAGTTCTTCTGCTGCTTCTTCCGCTATCTCTTCCAGATCATCCCCATAACGGCGGCTGTGATCTTCCCACTGCCGCTGCATCACGATATTGTCCTCTTTGGTCTGTGCTTTAAATGCGGCTTCCTGAAAACGCTCCGGCAGACCTTGGCGTTTTTCTTCGTCCGCTGAGCTTACTTTAATCTGCATCGGAATATGCTTAAACATCTGAACCTGAACCTGCACCTCTCCAAATGCATCATCCATCCGGGAGATGTCCCCTTCTGTTTCTGTATCTTCTCCAAATAAGGCTCGCACCTGGGCAAGCAGCCCTTCCCATTCGGACTTAGGATGGCGCTCCAATGCCATAAAATCAGAAACATGATAAATTCCCGTGATACCGTCAATTTGTAGAATGGATTTTATAAATTCCGGAGCTTCCTCCACATTTTCCGCTGTATAATTATTACTTTTTCCTGAAGGCAGGGATTCATCCATTATTAATTTCATTGTATTGGGACTTGGGGTGGGTTCAATAGAAACAATATTCATCTATTATCCTCTCCTTTTATCTCGTACGTATGCTGAAATACTGCTTTACCGCTTCATCCGTAGTTATGAATGATTGTAACACAAGTCAAGATCCTTCATCCAATTGGCACTAAAGGAAGAAAGAAATGGGTTATGGCCAATTTCATTCTATTGTATAATGGAATCGAAGACAAAGAAAAACAGTTCTGTTTCACAGAAGGAGGTTTATACCTATGGATATAGCTCTGCTATCAGACATACACGGCAATGCCAGAGCATTAAAAGCAGTATTAAACGAGCTGAAAAACACCAGTATTGATCAAATATATATACTGGGAGACCTCTGCTACCGGGGGCCGGAACCGAAAAATGCGTTAGAAACAGTCCGCTCGACCCCTGCGAAAGTATTAAAAGGAAATGCGGATGAGTGGGTCGTCCGCGGAATCAAGCAGGGAGAGGTACCGGATTCCGCTCTTGCCCTCATGAATCAGGAACAGGAATGGACCGTCGAGCGATTGTCTACCGATGATATTCATTACCTGGAGCAGCTTCCAGCTTCCTTTCTGGATACATTTGAAGAATCAGTGACTATGCACGCCATTCACGCCACACCGGAAAGTTTGTTTGAAGTCGTTTCTTCCGATGCAACAGAGGAAGAACTGCAGCAGAAACTGGGGATTGAAAAAACGGCTGATATTGTTGTCTACGGCCACATCCATACACCTTATATAAAATCGGCCGGCGGAAAAACATTTATAAATACTGGAAGTGTCGGTCTCCCGTTTGACGGGGATCCCCGCCCGTCTTATGTTCTTCTTCACATCGAAAACGGGGCTTTTCATGCCGGGATTCATCGTGTGGACTATGATTTAGATAGAGTCATGGACCAATATGACGCAAATGATTACCCGAACAGCCAGCAGATGAAACAAGTTATAAAAACCGGAAAAAAACCTTAAAAAACGTGACCCGTGTTACACAGCCGGGTCACGTTTCAAGAACTTCTTTCATACCATTTATGATTTCTATAAACGCCGCTTTATCATTAAAACGGTTTACGATGTTGAGCTCTTCATCCAGTATAAACGTAGTGGGGACCCCCATACATTGATACCGGTCATATGTTTTTGTTTTTTCATCCAAAAGAACCGGAAACGTATACTGGTTCTTCTCCATAAAATAAAAGGGGTCTTCCGTCCGCCCTTCCCGGCCTGTTACATTTATCGTTAAAAACGTGAGCTGGTCTGAATCAAGATGTTCATAAAACGTCTGTTTCTGCGCCAGGTCCTTCTGAGAATCCGGACACCAGGACGCCCAAAAAGTCAACATCAGTGGTTTTCCTCTGAAATCCTGGAGTCTGACTTTTTCTTCTCCACTCATCTCATAAAGTTCAAAATCAGGGGCATCCATACTGCTCCTCCTTTCTTCTATTCCATCGAAAACGTAAATAAACCATGAAGCCTCTTCAGCAAAGACGGTACAGATTCAAAGGCATAGATGGTAAGAATGTTTGCGCCCTGCTGGTAAACTTTCAGGCATGGTACGCTTTTTATTCTCTCTTCTCTGGCAATGGCAGGCATTTGATTTATGTCAGCCTGAAAAAAAGAAGAGTCTCCATATATTTTTTCCAAATGCTCCATCATCCGCCCTGCCCATTTACACGTTCCGCAAAGCGGGGTATAGAAAAAAACGGCTTCTGGTTCTTCTCGATGTTTTAGGCCTTCAACGTCCTCTGCTGTAATCTCCTTCATCTGCCATCCTCCATTCCAGGCCAAAATCTATGCACATCAGCACCTCCGATTGATCCCATTAATAAAAAGAACCTGTCTTCCCCAATATATCACAAAAAACCTGGTTCCTTAAGAACCAGGCTCTCTTACAGCTTTCGAACTTCATCGTTCCAGACTGTAATATCTTCCACCACGTCCGGCAGATCTTTATGAAATGGATATTGTTTTAAATACTGTTTTTTCTCCACTTCAGGAAGACGGTTCCATATCGCTTTTAATTCTGTAGCTGTTTGTGTGAATTCCTGCAGTTTTCTCTGCACTTCCGCCATACCGGTTCCTCCTTCCCGGCAGGAGCTGTCTCAGCTGTCTGCAAAAGCCTGAACCAGTTCCCTGCAGTAGGCAGGAATATCAGGGGGACGGCGGCTCGAAATCACATGGCCGTCCACGATCACTTCTTCATCATGCCAGACGGCTCCCGCATTTTTTAAATCGTCTTTTATTCCAGGGGTGCTGGTCACTTGTTTACCCTGAAGAATGTCAGCTGAAACCAGAACCCAGCCGGCATGACAAATCTGGCCGATAATCTTTTTATTCTCCTCCATATGCTTTACCATATGGATGACGTCGTCATACCGCCGCAGTTTATCCGGGGCCCAGCCCCCAGGAACGAGAATGCCGTCAAATTCTTCTGCATTTATCTCTTCAAAAGCGGCTTCCGCTTCAACTGGGACACCATGTTTACCGTAATAGGTTTTCCCCTGCTCCTTCCCGGTAAGAACAACAGTAGCTCCTTCTTCCCGCAGCCTCATGACCGGAACCCACAGTTCCAGATCCTCAAAATCTTCTTCTACCAAAGCGATTACTTTTTTCCCCCGTAATGTCATCGTACACTATACCCCTTTCTTTTACATTTTTTGAATGGAATTTTTATTCTATCAAGGAACAAACCGAATAGGTCGGACAGAAGGTTCCCCGTTCTGCAAAATCTTGTGCGCCGTTGTTTTCGTTATATCTTTCTTTTCCACTTTCACCCCATGAACAGCACATTTAAGTTCGGTCTGAAGAGGAAACGGGTGCAATTGAATGGATTCCTTTGTTTTAAATCGGGCCTGTATGGTTTCATTATTGAGGAACGCAAAGGAATGGCGGAACCCATTTTGAAACCATTCTATTTCCTCGTCTTTTGAAACACCGGGTGTATTCATACATGCATACAAAGACACATCATCACAAAATTGGAGAAGTTTCAAATGATCCTCTTCCTGGGCCGGATACCCCAGTTCTTCTCTTAATTTTTGCTGCCGTTCCTTTTCCAGTCGGAAGAAATTCTGTCCCTCTTCCGTGGTGCTGGAAGCAAAAAAGGCCGCGTAATGTCTGCTGACAAGCAGTCCGCTGTAAATATGGAGGCTTGCTGCCGCTTCAATTCCATGTTGATAGGCAGTGATCTTTTCCGGTTCAGGATAATGTGTAAAGGAATACGGGATTTGTCTTTCATTTAACCACGGACTCGCATCCAGCGGAATCCACGCTCTATCATGCTCTCTCACGGCTGTCCACAATGCATTCCAAAGCGGATTTGCTCTTACCCCCGGCTCCTTCCAATTCTTTAAAATTTCTGCCGATATTCTGGCGTGCTCATGCTGGGGAATCAGCTCAACCACGGCATCCGCCTCGTTTACAATCATGGCATCCCCTCCTTTGCTCTTCTTACCCTCCTCTGTTTTTATATTAAACACGAAGAGAAAAAAACCTTCCTTTTGGAGGAAGGTTAAATAAGAAAATGAAATAAACTTTCTTCTTTATTTATTTCATTATAATGAAATTTCTTTTTCTCCAGCCTTTCAATCAATGTATGATAATCTGCCGGGTCCGTCAATTCGATGCCAACGAGAGCAGGGCCGTTTGCTTTATTATTTTTCTTTGTGTATTCAAAACGGGTAATATCATCTTCTGGTCCGAGCACCTCATGCAGAAACTCCCGTAACGCCCCCGCCCGCTGAGGAAAATCAATCAAAAAATAATGCTGAAGGCCTTCATAACGCAAGGATTTTTCACGCATTTCCTCCATCCGGCCAATATCATTGTTTCCTCCACTGACCACACAAACTACCGTTTTTCCTTTAATTTCATCCCTGTAGAAATCCAGAGCAGAAATCGGCATTGCTCCCGCAGGCTCCGCCACAATCGCATTTTCATTATATAATTCCAGAATAGTGGTGCAGATTTTGCCTTCCGGGACCAGAGATATATCATCAAGGATTTGCTGACAGACATCAAATGTAATATCTCCCACTCTTTTAACAGCTGCGCCATCTACAAACTTATCCATCTTTTTCAGTTCTGTTACTTCATTTTTACCAAGCGATTCCTTCATCCCGGGAGCTCCTCCCGGCTCTGTGCCGACCAATTTTGTTTCCGGTGAAATAGATTTAACATACGTGCCGATACCTGAAATTAATCCGCCCCCGCCTATCGAGCAGAACAGATAATCAATTTGTTCCTCGATATCGTTCATTATTTCCATTCCAACGGTTCCCTGTCCCGCAATTATTTTCTCGTTATTAAAGGGATGGATGAAGGCCATATTATTTTCTTCACAATACGCCATCGCCTCACGATAGGAATCATCAAAGGTGTCTCCGGTTATGACTACTTCAATATACTCTTTTCCAAATAATTTAACCTGTCCAATCTTCTGTCTTGGCGTGGTTGTCGGCATAAAAATCTTGCCCTTTACTTTTAAGGAATGGCAGGAATACGCGACTCCCTGCGCATGATTGCCGGCACTTGCACAAACGACACCATTTTTCAGGGTCTCCTTTGATAAACTGTGCATTAAATGATAGGCTCCCCTTATCTTAAAAGAGCGCACCACCTGCAGGTCTTCCCGTTTTAAGTAAACATTAGCCCCAAAGCGCTCCGATAACACCTGGTTCTTTTGAAGCGGGGTATGCGTTACAACATCTTTTAAAGTTTGATTAGCAATGATAATGTCTTCAATGTGAATCCTCGTCATAATCATTTTCCTTTCTATTCCTTCCATGAACATGTATCCGGTTTTTCCGAGTGCCGTATCCCAAAAGCCGGTACTATTATAACATGTTTTCCTGCCGTGAAAACTGATTTGTTCCCTTCTTCATCTGCTGAATTTCTTCCTCCGTAGATCATTCATCCTCATTGATAATTTACCGTCACAGGGATATAATATATGTGGCCTGCCTATTGTTTTTTAGAAGTTCTCCAGTGTATGATTAGAATATCCCCGCCTCAGGGAGTATGCCATTGCCGTACTACATAACAGAAAAAGACCAAAGGAGGGAAATTTATGAAAAGACTGGCAGTGCTTCTTGCCGCTCTCGCTGTATTCATTCTGCCGTCAAGTGCCTATGCTTCATCTGTGAACGCATGGAACGATGCAGAACCAGCTTTTGTCACTGGACTGACTGTTATATCCATAATCGCTATTCTGTTGTTTATATACCTTATGATCAGGGATAATGGCTGAAGATGCAAATTATACTTTTAAAAATCCGGCTTGCCTGAATAGACTTTTCTATTTACAGGGAAGCCTTTTTTCAAAACCGTATCTTCCATTGGAGGAAGCACTTATCCTGAAATAAAGTGGAAAGGGGTATCATGATGAACGATAGGTTAAAAAAAGGATTTTTTCTTGGACTCGGAGCAGCCGCTTACGGAAAAGAAAAAGTACAAACGTATGTAGATGACCTCGTCTCCAAAGGAAAAATAACTCCAAGAGAAGCAGAACAATGGAAAGAAGAACTTATTCAGCGCGGTCAGGCTGCTGAATCTGAATGGAGCGGCCAGGCCAAAGAAAAAGTTCAAGATTCTTTCAGGGATTTAGGGTTGGCTACCGAAAATGATATCGAACAACTGCAGGAAAAACTGGAGATCATTGAAAAAAAACTGGAGCGTTTAGAACAACCGGGAACAGATAGCGAAACAGAGTAATCTGTCCTTTTTAACTATTATAGGTTATTATTCCTGAAAGGAATTTTAAGATGGAATTAACACGCGGTCTAAAACATGCCAATCGTTACAGGAAAATAGCAGCTGTTCTGGCCCGTCATGGATTTGGTTATATACTGCAGGAAGTCGGACTATTTCATATATTGTCTCTTCCTAAACGGCTGGCTTCTGATCCAAATGACTTTAATATGCACTCCATCGGGGAAAGAATCCGGCTTGTTTTAGAGGACCTAGGGCCGACATTTATCAAATTGGGACAATTAATTAGTACACGGGAAGATATTTTCCCTCCTTCCATCATAGAAGAAATGGAAAAGCTGCAGGACGAAGTTCCTCCTTTTCCGTTTGAGCAGGCGCGCCAGATCATTGAAAACGATCTCGGCCGCCCCCTCGATGACATCTATTATACTTTTTCGGAAGAACCTATTGCCGCGGCCTCCATCGGCCAGGTGCATCAGGCCGTTCTTCATGATGGTCACCGTGTGGCTGTAAAAGTTTCCAGGCCGCATATTAAAGAAACGATCGAAAAAGACATAGATATTTTAAGAGATCTGGCCAGATTGTTTAGTCAGCGTTTCCATTGGGCGCGGTATTACCGGCTCCAGGATGTCATTGAAGAATATGTCGATGCGATTCGTGATGAAGTGGATTACTACGTGGAAGCACGCAATACGGAAAAAATGCGAACCAACATGGCCTCTTTTCCTGCCCTAGAGATCCCGGCTGTTTTTGAAAAATATTCCAGCCGAAGAGTGCTTACAATTACCTTTCTGGAAGGTACCAAATTGGCTGAACTAGGCAGTTCGAATAAAGATTTTCATAAAAAAGAGCTGGCACGCTCTCTTACCGATGCATTTCTTCATCAAGTGCTGATAGACGGCTTTTTTCACAGTGATCCCCATCCCGGCAATATCATATTTACGGATTCAGATAGAGCAGGCTTTATCGATTTCGGCCAGGTCGGACGTCTCAATAAAGCCATGCGCAGACAGTTTATCAATTATGTTATTGCCATGACCCGGAAAAAACCAGACCAGGTGGCGGATGCTATTTATGGAATGGCTGATATTCCGGAAACAATCGATCATGATCAATTTGCCGAAGATGTATATTACTTACTGGCCAAATATTATGAAATCCCGTTTCATGAAATTCGTTTCGGCGAAGCGATCAATGATATATTTGCTACTTCCCATCGTTATGAAATACAAATTTATAAGGAATATACGATGCTTGCCAAGGCTTTTATTACATTTGAAGGAATTATTGAACACCTCGATCCCGACCTCAGCATTGTAGAAATTGCCGAACCATACGGAAGAAGACTGGCAAAAGAACAAATGGATCCCCGTAAGATTGCAAAGGATTGGCTGAAGGAAGGAATGCGTCAGCGTAACTATTTGCTTGATATTCCAAAAGAGTTCAGGGATGCTTTGTCAAAATTAAATAACAGCCATGTCGGCGTGGAAATGAAAATCCCAAAAATAAATATTTTTCTCAATAAACTGGACCGGATAAGTAATAGAGTTTCGTTTAGTATTATTCTTCTTGCCTTCAGTATTATTATGGTTGGCCTTATTATCGGCTCGACCTTCGGGGATTCTTCTTCCCCGCTTGTGAGACTGCCGGTTATTGAGATTAGTTTTATCATTTCCTTTTTTATGTTTTTATGGCTTCTTTACGCTATATTTAAATCAGGACGATTTTAACCCATTCCCGCCCTGCTAAGGGGGCGGGTTTTTTAGGAGAAGGTGAACCATAATCATCACTAGAAAAGGAGACAATTTGCTGTGACCTGGGATATTTTAAATATGGTTGGGACGATCGCTTTCGCCCTAAGCGGGGTGTTTGTTGCCATGGAAGAAGATTACGATTTAATGGGGATCTATATATTAGGCTTTGTAACGGCGTTTGGCGGCGGGGCAATCCGTAATTTATTGATCGGGGTGCCGGTCACCGCATTATGGGAGCAGGGTTCTCTTTTTTTCATCGCGTTTATTATTATGACGTTTGCGTTTTTACTGCCTTCTTTTTTGTTTGAAACGTGGATGAAATGGGGCCTTCTTTTTGATGCGGCAGGCCTCGGTTCGTTTGCCGTGCAGGGGGCGATTTTCGCCGCAGAAATGGACCTTCCTTTAAGTGCCGCCATTGCGGCTGCAGCTCTGACGGGGACTGGGGGAGGAATGATAAGAGATGTATTAGCGGGAAGAAAACCAATCTTTCTTCGCAACGAAATTTATATTGCATGGACGATGCTGGCAGGTATAAGTGTTGGAACGGGATGGATTCAATCCATGCCCGGCTATCTTCTCGTTCTCGGGATGATTGTAGTCTGCCGCATGCTCTCCGTTCATTACGGCTGGCGTCTCCCAAAAAGCAGATGGCACCAAATAAAAAAAGAAGACAGAAGTTAATCCCCCTGCCCTCTGCTTATCGGAAGATCATCATAGGAGATCCAGTCACTCCAACTCCCCGCATAAAGTCTCGCCTGATCAAAACCAGCCTCTTTTAAAGCGAGAATGTTCACACAGGCCGTGACACCAGAACCGCAGTAGGAAATGATTTTCTCCTGTTTTGAAAGTTCCCGGAAATGCTCCTCAAGCGCTTTGGTAGTTTTCCATCTGCCCTTCTTGTCAAGCACTTCTTTCCAGTAATAATGTTCAGCTCCTGGAATACGGCCGGCAGTATGGTCGACCTTGTCCTGTTCTCCGTCGTAACGTTTGGCATCTCTTCCATCCATTAGAGAGGTGTCTTTATCATGAAGCGCAAGTTTCACCTCTTCCAACGGGGCCAGCATATTGGGCTGAAGCTGTGGTATAAATCGTTTAAAGCTGAATTCCGGTTTCCTTGATTCCACCGGTCTGCCTTCCTTCTCCCATTCCGAAAAAGAACGATCGAGGACAAACGTTTTATCATGCCCCATATACCGGAGCATCCACCAAAATCTCGCCGCCATAGCGCCGCTCTGATCATCATAGGCAATGATCTCTGTATTCTGATCTATCCCTGCTTTGGACAATTTCTCCGCAAATTCTTCCATATTGGGAAGCGGGTGCCTCCCACCATGAGTATTTACAGTTCCGGAGAGGTCCTTTTCCAAATCAAAATAAACGGCACCGGGTATATGGCTTTCCTGGTACCCGGTTCTTCCGGCATCTGGGTTATCTAATTGAAACCGACAGTCCACGATACGGACATTGTCCTCTTTCTTTCTTTTATCCAGCCAGGCCGGTGCTGCAATATATTTCATCTTTTTTCCTTCCCCTCTATTATTTCTGCAGGTTCAGCTCATTTTCCATGCCCGATAGGATATAATCAATGGATTGAATCATTTCCCGGAATCGTTTCTGCTTAGTATCCGATTGAAAGGAGGTTACAGATGAAATTAATAGATTATCATGCGTATCTTCAATCTGTTTTAGATAAAAATAAGGAGGTTTCTCCTCTATAACCCATTTTTCTGCCAATGGCTTCCATTCATCCGCCCAGGCTTTCACCTGATCAGCAAAGGGTTTTACTTCCTCATAGAAATCCGGAGAATATTCAGGTTCCCGGGCTATGGTGGTATAATTCTGCAATGCCTGATTATTCAATTGTTTTAAAGCATTTGTTTTGTCATAAAGTTCTTTTTTCTGCTCTTGAAGCATAAAAGATCCCCCTCTTAACTTCCATCATATCAGGGGTGATGGCGTTCAATCAAATAGAAACAGGCTGGCAAGCAGGTTCCTTGCTTTTTTTGTCTGTTTGTTTGGAGCTTTGGGGGGAGTCTGTTGATATTGATACTGTTCCTCCATCCTCTGCACTTTCTGCTCCATCTTATCCAGCTGTTTGCTTAAGGCCTCCACTTTTTTCCGGTGTTCCACCAATTGAAATGTAACGATATCATCCGCTTTATTCACAATCATTCTTTCCAGCATATGCAGTTTATTTTCCGTTTCAGCCAGCCTGTCCATTACCGCGGCGGAAGATACCGTTTCCCCAGACTCCCGTTCACGCGCGTACAATTTTTGATTTTCCCGTTTTATTTCAAAAAAGTCTGCTACCGTTTCTTCTTTAAAGCAATAATGCCCGTACCCGTTCTCCGTATACGGAATATGATGTTTTTTCACCCATTTTAACACCGTGGCAGGAGAAACATTCAGCTGATTAGCGATGTCCTTTGTTTTTAACCATTGTTCTGTCATCTCAGATCCTCCTCCTTATTCGTTGTACCTGTTGAATTCTCAGCAGGGAAGGAGGATCCCTGCCCCGTTGACAGAACTAGTGTGTATTCGAGCAAGGTAGTCCAATTATTGAAGGATTCAACAAAAAAAGCTCCGGCTCAGGCCGAAGCTGTTTTTTAATTATTGCTGTCATTTTCATTCAACCGCTGCGCCACTGTTTCCGGCTGAATAGCAGAAAGCAGTACATGATCACTGTCTGCCAGTATGATACTTCTCGTTTTTCTTCCATTTGTTACATCAATCAGCATTTTTCTTTCTCTGGCTTCCTGAATCAGTCGTTTGGTAGGAGCGGAATCAGAGCTGACAATAGATACAATCCTCTCAGGAGGCATCATATTGCCAAATCCGAGATTAACCGGCTTTTCATTCATCAAATCCCTCACTTTCTCTATCCTCCTTATCGTAACATGAGTATCCCCTCTATTGTCTACTTTCAACCCTATTCCTACTTTCAGACGGTTCTTTCCTGCGATAAGATATGCTAAGATGTAGGAATGAAATATAAGACAAGCGCAAGGCGCCCGCCTAAATAAAGGTTCTTCTACTAAAACCGTGCACGTCCTGGGACGGGCGTTGAAGCCGCCGCCTTCTGTGGCAACGACGATCTGACCTGCCTCCTGCAGGCCTTCGAGCCGATGTCGCCTGGAGCTGGAACTTAAAAACGCCCGAAATTTATATTTTTGTATATATGAGAAAAGGAAGATGTTATATGGCCTTTCGTTACCCGGGAGGGAAGAAATATACAGGTTCTGCTGCTTCTCAAAAAGGAAAAAGTTCTCCCTCCTTGTTTGGCAACCGCGGGATGTCATTGGAACACGACCTGAATGAAACAAATCAATATTATAAAGCAGAAGGACTGGCTGTTATCCATAAAAAGCCCACTCCTGTCCAGATCGTAAACGTTGATTATCCCAAACGAAGTGCTGCCAAAATAACAGAAGCTTATTTTAAACAACCCTCGACAACAGACTACAATGGGATTTATCGTGGGAAATACATTGACTTCGAAGCAAAAGAGACAAGAAGTAAAACCTCTTTTCCTTTTGGAAATATCCATGCCCATCAGGTAGAACATATGAAACAAATCCTTCACCACAAGGGGATCGCTTTTCTGATCATTCGTTTTTCTTTATTGGAGGAAACGTATTTATATGATGCTTCTCATTTTATATGGTGGTACACTCAGCAGCAGCAGCGAAAATCGATTCCAAAACAGCACATTGAGGAGAAAGGGCATATCATACGCGTAAAATATGCCCCGCGCCTTGATTACCTGGAAACCGCTGATAATGTGTACTTTAGCTGATGTAACCTTTTTGCACTCCCGCCGACTAATAAGTCAGACTTCAAAGAAACATTGGATTTATTGTTACAGAAAGGAAGAAATGAGTCATGAGTGAAAATTACCGCTCCAGACAGGAACGACGTAAAGCACAGGAAACTTCCAAAAAGAAAAATAAAACAACCTCTTCCAATTCCAATAAGAAATCAAAACGCTCGATCTTTAAATATATTGTTCTTATTACTTTAATTACTGGTTTTCTATTAGTCCTGGGAGGAGGCATCGCAGCGGCATTCATGATTAGTAACGCCCCTGCCCTCGATCCCGAAGAGCTGGTCTTTTCCCAGGCTGCTGAAATATATGATCAAAACGGGGAAGAAGTCACGCAGCTGCAGGCCGGAGAAAATCGCGACCTGATTGATATAGCCGATCTTCCCGAGCATGCAAAATCTGCCTTCGTTGCAGTGGAAGACGTCCGGTTTTATGATCACTTTGGCGTAGATATTCAGCGTATGTTCGGAGCTCTCGCCGCCAATTTCACGGAAGGCTTTGGAGCGGAAGGGGCCAGTACCATTACCCAGCAGGTCGTCAAAAACGCCTTTTTATCACCCGATAAAACAATTACAAGAAAAGTCCAGGAACAGTATCTGGCTGTCCGGCTGGAACAGCAGTACTCCAAAGAGCAGATCCTGGAAATGTATTTAAACTTGATCTATTTTGAACAGGGAGCTTACGGCATCGGAGAGGCAGCCAGTATCTATTTTAATAAATCGGTAGATGAATTAACGATTGAAGATGCAGCCCTCCTCGCTGCCATCCCGAGAAGACCAAATCATTATGAACCGATCCAGAATCCAGAAACCGCTAAAGAAAGAAGAAACATGATTATTAACTTGATGGCAGAACATGATTTTATTTCAAAGGAAGAAGCAGATCAGGCTAAAGCTGTGAATATAAATGAACAAATCGATTATAATCCGACACAGGAAGGGGTGGTGTACGATTCGTTCATGACCCATGTCCAAAAGGAGCTGGAGGATGTAGACGGAATTTCTTCCAACGAATTGTATTCCGCAGGATTAAAAATATATACAACGCTTGACACAGAGGCACAGGAATATGCGGAAGAAGTCATTCAGACCAACCAGCATATCAGCAATTACCCAGACAATGAAGACTTTCAGGTCGGTTTCACCCTGCTGGATACAGAGACCGGTGCGATTAAAGCCATGGTAGGGAACAGACAGAGCCGTGACGTTGCGAAAGGATTTAATTATGCAAGCAACGGCAGCGCCCAGCCCGGTTCCACCATTAAACCGCTGCTTGATTACGGCCCTGCCATTGAGTACAATCAGTGGTCAACTTACCATCAACTCGTGGATGAACCGCATACCTACACAGAAAATGGAGATAATCAAATACAGAACTATTCGGGCACCTACCGGGGCTCTGTCAGCATGAGGGAAGCCTTGATTGACTCCATTAACGTTCCTGCTGTCAAAGCACTGCAGCAAACCGGTCTGGAACAGGCTGGAGAATTTGCACGCGGTCTTGGACTGCCCTTGGAGAATGTGAATCCCGCTGCGGCTCTCGGCGGTGTGAATCCCGGCTTTTCCAGTTTGGAAATGGCAGGTGCTTACGCGGCGTTTGGAAATGAAGGAACCTATTCGGAGCCGTACGCCGTCCGCAGCATTGAATTCCGTGATGGAAGAGAAATGACGCTCGAGCATGACTCCAGGCAGGCCATGAATGATTATACCGCCTACATGATCACTGACATGTTAAAAGATGTAGTGGATGAGGGGACAGGCACCGGAGCAAATATTCCAAGCCTGCCGCTTGCCGGAAAAACAGGGACTACCAATTTCACCGAATCCGAACATCAACAGTACGGTATCCCGGCCGGAGGAGATCCTGATGTCTGGTTTGCCGGCTATACCCCCCGGTACACGGCCGCTATCTGGACCGGTTTCAGCGGAAATCGGGGCGAAAATTATTTAATCAACGGGGAAAGTAATATTGCAAAAGAAATCTTCAGGCTTGTGATGGGCAATGTCTCAGAAGGGGTGGATACGCCGGATTTCACGCAGCCTGATTCGGTGGAATCTATTGATATTGAACGAAGTACCGGACAGCGGGCAAGTCAATATACGCCTCAAAGTGAAATTATTACAGAGCTGTTCGTTCAAGGCACCGGACCGGAAGATGTTTCTGATGAATTTGCCACCCCTGAACAGATTAATGAATTAAATGCTGTATATAACGAAGAAGACGACGAAATTCAGCTCAGCTGGAATTATGACGAAAACGAAATGCAAGGGCGTACCTTTGAAATTGAACATCGGTCCGAAGAAGGTTCCTATGAGTCATTAACAACCCAGTCGAACATGGAATATGTTCTGTCGGCCCCTGAAAAAGGGACGACTCACAGCTTTCGGGTAACGGTCATAAATGAAGAAGGACCTGATCAATCCAGTGATTCTGCAGAAGTTCAAGTGAATGTTCCAGACGAAGATGATCTGGAGGAGGAAGACGAAGAAAGTGAAGAAGAAGAAAATGAAGACGGCCCTGGTTTAGATGAGCCGGGGGACAATCTGCCTCCGGATGAGGACGATGATAATGAAGGTCCGTCCGACAATGATAACAATACGGACCCTGATAATAACAATGATAATAATGGGAATCAAAACGGTAATAACAACAATGACAATGGCAATGGAAATGGAAATAATGATTCCGACGACAGTACCGACGATGATACTGACGACGAGGCACAATCCAGTTCCACCGATGAGGAGGAGTCAAACAATGATGACTCCGGCGGTAATGAATAACAACCGTTATCTTAATTTTTCAGCCGATCCTCTACGCAATCGAAGTATGTTGACACGGCAATAAACAGGGCTACCTAAAAAATCCCGAACGATTTAAAGTCGTTCGGGATTTTTTAATTTTTATTGGTCTTGTCACAAGGAATGTTCAATAAACAAGAACTCTTCCTCTACCTCTTTTTTTCTTGAAGTATCAAACAGCCAGCGGCCACGTTCTTTTTCACTATCTATTTTCTCATGGAACTCCTTTATGATCGAGGAGGTTGTTTCGTTTAAAAATATCTGGATTTTTTCTTTTACTTGCTCTTCAAAGGAGGATGCCGCTGCTGTTGTTTCCAATTGGACGGCTTCCGCAAAAGCCTCCTTCAACTGCCTGCTTTTCTTATTTTCAAAGAAATCTTTGCTTGATTGATAAAAAGATAAAAAATCTTCTTTATTCAGAGAGAAACTATTATTCATATCAACAAAACGATGAAAATGGCATCCGCCGTCCCAGCCTTCCATCGTGAGCTCTTTCGGTTTATTTTCTTCAAGAAATTGCTGCACATATTGATAAATATGGTTTTTCATTTTCTCTTCCAGCCGGATCATTATTGTTTGTTGTTCTTGATGTAAATAAGTTTTTGCTAAACCTTCCAATTCCTGTAAAGCTCCAAGTAATTGCGATTTTTGTTTTCCTTTCGTTGAACCAGTTAGAACAGCCGGATTTACCGCCTGAGAGAAATAATCATGAATAATAAATTTGGTTCTTTCCTGCAGATACGTACACTGCTGCTGCAGTTCTTCCTGAAGTCCTGAAACAAAAGAATTCATAGTAAATGCCGGCAGCTGATTTCGAAAGGCTTCCGCCGCATTCAGTCTTTTTTGAAGCCGTTTTTCTAATTCATGTTCCCCTGCGTCTAACGCAGAAACGAGCGACTTCAACAGTTTGTAAATATGACTCCAATATTCTTTTATTTTTTCAAGGTGCGCGGCTTTCAATTCAGCTGACGTGGAGGAAGCAAAGAAGCTTTCAAACTCGGAAAAAGAATCTTGTGCCAGCGTGTTGTTCTTTTTCGCTTCCAAGCGTTGCTTGCTGGAAAGAGTAAACAATCTTGGATGGTCCACGCCATTTTGAATGAGCTGCTCCCTCACATGATTTTTCACTCCTTGCAGCTCATCATTCGCAGCCGCCAGGTCAGCGGCATTAATAATAAAATACAATTTATTAGAGTGGAAGTGTTGATTAACCCGCGCCATCTGCTGGAGAAAAACATGATCGGCTTTTGAAAATGCATGGTTGTAATAAGTTACGTACAATACCGCATCTGATTTTCGGAGCTGCTCAAATGCAACATTTGTATGGCGCCCATGAATAGAATTAACCCCCGGTGTATCCACCAGAACGAGACCATCTAAGGTCCATCGGCAATCATAATAAATGGTAACTTCTTTAACCAGACAGGCTTTTTCTTCCTCTGCCACCCATTCATGGAGCTCATGAAGTCCGCATTCCAACTGCTGCCCTGGTTCTGCCATTCTTTTTTTCAAGCTTTGCTGCAACGTGAATAAATAATCGGAATAGGTGCGCTGATACTCATTTAAGCTCGCTTGAGCAGGTTTTTTCCAGTTTTGAAGCTGTTTCCTATCAAGTTCTGTCCCCAATTCTCTGGATGCCGCCCGAATTTCACCTTCCAAAAACGCTTCGTTTTTTATTTCCAGGAGGACGGTGCCGTGCCTGAAGCTGTCATTGCTTTTTTCAATCCGGTTTACCGCAGAAGTGGTCGGATAAGGAGCAACCGGCAGAATGGAATCACCAAGCATGGCATTGATAAAACTTGATTTTCCGGCACTGAAGGCACCAAATAGAGATACAATAGTTCTGTTCTGATCGTACTGCTTTAAAAGAGAGGCCAGCTTTTCTTTCTCAGCCTGGAACAAATCCCTCTCACGGTACGTATTTAAGTATTCGCGCAGTGGTTCTAAAAACGTGTCATCTGCTTTTTCAACCTGGACGGGTTCCTCATAAATTTCTTCTGCCGCTATCATACTGTTCTCCTGTTCGGTTACAGCAATCGGCGGAGCAGCTTCTGCCGGGTACTCTTTGAAGGCTGTCTCCTGTAGTTGTTCCTGAAAAAAGGACGACCCGTCTCGTTCTTCTAAAAACTTCCGGCATGCCTCTATTTTCTGGTCGAGCGGTTCTGCCGCAGTGATCCACCGCTGCCACTCTTCTTTCATATCTGCACTCTGTTCCAGTTTTTCTTGGAGCTGGTCTTCTTTTTCCTGAAATTGTTTTTCTACTGCTTCTACATAGTACGCAAATAACCAATCTGTTTTTGTTTTAATCTGCTTTACAATATCTGAGCTAACATTATCTGTGAAAGTATATACAAAATGACGGTCAAATTCAGACGTCGGTGCGTAACGATCAAGAAGTTCCTCCTGTACCGTATAGGATAATTGCTGGACGTTTTGTTCATACGTTTCAGGCTCTTTTAAATACGACCAGTCCATGTCGGAAAGGATATTTTTTATATGAAACAACAGCTGTGTTTTTATTTTTTCATTCAATTCTTCCAGCAGTGCGTCCTTTCTCTTTTTACGTTCTTCAGCAGTTTTTTGTCTGGTAAACAACCAGCCTGTCTTGAAATTCTTGTGACAGCTTTCCAGCCAGTGTCTTGCCTTTTCTGTTGTCGTATAAGGAAATAAAGTGACATCTTTTAGTAACTTATTCCTTTGCTCGTATAATGCTTTTCTTGTATTCTTTTTTTCTCCTTCTATATCATGCAAAGCTTGTACTATTTTTTCGTGATTTTCGGCATCGTCCGGGGATAACCCTTTCGCTGCTGCTTCCTCTCTCCATTTCTCATAGGTTTCCTGTTTTTCTTCCAATAATTTTTCTTTTAATTGTTTCACTGCACCCCGTTCCAACATGGGCAGGCTGCTGCTGTACAGGGTGGATCCATGATATAAAATTGGTTTTAAATAAGAAGCAAGTTCCAAAAACTGATTATAGGAGTGCTGTTCGTTTTTCATTGATGTAAAAAACAGCCGCAGCGGTTGTATACCAGCTGTTGCCAATGTCGTCCACAGGCCATTTTCAAAGGCTCGAAGACTTAACTCCCTCTCGTCATGCTTATCAATTTGATTAACAACCAGGATAATCGGTTTTTCTTCATTAGCCATCTGCTTTAGGAATCGAAGGTTTGTTTCAGACTGAACATGGTTATAATCGGACACATATACAATACAATCCGTCGTATGAAGCTGATCCACTGTGATTTGCTGATGACTGGGATCGGTTGAATCTACACCGGGCGTATCAAGAATTCTTGTATATTTCGACAAAAAGGGCAGGGGGGCATGGATGGATATTTGTTTTATTTCTTCTCCGTTCATGCCCCAATTTTTCACTTGATCCCATGGAATTTCTTCTTCCCATTTCCATGTTTCTGCTTGCTCATTTGTTACCTCCAGGCCGACTGGTCCGTCTTGTATGGAGATAACATTGGCACTGGTTGGTATTGGGCTGGTTGGCAGTAATTCATTTCCCAGCAGACGATTTAAAAGCGTGGATTTTCCAGCTGAGAAATGACCGCAGAACGCCACTTCAAAGGCAGGGTGGTTTCGCTTCGTTTCAATCGCCTGCAGCCGCCTTTCATCTTCCTCATAAAAAGGTAATCCGTGTAAGGAGCTTTCCGTTTTGACTGTCGTTTGCACCATCATATTTCCCTCCGTGAATCATTGAAGCTGCCGGATTTTCTTTTTTTCTCTTCCAATTTTACAATAGCAAATTGTTTTCGGTTTTCGATCATGAGACTTTGAAGCTGCTTAAAACTGTGATGATGATCTGGTTTTGCTGTCACAAATACGATTCTGTCTCCTATGTTGGACGGGCTCCGTTTTAACTCTTCCAGTTCTTTTCCTATTGACGGCGCGGAAACATCAGGAACCCTCGTGTGATTCATCCATGAAATAATACTTATAACACTGGCTATATGGTATATCATATAAGGATACGCTGTTTTCCTATCTTTCTTGGAAAAACAAGTCTCGACGTAAGAAAAATCTTCGTCCCATTCCTTGAAAAGGACCGGTATATACTGCAGGGGCGCCTCCCATGGGGGAAGTTCAGCCACTCCGTTATGCCATAGTATTTCATCTATAAATGGGTATTTGCTTTTCCGCGGATTTTCATCTCTAATTAAGGCTGTGTTATAAAAAGGAGAGACCGCCAAATGACCGGGGATGTCAAGCTCATCCATGTTTAACCTCCTGATGCCGCATTCGTTTTTTCCCTTCCCTGCATAAATCCAATAATGGGCAGACCGGGCACTGCGGATCTCGTGCTTTGCAGTGGTAACGCCCGAAAAAAATAAAACGATGATGAGAATCCGCCCACTCTTCTTCGGGAATTTTTTTCATCAGGGTATCCTCTACTTCCCGGACATTGTCCTTCCATCTGCAGATCCCCAGGCGCTTTGTCACTCTTTCAACATGTGTATCGACTGCAATAGCAGGAGTTTTAAAAGCGACAGATACCACCACGTTTGCAGTTTTTCGTCCTACGCCGGCAAGACTCATTAGTTCTTCTCGGGTACGCGGGACTTCTCCGTCAAACTGTTCCATCAACGACGCGGAGAGTTTTTTGATATTTTTCGCTTTGTTACGATACAACCCTATCGAGCGAATATCCTGTTCCAATTCTTCCTGCGGCACCGCTGCATAATCTTCCGGGGATTTGTACTTTTCAAACAAACCGGGAGTTACCTTATTTACCAGAGCATCTGTACACTGCGCGGACAGCACCACCGCAATCAATAATTCAAAAGGATTGGAATGATAAAGCTCACATTCCGCCTCCGGGAACATTTCTTTTATAGTCTGAAGTACTTCCTCTACCTGCGATTTTGTTAACATACTATCAATCCCCCGTCATTAAGACTCATCAAGCCAGTTTATATTCGGATAATGCGGCAGTTTTTGTTTGGAGGAAGGTTTTGCTGAAGTAGGGGACTTACGGAACTTCTCACTATACGTTCTTGCTTCCTTTTTTGTCCTAACCCCATTTTTGTGCCATTCAAACAAAATCCTGTCAATATATCTGAGGTTTAGTTTTCCTGATAACACCGCTTCATGTAATGCTGTTTTGATCAACTCCGGACTGTATTTGTCCTGATCGAGCCAAACGTTGATCGTTTCACACTCCATTGGAGACAAAGGACGGGAAAACTCTTGTTCAAATAATTCATATAGTTCTCCTTCTGTGTTTGTTTCTGTTATTTCATCCTGCTCCGGACGGTAGTGTTCCTGTACTATCCTGCGGAACAGCGGGGCCAGAGAGTAGGTCTCATACATCACCTGGTTCTCGTCCTGTTTCTTCTGCATTTCCAAAAAATCATTGCTGATCAAGGAGCGGAGCAATGCAGAACATTCGCTTTCGGTCACCGACATACGCTCCGCCAGTTGAACAGGTGTTGGAAAGGGATGGTGATCTTCAATAAAACGATAAATATGCAGAAGCATCATCATTTCTTGATCTTTCAACCCTATTTTAGCATAGTAATCAAATAACAGGTTGGAAACAGAAGTATGTCCATATTGCATCAAATGCAGGGCCTGCTCTTGATCCATTCTGTTCCCTCCTTTCGAAAGACAGCTGAATCCCGTCAAGGGAAGCGCTTCGTAATAGAAAATCCCCCAAAAAGGGGGCAGGCTTCGACGATATTAAGGATACAGACGGTTAAGCAGACGCGGAAACGGAATCGTTTCTCTCACATGTTCTATCCCCGCTATCCAGGCCACTGTTCGTTCTAAACCAAGACCAAATCCGGAATGGGGAACCGATCCGTATTTCCGTAATTCAAGATACCAGCTGTATGCCTCTTTGGATAGTTGATGTTCCTCATAGCGCTGCTGCAGCAATTCCAGATCATCAATTCTCTGACTCCCTCCGATAATTTCACCATACCCTTCAGGGGCTATTAAATCTGCGCACAGTGCAAGATTTGGATTTTCAGGATCAGGTTTCATATAAAACGCTTTAATCGCCACGGGAAAATGGGTAATAAACACTGGTTTATCGTACTGCTTTGCGATGGCTGTCTCATGAGGAGCCCCAAAATCTTCTCCCCACTCTATTTCATAGCCTTCCTGCTGCAAAAACGTAATTGCTTGATTATATGTTATCCGCGGAAATGGTGTTTTTATATTTTCAAGAATAGGGACATCCCGGTTTAATGCTGCCAATTCGAGCTTGCATTTTTGAAGCACGGACTGAACCACCCACGTTAAATAGTTTTCCTGCACCGTCAGATTTTCTTCATGATCGGTGAACGCCATTTCTGGTTCAATCATCCAAAACTCGATTAAGTGGCGCCTCGTTTTAGATTTCTCAGCTCGAAATGTAGGCCCGAAAGAAAACACTTTATTAAAAGCCATGGCCGCCGCTTCCATGTATAATTGTCCCGATTGGGAGAGATAAGCGTCCTCATCAAAATATTTTGTATGAAATAAATCGGTGGTGCCTTCTGCGGAACTGCCGGTCAGAATCGGAGGGTCTATTTTAACAAAGCCTTCCTTCTCAAAAAACGCATAGGTAGCCTGGATAATTTCATTTCTTATCCGTAACACCGCATGCTGTTTATTGGAGCGAATCCATAGGTGGCGGTGGTCCATTAAAAACTCGGTACCGTGTTCTTTTGGAGTGATGGGGTAATCCCCCGCTTCATGAATGACGGTAAGATCTGTGATTTGCAGCTCAAAGCCGGAGGGGGCTCTCTTATCTTCTTTTACCGTCCCCTTTACATATAAAGAGCTTTCCTGGGGAAGATTGACCGCCCTGTTGAACATTTCTTCCCCTGCGTCGCTTTTTACAAGCACGCCCTGAATAAAGCCGGTTCCGTCACGCAGCTGCAAAAAAGCAATCTTGCCGCTGGACCTCTTATTTGTAATCCAACAGCCCAGAGTCACCTCTTGTTCAACATAGCTGCCAATAAATTGAATGGTTGTCTCCAAGAAAAAGCCTCCTTTGTTTATTAAAATAAACGAATCATGGCCTATTTCTCCTTAAAAGGAGGCCTGTTTCCCAATGAAAGCTTCCATCCGTTCGAGCGCGCGTTCCAGCTGCTCCAGTGATGTAGCGTAAGACAGACGGATATTATCCGGCGAACCAAATCCGCTTCCAGGGACGACTGCTACTTTTTCTTCTTCCAGAAACGCTTCCACCCACTCATCAACAGAGGAATATCCAGCTTTATCCGCTGCTTCTTTTACATTCGGAAACAGATAAAAAGCTCCTTTCGGCTTGACACAAGTAACCCCGGGAATTTGAATTAATTTATCATATACCTGATTTAGCCTATGTTCAAAGGCCTGGCGCATCTTTTCCACCGAGCCGTCTTCTTCGGTATAAGCAGCAATGGCTCCAAATTGAGAACTGGATGTGGGGTTGGAGGTGGAATGACTGGCCAGATTCGTCATCGCCTTTACTAATGTTTGATCTCCGGCAGCATAGCCGATCCGCCAGCCCGTCATCGAATGGGACTTGGATACTCCGTTAATTACAATAGTCTGGGCTTTTAATTCCGGAGATATTTGCGCGATGGAATAGTGATGGGCTCCATCATAAATAAGTTTTTCATAAATTTCATCCGACACTATTAAAAGGTTGTGCTTCCGTGCTGTTTCACCAATCTCTCTGAGTTCGTCCCAGCTGTACATACTTCCCGTAGGGTTACTTGGGGAGTTGATAATGACCGCTTTCGTTCTCGCGGTTACCGCTCGTTCCAGCTGCTCAGGCGTAATTTTAAAATGATTCTCTTCTGCTCCTTTGAGATAAACCGGCGAGCCTCCTGCCAGTTTCACCTGCTCCGGATAACTGACCCAGTAGGGAGCAGGAATAATGACTTCATCTCCTTCATCAAGGAAAGCCTGAAAAAGAGTGAACAGGATATGTTTTGCTCCGGTTCCTACAATAATTTCATCCAGGGAGTAGTCCAGCTGCTGGTCAGCCTGAAATTTATCAACAATTGCCTGCTTCAATGCAGGAAGTCCTCCTGAAGGGGTATACTTCGTATATCCTTCTCTCATCGAAGCAGCTGCAGCCTCAATTATGTAAGATGGGGTATTGAAATCCGGTTCTCCGGCTCCGAGACCGATCACATCATGTCCCTGCTCCCTTAATTCCTTTGCTTTTGCCGTTATGGCAAGTGTGGACGACGGGGTAAGAGCCGATACTCTTTTTGATAGCTCCATGTTCTGGAATCCTCCTTCATTTTGACTAGACTGACTAATTTAACGTAAGTGTATTAAAAACCCTTCCTGAATTCAAGATTGGTTTTCTGTTTTAAGAAGAAGTTAGTTGTGATATCAAAACCCCTGCTTCACCGATGTATTTTTTTGTTACGATTTCTGAAGACTATACCTTTTAATAAAGTTTCCATCCTCCATCGACAAGTAATAATACTGCAGGGTGTTATCCACCTCAAATGTCACTTCATATAAAGGTTCACCATCCTGCATTCCAGGCTTCACACTGCGGATGCTGTTCCTGTCAAATTGCTCCATGACAATTTTTTCTGCTTCCTCTGGAGTTATGCTCTCGTCATAAGGAAGGTGATCAATAATGCTTTCATCCTGTAGAAAGAACCATTCCCGGGAACCGTCGCTGCGTTCTGCATTCACGGTATAAACAGGTTCATTTCCGAAATAATAATAGGTGTTGTGCACTGCTTCCATATCCTTTTCCGACATAACTGTTTGTTCAGCAGCTTCGAGCTGGTCTGCCAGCGGCGTACGAACAGCCGCATAAAGAATCACGAATAAACCGACAAGAAGGAGAAGGGCAAGACCCGCTCCTAAAATCCAACGCTGCAACGCAAGACTTCCTTTCTTTTTAAAGTTCCCTCACTTCATTCTGTATAAGATATTATCCGGCAATTATCTCGTTATAGCAAGCATTGGCTTCAAATCTGATTCGTTCTTCATCGAGTGTCAATAGTTCTCTGTCTTTCATGAGCTGCTTTCCCTCAACAAAAACATCGGTGACATCCTGCCCATTCATGGCATATACAAGATGAGACAATATATTCTGTTCCGGATGAAGGTGTATTGCTTCCGGGTTCACCATGATAAAATCGGCGCGTGCCCCTTCTGTCAGCAGTCCGTTTTCGGCAAACCCAAGCGTTTTTGCTCCATGAATGGTTGCCATGTTCACAATATCTGCTGCCCGAACAGCGGAAGGATTTTCCCGTTTCCCTTTTTGCAGCAGAGAAGCAAACCGCATTTCCTCGAACATATCGAGATTATTGTTGGAGGCTGTACTGTCCGTTCCAAGCGTGAGATGGAGCCCTGCTGCCGCCATCTCATCGACCGGGGCGATTCCTGATCCAAGCTTTGCATTGCTCATTGGATTATGAGAAACAGAAACCGGTTTGTTTTGCAGCATTTCCAGTTCCTTTTTTGTTACATGGACAAGGTGGGTTAATACAGATGGCTGCTCGTAGAAACCAAGCTGTTCCAGATGAAACAGAGGCGTCACCCCATACTGCTGCCTGTGGTCTTCTACTTCAGCTGCTGTTTCCGCTACATGAGTGCCAAGGGAAAGCTGATGACGCTTTGCTTCCTTTATAATTTCCCTTAAAAAATCCGGGGGACACGTATAAGGGGCATGTGGAAACAACATCCCTTTCACCCGACCTTTCCCCGATTCATTCCAGGTTAGTGCCAGCTGCACCGCTTCATCAAGTTTAGCCGATAATTCCTCCGTTGAGCCAAATCCGATCATACCTCTGCTGAGTACAGCTTTCATCCCGGCTTCCATCGTTAATTGAAAAACGGAGTCCATATGGAGGTGATACATATCTAAAAAAGCGACTGTACCTGAACGGATCATCTCTGCCAGAGCAAGAGAAGTTCCAGCTTCCACTTTTTTCTTATCCAGTCTTGCTTCTCGCGGCCAAATTTCCTGTTCGAGCCACTTCTTCAAAGGAAGATCATCCGCCACTCCTCTCAGCAGAGACATCGGTGTATGAGCATGGGTATTGTAAAAACCGGGCATCACCCATTTTCCACCTCCATCTAAACACCTGCCATGTTCTTTCTTTTTATTCGGAACCGGAAGATTTCCAATTTCTACAATTTCTCCGTTCTGGACTTCGACATAGCTGTTCTTTTGTACCAACCTTGATGTCCCGGGGCGAACAAGATGAATATTTTCCATAATAAAATGTGTCATAACTACTTCCCCCTACCCCTTTTGAAAAAATAAGGCTATTTCATTCAGCAAATGGTCTACCGGTTTATGCAAAACAGGCAATGCTGGAAGGGAATCGATAAAGTCTTTGCCATATCTGTTTTGAAAAATCCGTTTGTCCAGGACAATAACAACCCCTCGATCGTTTTTATGCCGCAGCAGTCTTCCGAATCCCTGCTTAAATCGCAGCACGGCCTGTGGAAGAGAAACTTCTGTAAACGGGTTGCCGCCAGCTTGTTTCACCTGCTCCATTCGTGCCTGGGTAATTGGTTCATCCGGCGGCGGAAAAGGGAGCCTCACGATGATTAAACAGCTTAAATCTTCTCCGGGAATATCGATTCCTTCCCAAAACGCATTCGTCCCCAGCAATACCGCCTGCTCATACTGTTTAAATGTTTTCATCAATTTAGAACGGCTCCCGCTTTTCACGCCCTGGGCAATAAACGTAAATATGTTTTCCTCATCCCATCTCTTCAGCTGGTCGTAAGTCTGCCGGAGCATTTCAAATGATGTAAACAAAACGAGCATCTTCCCCTCCGTTATAGAGGCAGCATGGTAGATAAATTCAGCGGTATCCCATATAAAATCTTTTTCTTTCTGTTTTATCGAACGAATATCTTCCGGCACCATCAGCTTTGCTCTGTTTTCTATCGAAAAGGAAGAGCCCAGCTGCAGGGTTTTGGGTCCAAAATCCTGAAGTCCCCACCTGCGTATTACATAGGAAAACGAATTTTTCATGGTGAGGGCAGCTGAAGTAAGGATGACGCTGTCTTTGCGGGCGAAAAACTGATCGGCGAGCTGTTCTGAAACATCCACCGGTCTATTGTATAGATAAGCGGCATTGGCCGCTCCTTTTTTGTCAATTTCCATCCAATAAACGTAGTTGTCTTTCTCCTCTAACAGCAGCGATTCGAGACGAAGACACATCCCTTCGATATCTTCGGCAGCAGATTTAAAATCATGCAGCAAACCCTCTTCATTCGTACCCTGCGGCACCACGGAGGACAGCTGATGGTAAAACGAAAGCCAGGCCCTTTCTTCCTCTTCGAAAATGTAGAGGATACGCTGAAGGGAGTCTTTCACTGCCGTCCATTCCGGATCGGCGTTTTGGGCTGGAAAATACCGCAGGGACAATCTTCCCACATCCGTACGTTTTGGAATCGAATGCTTTCTGCAGTAATGATGAATCATTCGAAACAATTCATCTATTTCATACTTTAATAAGGTGAAATAGTCTCCCCGTTTTTGGTACCAGGACGACGAAAAATGTCCTATGGAAGACTGTTCAAACACAAGCAGCCGTTGAAATATCCCAATTTCCTCCAGCATACCGATCCGGTTCAAGACCTGGTTGAAGTAGAAATAACTGACTTCCTCCCCTAAATGCTTAGATGCCAAATCATCTAAATGATGTGCTTCATCTATGACGACATGCTTATTCTCGGGAAGAAGCTGGTCCCCTCTCTTCATTTCCGTGAATAACAGAGCATGATTGGTAATTAAAATATCTGCAGTTTCTGCGCGTGCCTTCGCTCGTTCATAAAAATTATAATCCGCCCACTGCCCCGAAGCCCTGGAACCATAGGAATCATCTGTACACACTTTTTCCCAGAAAAGGCTGTTAGCGCCGCCCGGCAGATTTATTTCTTCTACGTCTCCGGTCTCTGTTTCCAGAATCCAGATTAAAATTTGAGCCAGTCCGAGTACTTCCTCGTAGGAAGCGGGGGCGGTCCCAAGCATCTGTTTGAACTTTCGCAGGCATAAATAATGGCTTTTCCCTTTGAGTAAAAAAACAGATATTGAAAATGGCACTGCTTTTTTTAAAAGGGGAATTTCTTTTTGGATCAACTGTTCCTGCAGCGTAATTGTATGAGTAGAAACGATGACCCGTTTTCCAGTATGTTTGCTGAAATAAAGACTTGGTACGAGATAAGCCAGGGTCTTTCCAATTCCGGTTCCTGCTTCGACCAGTAAATGACGACGGTTTTTCATCGCAGTTTCAACTTCCTCCGCCATTTTCTCCTGTCCTTCTCTGTAATCGTAGTCTTTCCATACAGTGGAGAGAAGTCCTCCCGGCGCAAAAAAACGTCCGCTTCCTTCTTCTGCCTTCTTCGTTCGTTCTCCTGCGGCAGGTCTTTTCGGTCTTTTTAAGGCAATACCTTTATACTCTACGATATCATATTTTTCTGACCAAGCCGGATTGTTCTCCCATGATTTCGTTAACGGCAATATATCACTTTCCAAATGGGACGCAAGGGAACGTAATCCTTTCCATGCCGGCGCCGGAAGCTGGGAGAACTTATCAAAAAGCAAAAGGAGCAGATCTGCTGTAACCTGGGCATCGCTGTCCGCCTGATGCGGGCGGCTGTGGGAAATCTGCAGCCACTCCGCCAGCTGGGATAATTGATAGCCGGGAGCCCGCGGGTATAAGATTCGGGAGCATTCCACGGTATCGATGACTTTCCCTTTAAAAGCAGGAAAACCAGCTTCCTCCAGTTCATTGTTAATAAAATGCAAATCAAACCGCACATTGTGCGCAACAAAAAAAGCATTTTCCAATTTTTCCAATAATAGTGGGGCAATCTCCAAAAACTCCGGGGCCGTTTGCACATCTTCCTGCTCTATACCGGTTAACTGCTGGATAAAAGCAGGGATGGGACGATGAGGCTGGATAAAAGAAGAAAAGGTTTCGGTAACACTTCCATCTTCGATAACAGCCAGTCCAATCTGAATTATTTTATCTCCTTTTTTCGGAGCATTTCCTGTCGTTTCTGTATCGACAACGACAAACTTCCTTGACATAGATTTTCACCCCGGCCTGTTCATTAATTTCCAAGATTGATTAAACCATTGTGGATGGAGATTCCTGCGGCAGCATTTGCTTAATTCGATTTCCCCCGCCCAGCACTGCTATATTTGGCTGGAAATTCCGGCACTTTTGTTCTTCCACCTGCGCATAGGCAATGATAATAATAGTATCCCCCGGCTGTGCCATTCTTGCGGCAGCACCGTTTAAACAAACCGTACCGCTGTGGCGTCTGCCGGCAATAACATACGTTTCCAGCCTCGTTCCGTTGTTATTATTCACTACCTGAACTTTCTCATTTTCTATGATATCAACGGCTTCGAGCAGAGCAGCATCAATAGTGATACTGCCGACGTAATGTAAATCTGCTTCCGTCACTTCCGCACGATGCAGTTTAGATTTCATCAAGGTCCGGTACATCCTGTTTTTCTCCTTTCTTTGTGTCACGCAAAGGAACGATGATATTGTCTATTAACCTTGCTTTGGAAAAGCGAATAGCAGCGGCTAAAATAATTTGTCCGCTGGAAGACGAAAAGGTTTCTAATTCCGGGTAGGCCAACACTTCTGCGTAATCAATCTCAGCATCCGTATGGTTTACCAGACTATTATGGATAACCTTCTCCAATACAGAGACATCCCTTTCCCCCTGATGTACTTTTTCTTCAGCGGTCAGCAGGCTTTTGTACAACTGCGGAGCCTGCTTTCGTTCCTTTTCCGTTAAATAAATGTTGCGGGAACTTACTGCCAGCCCATCCGTTTCCCGGATTGTCCGGCAGGTGACAATGTCGATAGAAAGGTTAAAATCATCTGCCATGTTCTGGACCACAGCTGCCTGCTGCGCATCTTTTCGTCCAAAATAGGCGTTATCAGGATGGATAATCTGAAATAACTTCATTACCACCGTAGCAACGCCGTCAAAATGACCGGGTCTGTTTCTGCCGCAGAGTACCTGAACCCCCTTTTCCACGTGTACTATGGTGCGAACGGGTCTTGGATAGAGTTCATCCACCGGGGGAGCAAATATTACATCCACGTTTGCCATCCCGGCTGTTTCTGCGTCTGCTTCTATATTTTTTGGATACGTATCATAATCTTCATCTGCACCGAATTGAAGCGGGTTTACAAAAATGCTGACCACTACTTTGTCATTTTTTTGTCTTGCTTCATTCATTAAGGATAAATGTCCGCCATGAAGAGCTCCCATGGTTGGCACAAACCCTGTCGAACAACCTTGCTGCTTCCATTCTTCTGTCTTTTTCCTCATGGCAGAAGCACGGGTTATTATCATCATTTTTTGATACCCCCGAACAACCTGTCGTCCATTTCTTCTTCCATGGAAAAAGAATGGCGGTTTTCCGGGAAAATGGATTGTTTTACATCATAGACATATTGACTGACTGCTGTTTCAGCTTCTTTCTGGAGGGAAGCATACTGTTTCACAAAAGAAGGAATAAACCCATCGGTCAGACCTACCAGATCGTGAAAGACGAGTACCTGCCCATCCGTGGCTCCGCCTGCTCCGATACCTATCACAGGAATCGTCAACGTTTTTGTCACAGCGGCAGCCAATTGGTGAGGTACACATTCAAGTACAAGTGCAAATGCCCCGCTTTGCTGAATGGCGCGGGCATCGTCCATGAGTTTAGCAGCCGCTGCCTCAGATTTTCCCTGAACGCTGTATCCCCCAAGAACGCCAACAGATTGAGGGGTTAAACCAAGATGACCCATAACCGGGACACCACTTTCCGTTAAACGTTCGATAACAGTTAAAGTACGTCCGGAACCTTCTACTTTCACCGCTTGTACGCCTGCTTCCTGCATTAGTCGTCTTACAGCTTGAATCGTATCAGAAAACGGCCCATTATAAGATAAAAACGGAAGGTCGGTAACTGTAAATACATCCGGAGCCCCTCTTTTTACTGCTTTGGAATGCATCAGCATATCCTCCACTGTGACAGGAATAGTAGAATCATATCCATGAACAACCATCCCCGCCGAGTCACCTACCAGCAGCATATCTACTTCTGCTTTTGCTGCCGCTTTTGCCGAAGGGGCATCATAAGCGGTCACCATAGCAATAGGCTCACTGCCGGCTTTCATCTTCAGGAAAGCTTTACTCGTTTTCAATTTTTCTCCTCCTTTTTGTGGAGAAAAGGAAATATACTGCCCGTAGGCAGACTTCCTTCTCCGTCCCTGTCCTGTTCGGATCAAGGCAGAATTCTGTCATCATACGATTTGTGCAATTCCAGCTGGATATCGCCTCTTTTAGTATATCACATCAAATCACTAGTCTATATCGGCACTGTATATTTGTTCTATACTGCCATCCGCTTTTTTGATTAATAACACGCCATCGTCAGTGATTCCTTCTGCAAGCCCTGTTACCGTTTTGGAAACAGATATAGCTGTTATCTGGCTTCCAATGGTCACCGCAAGTTCTTCCCAGCGTCTGCGTATATCAGAAAATCCATAGTCGAGATAATGATAGTACCAGTATTCCATTCTCTCCAATACAGCAGCGATGATATCGGCTCGATAAAAAGAGCCCCCGCCGTTTTCTTCTGCAAGAGAAGTTGCTTTGTCTCTCAACTCCTCCGGAAACTGATCCTTCCGCTGGTTAATGTTTAAACCAATCCCGATAATAACTGCCTGCACCCTGTCCGGTTCCGACTGCATTTCTGTCAATATGCCAGCAGTTTTCTTCCCTTCCATTAGGATATCATTGGGCCATTTTATTTGTGGATGCAGGCCGGTCGCTGCATGAATTCCTTCTGTGACTGCCACCGCCGTCATTAAGGTCAGCTGGGGGGCCCGCTGCGGTATGATATCAGGTCTAAGGATTAGACTGAACCACAGACCGGTTCCTGAAGGAGAATACCATTCTCTATTGAGCCGGCCTTTTCCTTTTATTTGAGTGTCTGCAGCAACAACGGTCCCTTCCGGCGCCCCTTCTCTGGAAAGCTGATGGGCCACTTCCTGGGTAGAAGCCACTTCCTGCTTATAAGTAATAAACGTCCCCAGACGGGATGTCGTTAGTCGGGCTTTTATCTCATCCGCGCTGGCCAGATTGGGGGTGTGGGTTAGACGATATCCCTTGCGCGGAACAGCTTCCACTTCATACCCATTTTTCCTGAGCTCTTCCATATGCTTCCATACCGCTGTCCGTGTTATACCAAGCTGCCGGCTGATCTCCTGGCCGGAGATAAATGTGTCTGATGCACCTTCCAATAATTGCAGTAGTTTATCTCTCATTTCAATGTTTCTCCTTTAAAAAGGAAAGTAGTTCCTTTTTGGAATTAGATACTCGGTGGTGAAGCACTGCTTCTTCCAGTAAGTGAAGAAGCCATCCGATTCTATCCTTTGATATATCCGGGAAAAGATGAATAATATCTGCCCCGTTTATTTCTAAATCTCGGAGGGAGGTGAGAGCAAGCGATTGATAGATCTGTGTAATTGTCTGCAATGTTTCTGCTGAGGACTGTTGAGACAGCCATTGATACACTCTTTCTGTCTCCAGCGCCAGCGTTTCCCCGGTTTGATAGATCATGTCTATATCCCAAGGTATGCCTTCCGAATAAGTAAAACAGGTGTTTAGAATGTAATACAGTTTTTTTCGTGTTTTTTTAGACAGGGGCCAGGCGTTGACATATGCTTCCGCTTTCCTTTCATACAACAGCAGGAAAAAGGCCGCCCATCTTTCTGCGATGGAATGTAACGAATTCAGTTCATAGTGATTGACCGAAACATGCTGCGGATTGGAACGGAGACGATCCGGAAAATTCTGTGGTATGCTGTACCTGAAAAGAAGGTCAAGCGCCTTCGCATGATACGTCCCCTCCAATAGTTTTTCCAGTTCTCTCTGAATCCGTTCGACAGCAATATCGGCTAAACCTCTATTATGGGTGAGCAATCCATTCCACGTTTGGTCCTCAATAGAAAAGCCAAGCTGCGAAACAAAACGAAGCGCCCGCAGGGTACGAAGCGGGTCTTCTTTCATTCGTTCGTCCGGGAAAATAGAACGAATCAGGCCCTTCTCCACATCCTTTCGTCCCCCCCACGGGTCCAGCATTTTCCCTGCCTGATCCACAGCAATCGCATTCATTGTAAAATCGCGCAGCTGCAGGTCAGCTTTTAATGTCTGCCCGCTGGATCGATACGGCGATATTTCAAATACCGCGCCTTTCCAGGGTACAATGAACGTGGAAAATGCCTGCGACGGCAGTACCGCACCGGGAAATAATGAAGAAATATCAACAGAGGAAGCGTCCGTTACAATATCAAAATCATGAACCGGGACCCCCAACAGATAATTTCTGGCCGCTCCTCCCACAATATAACTTCTGTGTCCTGCATTTTCCATGTGCTGCAGAACCTGAAAGGCCGTCTCCCATTCCTTATCATCCATGTTTCAACCGCCTTCCATAAGTGTCGAGGATCGATAAGCCGCTTCATACACCGCTTCGTACTGTTCAACGATCTTAACGGTGGAGAATACCTCTGTAGCTCTTTGCTTACTATTATCTGAAAAGGCCTGGTATTGTTCAGGCTTCTGCAACATCTCCAGTCCAGCTTTTCCAGCCTTATCCGGCTCCCCTACAGGAGTGATACGCCCAGTTTTTTGATCAACAATGACTTCCGGAATGCCGCCGGCGTCTGTGCCAACTACAGGCACGCCGCAGGCCATAGCCTCAAGCGCAGACAGCCCAAAACTTTCCTTCTCTGAAAGCAGCAGCATGAGATCGGAAATATTTAAGAAATCAACAACCTGTTTCTGGTTACCAAGGAAAATCACTTGATTTGTCAATCCAAGCTCTTCCGCCTTTTGACAGGCCAGGGTTTTTTCCGGTCCATCACCTATCATTAATAAAACGGAGGGCAGCTTTTCCTGAATAACAGAAAAAGCCTGCACCACATCGAGGACTCTTTTGACGGGTCGGAAATTTGATATATGAATGATGATGCGGTGATCCTCCGGAATATGATAGGATCCGCGTAAATCCTCCTGAAAACTGTCCTCTCTGTACACCCGCTCATCCACGAAGTTATAAATCGTTTCTATCGGAGCTGTCGTTTGAAGCATTTCCCTTGTTTCTCCAGCCAGAGCCTTGGACACTGCTGTGACTTTGTCCGAACGGTTAATGGCGTAACGAATGATGTCCTTTAGGGAAGGATCATGCCCAAGAACGGTAATGTCCGTCCCATGAAGAGTGGTCACCACTTTGATGTCCTTATCCACCATGTCCTTTGCCAGCAGCGCACAGACAGCATGGGGAACGGCGTAGTGAACATGCAGGATATCCAGATTTTCTCTATTGATAACTTCCGCCATTTTGCTGGCTAACGTAAGAGAGTATGGGGGATATTGAAAAACCTCATACTGATTGACCTCTACTTCATGATAGTAAATATTAGAATATGTTTGATTTAAACGAAAAGGGAGACTGGTTGATATAAAATGTACTTCGTGGCCTCTTTCCGCCAATAACTTTCCAAGTTCTGTCGCCACAACTCCCGACCCGCCGACGGTCGGGTAACACGTAATGCCAATTTTATAAGTCATATTGTTCTCCTTTACGGTATAGAAGATAAAACGAGCGGAGAGGCGTTTTTAAACCCTTCCGCAAAGCGGGTGCCGGCTTGTTTTCCAAATACAGCGTCTCTGGCCCGGACACTTTCTATGTACCCTTCTGTCAAGGGAGTCCTTACGCTGTCAGAGGTTTTTACAAATTGACTTTGATAACAGGACAATGCTTCTTCTTTACACTGCTGCCATGTCGTGATATCGACATAAAAATCAGGCTGCCCAATCCCATTAATAAAATAATAAAAAAAAGACGCTGTTTTATGCGGAGGAAAAGACAAATCCGGATATTTTAGTATTCCGGCATCAAACACTGCCTCTCTCACCGTTATGCTGCAGGCTGCATGGTCCGGATGCCTGTCTTCGAAAAACGGCGCGGAAATAGTATCCGGCTGAATCTCGCGGATAAGATCAACAAGCATATGATATTGAGTATGCGAGGAGCTGATCCCTCGGTCCGGAAAGTCCAGCTGATACCTTTTTGCCTTTAATTTACGGGCGGAGGCCTGAGCTTCCTGCTGCCTGCTCTCGACCGTTCCGTTTGATGAAAGCTCTCCTTTTGTCAGAGAACAAATATACACAGATCCGCCGTTATGAGCATGCAGCGCAGCAGTCCCCCCCATCCCAATTTCCACGTCATCCGGATGGGCACCGATACAAAGCAGTCGTTTCCTACTCATGAGAAGATCTCCTCTGTTGGTGTTGCACTTCTCTAAAATCAAGCAGTCCGCCTTCCAGCCCCTTCACTAATACTTCGGCAGTTGCCATGTTTGTAGCAAGAGGAATCGCCTGGACATCACATAACCTTAACAAAGCAGTGATGTCCGGCTCATGAGGCTGGGCTGTCAACGGATCCCGGAAAAATAAAACCATGTCCACCACGTTTTCCGCCACCAAAGCGCCGATTTGCTGGTCTCCTCCAAGCGGGCCAGATAAATGCTTATGAATCCGCAGCTCTGTTTCCGATTCTATTCTGCTGCCTGTCGTTCCGGTAGCGTGCAGTTCATGGTGTTTCAGCACCGGTTCATATGCCTGAACAAACCGAATCATATCTTCTTTCTTTTTATCATGGGCAATTAACGCAATATTCAACGACAGCCTCCCCCTATTCGATTATATTTTCAAGTCCGTAGACAAGTGTTTTGACCTGCATGACCTGTTCTACTGCTAATTTCACCCCTGGCATAAACGATTGCCGGTTATACGAATCATGACGGATTTTCAACGTCTGCCCGGAGCCTCCAAACAGAACTTCCTGATGGGCCACCAGGCCGGGAAGACGGACACTGTGTATGCGGAGACCGTCTGTTTCAGCCCCTCGTGCCCCTTCCTGCTGTTCTTTCTCCTCCGGATGTCCCTGTAATTTATGAGGACGAATTTCATTAATCATCGAAGCCGTTTTTGCTGCCGTGCCGGACGGAGCATCAAGCTTATTGTCGTGATGCATTTCAATAATTTCCGCATCTGAAAAATATTTCGCTGCTATTTGGGAAAGCTTCATCATTAAAATGGCCCCAACTGCAAAATTTGGAGCAATGATGGCGCCGAGCTCTTTTTCTTCTGCTTTTTCCCGCAATCTCTCAATATCGGCGTCTGTAAAACCGGTAGTCCCTACTACAGGCCGGACATGATGATCTAATGCAAGCTCGAGATGCTGTTTTCCAGCAGAGGGAGTAGTCAGATCAACTAAGACGTCGGCTTCTGCTTCCTCCAGGCATGTCCTCATATCATCATACACAAGAGCTTGTTCATCCGGCATCCCGGGAAGTTCCGCCAATTGTTTTCCTGCATTTTTTGAATCAACGGCGGCGGCCAGTTCAAATGTTTCTGTTTCCCGTATCAGCTGCACAGCCTCCCTCCCCATTTTACCACGCGGTCCTGCAAGGATAATGCTTGTCATATTTATCGGTCTCCTTCTTCTATTTTTGTCCATCGATCCACATCTCGTGTACGAAACTTATTCATGACCAGATCAAACGCCTCATCCAGATTAATATGTAAGGAATTTGCAAAACAGATTAGTACAAATAAAATATCGCCCATTTCCTGTTCCAGCGTTTTAAACTGTTCGGTTTCTTTTTTAGGTTTTTCTCCGTAATAATGATTAATTTCCCTTGCCAGTTCCCCCGTTTCTTCACTTAAACGAGCCATCATGGCCAAAGGACTGAAATAACCTTCTTTGTATTGTCCTATATGTTTTTCCACTTCCTGCTGCATTTCTTCCATTCGTTTCGAGTCCATGTATCCATCCCCCGCTTTCTTCTTTATCGTATCGAATTCCAACCTATTTGACAATCGTCTTACACCTTGTACTAGACATGTACTTTTCATTATAATAAGTGGGACTTCCATTTATCGGCAGGGAAAGGAGTTCTTTATGATTTGGCATCTTAAAAATAGTTTATTTATTCTGCTTGGTTCTGCCATCATGTCATTCGGGCTTGTATATTTCAATATGCAGAACAACTTGGCAGACGGGGGCTTCACCGGGATTACACTGCTTCTTTATTTTTTATTTAATGTGGACCCCGCCGTTTCAAACATTGTCCTAAACATTCCTTTTTTCATCATAGGATGGAAAGTTCTTGGCAGAACCGTTTTCATGTATACCATTATTGGTACGATCGGGCTGTCGTTCTTTTTATGGCTTTTTCAGGCTTATCCGCTTCTGCAGGTGGGACTGGAAGAAGATATGACCCTTGCCGCCTTATTTGCAGGTGTACTCATCGGAAGCGGCCTGGGAATGGTGTTTCGGTACGGGGGAACTACCGGCGGGTCAGATATTATTGGAAAGCTTGGAGTGAAATATCTGGGCTGGAGTATGGGTCGGACATTATTTGTTTTTGATGCTGCTGTCATTACCTCTTCTCTCGTCTACCTTGATTATAGAGAAGCCATGTATACATTGGTTGCTGTGTTCACAGCCGCGAAAGTTATTGATTTTATCCAAAAGGGGGCATACTCTGCCAAAGCTGCATTTATTATATCCGAAAGACCGGAAGAGATTGCTGATGTCGTCCTAAAAGAAATGAACCGTGGCGCCACGCTTTTCCAGGGAAAAGGTTCTTTCACCGGAATTGAAAAAGAAGTTTTGTACTGTGTCGTAGCCCGAAATGAACTGGTCCGGCTGAAAAATTTAGTTGAAAAAACAGACCCCGCCGCCTTTGTAACCGTGAATGACGTACAGGACGTACGGGGAGAAGGCTTCACGCTCGATGAAAATAAAAATCCGCTGCATACGACGTAAGAAAAAGCGGGTCTTGGGCTTGTTAACTCCTCCAATAAAGAAAAGGACTGCCGTTACACATGCAGTCCTTTTCTTTATTTTCATTTATTCATTTACCGCAAAATACATCATCACAAACCGGACGAGTTCGAGAACGGCTACGAGCGCGGCCGCGACATAGGTAAGGGCTGCGGCATCGAGTACTTTTTTCGTCTCTTTTTCTTCATTGTTTCGAATGATGCCGGTGGTAACAATCTGCTGCATGGCGCGGCTGCTGGCATTAAATTCTACCGGGAGCGTGACCAGCTGGAACAGCACGGCGGCTGACATAAATACAATACCGACTAGAATTAAATCAGCCATTCCTATAATGGCACCGGCTATTATTAACATAAACGACATGTTGGAACCAAGGTTGGCAGCAGGCGCCAGCGTACTGCGGAAACGTAGAAAAGCATAATCCTGCGCATCCTGTATGGCATGGCCGACTTCGTGAGATGCAATCGCCTGCGCCGCCACGCTTGTACCATAATAATTATCTTCTGACAATCGGACCATTTTCTTTCTGGGATCATAATGATCCGAAAGCTGTCCTTTTACCGGTTCCACCCCTACATCAAAAATCCGGTTATCCTGTAAAATCTTTTTAGCCACTTCCGCTCCGGTCATACCGGAAGAATTGGAAATCTTTGAATATTTTTTATACGATTTTTTTACTTTGGACTGAGCCCAAAGCGGGATAGCCAAAAGCGCGACAATATAGATAATCCAAAAACCCATTGGAATCCCTCCATTCTCCTATTCTGATTAATATTTTATTTAAAACGTCAAAGAAAGTCAATAAAACGGACTCCATATATTTGACGGTTCTATGAAGATTAATCACGCATTTGATGCCTTTCCTTTTCTCCTTTATATTTTTTCCATCCAGTATAGGTTAAAGAAACGAACAGCACACTTCCAATGGAAAGGATAATCGTCCATAAGGAAGGATCTGCAGCAGAATTCTGCGTTTTCCCCATGGCCTGCTGTAGATGTTCTTTTAATTTTTCGACCTCCGATATTTTGTCTGACTTGTCCCATCCCTCTTTCTCCATATAACGAACATAGGAAACGAGCGGCATGTACTCCTCTTCCTCTTTTCCCGTATACAATGCAGGGCGGATCACTTCAAACTCTTTCTGCCAATGATAGAATAACTGCCTTGCCTGCTGCTCGTCCTCCTGTTCCAGGGTTTGTTTTATCTCATCTAAAAGAAGAAGCAGCTGCTCCCCTGATTTTTTCCATAAAGGATGCTTTTCACTGATGGAAGCGTCCACTGCAAGGCGAAATGAAAAAATGTACTGCACCCGCTGGCGTTCATCCATATCGACATTCGTTACCGCTTCCCCTGCTCTGTCAAAAGCCCGGAATATTTCAGTAAGCTGTCTGGTCGTCAAGTTGTAGTCATCAAAGGAAACAGCGGGAAACCGCCGCACCAGCCATCCATGTATACGTTTGGCTTCTTCATATTCACCATTCAGCACCAGATCATGCATTGTTTTTGCTTTATCATTCACGGTTTCCATCGAAATTGTATCATCGTCTTCTGCCATAGTTTGTCCTATATGGATTAAAAATAATGCGGCGGCCACACAAATGATCAGAACCGAGCGCCGGCCTTTTATATTAGAAGTAATGCTCTTGGTTTTCATAAATAAACCCCTCCTTCTCCTTGTCCATTCTATGAAGAGAGGGACAAGAGTAGACCGGAGAGGCGGCAGGTTTTTATAAATTCAAAAATCGGCGCCGTCTGACATTGAATAAGTAAATCAGCAGGACAGACAACATGCTCAGCCAAAATGTGAAATAACCAATATGCATGATTTGATCAGATATAGCGTGGGAAACCCACGGAAACATTCCATAAACGTAATCAATAATATCATTATGAACGGTCCACACCGCAGCTGCAGTCAGGTGCCATGGTTTTATCCGGTAATATGGTGTAAACAAGATACCCTGTACCGCCATCCCAAAATGGGACACAATCAGCATATAATTCGTCCAATGAAGGGTATCCCCCGCTGCGCCGCCTGCGATGTTCATTACAACAGCCCATAGTCCATATTTAATGAGGGTAACGCCCGCCAAAGCTTCCAGAAGACCACAATTTTTCCTAAATAGAAAAAAAATCAATACAAAACAAAAAAACAAACTGGCAGTCGGGCTGTCCGGAACAAACACATAAAACAAAGGCGGAGTCTGTTCCAGCTGAACCTTATACCACCAATATCCATATATGGTTCCCAATATGTTAACAATAAGCAGTACAGCTATCATAGAAGGCATGCCCAGTATTCGAAGAAACCATCCCACCGTAATCCACCACCATTTATCTTAAAATAACGCGGCTCCCCTTCGTTATAGGCCGGACTGCCGCATGTGTCATCCATAATATTCTATTTATGTCTATGTAAGTAAAAAGCTGCCCCCGTTATCAGGGACAGCCGCAAACCGCGAATAACATTTATTCTTCAACATCTCCGGTGTTTTCTCCTGCTTCTTCTTCAGTGGAGTCTTCTGATTCTCCTCCACCGCTGTCCGGATTTCCACCGCTGGCAATGTATTCAGCAAGTGTTTCAAGTTCTTCATCACTGCCGTCAAACTGACCGGCCGGCATTTCTCCAATACCTTCTACAGCGATCTCCTGAATGGTTTCTGCATCATACTGGGTATCATATAACGATGGTCCGGCTGCCCCCGTACCCTGAAGTTGATCCCCATGACAGCTGATACAGCCTTGATCTGAAAAGATTTGATACCCTTCTGCGTCTGTATCTACTTCCTCCATGGCTTCCTGTTCCTCTTCGTCGAGCATTTCTCCTTGTTCGGCCGCCGCTTCCCAATCGTGATGATCCACGGACTCCCAGGTAAGATAAACTGTAGCAAGTACTCCAAGAATCATCAGTCCGGAAGCAATGGGGCGGCGTGAAGCTTTCCGCTCCGGACCGTTATCCAGCCACGGCGCCAGCATCAGTGCTCCAAAAGCCAGTCCCGGAATGATTACGGCTCCTATTACCGTAAATTCACTCGAGGCATATTCATATTTCAACAACTGATACAAGAATAAGAAATACCAGTCCGGCAACGGTATGTAACCGGAGTCTGTCGGGTCCGCCATTCTTTCAAGCGGTGATGGATGGGCCACCGTCAGACATAAATAACCAATGAGAAACACGGCACCCACGAGCCACTCTTTTAACAGAAAGTTAGGCCAGAATGCTTCGGTCTTCCCTGGAAATTCCGAATAGTCTTTTGGAATATTCGGTTTGCGTCCGGCGGGAACCCGTGAATCCCCGACAAATTTCATACCTTTTCCACGATGCATCGGTTTCCCTCCTTCATTCCTCTCATATAAGCGCTTATGCGGGGTTTAAAGCGGTCCAGAGATACCCTGCCTTCGGATCATAATAAAATGAGCCGCTAATAAACCAAGTAATGCTCCCGGAAGGAAAAACACATGGATGGCGAAAAACCTGGTCAATGTCTGGGCTCCGATGATTTCCGGATCACCGGCCAGCAGCGTCTTTGCCAAAGTTCCCACCAACGGAACACTTTCTGCAATCTGCAGACCAACAACAGTCGCAAAATAGGCTTTCATGTCCCATGGAAGCAAATACCCGGTAAATCCTAAACCAAGCATAACAAAAAAGATAAGTACACCTACGACCCAGTTTAGTTCACGCGGCTTTTTATAAGCACCGGTGAAAAATACGCGTAATGTATGTAGGAATATCATTACAATAACAAGACTGGCTCCCCAGTGGTGCATTCCACGCACAATGGTTCCATACGCCACATCACCCTGCAGATAGCGTACCGATTCATAGGCGTTGACGATATCAGGTACATAATACATGGTTAAAAACATGCCGGACAATATTTGGATGACTGTAATAAAAAACGTCAAACCTCCAAAACAGTAAACGAACGCTGAAAAATGATGTGCCGGATTCACGTGTTCTGGCACTTCATGGTCAGCGATATCCCGCCACATCGGAGTTATGTCCAGGCGTTCATCAACCCATTCATACACTCGTTGTAACATAAATGACGCCCCTCCTAAACTTGTGGTTCTGCCTTGCCAACGTAAACAGTGCCATCACGGACTTCAACTTCATATTTATGAAGCGGTTCTGTCGGCGGTGTCCCTTCAATATTTGTACCGTCTTTCTCATAACGGCCGCCATGGCAGGGGCAGAAAAATTCATCGGGGTACTCCTCATTCGTAGCCCAGCTCACCGTGCATCCCAAATGGGTACAGGTGGAGGAGAGTGCTACGACTTCGTCCCCGCTTTGATAAATATACGCCGTCTCCGTTGTCTCCGAGGTCACCCAGGCATCCTCCTGGTCATAAGAAAAATCAAATCGCTGCGGCTCTTCCGTGAGTTCCGACACATCTGTCACCGCTTTCATATCCCCTTCCGACTCCGCCTGGAGAACCGGATCAATGGCAAAACGGGCCATTGGCAAAATGATTCCTGCAGCCATAAAGCCGCCAACGCCGGTAAGCGTATAGGTCAGAAATTGCCGTCTTGAAACATTGTGATTTTGCTCATCACTCACCAGTATCCCCCCTACTATATAAGTTCAGTCCTCCCGGACATTTATGACACACACACTTTACAAAACTAGGACATACTCATGATAGCCTAGCGGACAATTGCCTGTCAATCTTTTATTCATGCATTTGAGAGGAATTTCGCACGGTCTGCTATTCTTTCCATTTATCCATCACTAACGGCAGCAGCTGTTTAATCTGTTCTGATATAACCTGCTTTTTATAAGCTGTATCCATGTTTTCAAGCGGAACCAGCGGCATCCACACCAGCAGACCATCCAGTTCGCTTTCAACCTTCTTCCATGAGGAGTCCGCGGTGATAAGAATAATATGTTTCATTTTTTCCTTTTTCATTTCCTGAATCCATTCTTCTACTTCACGTCTGCATTCTTTAATATCGCGTTGAGCCAGGTAAGTGAAAGAAGGTACCAACAGCATTCTGCCGCGGAACTGCTTTTCAATTTCGGCTGACATCACCGTTATAAATTCCGTCATCGCACCACTTTGTCTGATTCCATCTCCAAAATCAATGGGGAGAAGCGGCAGCACAGCTGTATCTACATACTCTCTTTCTTTTACAAACAATGGAATATCGTCTGTGGACCATTTCATAAGTAGTATTACCTCTCTTCACAAAAACTATAAGGATTCCCCGGCCATTTCACGTTACAGCCGGGGAATTATTTAATCTGTCTCCCTGTTTTCCAGATCTGCTACCAGTTCCATCAGCTCTTCATTATCCGGTTCAAGCACCAGTGCCTGCCGGAAATAATTCAATGCCTGGCGTTGATAACCCAATTCAAGAAGCAGTCGTCCGTAGTCTTCCTGAAATGTTTCGTTTCCGGTGTATTCATTTCGGATGCTTTCATAAATCTCCAGCGCTTTTTCCAGTTCTTCCGACTCCCATCTGGCTTTTGCGATATACCACTCAAAACGCGGGTCCTCTTCCCCAACCTCATTTAAATAGGAGACCAGTTCAATAATGGAGTCATAATCTTCTTGAGTGTACCACAGCTCCAGAAGCGCAAAAGCCGCTTCTCTGTTTCCCGGGTTAAGGGAAAGCGCCTGTCGCAGCCTATCTTCGGCGGCAGAGGAAGCATCCAGCGCCATCTGCAGTTTCCCTGCTTCCAGGTACAACTGATCGTTGTATTCATCAACAGAGAGACCATCTTCTGCTGTTTTCAAAGCTTGTTCAAAATTTTCCACCCCTTCATAAGCCCGGACGAGGTAAGGATACAAAGTAACAAATTCCGGGTCCATTGCTTTCAGTTCTTCCAGCTGCCTTACCGCGGTATGATAATCGCTTACCTGCAGTGCGGTGTAGCCATAGCCAAACAAAGCATGCGGCTCTTGTTTTTCTTTTATCCCTTTTTCATAGTAGGCCAGAGCATCTTCGAAGGCCCCGGTTGAGCTGTAGGCTTCGGCAAGCCGCAGGTCAAGGCTTCCTTCTGGAAATTTGAACCCTTGCCTCTCTGCCTGTTTTAAATAGGGGATGCTTTTGGAAAAATCTCCACGTTCCAAATAATAATCCCCCAGCCCAGCTAACAGCACAGGCTCTTCCGGAGCTTCCTGTAAAGCTGTTTTTAATTTTGATTCCGCCACTTCATCCAGCCCCTGAAGCTGATACAAATCAGCAAGAAGCATTTGCGCACGTAAAAAGGATTCATCCTTCTTTTTTACTTCCTGGAGCCATTCGATCGCTTCCTCTTCCTTGTCCATGTCAATGGCTATTTCAGCTGCTGTTGTCAGTAATTCTCCTTCATCCGGATATAAATGAATCAATTCTTCAATTAAAGGCTGCGCCTTATCCGGTCTGCCCAGCTCATCATAAAGTTGTACCAGATCATACTTTTCCTGGTGGTCAGCTTGTCCTTCAAATTCGTCTAAAAGCTGCAGTCCCTTTTCCGTATTACCCTGCTGGATCAATTCCATGATTTGTTCAAGATTATATTTCAACTCTTTACCTCCGTCACTGCTCTGCATAATTAATGGAACGAAGCCGTCCCGGGAGAATTTGATCACAATAATATCCCAATTCTTGCGGATGCTGAAATTCAGGTCCGGCTTTTAGAACATTCCCCCTCATGACTACAATATCAGGATATCTGTCTCGAAAAGCCTGTCCCTGTTCATCGTGGTTTGTATATTCCGATTTATAGTATAACAAATAATCTGCATCTCCTCGAACAAGAGAGCCTTTTTTTGGGTAAAGGCCTGCCATCTGCATTTCATTTTTGTTTAAAATCGGACCGTTTTGAAAGGAAATTACTGGAAAAAGTGCAGACAACTGCTTTTCCCATTCCATTTTTTTAAGTCGTTCTTTATTTACCGCCGGTGCCGGAAAACGAAATATGAAGCTTATCGTTGATGGCCCGACAGCCTGCCTGATCCAATCCCATGGCACCTGCTTACATTCTTCCAGAGAAGAAAAGGAGATTTCTATTACCGGGTATTTTTTTAAAATGATAAATTGAATAAAAGCGGGTGACAGTTTCCGGGAGGGTATCGATGGAACGAGGATATAATCAATAGGAGAGGACAGCTGCTTTTGTACTTCCGCTTCCCCCTGGGTTACATCTTGTTTTTTTTGAACCGGCAGCAATAATAAAGCGGTGGTAATTCCTTTTTCTATCATGGATTTCCACCTATGGTGTGCCTTTTCATCCATGAATTTTCTTACATTTCCACCTAGAGCAACTTTGGCTGGTTCTATGGCAAAGCCTTCTGCATTCATGCGCATCGCCGTTTCAAATCGGCAGCGGTCCCGGTATACGATGGATTGATTTTGTATTTTAATAGGAAGCTTTTTGCTTCGATCTTCAGCAGAGACAAGCCAGTAATTCATCCACATTCTCCCCTTTGCTTGTAGTTATGCAAGAATATGAGGAGAAAGGAGATTTTATGAACAGGCACCTAAGAAAAACATGGACCCGGGGAGGAACCCTCCCGGCAAATTCTTGTTCAAGGAGACGGAACAGTCTTCGCTCCTGGCGGAAGCATTCCTCTAAGAACGTTTTGGAAGACACTAACCCCCTTGTTACATAACTTCTCCTAAGTCCCTCTCCCGCTGGTAAAAGCAGCAGGGGGGCAGAAACCATTCCTGAAAGTACAAAAAAGACCCGGTAAGTAAACGCTTACAAACCGGGTTAGCCAAAATGCTATTCCATTATGAGTATGGATAGGAGTGGAGAGAAACCATACGCTACAGTTTATTATAACGAAAGTTTAATATTTGTCAATCTTTTATTAAAAATTTTATCAGGGGGATAAAACATCCCCCCGCCTGCTAAGCGGATTATTCCATAATATAAGCCTCATATAACGCATTTTCCAGACTGATCTTCCCTTCCGATCTATCGTTATCCGAACGGAACGAAAGCTGTAATACTCCCATAATATCTTCTCTTGTTTCGATAATTCTTATATTAGTGATGCTGATCCCTGCTTTCCCCAAAATACCGGTTACATCGGAAATGACTCCAGGGTGGTCGGGTACGTCAACAAACAGATCGTAATATGAAGGAAGAGCGCCTTTTTCTTTTACAGGCAGGCCGTCGCGGAATGACTTGGCTTCCCCGAAATAGTCAAGGATCGAAGCACTATCTTCCAGCTGAAGCATATTTTCCATACGTTCCATTTCCTTCTGCCACTGCTTAAGAAGATCAAGCATGACTTGCTTGTTGTGTAATAAAATATCTCTCCACATCACCGGGTTCGCTGACGCGATCCGGGTAATATCCCGAAAGCCTCCTGCTGCCATTCTTGTCACCAGACCGTCTTCTGTTTCCATATGTTTGACCTGATGCACCAAGGCAGCTGAAATAATATGGGGGAAATGACTGATAAGGCCGGCCAGCTTATCATGCTGAGTGGCAGACAGCTCCATAAAACGTGCATTTGTCCCTTTCAGCCAATTTTGCAGTTGAATAATTTTATTGGCAGGAGTACCTTCCGCCGGGGTTAAAATATAAAAAGCATTCTCAAATAAATGAGCTTTTGCAGCCTGAACACCGCTTTTATGCGATCCAGCCATCGGGTGTCCGCCAATGAATACAACCCCCTGCTCCTGCAATCCTTTGGCTTTTTCCACAATCCGGGTCTTCGTGCTTCCAACATCTGTTACGATCGTCCCCGTTTGCAGATTCTTATTCTCCAATTCTTCCAGGATCACTTCCGTTTTCGTTACCGGTACAGCAAGAATGATAAATTCTGCATCTGCAATCCCCTGATCCAGTTCTGTTGTTCCTTCATCAATGACGCGCAGAGACCTGGCTAATTTTAACTGATTTTCATCAATATCAACGCCCGTAATATGTACTTGATGTTCTTTTTTTATAGATAAGGCGATGGATCCACCGATCAATCCCATTCCTACTACACAAATTTTTTTGGACAAAGCTTTGCTCCTCCTTCATTTCTCTCCTGTCGAGGCAGCACAGCAGCACAATATACTGCATAAAAACGGCCGGCCTGCTCCCAGGCAGGACGGCAGTAAAGCGAACCTTCCATCCTTGGGTTTACCCACCCAAAAACGCTAAGAACACAGCATTCTGCACCTGCGGTTTCCCGGTGCAACACAGCAGCAAGGCTGTTCTATAAAGATGCCATGCTGCAACACCTTTGTGATCTGCGCCGTGAAAATCAATCGTCGACTATTATTTATTCCCTAACCCCGGCTTACGGGAAGCAGGAGTTTTGCAGATGCCCGCCGCCAGGATCATAAAGATTAATGTTCAGCAAACGTGCTGTTTTCTTTTATGCTTTCCTCGAGGGCCTGCAGGAATAAGTGATTTTGTTCGTCCTTGCCGGCTGTTACTCTGATGGAAGTCGGAAAACCTAGTGCTTCCCCGGAACGAACAATAATTCCTTTCCTTAATAGGGCCTCGAACATTTTATTGCCGGGGATGCCAGTATCCAGCAGTAAAAAATTAGTTTGTGAAGGCAGATAGGACAAACCGTGTTTTTTACAAAAATCTACGAATTGATCTAATGCTTTTCTGTTCCGGTCCCGGCAGTTTTTAATATACTCCTGGTCGTCTAAAGCAGCAATGGCTGCAGACTGAGCGATCGTCGTTGTATTGAAAGGAGGACGCACAGGATCAAGAACCTCAATTAAATCTGGCGATGCCACGCCGTAGCCGATTCGAAGAGATGCCAGCCCGTAGGCTTTCGAAAATGTTCGCAGTACCATCAGATTCGGATAATCCGAAAGGCGGGAGAGGGTATCCGGGTAATCCGGCGCTGTTACATACTCGAAGTATGCTTCATCCGAGACCACCAGAACATCCGAAGGTACTTGTTTGATAAAGGCATCGAATTCTTCCGCGGTAGTGTACGTGCCCGTCGGATTATTGGGATTGCACACCCACACAATTCTGGTATTTTCATCTATCTGCTGCAGCATTGCCGGCAGGTCATGGGAGCCGTTTTTCAACGGAACCTCCCGAATTTCCGCTCCTTCAATCACCGCATTGTGTTTATACTGTGAAAAGGAAGGAGCTGCCATCACCGTATTAGTTTCCGGCGTTAAAAAAGCGCGGCACAGCATAAGAATCACTTCGTCCGAACCAGCGCCGAAAATTAGTTGCGAAGGGTGGACATCCAGGCAGGCTGCAACTGCTCCGCGAATTTCGGCAGCATAACCATCCGGATAAACCTCTGCACGCTTTGCTGCTTCAAATACAGCCTTCGGTACAGCCGGAGAAGGACCGTACGGATTTTCATTAGAAGCTAACTTATGGACTTCAGACAAGCCGAGTTCCCGTTTTACTTCTTCCATCGGCTTTCCTGGTTTATATGGTTCCATTCCAATAATCTGGGATTTAGGTTTCATCTTTTTGCACCTCACAAGAGTCCAAATAAATTCTCTCTCTATATTACGACGAAATGAGAGAGGACACAAACGATTTTATATCAGCCAATGCTTTTGTTCTTTTTTCCGGATCTTGCATAAGGGATGTGCATTCCTCTACTTTTCTCATTATCGCACTGCCGACAATAACCCCGTCGCACACACCATGAAGGTTGTCCACCTGCTCAGGGGTTGAAATCCCAAATCCGACTGCTACTGGGGCCTTACTGTTTGCTTTTACTTTCTCAATGAACGTATAGGCTTCCGGGGGGAAGGAATCCCGCGTGCCGGTTACTCCAAGACTGGAGACACAGTAGAGAAATCCTTCAGCCTCCTGGGCTATTTTTTCAATTCTCGCTCCGGACGTTGGAGCCACCAGGGATATATTGGCAAGCCCTCTTTCTGCAGCCTTTTTCTCTATATCCCTGCTTTCTTCATATGGGAGATCCGGTATTAACACGCCATCGGCTCCCATTTCATTCACCTGGTCCAGGAATAATTCCTCTCCCATTCGCATGACAGGGTTAAAATAAGTAAAAATAATAACCGGAATCGTCACACCCTTATCTCTCATTTTTGGAACTAATTGCATCGCGCGCTGCAGACTCATTCCCTGCTCTAATGCTCTGGCAGCCGATCGTTGTAAGAGCGGGCCATCTGCTAATGGATCCGAATACGGAATTCCAAGCTCCAATATGTGAGCCCCCGCTTCCTGCAGCTGCATAGCCAGCTCCACTGTAATATCGGGATCAGGATCTCCTGCCATAATAAAAGGAATAAACAAAGGGTATTCTGCGTTTCTTGCAGCTTCTTCGACTTTTGTTTTTACCATCATTCAGACTCCCTTTCCATAAAAGCTTTAATGGAATGGACATCTTTATCGCCTCTGCCGGACAAACAAATGACCACCGCTTCTTCTTTTTTCATATGTTTCGCTTTTTCAAAAGCGATATGAAGGGCGTGTGCAGATTCAATGGCAGGCAGAATACCTTCGGTTTTAGTAAGGTAAGAAAGAGCTTCAATCGCCTCTTTATCTGTTACTCCTTCGTATGACACTCTTCCGGATTCCGCCAGATGCGCATGCTCCGGGCCGATACCCGGATAATCCAGACCTGCAGAAATGGAATAGGGTTCAATGATCTGGCCGTTTTCATCCTGTATCAAATACGTGAGGGAACCGTGGATGACCCCTTTTGTACCTTTACTGATCGTGGCCGCATGTTTTTCTGTGTTTAATCCCTGTCCTGCCGCTTCCGCTCCGTAAAGTTTTACCTCATCCTCAAGAAACGGATAAAACATACCAATCGCATTGCTTCCGCCGCCGACACAGGCACAAACGGCCTCCGGCAGGCGGTTTGTCAACTGTTGAAACTGAGATTTAGTTTCCTCTCCGATGATTCTTTGAAAATCCCTCACCATTCTTGGGTACGGATGCGGACCAACAACTGACCCAATAAGGTAAAAGGTGTCTTCTACATTAGCCACCCAATATCTAATGGCTTCATTCGTTGCGTCCTTCAATGTTTTACTTCCGGAGTCCACCGGTACTACTTCAGCACCAAGCAATTCCATCCGGAACACATTGAGTTCCTGTCTGCGCGTGTCTTCTTCTCCCATAAATACTTTGCATTCCAGACCAAGCCTGGCACACACGGTGGCAGTTGCTACCCCGTGCTGGCCGGCTCCTGTTTCTGCTACAATTTTTTTCTTGCCCATGCGTTTTGCAAGAAGAGCCTGTCCAATTGCATTATTTAATTTGTGGGCGCCTGTATGAAGGAGGTCTTCCCGTTTTAAATATACTGATGCCCCTCCAAGTTCTTTTGTCAATCTCTCTGCATAAGTTAAAGGAGTCGGCCTGCCGGCATACTCCTGCAGTGTGTCATGATACTCTTTCAGAAACGCAGAATCTTCCAGTGCATCATTTAAAGAATTTTCTAATTCTTCCAGCGCATACATTAATGTCTCAGGGACAAATTTCCCTCCAAAGTTTCCAAATCTTCCTTTACCGTCCGGATACATAGTCTGCATCATTACTCAACCTCTTTTCCAATTCCATCACCAGGCTCTCCTCTTTTTTGCCGTTCTTTTCAATTCCGCTGGATATGTCTATACCCCAGGGGCTGTACGAAAGCAGATCTTCAACGTTATATGGCGTTATCCCTCCGGCAATTAAGACAGGAAGCCGCGCCTTTGATCCAAAGCTTACATACTGCGGAACATGAGACCAGTCAAATCGCTGTCCTGTCCCGCCCCAGGCTCCTTTTACCTTAGCATCTATCACAAAACCGTCCACCACACCGGCGTACTCCTTCATTTTATTCAATGCTTCCTCATCATGAGGGATCGCTTTCCAGACTTTCAGGCTGGTCCCGGATTTTATATCTTCCACCTCTTGACAGGTCTCTGTGCCATGACATTGGATAATATCCGGAGAGAGCACATCCACCGCTGTTTGAATGTCCGTTAAAGGAGCATTTACAAATAATGCAGCAATTTTTTTACCAGGGAGGGGGTGGGCTTCCAGCCAGCTTTTTGCCGCTTCCGGGGAAACCCTTCGTTTACTTTCCGCCATTACAAAACCTGCGAAATCCGCATTAGAACGGGAAGCTGTGATGACATCCTCTTCAGATTGCAGGCCGCATAATTTTACCATTGGCCGTTTCATGCTATTAAGCCCCTTTCAGCTTTTTCAACGCCTGTTCGACATTTTCCTGTCTCATTAAAGATTCCCCTACCAGTACAGCTTTGGCCCCCTCATTCTGAACATAATCGATATCTGCCGGTGTATGAATTCCGCTTTCACTAACAATCAGACTTTGGGGCGGCACATGCCCGCTTAGATTATGTGTCACCTGAAGCGACGTTTTAAAAGTATCTAAATCACGGTTATTAATCCCAATCAGGGACGGTTCAAAAAGGCGGAGTACCTCCTCCAGTTCACGGACAGAATGAAATTCGACCAATACTTCCAGGCCTCGCTGTACCGCAGATTGGTATAAATAATGGAGTTTTTCAGGTTCGAGCGCAGCTGCAATCAATAGAAGGGCGTCCGCTCCTATGCGGCTGCTTTCTTCTACCTGCACTTCTTCTATGATAAAATCTTTTCGCAGAACTGGCAATCCAACTTCTTTTTTCACATCCGTTAAATAATCCCTGCTTCCCTGAAAATAGGTCTCATCCGTCAGCACAGATAACGCTGCCGCCCCTCCGCTCTGGTAGCTTTTTGCTATTTGTACCGGATGGAAAGGACTGCGGATCAGTCCTTTGGAAGGGGAGGCTTTCTTTACTTCCGCTATCACCTGGATGGTTCCGCTTTTTTCAGCTAAGGCGTGCTGCAGAGAATAATGAGGGACATCGGCTGTTTCCGGCATCGTCAATCGGCTTATTTCGTCTTTTTTTGTAGAGAGAATGTTATTAAGCATAAAAGGTTTCCACCTCAATATTACGCAGCGTTTCAAGCTGCTGCTTTACCGTGCCGTTTTCCAATGCTTCGCTGGCAATGACCGCTCCTTCTTTTAAGGTGGTGCATTGGTTGGCGACATATAAGCCGGCTGCCATATTCATGATAAGAATATCTTTGGCTGCCCCCTTCTTTTCTCCTTCAAATATTGCTTGAATAAGCGTAGCACTTTCCTCAGCATTTTGTACTTGAGCATTTTTTATGCTCGTTTTTTGAAGCCCGAAATCTTCCGGACAAATGGTATACTGCTGGACCCTGCCGTCTTTCAATTCGGTTATATACGTCGTGCCGGAGGTAGTAATCTCATCCATTCCGTCCTCTCCCGTAACAAAAAGTGCCCGTTCAGTGCCCAGACGGTTTAACGTTTCTGCCATCATCTTACCGTAATCTTTATGAAAGACACCGATCACCTGTGCCTTTGCGTTTGCTGGATTCGTCAGCGGTCCGAGCAAATTAAAAATGGTGCGGAAGCCAATTTCTTTTCTGGGTGCCACTGCATGTTTCATTGCAACATGGTACAGCGGAGCAAACAAAAAGGCCATGTGATAGCGGCGCAAAGACTCTACTGCTGTTTCAGGCGTCGTCTGAACGGGGACCCCCAATTTCTCCAATACATCTGCACTGCCGCTTTTGGACGAAACCGAACGGTTCCCGTGCTTGGCTACCTTCACCCCAAGAGAAGACAGGCCGATCGCTGAGGCGGTGGAAATGTTATACGTAGAACTTAAATCCCCGCCAGTTCCGCAAGTATCAATAACACCTTCTTCCCCGTGCTCCATACGGATGACATGATCACGCATCGACGCAGCAAAACCGGTCATTTCATCGATCGTCTCTCCCCGATAACGAAGCACTGTCAATAGACTTGCGATCTGACTTTCTGTCGCGTTTCCTTCCATTATTTCATCCATCGCTGCTTTTGCTTCCTGTTCGGTTAAAAAATCCCCATCCATGCATTTTCTTAGAATTTGCTTAAACACCCTGATTCTCCTCCTTTTCTGAGAACATAGTCTCTGCCGCTTCAATGGCCTTTAAAAGAGCTGCCGCTTTATTTTGAGTTTCTTCATACTCATTTTCCGGGATGGAATCTGCGACAATACCTGCTCCGGCCTGTATTTTTGCTTTTCCACCCTCTACAATCATCGTTCTGATTGCTATACACGAATCGATATTGCCATCATATCCAAGATAACAGACGGCTCCGGCGTAAATGCCGCGGCGGTGGGGTTCCAATTCCTTCAGAATTTCCATGGCACGAAATTTAGGGGCACCTGACACTGTTCCGGCCGGAAACGAAGCCTGAAGAGCCTCTATCGGAGTCACCCCTTCCTGAAGCCTCCCAGTGACCTTGGAAATAATGTGCATAACATGAGAAAACTTTCCTATTTCAAGCAGAACAGGTGTATCAACCGAACCATATTCAGCAACTCTGCCTACATCATTTCTCGCAAGATCAACAAGCATATAGTGTTCCGCTCGTTCTTTTTCATCCTGCAGCAGTTCGTCAATGAGTCCCTCATCTTCTTCCATTGAGTTCCCCCGTTTTCTGGTTCCTGCAATGGGGTGAATTTCCACATGACTGTCCTGCACCTGAATCAGCCTTTCCGGCGAGCTGCCGACAACTTCCTGAGTACCCAGCTTTAAATAAAACAGGTACGGGGAGGGATTGATCATCCGTAATGCCCTGTATATATCAAAGGCCGAAACGGAAACAGTACGTTCAAACCGCTGTGACAATACAGCCTGAAAAATATCTCCGGCTTTAATGTAGTCCTTAATCCGTTCCACGTCCTGTTTAAACTTTTCCTTAGGATATAGGGAATTCACTTCTCTGAAATTCACGGTTGTCTGTTTTGCAGCCGGTGCCGAGAAAAGGTCATCCCGCCCGCCTCTGGTCAGCTTCTGCATAAATCGGGCTACACTCGATCTGGCATTTTCAAATCGATCCGCCGCCGCGAATGCTGTCTCTGTATCATAATGAATGAAGGTCAATTCTTTTGTCACATGATCGAGGGCAATGATCGTTTCACAAAATTGAAGGGTAATGTTATCTTCTCTCGGCTTTTCATTTTCTGTCTTCAGGTCTGGTTCAAAATCTTCTACGCTGTCATAAGGAACGACCCCTACAGCACCACCTCTAAACGGTATATCTACTTCCGCCGGGGCCGGCTGCAAATATTGGATCGCCTGCTCCACCAGCTGCGATAAGGACTGATTTTTTTGTATCACTTCCCCAGCCCTGTTCACAAATTCATAACTTCTGCTGCGGTCCCGGATGGTATATTGCGGGTTCAGTCCAATAAAGGAGTATCTGGACCAAGGCGACGCCTCATCTTTGCTTTCAAGCAAAAACACAGCATATTCCCGAAGTTTTTGAAATACTTCAATCGGGGTCAAAGTATCAGAAAAAAATGTACGGACATAAGGGATCATACGATATTCAGCAGTCTGTTCCTGAAAAATTTGAAGGGACGTTTCAGACATGCGCTCACCTCTTTCATCTGTGGAAGAAGAGAGCAAATAGACGGGGATGCTTAGAAGGGCACTACCACTACTGGGACAGGGAATATGGTTTCCCCGTGCTTCAATATAAAAAGCCTGAAACGGAAAAGTTTCAGGCATACGTAACCTACAGCCGCTCCGCTCCGCTAATCTCCTCTATTCTCTCTGCTCTCCGCTCTTCTCCATAACTATAACCACACTAAACTAGAACTACTTTTATATTACAAGGAATCTCTCTTTTTTGTCAACTCCAGATCGGGGCGGAGACTGACAGCATCATTGAGGTATACATGATGGACTTCGTCCTGTGCTGCTTCCGTTTCAGCTGTCAGCATTATTCTTATACAGAGCGGCAGGCTTTGGGGGACAGGAATTTCCCGGGCACACATTACCGGAACAAACTGCCAGCCGTCTATCAGTCTTGTCGCTTTTGCCGGAAAGGCAGCATCCAGATCAGACGTGACAGTAAACCATATATGGGAGACATTTTCAGGAAAAATATTATTTTCTTTAATCATTTTTTCTAACAATCTTTTTGTACTGTTGACGATTTGTTCTTCTGTATTTTTTTTTACCGTGGTTGCCCCTCGAAAACCTCTAATCATATTTCACGCCCCCCTTCTTCATTTCTGTAAGCAAGTCAAGCACGTCGCTTTCCCGGACTTTTTGGAGAAAAGGGCGGCCCGGACTTTCAACCAGAACAAAGGCAAGCTCTCCCGCCTGAACTTTCTTGTCGTTTTTAATTGCTTCCATCAGCTCTGCCGGAGAGAAGGCAGACGGAGCTTCCACGTCATATCCCAGCTTTTCCAGCCAGGATGCTTCTTCTTTAATATTCCAATCGGACAGCTGCAGGTAATTGCTTAGCTTCATCGAAAAAATCATGCCGGCTGCTACCGCTTCCCCATGGGTCATATCTCCATAACCCGACACTTTTTCCAGCGCATGTCCCAGAGTATGCCCAAAGTTTAAAAACGCACGTACGCCGGATTCTTTTTCATCTTCTTTTACAATATCCGCTTTTATAGCAATGGAACGTTTGAGAAAACGCCTTAATGTATCTTTTTTCATAGCGTCGACACTTTGCACATTTTCTTTTAGCCAGGCAAGAAATTCCGGATCTTTTATATACGCATGTTTTATCATTTCAGCAAACCCGGACCGCCATTCTTTGTCCGGGAGGGAAACCAGCGTTTCCGTGTCGTAAATAACAGCTTCCGGCTGGTAGAAAGCACCGATTAGATTTTTTCCAAGCGGGTGATTGATCCCCGTCTTCCCGCCTACACTGCTGTCCTGGGCAAGCAAAGTGGTCGGCATCTGCACAAATGCTATTCCTCTCATATAGGTGGCTGCTACAAATCCTGCCAAATCCCCTATAACTCCTCCGCCAAGCGCGATGATAACAGACTGACGGTCCAGATGCTCTTCCATACAGGCAGTCAGTCCTTTTTCATATCCTTCCAGAGACTTGGAGCTTTCTCCCGCTTCTATGGAAAAAAAGCTGACCGGGTGAAAGGCTTCCAGGGCGGCTTTCACCTCGGCCCCATAAAGGGAAGCTACATTGGCATCACTGAATATCAGCACTCGACTTTTTCCTTTTAAAACCGGTTCAAGCAGACGAACAGCCTGATGCCGGATCCCTTCTCCTATATATACAGGGTACGAACGGCTGGGTGTCTCCACATGTAACTGTTCCATTAAAATTCCCTCGCCCAATCCGTGTGTTCTTTTATATTTCGTTCAACCGCCTCCACTCTGTCGGACCCAAACATATCCAGAAGGGCGTCCGCAACTTCAAACGAAATGACATTTTCCATGACGACCGATGCCGCCGGAACCGCACAGCTGTCCGAACGTTCTATGCTCGCGTTAAATGGTTCCTTTGATTCAATATCGACACTCTGCAGCGGTTTATACAGTGTTGGGATTGGTTTCATTACCCCCTGGATTACAATCGGCATTCCATTGGTCATGCCGCCTTCAAAACCGCCCAGGTTATTTGATTTTCTATAATAGCCCTTTTCATTATCCCAGGCAATTTCATCATGAACCTGACTCCCCGGGAGACCGGCAGCGTCAAAACCAATCCCGACTTCCACTCCTTTAAAGGCATTAATACTCACAACGGCGCCTGCGATCTTAGAGTCCAGTTTCCTGTCATACTGGACGTGACTTCCCATACCGATCGGCACTCCGCTGATCACTGTCTGGACGACTCCGCCGATGGAATCGCCATTCGCCTTGGCGTCGTCGATCGCCTGTTTCATTTTCTCTTCTGCTTCCTGATCGAGACAGCGGACCGGAGATTCTTCTGTTCGTTCCTTTAAATCATGAATGTCTTTATATTCTGTATTCTCGGCCTTAATTCCGCCTATTTCAAGCACCTGTCCGCCAACCTCCATGCCAAACGTTTTCAGTACTTTTTTGGCCAGTGCCCCTGCACAAACCCGCGCTGTCGTTTCACGCGCCGAGGAACGCTCGAGCACATTCCTCATATCACGGTGGCCGTACTTAATCGCCCCGTTTAAATCTGCATGTCCTGGCCGCGGCCGGCTGATCTGGCGTTTTACGTCTTTTTCTTCTTCCTCAGTCAGTGGTTCCGAGCCCATTATTTTTGTCCAGGACTTAAAATCATTATTTTCGACCACCATTGTAATCGGGGCACCTGTTGTTCTCCCATGACGCACGCCGCTTTTAAACTGGACCTTGTCCTTTTCTATCTGCATACGCCGGCCTCTGCCGTATCCCCCCTGACGACGCCGCAATTCGCGATTGATGTCTTCTTCCAGGAGTTCCATATTTGCAGGTACGCCTTCCACAATCGTGGTCAACTGCGGCCCGTGTGATTCTCCCGCTGTTAAGTATCTCATGTCTTTCCACTCCTTTATAGATAACCTCTCTCTTTAGTGCTTTTATGCATTAAATGATAACATATTATACGGGTGTATGGGGAAGCAAACAGCAGAAATTACAATCCTCCTTACAGGTTCTTGACTTTTTTGTAGAAAAACGTATCTTCCGTTTTAAACCCAAACCGATCCGGATTAAATATCTGTTCCGTGCTTCCCACAAACAACACTCCGCCTAGGTTTAACGCTTTATTGAATTTCTCATATATGCTCTGCTTTGCTTCTTCCGTAAAATATATAAGGACATTGCGGCAAATAATTAAATCAAACCCGGCTTCATATGTATCAGCAAGTAGATTGTGACGGCGGTAGGTTACCTTATCCTTTATTTCCTCCGAGATACGATATCCTGTCTCTTCTTTATGGAAATAACGCTGCACCACCTGGTTTGAGAATTCCTTTAATGCCCGCTCCGGATATAAACCGGTCCGGGCGCGTTTCAAAATAATTTCATCTATATCTGTAGCCAGAATAGAGTAATGCGGAACTAGTTTTTTTTCTTTCAAAAGAATTGCCAGCGTATATGGTTCCTCCCCGGTTGAACAGGCGGCCGACCATATTTTCAACCTGGAAGTGTCGCTTGATAAACGGGGCAGAATAATGTCACTCAATACGTCCCACCGTTTCGGATTTCTATAAAACTCCGACACATTGATTGTCATTCTTTCTAAAAACTCTTCGAGTACCCCCTCGTCCTTTGTAATTCCCTCATTGAAAAACTCCTGAAAACTATAAAAGCCCCGTTTTTCATAAAATGATGTCAGGCGCCTTTTCATTTGAGCTTCTTTGTATAGAGATAGGTCAATCCCGGTTTTTCGTTTTATGTTTTCTTTAAAACTTTCATAATCCGAAGAGGCTGCCTCTTCTCTCTGTTCGTAACTCCTGTTTCTGTTCATTTCATTTTCCTCTCCTGCAACCAATTCATTTTTTCATTATATCATGAGTAATAAGGGGTGAATAGTCTGTAAGAAAGCATTAAAACGCTGTAGAAAGAAGCCTCTGGCAAAAGTCTGTTAACAGCCCGGATACACGGCGGTCGGACGCTTTCAGACCTGGACAATAGGGCGGCACCGGGTCTCCTGCGGATCGCCGTGTCTTCTAGGCTGCGGACGCGCTTCAGCTTCTCGCCGCCTTCCGTCCCTGTCCGTCCATTGTTATAGAAAAAAGAGCAGGACATAACCGTCCAGAAATAAAAATTCCGAACGATTCGCGAAAGAATCGTTCGGAATTTTTTGTACATCTATACTACCACCGCGTCAACACTTCGCTTCCCGCGGGAGAAATCCCCTCCCTGCGGGTCTCGAGACACAGACTGTTCCCACTGGCAGCCTTCGCATGTTCGTTGTATCTTTACCATAAACGAAGGAATGCTCGCTTGTTCTTACTTGAAGTTAGACCCACTCTGTAATCAGTTTTTCGTAAGACTGGATTTCTTTTTCCTCGAAAAATAAACGGATTTCCCGTTCCGCGCTTTCCGGTGAATCAGAGCCGTGAATCACATTCATGCCAACCTGTACGGCATAGTCTCCTCGAATGGTCCCCGGAGCAGCTTCCGCCGGGTTTGTTTCGCCCATCATTTTACGGGCTTCCGCGATCACATTTTCTCCTTCCCACACCATGGCAAACACGGGGCCGGAAGTTATAAAGGAGATTAAATCGTTGAAGAAAGGCTTGTCCTTCAGTTCGGCATAGTGTTCTTCCGCAAGTTCTTTAGAAATTGTCATTAATTTTCCGGCGGCCAGCGCATAGCCTTTTTTTTCAAAACGCTGTATAATTTCACCGATCAGGTTACGCTGTACTCCATCAGGTTTTACCATAATAAAAGACTTCTCCATGTCCTATCCCTCTTTCTATGTATTCCTGTTACTAAACCCATATGATTATACCAAACGTTGAAAGCGTTAGCAATGTAACAACCAGAACATCGTGGTTTAATTACTTCGGCTGCCGATATAGGAAGCTATATCCTGCAGAGATTTTTTTGCGGAAATATCCGGTAGACCATCCAGAGAACGAAACGCTTTATTAAGGTATTTTTTACTTAAATTTTTAGAATACTCAATGCCGCCGGACGTCTTAATAATATCGATAAGCGGTGCCATATCCACATTTGTTTTATTAGCGTCATCCAGTACGGCAGCAATCTGGCCTTTGTGGCTGGAATCATAGTACATCGCATACAGGGCCGGCAGGGTGACATTCCCCTGAAGAAGATCACCGCCGGCCGGTTTTCCCAGTTCTTTTTCCGTCCCTGTGAAATCCAGAATATCATCGATAATTTGGTAGGACATCCCTACATTATATCCATAATGATACAGTCTGGATTGGTCCTGTGCTGAAGCGCCGGCACTTATGGCTCCAAGCTGGCAGCTCACGGCAATTAGCAGAGCTGTTTTTCTTTTGATTCGGCGCAAGTATGTTTTTAAATGCTGGTCCCAGTTATACTGGTGCCGTATTTGCTCAATTTCTCCAAGGCACATTTCCGTCATAGCTCCGGAGATAACCCGGTGAATAGACTCGTTCTCAAAAAACGCCGCTTTTTCTATCGCCTTGGCAAAAATATAATCTCCGGTATACATAGCCACCCTGTTATCCCACTGCGCTTTTATTGTCTTTTGTCCCCTTCTTAAATCAGCATCATCAATGACGTCATCATGGACCAGTGAAGCCATGTGGATAAGTTCCAGGGCTGCAGCTATATGTTTGATCCTGTTAATATCATAACTGCCGAATTTTGCACTTAACAATACAAAAACGGGGCGGATTCTTTTCCCCCCGGCCTGAAGGAGGTGAAGTGATGCCTCCCTTAATACAGGATGTTCTGCTTCGACCGCTTTTTCCAGTTCTTTTTCTATTTTTGCAATATCCGGTTTTAAGAACATATACAAATCCGCCAACTTCATAATATTCACCTTCAAGATAAGTGTTGCACCTCGTTTCCGGCCACCCACATATTAATGTTTCTTACTGGATGTTCTAAATAATTGTGTTTATGCAATAATTCGAAATAATATAAGAGCCCTGTTTTTTCCTTTTCTCGAAAATCATAATGAAGGCCGCGGAAATATTGTTCCCAAAATGATACTGTTCCTCCGTACTTTTGCTGGACCTCTCTGATCATAGGAGGAAAATAAGTATGTAAAGAAAGAGTTTTACTATATAAAAATTCTTTATATATTTTTTTTACCGTTTGCGGATGCTCATCGCCAGCCGTTTTTTTTACAGCAAAAACAGCATAGGTCATGGGCAGTCCGGTATGTTGATACCATAATTCACCTAAATCATAACGGTGCCAGGTTTCCTCTGTATTCCACGAGGCGCGTATCGCGTCATCTCCGATCAATAAAAATGCATCATTATTGATTTTCATTTTCACTGGGTCCGGTTCCATGCTTTGATACGTAACCTCCCGGAACCCGTAAAATTCGTTTAATATAATCTTTAACAGATGAATCGAGGTCGCACTGGAGGTAGTAAGCGCAATGCGTGCCCCTTCCAGTGCTTCAATCTTTCTGCTTGAAAATAAATAAATCGAACCAACTTTTCCGTATGAAGATACGGACAAGTCCGGCATTAATTCCAGCTCCCCGCAGTTTTCCCCAAAGGCAAACGAGGAAATTCCTGCAACATCAATATTACCTTCCGCCATACCTTGGTTTAAAGCTGAAGGGACCTTTGGATAAAAGCGGCATCCTTCCGCTTCCAACGCTTGTCGGTTCATGCAGAAAAAAGCTGGAATGATGTTTGTATAGGAGATTTCTCCAACTCTTATACTCACTTTTTCTGCCCCCATCTCGTAAACAAAGCATGGTTGACATGCAGTGCATCCAATACCTTGCCTACTACAAAATTAATGAGATCGTCTTTTGTTTCAGGTAAATGATAAAAGCCCGGCATCGCCGGAATAATCCAGGAGCCGTTTTTTTCGGCTTTCCATAAATTTTCGAGATGGATCCCATTCAAAGGGGTCTCTCTCGGCACCAGAAGGAGGGATCTTTTTTCCTTTAAATGAACGTCCGCTGCACGTTCTATGAGATTACCGGACATACCGTTCGCTATTTTGGACAGGGTTCCCATCGAACAGGGGATGACGATCATGCCGTCGGTATAATAAGAGCCGCTTGCAACCGGTGCCTTAAAATCCTGCAGACCATGGACAGCAAGATGGTCCGTAGAGTGAAATAAGCCTTCCAGGCAGGTTTGTCTATCTGAGGTATCAAGAAGCAGTTCTTCTCTGAATACCTGCCATCCTGCTTCACTGATTAAAAGATGTACGTAATGGCCCTGCTGCAGCAGTTCATCCGTCAACCGAACGCCGTACACCGCACCACTGGCTCCTGTAATGGCCACCGTAAATATCTTCATAGAAGCACGTCTCCAATCGTAAAGAGCAGCATCACAACACTGATAACTCCATTCATCGGGAAAAAGGCGACCCCGACTTTTGAAAGATCATCGGGTTTTACCATTGAATGCTCATACGTCATAATCAATCCGGCAATCAGGACACCTGCTAGATAAACGATAGAAAGCGGAGATAAAAAATGCAGCGTCAAAAGCGACAGAAAGCTTATCACATGAAACCATCGTGCCGTGTACAATGCGCCGGCAATGCCAAACCTCGATGGAATGGAATAGATCCCTTCTTCTTGATCGTGTTCCTTATCCTGTGTAGCATAAATGACATCAAAGCCGGCTGTCCAAAAAGCCACCGCAAGAAACAAAAAAAACGCTTCTGCCTGCAGGGTGCCGGTAGCTCCCACCCAGCCTCCAAGCGGCGCAATAGCAATTGTTACCCCAAGAATAACATGACAGAGCCAGGTAAATCTCTTGGTATAAGAGTAAATCGTTAAAAAGAAAACAGCCACAGGTAAAAGATATACAGACAGCATATTCAGTTGAAACGCTGAAATAAATAAAAGAGTAAAAGAAGCAGCTATAAAAAGAGCACTTTGATTAACGGATATAAGTCCGGCTGGAATGGCCCTCTCTGAAGTACGTGGGTTTTTTTTATCGATGCGGGCATCAATGACACGGTTTAATGTCATAGCAGCACTTCGTGCCCCGACCATGGCAAGGGTGATCCAAACCCACTCTGATACACCGGGCCATGTTCCTTCCACCATTAAATTTCCAAGAACAGCTCCAAGGAACGCAAAAGGAAGAGCAAATAGTGTATGTTCAAATTTTATCATTTCCAGTATTATCTTTATTTTTTTCATGTATGTATGTTCTCTCCTTGCACTGCACCAGGTTTCCGGGCAAAATGTGCAGCTGCGGTTCCCATCGAATAAGAAGTTACCTCTATCTGCTTAAAACCGGCTCTTGAAAACATAAAAGTGAGCAGATTTTTATTTGGAAACGCAGCCGTGGACTCCTGAAGCCAGGAATACTCGTCATAGCTTCCTGCAAATAGCTTGCCTAAAACTGGCATGAAATAAGTAAAATAAACAGAGTATAACGTATGGATATATTTGTTTTCCGGCATCGATGTTTCGAGACAGACCGCTTTCCCTCCAGGCTTTAAGACCCTGAACATTTCGTGTAAAACAGTTTGATAGTCTGCGACGTTGCGAAGTCCAAATCCAATGGTGACATAGTCAAATGTTTGATCTTCGAAAGGGAGTTTCATCGCATTGGCCTTTTTTAATTTAATAGAGGGCAGCTTTTCTTTTTGAATTTTTTCCCGGCCGACGTTCAGCATGTTATCACTGAAATCGACGCCGGTGACAGATCCTTCTTTGCCAGCAGCTTTGCCGAGATCTATTGTCCAGTCCGCCGTTCCACAGCAGACATCCAACACTTGAGCCCCGTTCCTGACATCCATCGCCTCCATCGTCTTCCTGCGCCAGGATTTATGAAGGCGAAAGCTGATGACGGAGTTCATTTTGTCATATTGATGATAAATGCTTTCAAACACCTCATGTACACGTTCTTCTTTTGACTGACTCATTCCAACCCTTCTCTCATTATTTAATCTCTGCTTCATCCTGAAATGCAGTCCATGAAAGCAGCCTGTCATAAAGAGCACTGTCTTGCTGGAAAGAAAATGTATGTAATTGTTGATAAAGTTCCTTTTTCAGGTGTGAAATTTTATCGGAAAGCCATTTTTCCGTCCGTTCCGGAGGCCAGTTTTTCACCTTCTCCCTGAGCTCTTTTTCAAAGAATTGATGCACGGCCCCAGCTGCTGCTGATAAAAATTTGACTTCCGTATACTCTCTCTCCCGGTTTAGTCTTTTTAAGAGAAAGAAAGTTTCAGCCAGCGACCCAAGCTCTGGTTTTCCATAAAAGGCGCTGATATTTTTGAAAAAGCAGCCTTCGACAAGAGCCAGGCGGTGCATCAATTCGTCTTCGCTTGTGTTTTCCCCAAAGTGGAGACACATTTTTTCTTCGTTAATCCGCTGAATAGCGTCGCTGAACACCGGGATGATGGTTGAATGGACATTGTTAATAAGCATCGTATGGTACAGGCTGCTAAAAAAATCTCCTGCCAGTACCGTCAGTTGTTTTGGTTTTTTCTCTGCCGGTGAACTTCCTCGATCATTCTCCACTTTTTCATGAGTGGCAAAGGCGGCCTGAACAAATAGAGCAGACAGAATCTGTTCTTTTTTCTGGTCCTCTGTCAGATCCGTTCCCGCCAAAATCTCCCTCATGAAAAAAATGATGTCGTATTCGATGTCAGCCTCTTCAATGTATTGTTTCAGATAAGAATGGCTTGTCATATTTTTGAACGCACGTTCGATACGTTGTACATCGACAGCTTCATAAGGCTCATTAATCATACTGTTGTCCCCCATGTGTTTGTAAAATAACGCAATAAATGTTTTTATGGGTAAAGACGTGCCAATGCCGCTATTATAGCACAGATCCAGTCCTGGCTGAACCGGCAAAGCCTGACTATTCCTCGTTCCTTATTTCCCCGTGACTCGTTTGAATGAGCGCTTTTCCTCTTACTTTCACGGCTGAAGTATGTTCCGTAAACTGAGCTATCATTACTTCGCCGCGGTCAAGTTTTTCTGAATGATGAAACCTTGTGTCCGTACCGCGGGTCAAGCCAATTACATTTACTCCATCTTCTTCTGCCTTTATAACGAAAAAATCGTCTTTATCCGACATGCCTGCTTCCCCTTTCTATTTAAGACCGGTTAATTAATGTCAATACTTCAGATCTGGAAGCTTCATCTGTTTCAAAAGATCCACGGACCGCTGATGTTACTGTTTCTGTACCAGGTTTCTGAATACCTCGCATGGTCATACACATGTGCTCTGCTTCCACCACGACAATAACACCGTGAGGTTCCAAGGTGCGCACAATCGTATCTGCTACAGTGGAGGTAATCCTCTCCTGAAGCTGAGGTCTTTTTGCAACTGTCTCCACTGTCCTGGCAAGTTTACTCAATCCTGTAACTTTCCCGCCCTTTGGTATGTATCCAACATGCGCTTTCCCATAAAAAGGAACAAGATGATGTTCGCACATGGAATAAAAAGGAATATCCCTGACGAGCACCAGTTCTTCGTGATTTTCTCCAAACACTGTCTGCAGATGTTCGGACGGATCTTCATGAAGCCCCTGAAAAACCTCTTCATACATTTTTGCTACCCGCATCGGAGTATCAAGCAGCCCATCTCTATTTGGGTCCTCTCCTACTGCTTCTAAAATTAATTGAACAGCTTTTCGTATTTTATCGTGATTAAAGGTGGACACTCTTTTTTCCCCCTGTCTGCAGTTAATATGACCTTTGAAAAATTTTAGCATAAGGGTATAGAGAAAGCAAAGATTCAGCGCAAAGTTACCATAATTATATTATGTAAATTAAAGATGCTTGTCCCAAGCAGAAGCAATTTTTTTGTACAAAAAAAAGCAGCCGGTTAGTAGCTGCTTTTTTCCCTATTGATTATAAAATAATCGCGATTAACCCGCCGGAGCCTTCATTTATAATCCTTTCCAGGGTCTCTTTTAGTTTATATCTTGCATTTTCGGGCATAAGGGAGAGTTTTGCCTGAATTCCTTCCCGGACGATGGAATTCAAAGAGCGCCCGAAGATATCAGAATTCCATATCGATAAGGGGTTTTCTTCAAAATCCTGCATCAAATAACGGACGAGTTCTTCACTTTGTTTTTCGGTTCCTATAATCGGAGCAAACTCTGATTCCACATCCACTTTAATCATATGAATGGACGGGGCGACTGCTTTTAATCTTACGCCAAAGCGGGAACCCTGTTTGATTATTTCCGGTTCATCCAGACTCATGTCTGTCACAGCTGGAGCAGCGATTCCATATCCAGTTTGTTTCACCATCTTTAAGGCGTCGCTCACCTGATCGTATTCATGTTTGGCGTGGGCAAAATCCTGCATGAGGTGGAGAAGTTGATCCTTGCCTCTGATTTCCACGCCTACGACTTCTTTTAGGATTTGATCATACAGATGATCTGGGGCGTATAAATCAATTTCTGCAACGCCCTGCCCCATTTCAATACCAGCCAGACCGGCCTCGTCAATAAATTCAAAGTCATTTGCAAACTGGCGGACCACCCTGTCAACATCCCGCAGACGCTTGATGTCCTTTACCGTATTACGAACCGACTGCTCATATTCCTGCCGCAGCCAGTGGTCATCCCGCAGCACCATCACCCAGCTTGGCAGGTTCACGTTTACCTCATGGACGGGAAATTCAAACAATACTTCTCTCAGTACATTGTTAATATCATGTTCCGTCATGCTTTCAATACTTAACGCAAGAACCGGAATATCATGTTCTTCAGCAAGCTCCTGACGAAGCGCCTCTGTTTCCGGATGATGCGGACGTACCGAATTGATCACCATAATATAAGGCTTTCCTACTTCATTTAATTCTTCGATCACTCTTTCTTCTGATTCCACGTAATCCATGCGCGGAATTTCCCCGATTGTCCCATCCGAAGTGACGACAACCCCAAGGGTCGAATGCTCTTGTATTACTTTACGTGTTCCGATTTCAGCTGCTTCCTGGAATGGAATCGGCTCTTCATACCAGGGTGTATTGATCATACGCGGACCATTTTCATCTTCATACCCTTTTGCCCCTTCTACCGCGTAACCGACACAATCAACCAGCCGTACGTTGACTTCCAGTCCTTCCTCCACTTCCAGAGATACCGCATTATTTGGTACGAACTTAGGCTCTGTCGTCATAATAGTCCTGCCTGCTGCACTCTGCGGCAGCTCATCCGTAGCCCTCGCTTTATCAGCTTCACTTCCCATATTAGGAAGCACAACGAGTTCCATGAATTTTTTAATAAACGTGGATTTACCGGTACGGACGGGCCCGACTACTCCTAAATAAATATCTCCTCCAGTCCGTTCTGCGATATCCTTAAAGATATCTACCTTTTCCACTAGATCCCCTCCTGTTCAATAAAATTCCGATACCGGTCTTACATGTATGACAATATATATCTATGACTGTGTTTCTAAGTTATGCCTTGTTTATTAAAAGGAAAGACAAGCATAAAAAAACTCTTCCCTGTTTTATCCTTTGGAAAGAGTTTTCTATTCAATGTTCTTTAAATATCGGTTCGTTGTTATCATTTACTGTATATGGAACAGAAAAAGCAGGGGCAATCGGATAATTGTCCACGAGGATACGCCGTATGTCGTCTCCTTTTTCCAGCTCATGATCAAATTCCTGAAGGGCAATATGCAGATCAATCGCATAATCGATTCTCACTTCTCCGTTTTCATTCATCAACAGCGGAAGAGTCGTATCTGACTGATAGGGGCTTTCTACTTTAGCCTCTCCATTGTAATCCAAACGTTCCAGGTCAATTTCAAATATTTCCGGTCCTGCCGTATCTTTGATCGGGGCATACTCATTTTCCTCAATGTATGCATTAATGGCTCTCTGCAGCTTCTGCACTTCGTTCATTACACTCAAGTCAAGGACTTTAACAGTCGGCTGTTCTTCCGGATCGATAATGACATATTGATAAATCCCACCGTTTTCAAATGAATTACCGGGAGGCTGCTGCATATATCGCGGAATTAACTGATTAAAGTCGATCATGTACTTTTGGTAAATGGGAGTATCTTCTTCGGTGGTCTTGATGGGAAGCACATTGTTATCCTTGCGGTATTGATCTACCGCCTGCTGGACCGTTTGAAGCTGCGCTTCATAAGGAATCCGATTTTCCGCCCGTTCTTCCTGCGGAAACATACAGCCTGTTAACAAAAAGGCGAGGGCAGTCACGCAGATTATAATATTTTTAAAGCTGTGCACTTATCGTCACCTCCCGAGAAAAAATGGTTCGGTTATTGGGAAATAACGAAACATCTCATTTCCTCATTTATTCTGCAATCGGGCCGCGCATGACAATAATTAGTACGATGAGCCCGGCAACCATTAAAAATATAAACGAAATGATAAGGATAAGTATCCGAAGAACCCCGGATACTTTCTGGGATAATACGGATAATCCTGCTGATGCAAACATTAGAAATATACCAAAGAAAGCAAACCACATATTCTGCAGTGCCGTCATTTCCTAGTGCCCCCTTTTATCCAGACCATATTATAACATAATGGAGAATTCTCTTGGCAGAGGTTCCTGCTGACATAATCGTGACAAAATCATGAAAAAACCAGCTCGTATAGGGGCAAATACGGCTGGTTTTGGCTATATTCTTTCCTTTTTCAATTTTACAGCCTTTGTTCTACTCTGTTTACTGTATTCATAAACGTGTCTATTGGAATGAGCATATGCCTTTGAAGCATAAAGAAATTTTCATTATTTTGTTATTTTGACTGAAACCACTTGCTTAACGAAGCCAGATCGAGCGGGACGTTATTATTCATAACGGCTTTGACTAATTCGTCCTCCTGCTTTCGCGAAACGGATTTGCCGGCAAGCCTGGAAACGTCTTTAATTACTTTGCGCACGGTATTTTCATCCTGAAAATCAGCACCGTTCAAAGATTGGACCAGCTTCATCAGGTCTTCCTGTTTCACGTTTGTTTTCTTCTCGATCTGGTCAAACAGTGAATCGTTCTGTCTCATACAGCAGCCTCCCTTTATCACTATTCATCTTATCCTATGCGTGATAAAAAGAAGCCGTGCCTTTTCATTCGTTGTCATCCGGGCTCCAGACCATTTCCTGCCACTTTGTCTGAAAATCGGGGCCGAGCAGAAGGGACATATTTTCTACTTCATGTTTCCTTACCCTGCCCATCAGCTGCAGAACGGCATCCTCCGGTTTTTTCCCGTCAAACAGCACATCATATAAAGCTGCAGTAATCGGCATTTCAACTTCCATTACATGAGCAAGGCCATAAACGGCCTTTGTAGTCCGGACTCCTTCCACAACCATCCCCATTTCTTCAAGAACACTGTCCAGATCGTTCCCGCATCCCAGTTTGTATCCAGCCCTCCAATTACGGCTGTGCTGACTGAAACAGGTAACTATCAAGTCGCCTAATCCTGATAATCCAGTAAAAGTAAGCGGATTTGCTCCCAGTTTTATTCCAAGACGGGCGATCTCAGCCAGCCCTCTGGTCATTAAAGCAGCTTTCGCATTGTCTCCGTAACCAATTCCATCTGTTAAACCAATCCCAAGCGCGATGATGTTTTTTAGGGCACCGCCGATTTCAACGCCAATGAGATCCTGATTTGTATATACTCGGAAATGACGGTTCATAAATAAACCCTGAACCTCTTCCGCCGCCGCTTTGACATGGGAAGACACCGTAACAGTTGTCGGCTGTCTTTCACAAACCTCTTCGGCATGACTTGGCCCGGAGAGAACTACGGTCGCCTTCCCCTGTTTTCCATTTAATTCTTCTTCCATCATTTCTGAAATTCTTTTTGATGTACCAGGTTCAATCCCTTTGGAAGCGTGGATTAGTATGGTTTCTTCTTGAACCATGGAACGGAGGTCTCTCATGACTTCCCGTACTGCTTTTGTCGGTACCACGACTAAAATATAACCAGCATTTTTTGTACATTCTTCCATGTCTGTCGAAGCCTGAATGGAAGCAGGCAGGGTAAACCCCGATAAATACTGATTGTTCGTATTATATTGGTTAATTTCCTCTGCGTGATCCTCTCTTCTGGTCCATAAATGAACATTATGATGATTATCAGCTAATACAGCGGCCAACGCTGTGCCCCAGCTTCCCGCTCCGATGACTGCGACCTTTTCCGTCATGATTTCCCACCTTTGCCATTACGAAATCTTTTTCCCAATTTTATGTTCCGTTCCCTTCAGCAGCCTCTGAACATTGGTTCGATGCTTCCAGACTGTCAGAATTCCAAAAATTACTGTTAAATAAAAATAGGGTTCTGGATGACCGTAATAGGATTTCGTAAGTCCGATTAATACAGGGGTGGCAATGGCGAATATTAAAGAACCCAGTGAGACATATCTTGTCAATACAATGGATAAAATAGCTACAATTCCTACATAAACAGCCGGGAAGAAAACGAGGCTTGCTACAACCCCAATCGTGGTTGCCACTCCTTTTCCACCCCTAAATCCATAATAAACCGGCCAGTTGTGCCCCAGAATCGCCGCTGCTCCGGCCAGTGCAGATGCTAACCCTTCTATTTCTCCAACCGTTGTATAAACCGGGAGAAAATCTGTCATTTCCAGCCACTTTGCTATCCACACGGCTGCCACGCCTTTTAGTACATCCAGCGAAAGCACAGCAGCAGCCGGACCCTTTCCCAGGACCCTTAATATATTCGTAGCCCCGGCATTGCCGCTGCCATATTGTCGTATATCAATTTTTTTTATATTCCACGCCACAACATAACTAAAGCTTATGGACCCTAATAAATAAGCAATAAGAACAGAAATAATAAGTTCCACTAATATTCTCCTTTATCCGCCTTAGACCGGCATCCCATAATATTAATCACTCTTTCTGCGGGCTATAATCTTTATCGGGGTTGCTTCGAAGTGAAATGCTTCCCGCAGTTTGTTTTCGAGATATCTCCGGTAAGAAAAGTGCAGTAATTCAGGGTCATTGACAAACAAGACAATAGTTGGCGGTCCAACAGCTACCTGAGTTGCATAGTTAATACGCAGACGCCGGTTGGATTCAGTCGGGGTAGGATTCATTATAACAGCATCCAAGATGACATCATTTAATACATTGGTGGGGACACGCAGTTTATGGTTATCAGCCGCTTGTTTAACGATAGGCAGTAAATGCTGCATCCGCTGTTTGGTTTTTGCAGAGATAAACAAAACGGGAGCGTAGGTTAAAAACTGAAAGTGGTCACGGACCTCCTCCGTAAAACGGGCCATTGTCTTATCGTCTTTTTCGACAGCATCCCATTTGTTTACGACCATGACTAAAGCCCGCCCCGCTTCTTCTGCGTAACCGGCAATTTTTTTATCCTGTTCCCTTATTCCTTCCTCCCCGTTAATTACCATTAATACGACATCAGACCGCTCGATGGCGCGCAGCGCTCTCATGACACTATATTTTTCGGTATTCTCATACACTTTGCCACGTTTTCTCATCCCTGCCGTATCAATCATGGCATACTCCTGGCCGTCCCTTTCAAAGACAGTATCCACTGCATCCCGTGTTGTACCAGGAATGTCACTGACAATGACCCGTTCCTCTCCAAGAACTGCGTTGACGATAGAGGATTTCCCAACATTTGGTCTGCCGATAACAGACATCCGAATTGTGTCTTCCTCATATTCATCTTCTGCCTCCGCAGGAAAATGGTGAATTACTGAATCAAGTAAATCTCCCACTCCAATGCCGTGGGAACCGGATATAGGATATACTTCTCCGATGCCTAAAGCATAAAATTCGTAAATATACTTTTCCATTTCAGGGTTATCAATCTTATTCACCCCTAAAATCACAGGCTTTTTTGAGCGAAGAAGAAGACTCGCAACTTCTTCATCCGCCCCAGTCACCCCATCTCTTCCATCTGCCAGAAATATAATAACGTCGGCTTCGTCAATGGCGATTTCCGCCTGATGCTTCATCTGGACAAACAAGGGTTCTTCCCCGATTTCGATACCGCCTGTGTCAATAACATTAAACTCTCTATTCAGCCATTCCGCTTTACTATAAATCCTATCACGGGTCACCCCCGGGACGTCTTCCACAATAGCCAGGCGTTCTCCAACTATGCGGTTGAATATGGTTGATTTTCCCACATTCGGCCGGCCAACTATAGCCACTACAGGTTTAGACATATGGACTCTGTCCTTTCTTCTTTCTTCACTAATAACTAAGCAGCTGCTATTTAAAATGGAAGGAGCCTGAGGACTCTTTCCTTATTACACCATAAACAGCTAATATATTCTAGCAGATGAAAGGTTATTGAGGCAAATGGGCAGACGAAGCAGAATGGCGGCTAAACACAACATTTGCCGCTTTTGCCGACAAATGATGAAGATGCAGTATAAATAGAATCAGCACGACCGTATCGAGTACAAAATAATCTCCAGCCTGTACCAGTTGAGTCCAGGGGAATAAATGGATCTGGGTAATAATTTCCCCGGATAAACAGGTAATAAGCGCTAAGGCAGCCCTTTCTCGTAATGTTTTGGCAAAGACAAGAAATAATATGGAAAACAGCACCACATACGTAAGGGTCTGGCCGAATAAAAACACTACCGGTTCGTACCATTCCGCCAAGCGCAGGGCAGCAAACAAAAAAGACAGAGCAGCGGCCAAGCTCACCAATGTCCATTGTTTCCTTTTATTCACAGAAGCCAACAGTACCCAGCCGCCCCCATAAAAAAGAACAAAGGCAGGTTTGAGCGTCACGAAACGCTGGTTCCACTCTAAAGGATATAAAATTATTAAACTTAATATAAAGATGGCGGACACCAATCGAAACGTGTCTTTGGGAGCAAAGAACGTCTGGATGATCCACAGGTACCACAAAATAGAGAAATAAATAATGCCACTCATTTTTTTCCTTTTTTTCTAAAGCCTTGCCCATTCCGTCTTTTTTTAATCATCTTCGGATAGATCCGAAATGGAAAAGCCATCACGTTGACTGAATCGTTTTGTATTAATTCCTCTTTCGTTCAGCCACTCTTTTGTTTTCCCGGTAATAACCAACGGCTTTGTTTGAAGCTGGGAAATCGTTTCCGCCCCTGTCGCAGCCATAATCATTTTTAATTCTTCTATACAGTTCTGCAGAAACTGTTCCGCCCCTTTCTGACCATGTTTTTGCACAGCAGCCAGGACATTGCCGGCCATACCCACTCCTTCAGCGCCCAATGCAATTGCCTTCGCCATGTCTGCCCCATTTCTTATCCCGCCTGATCCGATTACAAAAAGAGAAGGGCAGGCATGAACCGCCTCTATAATCGAAGCAGCTGTAGTGATCCCCCATTCGTTAAAGAAAGAAAAGGTATGAGTTCTCCGCTTATTTTCAATAGCAGCGAAGTTCGTGCCTCCGTGTCCGCCGGTATCTATCATTTTTATACCAGCTTCTTTCAATAGTGCCGCTGCTTCCCTTGACATTCCAAATCCGACTTCTTTTACAATCACCGGAACTTCCAGCTGTGCCGCTACTTCCGCTATGCGGTGCAGAGCTCCGCGGAAATCCCGGTCTCCTTCCGGCATAACCAGCTCCTGAATTACATTTAAATGGATCTGCAGCGCATCAGCCTCAAGCATTTCCACTGCCTCCCGGGCCTGTTGAATGGTTAATTCACTCCCAAGATTGGCAAAAATAACTCCATTTGGGTGATTTGATCTTACTGTTTTATATGTATAAGATTCCCGTTCATCTTTAAGCGCTGCCATTTGGGAACCAACAGCCATAGCTGTCCCTGTACCGGCAGCAGCTGCGGCCATGCGGCTGTTCACTACTTCTGTTTCCTTCCCCCCTCCCCCTGTCATCGCATTAATAATAATCGGCGAACTTAAAGAAAGTTCGCCGATTGTAACGGATACATCCACACGGGAAACCGAGGTTTCCGGTAAGCTGTTATGAACGAAACGGACATCATCCAGGCTGTTGTAAGAAGCCATTCCTGTAGATAAAGCATAGGTCATGTGGTCCTTCTTCCGTTCTGATCTTGACACGTCACCAAACTCCTATTCTTTGTACTTTTTCAGTTTATCGCCGATCATGTCGCCAAGGGAAAAACCGGAATGATCTTCCTCCGGGGCCTCGTATTCTTCCTGCACCTTTTGATCCGTTGTTTCTTCGCTTTCGAGCTCCCGGATACTGAGAGAAATGCGCTGTTCCGCCGGATTAATATCAAGTACCTTCGCATTCACAGCCTGTCCTTCTTCTAATACTTCTCCCGGTGTACCTATATGGCGGTTGGCAATTTGAGAAATGTGGACGAGCCCTTCCACTCCTGGTGCCACCTCAACAAATGCACCAAATGAAACAAGGCGTTTTACTTTTCCTTCGATTATATCTCCTGCTTCAATCTGTCCTTCAATCGTAGTCCACGGTCCTGGAAGCGTCTCTTTAATGGAAAGGGACACTCTCTCGCTTTCCGAATCGACAGCAAGAATCTTTACATCAATCTCATCCCCTTCATTTACCACTTCGCCAGGGGACTCTACCCGGTGATGGGCCATCTGCGAAATATGCACAAGACCGTCAACTCCTCCGATATCAACAAAAGCACCGAAGTCCGTGAGGCGTTGAACGGTACCTTTCACTGTATCTCCTACCTGCAGATTATCCAGCAGCTCTTTTTTCTGATGCTCTGCTTCTTCGTCTAATACAGCACGCTGGGAAAGGATAAGTTTATTATCATCCGGATCAATTTCAGCAATTTTCAAGCGCAGGGTGCGGCCCTTATAATCACTGAAATCCTCAACAAAGTGACGTTCTACAAGAGAAGCTGGGATAAAACCGCGGACTCCAAGGTCAACGACCAATCCGCCTTTAACTACTTCCGCTACTTCTGCCTCGATAATGTCATTGTTATTGTATTTTTCCTCCAATTCCCCCCATGCTTTATCAGCAAGAGCTGCACGGCGGGAGAGAACCAGCTCGTCATCATCCACTTTTGTTACTTTACATTCCAGTTCATCCTCTTCCTGCAGAATGTCACTAACCTTTTCTACATGAAGACTGGACAACTCACTTATCGGGATAACGGCATCCACTTTATAACCGGCATCCGCATAAGCCTGTTTTTCCTCCACTTTGGTAATCTTTGCTGTCACAAGATCACCTACATTCAATTCATTCATACCAGCCATTTCATTATTCATTTCGTCTACCATTGACAACTGCCTCCTTCACTGTCCTTAAGGGAACTTCAAACTAAAATATTTAAATTCTTTTTTTAAAGAATTTATTTTCCTGATTTTTTCCTTTCGTTATTCATTTGTTCTTTATGTTTTTGTTTTAAATCTTGAATGCTTTCCATAATTTTTTCTGTGGCTTCCGCAGCATTAATCTTTTCTTCACGCAGTGGCTGAAAATCCATGGGCGGGCCATAAACAATCGTTATTCTGCCAAAAGGCTTATAAGGTCCCGAAATGACTACCGGTACAATCGAAGCTTTGGAACGAAGAGCAAAAAATCCAGACCCGGACAAACCTTTACCAATTTCTCCCGTCTTACTCCTTGTACCCTCAGGAAACAAACATAAAACTTTTCCTTCTTCCAGCAGCTGCAGCCCCATCCGTAACGCCTGACGATCTCCGCTCCCTCGTTTTACGGGAAAAGCACCGAGAGAGGGGAGAAGACTTCCCAGTCCCTTTTTTTGAAAAAGTTCATCTTTGGCCATAAAATGGATGTTACGTTTCATGAAACTCCCAACCAACGGAGGATCCAAATTACTGATGTGATTGGAACAAAGCAGCACCGGTCCTTCCTCGGGTATGTTCTCTCTGCCTATGACTTTGACCCTTGCAAAGAAAGTAAAACCTAATCTGCAAACCGTTTTTCCGATAGTATAAAGGATCATGATTTTCGAATCCTCTCTTCGGCCAGCTCACATATTCTATCAGCAGTTTCCGGAATAGAGAGGTTAGTGGTGTCGATTTCCACCGCGTCCTCTGCTTTTATAAGGGGAGATATCTCCCGGCCGGCATCTTTTTCATCTCTGGCCTGTATGTCTTTTTGCATCATCTGCAGTTCGGAACGTAACCCCTTTTCGATATTTTCAAGATGTCGGCGTTTCGCTCTCTCTTCCACAGAAGCGATAAGGTATACTTTCAATTCTGCCTCCGGAAGTACCGTGGTGCCTATATCCCGGCCATCTAATACCGCCCCTTTTCCGGCAGCAAGTTCTTTCTGCTTGTTCACCATCTGCTCTCTCACACCCGCATGGGCAGAAACATCTGAAACAGCAGCGGTCACTTCATTGGAACGAATAGCTCCTGTCACTTCCTCATTGTTTACAAATACACGATTCCCATCTTCAGATGGCTGTAGTTCTATGTTTGTCCTTCTTAACAGCGAGGAAAGAAACGCTTCATCCTGAATGTCGGCATTATGATTGAGGGCCGCCCATGCTAGAGCGCGGTACATAGCGCCTGTGTCAATATAGACATATTGTAATTTTGAGGCTGCGGTTTTAGCCACTGTGCTTTTTCCAGCTCCTGCGGGGCCGTCAATCGCAATGTTGATTTTTGTCATAGAGCACCTCGTTAATACAATATGTATTCCTTTGATGTAGAAGGGATAAAATACCCTTTTTCCATGTTATCATTCTCAGATTATCATATCACAAACCGTTGAACAAATCTAACGATTCCGACTTTTGCTGGATCTTCTCATTTGCAGCTGCTGCTCAAAACAGTATTTAATAATATTTTGTCTATCGGTTTCTTTAATATGTTCAAACCGCAGGGAGCAGCGGTCTTTTAAACGGCCTTCTTCATTCATGATACGGATCACCACACAGGAGATGTTTATATACTGAATGGTTCCATCCATTTGCTGCAGTACGATCCAGGTTAAAACGTTATCATTTTCCTGAAGGGTGTGATTGGAAGGAAGCAGAACAGCCATCCCCCCTCCGCTTATATCCTCCGTTGAGGTAATAAACGGAGAAGAGTGCTCTCTGGCAGGATGTACTGCTGTATTAACCGATGCGTTAATTCTAACATAGTTTCTGCGCTGAATTCTTACATATTGTTCTTCCCCAGGCTCTGTAATAAGCAGGGACCTTATTTTCCTGCCGTGTTTTCCTTTCACTTCTGTTTCAAACATATACACGGCCTGATCTTTACCAACGAACCAGGCCTGCATCTGAATTCCCTTCATGAAAAAAACTGTCTTGTTGGTCTCCTCATCAACAGGAAGATCTATAACCAGTAAGTCCTTTTTTCTATCTATCAATTTGCAGCGGTATTTCCCTGCCTTTTTCCCAGCCGGAAGAGAGGCCTTCCCGGGATCTTCCAACTCCAGGTATATGGTATCCCCGATATTTATCATGTTTACCCCCCTCGGTACGATACTTCCAAAGGAACGGGAAAAGAAGAAGCATCGCTGCTTCTTCTTTCCTTCCTTCTCCTTTTATCATTTACATCGTATCATATACCGGTTCCGCATGCTTCATTTTTTCTACTTTTTCTTCATCTCCATTTTCTGCATTAATGTAAATTCTGTACGTATCATCATTGATCGTACCCAAAAATTCATAGCATAACACATCTTCTTCCTCTTCGTTTTGAATAACCGCCAATTTCTGCTCCATAACGTTAACATTAGGATTCAGCTGTTCTGCTGCTTCCTCCTCGGTGATGGAAGGGCTCAACTCTTTTCTTTCCTTCTTGTTGACAATATATTCAGCGCCCTTGTATCCCACTACTTCTCCATCATCCAGCGCCACTTCAATATACACTGTTTCCGGGTGAATAGTGACGTCATCAACGACCGGAGCAAATTTAAATGTGCCGATAGTGTCATACTGCTTCCCGTCTATCATTTCCATATCTTCAAATCCATTGCCCTCTAAAAATTCCAGAGCTTTTTGTGAGGCTTTATTTAAACTGATTTCAGGTTCATCGACTGGTCTTGACTGTAAAAACCAGAGCGTATGGCCGCCTTTTTTGGTCATGTCCAGATAGATCGTATCTTCTCCCTCCGGCTCTTCTATCGTTAAAGAATATCCTTCAAATGCCACTCCTTTTTCAAGCTCCGACACATCCACATTCATTGAATCCGGCAGACCCAAAAACTGTTTTGCTTTTTTAGCGGCCTGCTCCTTGCTGACAGCTGCTTTTCCGCTGACGGTTTCTGCTATTTTTTCATCCACATCCGGATTGATTTGCTCGTTTGGACCAAATTCTGTTTCTGCATACCCTTTTGCTTTTTCATCAATGGTTTGAAATCCGTTTACAATAGAATTATCCATCGGTTCATTGCTGCCGGACATCGCTTCTTCTGCTTCCGTCCACTTTAGTTGATCTTTAATGGAAGAAGCCTGCAGTTTCCTGAGATCGTTTTTTATTTCGCCGGACTGGTCGTAATATTTTTGAAGCTTCTCGTATTCTTTATCCGATAAGGGATCATTTCCTAGATCTCTAATCGTTGTTTTGTAACTGAAATCACCAATCTTATTTAGTAGCTCTTCTGTTTCATGTAATGCCATCATTCCAAGCGGGAGCTGCCCCAGTTCGTTACGAGCAATCGAACTTATACGCCAAACCTCGGCGAGAGAGCTGGATAACTGTTTTTTTGAATTCATAGCCAGTGTCGTTCCTACTTCATCTTGTAATTGATCGATATGAAAAGTTAAATCATGGAAAGCCCGCTGATAGTTATTTTCGTTGTTCAACAGCAGGGATTCCTTTTGTTCTGCCTGATTGGCGCCCCATATACCGGTGCCGATCAATGCTGCTGCGAGTACCCCGATTAACACGTTGCGTATCATGGATAACGTTCACCTCCATTATTTGCTGAATTTGTGTTTTCCTATTTCTTTAATGGTCGGCCGGGAAAATATCCAGCCAGATGTTGCTGTAGCAGGGTTATAGTAATAGATAGCGCCTTCGGAAGGGTCCTGGCCGTTAATAGCATCCAGAACGGCTTTTCTGGCCTGTTCATTCGGTTCCATGTAAATTTGACCATCTGAAACCGCAGTGAACGCACGTGGTTCAAAAATGACACCACTGGCTGTATTTGGAAAAGAAGGACTTTCAATTCGGTTAAGAATAACAGCTGCCACTGCTACCTGCCCGATATATGGTTCGCCCCGTGCTTCTCCGTACACTGCGTTTGACATGATTTGAATATCATTTTCTGAATACCCTTCCGGCACATTCATGGCTTTCTGAATATTGGCCTGGTTGGATTGATTATCATCTACTTGGCTGCCGCCTCCACCGTCATTTTGTCCACCCTGCCCAGAACCCTGCTGAGCACCCTGCTGTCCGCCTTCTCCCCCTGTTTGATTATTTCTTCCATTGTTTTGGTCCCCTGAACCGCCCCCTCTGTTCGCATTACGCTGCTGGTTATTAGGAGGTCCTCCATTTTCCTTCTGCTTCTGGGACGGCTGTTCCTGGGACTGGTTGTCTTCCGGCTGATCCGCACTGCCCTTTGGACCTTTCTGAATATCTTTTGGCGTGCTGCCATAATGCGTGAAATCTCTTCCATTTTCGAGAGCCTCTTTGACAAATGCTTCATCATACTCCGTCGATTTTTCGAGCATGGCCTTCATATCCTGACCAACTAACCCGTCTACCTCCATTCCAAATTCATCTTGAAAATTTCGGACGGACCAGTACGTTCCCCATCCAAACACTCCGTCAATTCTGCCTTCATAAAATCCATTGTGCTGAAGTCGCGCCTGCAGTTCAACGACGTCGTCTCCCGTGGCTCCTTTCTGGATTGTCTGCCCGGAAAAAGCATCAGCCGATTTATCTGGGAAACCAATGGATAAAATCAAAAATAACAGCGAAACCAGGATCATGCGGCTTCTATATTTTCCTTTTTCCATTATTAACTTATACCTCCTTTATTCATGTCACTCCATCCCTTGTATGATTATTTTCTTCCAGCTTTTCTTTTTTATGCATTACTTCTCTGTAGACGAAAATATCCTTTCCCACCGTTAAAATAAAAAAAGGGGCTAAGACAACACCTTCCAAAGATAAAAAAATTCCGAAAGATTCACAGTAGAATCTTTCGGAATTCTTTGTGCGTAGCGCTGCCCTGCGGGGTTAATGTTGTCTTTATAGAACACTGAAGTATCTTGCTTCCGGATGGGCAAATACCATGGCTGATACAGAAGCTTCCGGTTCCATCATGTATTCATCTGTTAACTGTACTCCTATTTTTTCCGGCTCCAGGAGGCTGAATAATTTGGCTTGATCCTCCAGCTCCGGACAAGCCGGATAACCGAATGATACACGGATTCCCTGGTACTTTGCGGCAAATCGTTCTTCCATTGTAAGATCTGGCGAATCAGGAATTCCCCATTGGTCTCTCATCATTTGATGGAGACGTTCTGCAAAACCTTCCGCTAATTCCAGCGCCGCAGCCTGAATTAAATGGCTGAATAAATAATCCCCTTTTTCTTTCGCCTCTGCGGATAATTCCCGGACCCCCTGTCCAGCCGTTACCGTCAAGAGTCCGATAAAATCCATCTCTCCGCTTTCCACAGGCCGGATGAAATCAGCCAGGCAGAGATGGGGGGGACGGGGCTGACGCGGAAATGTGAAGGTTTGCAGGACCTCCCTGGCTTCCGTATCCTTATAAATATAAATAGAGTTCTTTTCTGACTGGGCCGGATAAAATTTGTACATTCCATGAGCCTGTAATAATCCTTCCTGTTTGGCACGCGAAAGCAGACCGTCCACTTTCTCTTTTAAAGAAAGGGCTTTTTCATTACTTTCAGCCAGCATTCGGCTCACTTTTCCCTGGAGCCCTAGGTGTTTCCCCATTAACATCTGCAGATTAACATACGGTTCCAAATGTTTTATACTAAAATCTTTCAAGATGTGTTCTTTAAAATCCGGGGGCGTACAAACCGGTACATCCAACGATACATTAGAGCGTTCCGGCTTCTCTTCTGGAAAGGCCTGAACCACCTTACCGGCCGCGCCCTGTTCCGCCCTTTTTATTCTTTTTTCCCGAACATCTTCTTCAAGTTTTATCCGTTCATCCGGTACAGCCAGTTTATTCGCAATATCAAGACCATTCATAGCGTCTTTTGCGTATAACACCATGCCGTCATATTCTGCACTGATTTTCTCGTCCGTGAATTTCCGTGTCAGCGCTGCTCCGCCGACGAGAACCGGGATGGAAATTTCCTGATTTTTTAAGTCCTGAGCCGTTAGTACCATTTGCTGCGCTGATTTTACTAAAAGGCCGCTCAGCCCGACAAAATCCGGGCGTTCGTTATTGATCGCTTCTATCAGCTCGTTAGAGGTTACTTTAATACCTAAATTCACAATTTTGAATCCATTGTTTGATAAAATAATATCAACCAGGTTTTTTCCAATATCATGCACATCCCCTTTGACCGTGGCAAGCAGAATTTTTCCCTTACCTGTGTCGTCCTCTTCTTTTGCCTCCATATACGGTTCCAGATGAGCAACTGCTGCTTTCATGGCTTCGGCACTCTGCAGCACTTCTGCGACAATCAATTCATTATCATTAAACAGCTTTCCGACCTTGTCCATTCCGTTCATTAACGGGCCGTTGATGATATCCAGGGGTGCCTCAAATTTTTCCAGTGCCTTATCCAAATCTTCAAAAAGCCCGTCTTTGGTGCCTTCCACCACGTATTCCGCCAGTCTGGCTTCCAATGACAGGGTTTTTTCCACTTTTTTCTTTTCTGCTTTTTTCCCGCGATAATGAGCTGTAAACGCTGCAAGCGTCTCATCCGATGTTTCAAACAACAGTTTACGCGTGAGCTCTTTTTCCTCCTCCGGGATACTTGCAAACCGTTCCAGTTTTTCCGTATTGACAATCGCATAGTCAAGACCGGCATTGGTGCAGTAATACATATAGGCGGCATTCAGTACCTCGCGACCAACCGGAGGGAGACCAAACGAGACGTTACTGACTCCAAGAATCGTTAAACATTCCGGGAGGTGTTCTTTTATCAGTTTTATCCCTTCCACTGTCGCCTCGGCAGATCCGATATATTGCTCATCTCCCGTACCAACTGGAAAAACGAGAGGATCAAAAATAATATCCTTAGGATTCAAGCCGTACTGATGAACAAGCAGGTCGTGGGAACGTTTTGCAATCTCAAGCTTTCGTTCTGCTGTCACAGCCATGCCTTCTTCATCGATGGTTCCTACCACCACCGCAGCGCCGTATCGTTTAATAACCGGAAGGATATCCGAAAACCGGGCTTCCCCGTCTTCCAGGTTAATGGAATTGATGATTGCTTTCCCCTGAGAATAAGTTAATGCTTTTTTTATGACACGGGGGTCGGTAGAATCAATCATAAATGGAACTTTTACTTTATTCACAGCAAAGCTTAAAAAGTTTTCCATATCTTCCAGCTCATCGCGGTCCGGATCAGCCAGACACACATCAATGACATGCGCTCCCTTTTTTACTTGGGCCCTGGCGATTTCAGAGGCCTCTTCAAATTTCTCTTCGTTAATCAGCCGTTTAAATTTCCTGGAACCAATAACATTCGTACGTTCTCCGACAAATAAAGGTCTCATATCTTCTTCATAAATCAGCGCCTCAATTCCGGAGACAGTGTGTTCATGCGTTTGTGCAGGAACCCGCGGCCTGTAATCCTTTAACCTATCGCGCAGTACCCTGATATGCTCTGGTGTTGTGCCGCAGCAGCCGCCGACAATGTTAAGCCAGCCTTTTTCAGCAAACGTTTCGAGTTTGGAAGCAAGGGATTCTGCCGATTCATGATAGTGGCCTTCTTCATCCGGAAGACCGGCATTCGGATAACAATGGACAAAAGTAGTGGCTAATTCTGACAGAGAACGGAGATGATCCCGCATAAATTCCGGTCCTGTGGCACAGTTCAGCCCCACTACGGTAGGATTCATATGTTCAAGGGATATATAAAAAGATTCGATGGATTGACCGGCAAGTGTCGTTCCCATCGGCTCAATTGTGCCGGATATGATCAAGGGAAGCTCTTTTTTCAAAGCTTCTTCGGCTTTTTTAATTCCTACATAAGCCGCTTTTACATTCCTCATATCCTGGCTTGTTTCCAATAGAAATACGTCAACCCCGCCTTCTATCAGCCCAACAGCCTGTTCCTCATACGCTGCTGTCAACTCTTCAAATGTTGTCCCGCCTGTAACCGACAACGACTTCGTTGTCGGCCCCATAGCGCCTGCTGCAAAACGGGGCTGTTCCGGCGTGGAATAGTCAACAGCTGCTTTTTTTGCCAGTTTGGCCGCAGCAATATTGAGCTCCTTTGCCTGATTTTGCAGATCATAGTCGGCAAGCACAATGCTGGTTGCTCCAAAAGTGTTTGTCTCAATAATATCCGCTCCTGCCGACAGATACTCCCGATAAATCCGATCGACAACATGAGGAGCCGTAACGTTTAAATATTCATTGCATCCTTCGTAGTGCTCTCCACCGAAATCAGCCGGGGTCAGATCAGCATTCTGAAGCATCGTCCCCATAGCTCCGTCCAAAAATAATATAGATTGCTCAAGCCTTTCTCTAAACTCAGATGTCACATCTCCCACTCCTTCACAGGTCTTCCCTTTTTCTCCGGCGAAAAGCGTCTGTTATACTCCCGGTCTCCTGAAAGTAGAAGATACGGAAGCAAACCCTCCGCTCGGATGGGAATTTCCTTTATTTCTGCAGTTCCTTCTTCCTGACATACGCTGTAAGTTCTGCTGTAATATCATACCTTAAAAACGGTGTTATGAGATATATACCATGAAAGTACTTCAATGCCTGATCAATCAATTCCTCTGCAATAGCGATTCCTTCAGCCTGAGCTGACTCACGATCGTTGCCGCACGCTGCCATTCGCTGCCTCGTTTCATCGGTCAACTGTATTCCAGGTACTTCATTATGAAGGAATTCGGCATTTTTACTGCTCACCAGGGGCATAATGCCTATATATATTGGAACGGATAAGTGCTGTACTGCTTCATATATTTCCTGGAATTGAGAATCACCATACACAGGCTGAGTCATAAAATAATCAGCCCCGGCGTCTATCTTCTTTTCAAGTCTCTGCACTGCTTTATGAAGGTTTCTGACATTAGGATTAAAGGCAGCAGCTACCGTAAAAGATGTTTTTTCCCCGAGGGACTTTCCGGAATACGAACGGCCTTCATTCATTTCTTTTATAAGGGAGATCAGTTTAATTGAATTCATATCATACACGGAGGTAGCTCCCGGAAAATCTCCTACCTTTGTCGGGTCACCCGTTACTGCAAGCACATCATGAATCCCAATGGCATGCAGCCCCAGCAAGTGCGACTGCAGGCCGATTAAATTACGGTCCCGGCAGGCCACATGCAATAGCGGTCGGGCGTTTGTCCGGTTTTGCATCAGCGCCCCCATAGCAAGATTATCAATCCGGGGGCTTGCCAGGGAATTATCAGCCATAGTAACAGCATCTGCTCCAGCTTGATAGAGTGCTTCTGCGCCCCGGATGAATTTCTCTGCGGCCAGTTTTTTAGGCGGATCCAGTTCCGCTATGACGGAAGGCTGTTCTCTATCCACCTTCTCCAGTTTTTTATAAAACGAAGCCGTCGTTGAAGCAGCAGGCGGTTCTTGTCTTCCCTCCGCCGGCGTCGTTACTTTTTCAAGAACAGGGGCAGTATTTTTAACGGCCTCCGCGGTTTTAGCAATATGGGCCGGTGTCGTCCCGCAGCAGCCTCCAATTAATCGAACCCCTTGTCTTTTTAAATCAAGGGCCCGCTGATAAAAATACTCAGGGTTCGATTGATAAACAAAACGTCCGTCGTCTAAATCCGGAAGGCTGGCGTTCGGATAAGCAGTGAAGAAAAGGTTCTCCATTAATGGAACAGGTTCCAGCGACCGAAGAATATGGTAAGGCCCCATTCGACAGTTTAATCCTGCTGCATCTGCTCCTGCTTCCTGCAGCAGCATAAAGAGATCTGTTACGGAAGTACCGCCATGCATTACGCCAACCTCTCCAAGGGAAGCCTGGGCAATAATCGGCTTATTTGTCAGCTGCCGGATGAGACGGGTGGTTTCCAGCAGCTCCGTGACGTCATAAAAAGTTTCCAGAATTATAGCGTCCGGATCCTCTGAAAGCAGGGCCTCCGCTTGTTCTTGAAAAGCTTCATAAATGGCTTTCCGTGTGGTATCTATTTGCTGGACCCCTGTTATCCCTCCTATTGTTCCTGCTGTGAAAATCTCCGGCCCCGCTGCTGATTTAGCCAGCCTCACCCCTGCTCTATTGATGTTTTCCACTTCGTGTTCCAATTGATATTTTTCCAGTTTTATTCTGTTTGCGGCATATGTATTGGACTGAATTAGGTCAGCTCCAGCTTCTACATATTCCTGATGCACGCCTTGGATCACATCAGGTTCAGCAGTGTTGAGAGACTCAAAGGAACCGCTGTATCCTTTATCATACAAATACGTTCCCATCCCGCCGTCCCCGACCAATACCCTTTTTTCCAATTCTCTGAGAATATTCACGTCGTTTTGCACCCTTTCTTATTTTCCCCTGTTCTTTACAGCTTATTTAATGCCTGATCGAGATCGGCAATTAAATCCTCGGCATTTTCAATACCAACGGAAAAACGAAGCAGCCTGTTACACACCCCATTTGCTATTCTCACTTCTTCCGGCATATCAGCATGTGTCTGCGTGGCCGGGTAGGTAATAAAGCTTTCCACACCGCCGAGGCTTTCAGCAAATGTTATGACCTGAAGCTCCTGCAGCAGAGGGTTTACCCATTCTTCCTCAAGAAGACGAAAGGACAACATGCCGCCCTGCCCCGGGTATAAAACATTCAAGATCTTCTCGTGATTTTCCAGAAACGCAGCCACAGCACGAGCGTTTTCAGTATGCTTTTTCATCCGCAGGGATAGTGTTTTCATCCCTCTCATTAACAGCCAGGAATCCATTGGAGAAAGGATGGTCCCCATCCCATTTTGAAAATCTCCGATCCTTTTTCCCATTTCTTCGTCTTTTGTCACAATCAGTCCGGCAATCACATCGTTATGTCCGCCCAGATATTTCGAGGCACTGTGTACGACAATATCCGCCCCTTCCTGCAAAGGCTGCTGCAGAAGCGGGGTGTAAAAAGTGTTGTCGACAATAAGCAGCAGACCATACTGCTTTGCGAGCGCCGCTAAAGCCTGAAGATCCGCTTCCTGCATAAGCGGATTGGTCGGAGTTTCGATAAATAAAGCCCGGGTGTTATCATTGATCAGCGATGCAAAGTTATCGATATTTCTCGGGTCCCCATATTGAATCGTCACCCCCCAATGGCTCCATCCTTCTTCGAACAAACGATAGGTTCCGCCGTATATATCCTGAGAGGCCAGAATTTCATCGTCTTTTGAAAAAACCGCAAACAGCGTCTGGATCGCGGCCATTCCAGAACTAAATGCAAATCCTTGGGCTCCGCCTTCAAGTTGTGCGATCGAATGCTCAAGAATATCACGGGTTGGATTTCCTGTCCGCGAATAGTCATAACCCGTAGATTGGCCGATTCCACGGTGTCTGTATGCGGTGGAAAAATAAACAGGAGGGTTCACAGCCCCGGTTTTTTCATCTGTGTTATTACCTATTTGGGCAAGGTTTGTTTCGACATGGTAACGACTGCTCATGGTTTTATTCCCACCTTTTATTAAAAATGATGATTTCTTATCTACAAGGAAGGCCTTCTTCCGGATAAGAAAGAAGGCCTGTAATTAACACGAACATCCTTCTTATCTTTCAGACGGATACGTCTGACGGAATTAGCACCTGACCGCCGGGCGGCTGGTTGCTGAGATATCTCAGGGCCTGTCCCTCCATCTCTCTTGATAAGAATATCTGTATTTTAGTTGTTATTAAAACCGTACACGATACGGGGACGTTTTGCAACACTGAATATTATTCCGGTGTTACATCAATCCGAAGATTCGTTTCATTTCCGCAGACGCACTGTTTAAACCCGGTTTCTAATTCCCCTTTTTCATTATTGCGTCCACGCAGAATATATTTTTCGCCGCAGTTTGGGCAGCGTACAATAACGCGGTATCTTGTTTCTACTGTCATTTGTATGCACCCTTCCTATGCTATTTTTTCATTGGCCTTTTTTGACCGGGATAACGCAAACCACCATAAAAAGAACATAAATGGAACGATAATAAACATTACATTTTCGTGAACGGTTAAGAGAATCAGGTCATACACACCATGTAAAAAAATGGGCAGGACCAGAGAGAGCGTAAGCCAAAGCAGGCTGTTTTGATTCCCTGTTTTCTTAGCGCAGCCCATGTAATATCCCATAACCACTCCAAACAACGCATGGCTTGAAACAGGCAGGAAGGCTCTTCCTATTGCAGAATCAATACCAAGTGCCATTAAATATAATACATTTTCTGCCGAAGCAAACCCTAACGATAAAGCTGCTCCGTAAATAATACCGTCATATCGTGACTGAAATGTCACAAAACGATAAACCGCAAAATAGAGTAAAAACCATTTAAAAAATTCTTCAAGTCCTGCAACCCCTGCAAAAGCATGAGCCCATTCTGTTGAAAATACTGCTTCCGCTTCCAGAGCATATTGCAGTACCATGATAGGAAATACAAGCAGCGCGCCTATAACAAAGGCTCTTAATACCTGAATAAGCGTACTTGATTCATATTCGTTTCTAAGATAAAAGTAGCTTAACAAAGCAACCGACGGCGCCAGAGCCGCTGTTATAAGCGCAATCACTTTCGTATCCCCTCTCATTGTATTATCGTAACATGCTGTTTTCACAGTGGGAAAGAGGGCTTATGATAGTATTATGCCACAGTAAAACGGAAAGGAATGATCCTGATGAAAAAAATATTGGTTCTTCATACCGGAGGTACGATTGCCATGCAGGAAAATGAAGAAACTGGCGGCGTCACCACTGGAGATTCCAACCCTGTTCAACAGTGGAATACCCTGGTATCCGAAGATTATGACATTGTATCGGATGACTTTTTGCAGCTCCCCTCTCCGCATATTACCCCTTCTCATATGCTGAAACTCTTTCACCATATGAACGAACGATTACAGGACACAAAAGCGGAAGGAGTTGTTATTACCCACGGAACGGACACACTGGAGGAAACAGCTTATTTATTAGATCTTCTTCACACCATGGAATTGCCTGTCGTGCTGACTGGAGCGATGAGATCCAGTGATGAAGTCGGATCTGACGGCCCCCACAACTTCATCACAGCCGTGCGCACCGCGGCAAGCGAAAAAGCAAAGGGGATGGGGGTGCTGATTGTTATGAATGATGAAATTCATACGGCTAAAAACGCGACAAAAACCCATGCTTCCAATGTAGCCACATTTCAGAGTCCTCAATACGGACCGATTGGGCTGATTACAAAAAGAGAAATCTTTTTTCATCATCAACCGCTGCAGCGGGAACATTTTCACGCAGAGAAAATGGATAAAAAAGTGCTGCTGATAAAAACATACGCCGGCTTGGAAGGAGACGTCTTCCAGCATCTGATTTCCCAGCCGCTGGATGGAGTGGTTATTGAAGCTTTGGGGCAGGGAAATGTGCCGCCTGCCCTGATGGAGCCTGTTCAATCATTAATCGATCACAGGATTCCCGTCGTTCTGGTCACTAGATGCTTCAGCGGGGTTGTTCAGGATATCTATAGTTATCAAGGAGGGGGGAGAACGTTAAAAGAAGCCGGAGTTATTTTCACGAATGGGTTAAATGGTCCAAAGGCACGTTTGAAATTAATGGCTGCCCTGGAAAATCACCTTTCCCGGGAGACACTTCGGAAATGCTTTGAGCGCTATTAACCACCGAACAAGCTATCCTCGGACGATGGCTTGTGCAATACGTTCGCCGTGGTGGCGTCCATTTTCGATAAAAATCTCATTCGCATCATTCCCTGCGGCAATGACACCTGCTATAAAAATTCCTTCTTTATTCGTTTCCATCGTGTGGTAGTCATGAACCGGCCTCCCTGTTTCCGGTTCCACCTCCACTCCCATGTTCCGCAAAAAAGAATGGTCAGGGTGATAACCTGTCATAGCAAATACAAAATCAGCTTCAACCCGGAAGGTTTGTCCATTTTGAGCGTATACTACTTCAGCCGGGGTAATATGCTGAACTTCAGCCTCGTAAATCATCGAAATTTTCCGGTGGCGGACGAGGGAATAAAAGTCTGGCAGGATCCACGGCTTAACTGCTGGGGAGAACTCGCTTCCACGATACAGCACAGTGACTTCGGCCCCGGCTTTTTCCAGTGCCAGTGCTGCGTCGACTGCGGAATTTTTTCCCCCGATCACCGTTACCCTTTTCTGAAAAAAAGGATGGCTTTCTTTAAAATAATGAAAGACGTGAGAGAGGTCTTCTCCGGGAATATGCATTTTGTTTGGATTATCATAATAACCGGTCGCCACTATTATTTTCTCCGCTTCATACCTACATTCCTGTCCATCCTTGGTTCTTGTAAAAACAGAAAAGCTTCCCCGGGCATCTTGTACCTTTTCCACCTTCTCATAGGACTGAATTCTAAGACCGCTTCTTTGTGCCACATGTCTATAATACACCAGAGCTTCGTGCCTTTTTGGCTTCCGTTCGATGGAAGGAAACGGGTACCCGCCAATCTCCAGTTTTTCACTCGAACTGAAAAACGTTTGGTGAAGAGGATAATGTTGAATAGAGTGGACAATATTATTTTTTTCAATCAATAACGGGTCGCAGCCTTTTTCCTGAAGAGCAAGCCCTGCGGAAAGACCACACGGGCCGGCCCCAATTATAATAATTCTTTCGTTTCTCATCATCATATCTCCTTGATGCATAAACTGTTCTAATGAAAGGTTCCCGCAAGGTATTGAAGCGCAGATTTATCCCTGATCACCTTGCCTCTGTTTCGAACATATTCGGTATCTAAATACGAACGCTCTCCATATTCTTCCAAAAGCATTATTAATTTATCGTGCCGTTTCATATCTAACCTGTCAAACAGTAAATAGTAACATGGATAAAAAACAATAAATGTACCGCCTTTTAAATTATTGGCTTTGGCCCGCTCCGCAAAAGAAACAAGATCTTCTTTTTTGGCAAAGCGGAACATCATTCCGGCACGACTGTTGGGCGTCTGCCGCAGTCTTAGCTTATTGCCTGCTTCGTCAAGACATTCAATGACCAGAAAAACTGCATCTTCCTGAGTCTGTCTCATTTCGGCGTTTAATTGAATGTCGTCTTCCATGTAAAAATGGTCACATATCATTTGAAACAGCATGGCGAAAAACCGTTCCGCCTCTTCACTTGATATATTTCCCTCATATGGATCCCATCCATTTTCAAGCCATTCCTCTTTATGAATAATCACCTTCACACGGTCTTCGGGCCAGGTGTATAATTCCATTCTTTTCTCTCCCCCTGTTCTGCCGGCGTTTTTCCTTGTAATATCGATGATGATTTGGATGTTTACCCTATATTATTCACCGACCGAAAAAGAGGTGAGAAAGGATCAAGGGAAATGGTTGATCTACGTCCCTTGTTCTTTTTTAGTATAAGAGAGCGATGGCGCCTTTTACAAATTCCGCGGCGCTGCCGGAGCTTTCTTATTACTTTTTTTTCAACGTAATAAGATGCGTTTGGGCGGGAGCGCCAAAACGGAACGGAAGTTTGGTTGTACCGTATCCATTGCTGATTAATAAAGGGAACCCGCCGGAAAATCTCCATCCTCCTTTTTCTCTAAGGCTGAAACGACCAATACGGATCTGCCCGCCGTGAGTATGGCCCGCAAAAGCCGCACTGAGCTTTTCCTTATGATCCATCTCTTTTATAAAAGCCGGATCATGGAGAGCAAGCAGAATCGTATCATCACTCCGGCATGAATGCAGCAAGGATTTATCGACGGTTTGACGGCGGTTTCCAGCCCCGGCGATCCAAATATTTTCCTTTTGCCGGTTCCACATATAAACACTGTTTTCCAGTACAGTCACTCCTTCTTCCCGAAGCAATTGAGCAAGCTTTTCCGGATTTTCTTCCATATCATTATTCCCCCAAACGAACACAACGGGACCAATAGATTTTAATTTTTGAATATTCTTCTTGACTCTCGGGAACGGAACCCCCTTTTCCATCAGGTCTCCCCCGATAATAACAAGATCAGCGCAGGACGCCGTCTGGATGACTTTCTTTGAAATTCTTCTAAAATGAATGTCAGAAATAAAAAAAATGCTTCTCCCAGAGAAGCTGTTCGGCAGATTCTTCACATCCAGGAATTCGTTTGAGACTTTATTTCTTTTGGCTTCAGCAAACATCCATCCCAGCCAGAAAAAGCACCCAATCATTAAATAATTTATGTATCTCACTTGTTATCTTCCTTTCCTCTGTGCTGCCCTGTTTCCCACATCATTATATAGCAGTCATTTAAGAAGAGAAAGTACAAAAAATTACTTTTACAGAAACATAGCATTTCCAAATGCATGTCTATTATAATAGATAGAGAAAATTTTTTGTTGAAGGATGAATACGAATGGACTTAACCATTTTTATGACGGGAACAGGAATATTTGGAGCTGGATTCTTTTTCCTATTGTTTTGTTTATTGCGGAAAAAAAAGCTGGTTCTCCCGTTTATTTTGATGGGAACCGGGGTAGTGCTTTGTTTCTTGGGACTGATACTTTCTTCTCCTTTAACCGTGGAGGCAGGGGAGCATTCACTCCCATCCATGGAACAGAGCTTTCTCATCACCACTGATTTGAGACCACCGGAGCAAGCACTGCCGTTAAAACGATAGCTAAAAATAAAAGAAGAAGAAGTCTTGCCGTTGGAAAGCGAATGTTCCATTTTGTTTTGGACCGCCGGTACTTATGCGTTTCCGTTCTTGGCGGCAGCGATGAAGCTTCTCCCTCTTCCTTTATGTCCTTCTTGTTTTGAAATCTCCGACGCAGGCTTTCTGCCTGGTCTTTATGATTAGATGTCATGATCCTTCCTCCTCGACTTCCTTATTCCCCAGCTGATGAAGAAGAGCCTGCAGCCTCTTTTCCCAGGATATACTGTCTGCCTTTTTTGAACGATTCGCAGTTTTTCTCAAAGGGAGGGAGTGTCCACAGTTGTCACAGCAAAGCTCCGGGGAGACGGTTTCAAATTCACCAAATGCTTCCAATAGGGTTTGACGCCGGCATCGATCCATCCGGCTTATCCATTGTTCCATTTGCACCAGTTTCTTGTGTTTCCATTCTTTTCTCCGGCGGATTACCGCAAGAATATATTCCTGTGGGTTCTGGTTTCCCGCCTTTTTAGCTTCTATCCAATAATAGTAAAAAAACCTGGCATGTACTTCCTCCATTCCGTATGTCTCGAGAAGAAGGGGATAAGTGAGCTCATTTTGGCCGCGGCTGGGATGGGAATCACAGACAATCTTCACTTCCTGTTCTGTTGGAAATTCTTTTTCAATCATTTTTCTTGGAAAGTGGCCGTCCTGTTCGGAATAAAGTAAAATAGAAAAACTCTGGTTTCCATCTCTTCCTGCGCGGCCGATTTCCTGCATAAATGATTCGATGTCCTTGGAAAAATGAAAATGGATAACGAACCGAATATCAGGTTTGTTTATCCCCATACCAAAAGCATTGGTACAGCAGATCACCTCTATTTCCCCCGAAAGAAACTGCTGCTGTATAAGATGCCGGTCCTCCTTTGTCATCCCTCCATGGTACGCAGAAGTCTGCAGGGAGGTTTCCCTTCTGATAATTTCAGACAGTTCTTCCGCTTTATGGCGGCTGCTGACATAGACCATTCCCGGTAGAGAGAGGTTACTGACGTATTTTTTTAAGGCTTCCCTTTTTTCCAGTTCGAGATGCTGTTGATCCACATACAACGAAATATTAGGACGGTCCACTGAATCACACAACACCACAGGATTGGAGAGTCCCAGCTTTTCCATCACGTCCTGCCGTACTTCCTCTGCCGCTGTGGCTGTTAAGGCAAGACAAGGCGGATTTCCCGACTGACGGCGGACTTCCTTAATCTTTAGGTAATCCGTACGGAATTCGTGCCCCCACTGCGAGATGCAGTGGGCTTCATCTACGGCCAGCAGGGAAACATGTAAGTCCTGCAATCTGGAAAGAAAATCCGGCTGCTGCACACTTTCAGGCGATATGTAGATTATTTTATAAGAGGAGAGATGTTTTAAAATATATTGTTTTTCCTGCGGGGTTAAAAAACTATTGTAGGCCGCGACCCGTTTCATTCCCATCTGTTTCAATTCTTGTACCTGGTTTTCCATTAAAGAAAGCAGCGGCGAAATGATAACAGCCGTCCCCTCTTTCCACAAGGCTGGTAATTGATAGCAGAGAGATTTTCCCGCGCCTGTTGCCTGCATGGCAAAAACATCTCTATCCTGTAAAACAGCTTCTATAATACACCGCTGATTATGTTTAAAGGATGTAAATCCAAACGTTTTCTTTAAAAAGTTATCGAGTGTTTCCATGATGCCCTCCATAATAAGCAAGCGTTAAGCGGATCGAAAAATAATCGATGTCTTCTTCCTGCACTGCTTCTTTGATCGCTTTTAACCGCATGGTCTGCATTCTTCTGGAATGATACAGGATGAGCTGCTGGTTTTGGCTGGAAACATACTGTTCCAAAGGAAAATCTGCCTGTTCCGATGCAATTTCTACGATGTGGTCTTCAATCGTGCTTGTTTTCAGTTTTCGATGGAAGGCAATGTCATAAAGGGAATAATTCTGGTTAAGATAGCGGAGTGTCTTTTTTGTAGTGTTGGTTAACATGCTGGTTTGCACCAGATCTGCCGCAATCCTGTTTAATTGTTTGGAATAGCCGGCCTGTTCCAGCAGGTAATGGACCGCTGCCTGAAACCGGAAATAGCACTCATCTGTATCTTTTTGTACCAGCAAAGTAAGCTGCTGAAAAGTCAATCCAGTATATCCGCTGCCGCTCAAACGATAGGTTATTAATACAGCATCGAGCGGAGAAAGCCATTGTAAACAATTGTGCAGTTCTCTAAACATTTCCTCTGCCGCAGCCAGTTTTTCATTTTTGTTTTTCGGCCAGACCGTTTTCAGCCACTGCTGGACCCCGGGGTCTTCAAATACGGGCAGGAAGGTACGGTTCCCTGCCAAAGAATGTGAAATACACTGTACATATAAAGCCAGCCTTTTCCAGAAAACCGGGCCGCTTCTCCCGTACTGCCATCCATTAAAAAGAAGCGGCCATTCATAACCGGCAAGAAAGACTGCATTCTGCCTCCTGCCTTTTTCCGTTATACAGACACGGTTATCTCTCGTTGAAAAAAAGTGGTTACGAAGTAATTCCTCTGCTTCTTTCATAAAATCGCTCTCTTTCCAGTAAGGAAAGATATAAAAATAGTTCGTCAGCCTGTACCATTTAATATCCTGGATGGTTTGGGAAGATTTTTTCCCTGTCATGATATGATACAGCGACTGGATAGATCTTTCCTGATCTATCTTTTCAGCCAAAAGTAAAAATATCTGCTGGCGGAAAGACAGATTACTCAATTAAAACCGCCTCCCCGGGTTGTACTGAATAAAGAGCTGGAACGCCTGCTCTCAGCCTCTCCTGTTGAAAAGTTTACCATGAAAGCATACAATATAAAACAGAATTCGATGGAGGCTTTCGTGTAAAATAGAGAGGCACACCCTCTTTCATGGGGAGGAAAGTATGGCACTTTATACCATTGTAGATAAAGATACCTGTATTGCCTGTGGCGCATGCGGCGCCGCGGCACCGGATATATTTGATTATGATGAGGAAGGGCTGGCAGAAGGAATTCTGGATAATAACACAGGAACTGTACACATTCCAGAAGCGTGGGAAGACGATTTACTGGATGCTTATGAAGGCTGTCCGACCGACTCTATTAAAGTAGGAAAGCAAGTCTTTAACGGGGAGCCGTATCCTTCATAATGCCTTCTTCCCTCTACTGTTTGTACTATCTTTTCGATCATTGTTTTTATTTTTTTTCGTTTCCTGCTATAATTACCAAGGGATAATACATATTTGAAGGAGGCGCCATTATGGCTGGTGAAAACAGAGAAGTAGAAGCTATTATTGAAATTCCGACAGGCAGTCAAAATAAGTACGAATTCGACAAGGATAAGGGACATTATAAACTGGACCGCGTCCTGTTTTCTCCAATGTTCTACCCGGCGGAATATGGGTACATCGACAACACCCTGGCTTTGGATGACGATCCGTTGGATATTCTTGTCCTCGCCACTAACCCAACTTTTCCCGGTTGTGCTATTGATGCGCGTGTCATTGGTTACCTTCACATGGTGGATGATGGAGAAGAAGACCAAAAGCTGCTGGGTGTCCCTACAGAAGACCCGAGGTTTGATAATGTCCACTCTATTAAGGACATTCCCCAGCACAAACTGGAAGAAATCGCCCACTTCTTTAAAACGTATAAAGATCTGGAAAATAAAAAGACGGAAGTTGGAAACTGGGAAGATGCTGCTGCAGCCGCTCAATTAGTGGATGATTGCATTGAGCGTTATAAAAAACAGTAAGTTAAAAACTCAGCCCGGGCGTACCCGCTCAGGCTGAGTTCTTTTTTGGGACTGAGATCCCTTATGACACCAATCTTGCGGACATATATTCCGTTAAATAATTTAAATCGATGAAATATTGGAAAATATGTCCTAATCGCATGTTTTCACTCGGAGGAATAGTCCGGGAAGGTGCAGCTTTCCAGCAGCAGGGGTACGCTTGTTACCCAAATTCGGGCTGATGCCTCCATCGGCAGGGGATTCTGGCCTATACCCGTCTCCACCGTGAACCCGGGGCGCCTGAAGGTTTTAATGAACCAATCCTTATATCCCGCTTTACTGTCCGCTGTTCTAATGGCTTTAAAAGAACTTGCCCTGGCAAGCCGGGCGGCGAGTTCTTCACTCCCCTCCGGCTCGTGTCTGCGGTACCCCCAGTAAATTTCCTCCCCTTGAGAATGCAGGGCAATAATTTGAGAAAATTCTTCCTCCATTGTTAATTGGTACACCGCTTTCGCCTCAGGTTCCGTCAAAGGAGCCTCTCCTCCATAATGCCGGGGAAACGGACGATCCGGACTTTCCCGCGCTTCTTCTTTCCATCCAGCCGGCCACTGATGATTCAAATCCACCCCTGCCGCATTGGCTGACCAATGCTGAAAATTCATCATTCCTCCATTTATTTGGAGAATGCTTTCTTTCTTCTCCCCAAGAGCTTCTGCCCCCTCCTGTACAATTTCAACACCATCTGGGTTTACCAATGGTACAACAAAAAGCGTCACTTCACGGAGGAGCATACAAATATCTATTCCATGCCATATCTGCCTGGAATCATTTTTTACCTGAAGCTCTTGAAGAAATCTCATTAATAACCAGGTATTCAGCCATTCATTGCCATGCCATGCGGCAGAGAAAAAAACTTTTTTCTTCCCTTTCCCTATACGAAATGACCAGATCGGTTTCCCTAACACCGAGGTGCCGATTTTTTCAGATGCAATCCCTGGAAGGTAATGCTGCCGGTCCGCTTCCAGTTCGCGCCATCCATATTCATACAAACACTCCCCCTTTTTTTCATAAGGGGCACTCCCTTTTTGTTCCGGTATTTCCACTACTGTGCCAGGCTTTAAATACATACTTGAAGACAAATGATTCAGCCGCCTTAAATATACTTCCTCCACCTGGTGTCGATAGGCCAATTTCGCAAACGTGTCTCCCCTTTCCGTTTTATACTGTGCTATTTCAACCACCTCTTCCTGGGGCAATCCTTTATTTATGAAGTATATTGACTTTCTCCTATTCCTATGATACATTTACAATCAATAAAAGGAGAGGACAGATGTCCTTGTTGAATGCACAGTAACATAATGCGAAGACGAAGAATGACGAAATCCAGGTTTATAACAGAGAGCCGGGGAAGCTGGAAACCGGTATAAACCATTTCCGATAGCACTTCTGAGCAGCCGCTTTGAACCAAAGTAGAGGCGGACGGTTAACCCGTTACCTTGGAGCTTTGGCTCCCTGAGAAGTATTATTTCCAATACTTAAATGAGGGTGGCACCGCGGAAACTTCCGCCCCTTGCGAATTGATTCGTGTGGGCAGGAAGTTTTTTTTATACGGTAAAACCAGGAATTCTGTGCAGCTGAGGTGTAATCTGTTATAAATAAAAGGAGTGGAGAAAGAGATGATTCAACAGGCAGCAGCAGAAACAAAGAAGGAAGATGAATTAAAGGGAAAGGCCCGCATTCTGGTCTCCGATTCCATGAGCAAAGAAGGACTTGCCCCTTTACTGGGGCAGGAAAACATTGAATGTGTTCAGGAAAACGCGGATAACGTGGATGATTTTGAAAGCTATGATGCCTTGCTGGTAAGAAGCGGAACCACAGTTACTCCGGAAATGATGGACAAAATGACAAATTTAAAAATCATTGCCCGGGCCGGAGTGGGTGTCGATAATATTGATATTGATGCCGCCACTAAACGCGGGATTGTTGTGATTAACGCCCCGGATGGCAATACGATTTCTACTGCGGAGCATACATTTGCCATGATGATGTCCCTCGCCCGCAATATTCCGCAGGCCAATGCCTCGATTCAGGCCGGGGAGTGGAACAGAAAAGCATTTCAAGGGGTGGAGCTGCGCGGTAAAACACTCGGAATTATTGGGTTTGGCCGTATTGGATCAGAACTTGCCAAGCGGGCACGCGCTTTTGACATGTCCATCATCGTCTATGATCCGTTTTTAACGCAGGAAAGAGCGGAAAAACTCGGCGTTGAACTTGGAGAACTCGATAACGTTTTGAGAACGGCTGATGTTATTACAGTCCATACACCGTTAACCAAAGATACCAAAGGTTTATTAAACAAAGAGAATATAGGAATAACCAAGCCGGGAGTTCTTCTTTTAAATTGTGCACGGGGCGGAATCATAGAAGAAGACGGGCTTTATCATCATCTGGAAAGCGGGCATGTAGGCGGCGCTGCCCTGGACGTGTTTGAAGAAGAGCCAGCCCAGAACAACAAACTGGTGTCGTTCGATCAAGTTATTACAACTCCTCATATCGCAGCTTCTACGAAAGAGGCGCAGATGAATGTAGCAGCTCAGGTTTCCGAAGAAGTTCTGCAGTTCTTAAACGGAATGCCGGCATTGAACTCTATCAATCTGCCCACGATGTCGAAAGAAAAATTTGAAACACTGCAGCCTTATTATGAACTATCCAAAAAAATGGGATATATTTTATCACAAAGCATGAAAAGCCCTGTTCAGGACATCGAGGTCCATTACAGCGGTGAAGTGACAGAACTGGAAACGTCGGTTCTGACCCGCTCCCTTGTGGCCGGCTTCCTGAGTACAAGAATTGATGCTCCTGTAAACGACGTGAATGCTTCCATTATTGCAAAAGAACGTGGTATTACGTATGGAGAAAAGCATCACATGAATACATTGGGTTATTCCAATCTAATGCAGGCTACGGTCTATGGGGAGAACCGCAGTTTTACCATACACGGCACGTATGTGAAAGAATACGGCCCCCGCATCGTACGCATTAATGACTTTAACGTTGACTTTTATCCGACCGGACACCTCATCTACATCCAGCATTCCGATAAACCCGGGGTTATTGGAAAAATGGGGCAGCTCCTTGGAAAACACGAGGTCAATATTGCAACAATGCAGGTGGGACGTAAAGAAGAAGGCGGGGACGCCATTATGATGCTGGCCGTAGATAAAGAAGCAAGCGAAGACGTGGTGGAAGATTTAACTTCCATTGAAGAAATCAAACGCGCCGACAAAATTGAAGTATAAGAACGAAGGGGTATGAGTCTGGGACAAAACATTATCAAGGACAAAAAATCCGAACGATTTTTTCCATAAATCGTTCGGATTTTTGTGTATTGTTCTATCGCTGCGTCAAAAATAGGTCGCTTTCCGCGGGCACGGCTCGAATAAAGGAGGAACGGCTAAGGACGGCACATCCTGTGCCGACGCCGATCTGACCCGCATCCTGCGGGCCCTCGGGAAAAAATCCCTTCCTGCGGGGTCTCGAGACTCGTGCTTTTCCCGCAGGAGTCGACCTATTTTGACTCCGCTGAATGGACGTTCTTGTTATATAAACCCTAAGATGTCCGTTTTACCAATTTTTCTTTCGTTTGGCCCAACCTCCTTCTCTATTCAGCCGAGGCCGGTCACGGAGACCCCGGATTCACTTGGTAATGCGAGCTTCTTTACCAAGTGAGCTGAAGCCGTCGCCATGGAAAGTGCAGGGACCGGGTGCAGCGATCCCATCGTCATTGTTTTGTTCGGGTTTTCGGCCAGCTCCTATCCTTCTGTCCCGGCCTCTTTCCTGTGGCAAAGAAAATGTAACCGAGGCAGAGGCGGAAGGCGGCGACTCCGGGCCAACAGGATGTTGGTCATGCAGGCGCTGCCACGTGATGTGGCGGTTTTCCCTGTTTCCTTTTCAAGCAGCAGGCGGACGATTTTTTGCTTATTATGGCTTGAACAGCTCTTTTATTGTTATGATTCGGGCCAGATATACTCCAAAATTTTATTCCATTGGGATTTACGGGGCATCGCAAGGAACTCCCGGCCTTTGTCGGTGATGGCGGCATAACAGCCTTCCTTGCTTATCCATTCTTCGGTATGCGCCACCGTCTCCATAAAACGATACAGCACAATATCTCTTGGTTTTTTGCTTTTCGTTAAAAATCTGTACTTAAAGACGCCTTCCATTCCTCTCCAAAAACGCTGATGAAGATAGTCCTCCTTATCGAGACGGATCTGCCCATGAAGGGCAATTTTACGTAACAGAAACAGAAAGGCGTCGAGCATCCATTCCTCATTTTCATATTTCCCTGTCTGTTGGTTCAGCCATATTAAAAAAGAGGTATCCAGGTATATTTCGTTTGATGAACGGTATTCCATATGCCAGGCTTCCTTTTCGAACAGAATACCTCTATTTTACCACACCTATTTTATTTCTATCTAAGCAGGTTTTTCAGGAAATCACGATCTGTTGATCCGGGTAGATAAGGGATCCCGGAATATCATTCGTTTTTTGAAGATCTTCCACCGTTGTGTCATAGGTTTGGGCAATATCCCACAAGGTATCCCCTTTTTCTATCGTATGTGTGACTCTTTCCCCTTCTTCATCCCCCTGGCTTTTTACTAAACTCGCGACCTCATTGGTACGATTGTTTTTATCGGCGGCATACCTTGTCTCTTTTTCCTCCGTTAAGAATAACAGGGGATCGGCTGCAAATGTTTTTTCCGCATTCCATTCGCCATGATGAAGTTCAAAGTGAAGATGAGCTCCCCGGGACCGACCGGTATTTCCCACTTTTCCTATGACTTCTCCTTTGACAATAGACTCTCCTTTTGACTTCATGATGTCAGATAAATGAGCATAAACCGTTTCTGAATTATTTTCATGTTTTACCATAACGACATTCCCGTAGGAAGAAGAGTATTCGGCACGGGTTACTTCCCCGCCTCGTGCCGCTTTGACCTCCGAGCCTGTATCAGCTGCAATGTCTATTCCATCGTGATGTCCGTTTCTCGAGCCAAACGTATCGGTCAGAACCCCGTTTTCCACCGGCCATATGTAGTCTTCCTCGGCAGCATACATTGAGGAAGCGCCAATAAACAAGAACAATAATATTAAAAAAATGGAAAAAATCCCCACCAGCACAAACCGCTGTACATAATCCATATATATTAAACCTCCATATCACTAGATAATTCATCCTTTACTATCAGCATATGAAGACTTGTCTTATATTATGACAAGCTTTTTTTATTCGATAGCCCCGGATTGAAGGATTTCTAGATTCACATCTACATTTACTTTCATCTCTGGATAAATGGTTTCCTTCCACTCTTTCTGTTTCCAATTTCTTGTTCTGCTTCTGTATTTCTCTCCAAATCCAAGCGGATCTATTTCCTTTTCTTTAAATTGCTGAATCATATTTTTACTTACTGTTTTAATCTGATCTTGAACAACCGTCTCTATTTTTTTTATATCCTTTTCTTTCTCAAGATTAAATTCTCCAGTGTGGTCTGTGATTTCCCCTTTCATCTTTAAATGAATATTAAATTCTGGAACGGGGTCTTTCGTTATCAAGTCGTAGGAAACATCCGTGAAAATATTTTGAATGACGACATATCCCCTTCCGCCTTCTTTTGGAATGGCAAATTGGCTGGTACCTTTATCGCTCCCCCGCAGCAGCAGCTTAAATATAAAGGATTGGTCCATGTCCAGTGTTCCAACCATCTTGTCAAAATCAAACAATCCCAGCCCAATTAACTTCAGCTCATTATCTTCTCGTTTCACTAATGGCAAAAACGCATCTTTTCCATCGCTGTACAAGTCAAATAAAAATAAATGCATGTTCGTCTCGGGAATATTTTCAAAATCCATATTATGTTCAATTAAATCAGAAAAGTACATCCCTATTCTTTCCTTTACTCCTTCTTTAAACCGAAGAGCTTTTCCAGCGCTGCCTTCGGCGGCGGAAAGAAAGACGCGATTTCCAATTCTCGGATTCCTGTAAAAAGATTTTACATACTGCTCCACTCCCTCTTCTGCTACTTCTCTGCCGAATAACACAACTCGAAGCTGTCCATAGCGGAGCGGCTTTTGCGAGCGGGTATTTAATAAACTGCGTGCTTCTTCCGGAGTTTCGGAAATAATAGAGCGGTGTTCCATTCCTATTTCACTTTCTTTGCCCTGCTCGACAAAGAAAGGATAAAAAACCGTATATCTCAGTTTATTGCCTTCTGCTTTATCAAAAGAAACGGTTTGAATCAGGGAAATATCATCAATTACTTGACTTTGCAGACATCCCGCCAGAAAAAAGAATGTGCATATAGCTAAAACTGCCCTGCTTCGTTTCATACTTACTCCTTCTTCCTTATTTTTTCTGCAAGAAACTGACATAAACATAAAAATGGAATATAAACCAGAACGGTCCAAAACCCGATTTTCGAAATAATATCATTGAACGTATCAATATTTTCACGATCTTCGATAAGCGGAGTCACCACAACTGTTAAGATCGTTAATATGATAACGGCACTTCGCTGTTTCATTGGAAACAAGCGCTTCATCCCCCGGCTCGCTGCCCAGAACGTCATCGCAATATTGGGGGCGACAATAACCATCCAGATAGAAATACCAAGGTATTCAAACCTTTCGACAAATGGAAATTCAATAATTTTAAACAATGTGAGGGTCGGCCATATCGTCATCTTTAACTGCGGCTCGCTGAAAAAAGCAAGGGTAACAATCATTAGAACCACGTAGACAAACACGCTGGTCCAGTGCCCGATCTGCGCCCATTTCTGGGAAGAACGCTGTTCCTTTAAAAAGGGGTAAAACAATAGCAGAAGTTCAAATCCAAGAAAACTTAGCGTAGATTCACGCGCGCCGAGCATCAGCTTATCGAACGAAGTTTTAAAGAGTGGAAGCAGATTAAGGAATTTTCCGTACTCCAGAGGCATTAACAAAATGAAAAAAATAACAGAAGGGATGAAGACTCCGGCTACGCATAACCCGGTAACTGCACGAAACCCTCCACTCACAGCATAATATAAAAAGTAAGCAGCCAATATGGTCAGCACCCATGTAGGAAGATCTTCAAATACCCATACCTGCACAATTTCGATATAGGTACGCAGAACAACGATCCCTAAAATGAACAAATAAATAATAAACAAAAAACTGAGCGTATCCCCTGCCCATCTTCCAAATAATGCCTTATGAATACCAATGACATCATCCCGGCCGTGGTTTAACAAATAATAAATAATAGAAATAAGAATAGAGACCATGATACCGGCCAGGAGAATGGATATCCAGCTATCATAGCCGCTGACTTTAGCAATTACCTGCTGATACCCAAGCACCCCTATCCCCACCTGCATCGCGTGTATTAAAAAGAATGCCATGACCGGAGATACTTGAAACTGTTCTTTTACTTTCACACTCATAGGCTGATCCTTTCCGTTATTCATCAATATCTTTCTTTTTCCCTATCTTTTCGGCCGGAAGTTTTTGTCTGTAAGCGGCCCTTGATTGATGAGGTCGTTTATATAATACATTGAAAGGCAGACGAACAAACGTATCCCTCCAATCTGAAATGCGGAGGGGAAAAAACGGAGCAAAATAAGGGCGTCCGAGTGATTCAAGCCGGATGAGATGAGTAACGACAAATACAAAACTTATCGCAATACCAATCCCTCCCATTAACGCGGCTCCGATCATAAAGGGAAAACGAATGATTCTTATAGTGTTGCCCATCTGGTATACCGGAGAAGTAAACGATGCCAGGGCCGCCAGTGCTACAACAATCAAAAGAACATTACTTGTTAAACCGGCTTCCACGGATGCCTGTCCGATCACTATTCCTCCAACGATACCAATGGTCTGTCCAACCTTTGTAGGCAGTCGTGCCCCTGCTTCCCGAAGCAGTTCAATTGTAAATTCCAAAAAGATTGCTTCAATTAACGGAGGAAACGGGATATTACTTCGCGAAGCAATCAAGGTCGACAATAAATCCTTTGGAATCATTTCATAATGAAAGGTAAGGACTGCTACGTAAACGGGAGTAGCGATAATGGAAAACGTAACAGAAATTAATCGAAGCAGCCGTACAAACGATGCAATATGCCAGGGAAGGTAGTAGTCTTCCAGCGAAGTAAAAAATTCTACCAACGTGGACGGAGCAATAATGGCTTCCGGCGATCCGTCACACATAAAGACAACTTTTCCTTCAGCAAGAGCCGCTGCGGCGCGGTCTGGACGTTCCGTATTAACAAAGGCGGGGAATATAGTAAAAGAATGGTCCTGAATCATTTGGGACAATGCATTGGAACCAAGAATTTCGTCGTATTCCACGTCTTTTATTCGTTGAATCACAGTATTTACATTTGCTTTATCAGCAATCGAGTCAATGTAAAATACGGAAGTCTTTGTTTTTGATAACTCTCCAATTGTTATGTTCTTTACGCGGAAATCTTCAATCGGCAGCCTTTTTCTTATTAAAAATACATTCGTCTCCAGCTTTTCCACGAAAGCTTCCCGCGGTCCCACTACGCTGAACTCTGTTTCGGGAATGCTGATGTCACGCTGTACATTCGTTGGAACTTCCAGCATCAGAACCTCGTCTGGAGCGGATGGTAATTGACATACCACACTGCCTGTAAAGAGACGTTCATTGATCTCTTGAATATCTGTCGTTCGTTTTATAGTGTCTGAATAAATGATTCGTTCTATATCACTGTAGGAGGTCCAGGGATTTTTCTTTAACGGCCGCAGAGCGTCCATATTCAGTCTCTCGGTATTAATTAAGTCGTCAACATAATATAATGTGAGCACACCAAAGGGCGTTTCCACCAATTCAGCCGATACATCTTTACTGTTTTCGGAGATTTCACGAAGCCAGGCAGACACCCTTTTCGATGAGGGAGCGGCCCTGTATTGTCTTTTTCTCCTGAATAGATTCATCCCCGCTTCTCTCCTCCTTCATTATTACGTCTTAGTATGAGACTGTCCTCCTGCTGTTATACGCCGCTTTTCGTTTCTTCAGGACGCCTACATAAAAATTCCCGAACGATTTATATAAATCGTCCGGGAATTTACTCGTTTAATGGGTTTGTCCCAGTCCCATATTCAGCTGTTATTCTTATCCTGTGTATCTTGAAAAACCACGGCACTGCGTTCGTATTCCACATCAGAAACCGACTGCCTTACATTTGCCACGCGAGCAGCCGCAAAAAAATAATCAGACAGCCGATTTAAATACTTGAGGACATATTCGTTGACAGGCTCTACTTTCTGGAGAGAAGAAATCAGTCGTTCAGTTCTTCGGGCCACTGTACGGCAAATATGAAGATCTGCCGCTGCCTCCGAACCTCCCGGCAGTATAAAACGCTGTAATGCAGGGGCTTCTTCCGTATAAGCGTCTATTTTTTCTTCTAAAAAGGTTACCATCGGTTCATCCACTTTCCATTCAGCGGTTTCTTTCACCGAAGAAAGATCGCTGCCGCAGTCAAATAACTCGTGCTGAATCCGGACAAGTTCTGGTTTGATATCAGGAAAAAGGGTCGGGGGGAGTGTCACTGCAGCTTTCCCGACAAAAGCATTCAGTTCATCGCAGGTACCATATGCTTGAATGCGGATATCGTCCTTCTCCCGTGTTCCGCCTATTACCCTCGTCTTTCCTTTATCACCGCTTCTCGTATACAATCTCATGCTACCTTCCCTCCATTGCTATGAATGTTATAATTGCTGGTTTTCGTGCCATTCCTCTTCCACCTCATCAAATACCACATGGTACACAGCCTGAGCAATTTTTGTACTAAGCAGGGAATAGCTTTCTTGCGTTTGATATAAACTTCCGCGTTGGCTTGCTGCAATGAGTACAGCGGCCGTGGAAACGTCCAATTTATCCGCGGACGCACCTTTAGTCTGTATCTGCTTATCATAACAGGCCCGGGATACTGCTTCTACAACTTTTACCAAAAAGTGAGTATAGGCAGCTTCTGTCAACTTTCCGTCAATAAATATTGATACCCCGCCGGAGATAATGAAAATGGCAAAACCCGGTTCCCTCTCCGAGCGATAAGAGGCCGCGATCTCCGAAATATATGGAAGCAACATAACAGCCGTTTCATGCTTCTTTGTCTTTCTTTCGTCAAGAAGCTCATAAAACTGTTGTTTCTGTTTTTCTTCTGCTTGTTCTTCCATTCGTTTATAGAGAAAACAAGAATGCCAGCCGAAGCCCGACCCTATGATCTCGGTTGATAATGTCTTCCAATAAATTGACGAAGTTATCATCACATAATCTGCCTGCTGCTCTATTTTTAAATCTTCAATGCAAGAGGGTGGATATGTTTCTGATATATAACGGGGTTCTAAAAAAAGCTGCGGTCGGGGCAGAGAAGGATGCTCCCTGCGGTAAAGTTTTGCTTCATATACAGTTTCTAATTGAGATTTTTCAAGAACAGACGAAGGTTTACCGAGCGCCTTCTGTCTTCCATTATCAAGCAGGAGCAGCCTATCGCTATATATAGCCGCAATATTCAAATCATGAAGGGCCGCGATAACTGTCATGCCTTTCTCGCGGCTCCATTGTTTTAGAGTATCGAGAAGCTGGACCTGAAACGATATGTCCAAATGATTCGTGGGTTCATCGAGAAGCAGAACGCGTGGTTCCTGGGCCAGTGCTCTGGCCAAAAATACACGTTGTTTTTCCCCGCCGCTTAAACTTTCTAATGTTTGCGAGGCGAATTTCAACACATCCGTTTCCCGCATGGCCTCTTCCATTTTCTCCCTATCCCCCGCCGAGTCCCTGCCGAACCACCCCTTCTGGTGGGGGTATCTGCCAAGTTCCACCACTTCCTGTACGGTATAGTAAAATGTATTTTCCATATGCTGCGGAAGGACGGCGATCTGTTTGGCTATCTCTTTCTGGGAAAGGGAGGTAAGCGGCACAGCTTGAATCGAAACCTTGCCGTCATAAGGTTTCAGTCCGCCGTACAACAGTTTTAGCAGAGTTGATTTCCCACTGCCATTTGGCCCGATGATTCCAAGTATTTCCCCGGCATCGACGTGAAACTGAAGCTGCTGCACAATGGGAAAGCCCCCATATCCGCCGGTCACATTTTCTACTTCCAGCATATATACTCACCCTTTTCTTTGAAGGCGGCGCTGATGATAAAGAAGGATACCAAATACAGGCGCCCCCAGCATCGCTGTAATAACACCTATGGGTAATTCAGAAGGGGCGATAATAGTCCGCGCTCCTAAATCTGTTAATACAAGAAATCCTGCTCCCGTAAACACAGAAAGCGGCAGCAGTAAACGATGATCCGGACCAGCCAGCAGACGGACCAGGTGGGGAACCACTAATCCTACAAAACCGATCGTCCCGGAAACAGCTACAGCGGATCCGGTTAACAGCGAAGCGCCAGTTAAAATAAGGAGACTTCGTTTTCCTGTATTTACTCCAAGAGTTTTGGCAGTCTCTTCGCCAAAAACAAGCGCATTTAATTCTCTGCGGTTACCCATTAACAGAATTAACCCAATAATAAAAAACGGCAGCATCAAACCGGCATATTCAAAGCCACGCATCGAGACACTTCCGAGAAGCCAGGAAATAATCTGTCTTAACTCCTCTCCGGTTAACGCAATGATAAGCGAGAGAAAGGAGCCCAAAAAAGAGCTAACGATGATACCGGCGAGTATAATGGTTTCCGTGCGCAGGGTTTTTTCAATCCACCGGACAAAGGCAAGAATAAAAAACAGGGTTAAAAAACCTGTGATAATACTGATTACCGGCAGGGTGAAGCTGCCGAGAACAGGAAGGGATACTCCTGCGTACAGCACTACAACGGCGCCAAGTGCAGAACCAGATGAAACGCCGAGGGTATAAGGATCGGCAAGAGGGTTTTTCAGCAGTCCCTGGAAGGCCGCCCCAGCTGCGGCAAGAGCTGCGCCAACCAAGGCAGCCAGTATCACTCGGGGAAGTCTAATATTTAAAACAATGGCAATGTCCGATTCCGGGATCCTTTCGGGCATTTTTACATTCCATAAGGCCCTCCATAAAATATCAGAACTGACGGAAACGGGAATAGAGATACTTCCCAACGAAACCCCCGCTATCATACAAAGACCAACAAATAATATCCCTCCTCCATAGCTCAGGACTATGCTACTCCGCAAATACATCCGGATACACCAGTTCGGCCAGTTCATCTGCCCCTTCTGTCAGACGGGGCCCGGGCCGGCTGACAAGGTCACTGTTAACATCATAAATTTCCCCGCTTTCCACAGCAGGAATATTACTCCATCCAGACCGACTTTTTATTTCTTCTTCCGGATCACCTTCTGCGTAGCTTCCATAGGTGGTGATGATCACATCCGGGTTCAGACTCACGGCTTCTTCTGCACTGTATGGAAGCCATCCTTCTTCATCACCGGCCGCATTATCCGCATTAATAATTTCCAGCATTTCATGTTGAAAGGTTCCCTGACCAGTAGTGAAAATTTCTGGAGGGGGCTGGATTTCCATCCAAACCGTTTTTCGCTCTTCCTCGTTTATTTCTGCTGCTTGTTCTTCCAGATCCTGTACCTGCTTTTTCATTTCTGTCACCATGTCTGAAGCTTCTTCTTCCGCCCCGGCTGCTTTTCCAATCATTTCTATCGACTCATAGGCCCCTTCAAAAGAGGCAGCTTCATTCACGACAAGTACATGGACTCCTGCTTCTTCTATCTGTTCGATTCCTTCTTCTGCCTGCTGCAAAGCAGAAGCATGAGCCAGCAGGAGATCGGGTTCCAGCGAAATAATTTTCTCTACATTAAAATCCATGCCTCCGACCCGTTCTTTGTCCATGGCTTCTTCCGGGTAGTTAGCATGATCGGATACCCCCACGATTTCTTCTTCCAATCCTAAAGCAAAAGCTATCTCGGTATTACTTGGAATAATACTTACGATACGTTCCGGTTTTTCCTCTATTGTCAGGGTCTCTCCGGCGGCATCCGTCATTTCCACCGGAAAACCACTGGTTTCCGCCGTATGATTCTCCGTTTCGGTTTCGGGAGCGTTATCTTCTTCTGAGCTCCCGTCGAGGTCTTGTCCTCCATCGGCACATCCATTTATCGTAAGCAGACTGACTGCTAAAAAGAGACCGTAAACCGGTTTTTTCATCGTTAATTCCTCCCTCTTTGTAATTAATTATCCTTCCACATGTTCTTGTTTTCTCCGAATTTCTAACCTATCAATTATCACCAGATAGATTCATTCCCACCTCACGGACACATATATTGTTATTTATAACAATTTGAACCAGTTTGGATTCCTTCCAACTGCTCGAACAGGAATTTGTTGGTAAATTATTATATGACCGTGCTCTTGGTAATCACCCACATCGCACATGGTCGCTAACCCTCCCATATATCACTGGATGGGTGTCCATACATTCCTTCGTCCGGCGTATCCATGTGGTGGGGGGCGGCTAAGCTCCTTAGCTGGGTCTGGGCCCGAATGGAAAAA
>NZ_AUCI01000008.1 GCF_000429685.1 Salibacterium aidingense DSM 18341
TGAAGATGTGCACCGTCTTTTTTAAAATCGCCAGTTCTTCTTCTTTATCCGCCAGTTCCTTTTCTTTGGCTTTCAACTGGCGTTCCAGGTCTTTGACGTGTTGGTGGTCGACAACCGGTTCGTCGTCAAATTCGCGGTATTGCTTCATCCATTCATACAACGCGCTTCGAGGAATCTGTAAGTCCTCGGCAATGTCGGTGATGTTTTTCTGTTGTTTGTGCTGCTGGACATAACGGACCGTGTCCTTTTTAAAAGCTTCGCTGTACTGTTGACGCTGTTCACCCATGGGGGAACCCTCCTTGTTGGTTTTATCATGCCATGTCCATGAAGAAGGTGTCCACTTTTTATTCTAAATTTATTTGGTGATTTATTTCTCTTTTTTCGAGTAAAAAAAGCCTTCCGTTCCACAAATAGCGGAACAAATGTCCGAAAAACCCGCCATATCCCGCTAATAGTGACGTTTAACGGAATAAATGTCCTCAAGTTCTGTGCCTTATGTGGCTGCTGCAGCGGCAGCTCACGTTGTTCACGGACGCATAGTGAGGACAAGATCCTGATCGGGTGTTACAAACACAGTGGCCTGGTTATCGTAGGTAACGAAGCCGGGTTTCGCCCCGTTTGGTTTCCTAACATGCTTAATTTTTGTATAATCCACCGGGACGGAGCTGGAATCTCTCGCTTTAGAAAAATATGCAGCAAGGTTGGCGGCTTCGAACAGAGTTTCTTCTGCTGGGCTGCTGCTTCGAATAACGACATGGGAACCTGGGATCTCCTTCGTGTGAAGCCAGGTGTCCTCCCGATTGGCGGCCCGCCCCGTGAGATATTCGTTCTGCTTATTGTTTTTACCGACCAGTATTTCCGTCCCATCACTTGCAATATATTTTTCAAGTACAGGTTTTGTAGGTTTTTTCTTTTTTCTTCCTTTTTCGGGTCGTTTTTTAATATAGCCCTGTTCAGCGAGTTCTTCCCGAATTTCTTCAATATCTGAAGGCGCTGCGGACTCGAGCTGCTGAAGCAGCTGTTCGAGATATTCCATTTCCGATTCTGCTTCTTTTATCTGCCTTCTGCTCATTTCAAGAGACGTTTTTGCCTTGTTATACTGACGAAAAAACGCCTGTGCGTTATCAGAAGGGGATTTTTCCGGGTCAAGACTGATGGTGATGGTCCCTGCGTTTTCATCGTAATAGTCGATCACTTCAATCTCTTTTTCCCCACCTTGTATAAGATGAAGATTTGCAGTGAGCAGCTCGCCGTATTTTTGAGCTTCTAACGAGTGGTTTGCGCGCTCCTCTGTCTGTTCCAGCTTTTTAATTTTCTTTTTATTTTTCTGCCATTCATTTCGAAGCAGTTTCTCTAAATCGTAAGCCCGCTGTTTGACACGATCCCGTTCGGCCTTCCCGGAATGAAACCGGTCGAGCATATCACTGACAGAAGGGAATTCCTTCCGTTCTCCTTCCAAATGGTGCATATCGAGTACGGAATACCATTCTTTTCCCTTCTGAACGATAATCTGCGGAGCGTAGTGCTCGTCTGCCGCGTCTTTCATCATCGTTAAAAATACAGAAGCAATATCCTGAGCGCCGGCTCCGATACCTGCACGGTAAATGATTTCCTGGGCTGTCTGCGGAGAAATTCCTATAAAGGCCTGCACAAGCTGACGGTCCAGTTTTCCTTGATTCATGTCCAGTTTTCTCATAACCGTGTCGGTGTCGGCGTGAAGCGGATTGATTTTATTTTGACTGGGCGGCCCCACATAGCTTCTCCCTGGTAAAATCGTACGGTAACGGTTCACAGACGGAGATAAATGCTTCATGCTGTCGAGGATAATATTGGTCTCTTCTTCCACCAGCAGAACATTGCTGTGTTTTCCCATGATTTCAACCACCAGATGCTTAATCGAGGTATCCCCCAGTTCATTTTTCCCTTCAATAACTAAGGTAACAATTCGTTCCATGCCCTCCTGACGGATTTCCCTGATGAAGCCGCCCTCGATGTGTTTGCGAAGGAGCATGCAGAACATGGGCGGCTCCTTTGGATTCTCCACTTTTACATTGGTCATATGCATCCTTGAAAAACTGGGGTTCGCAGATAATAACAGTTGATGGTTCCTGTGATCGGCCCGGATGGTTAAAAGCAGGTCCGTTTTATAGGGCTGTTTTATTTTGGTGATTCTTCCGTTTAATAAAGTGTGATTACATTCATCGATGACAGCTTTTGTCATGATTCCGTCAAATGACATACCTGCATTCCTTCCTTTCTTCGCTTTCACAAGTATAGCATGATTTCCGGCTTGTCTGAATAGGATATGATGACATGTTTAACCGAAGGAGCGAGCGAAATGAATTGGCATAACCAATCTCAAAAGGAACTGGAACAAATCCTGAACGTAACGGCATCTTCGGGTCTTGAGGACGGACAGGCCGCACAAAGACGGAAAGAACACGGGCTGAACCGTCTGCAGGAAAAGAAAAAGGTCCCGTCATGGAAGCTGTTTCTGCAGCAGTTTCAGGACATGATGATAGTATTGTTAATCGGTGCCACACTCGTCTCTGCGGCATTGGGCGAATATGCAGATGCGTTAACGATTATCTGTATTGTGGTGCTCAACGGTGTTCTTGGATTTATTCAGGAAAATAAAGCAGAGAAATCATTAGATACGTTAAAAGAACTGTCTTCCCCCACCATCATGGTGAAACGTAATGGAACATGGCATACTATTCCTTCACAGGACGCGGTGCCGGGGGATATTGTCAAAGTGCAGAGCGGGGATAAAATAAGCGCAGATATCCGTCTTTTCACGGTAAACGGCCTGACGACAGAGGAATCTGCCTTGACTGGTGAATCTTATCCAGTGCAGAAAAACTCCTCGGTGCTGCAGCAGGAGAATATTTCCATCGGAGAAAAAAGGAATATGGCCTTTTCAGGAACGGTTGTAACGAGAGGACAGGCTGTCGGGGTTGTGGTTGCGACAGGAATGAAAACAGAAATGGGAAAAATCGCTCATTTGATGACCCATTCCGGCAATGCCGAGACACCTCTGCAGAAACGGCTGGACCATCTTGGGAAAATCCTTATAACCGGCGCGCTTATATTAACGGCACTTGTGGTGGTCCTGGGTCTTATGCAGGGCCAGCCGTTTTATAAAATGATATTATCCGGAGTCTCTCTTGCCGTAGCGGCCATCCCGGAAGGCCTGCCGGCAATTGTTACGGTGGTCCTCGCTTTGGGAGTCCAGCGGATGATTAAACGACAGGCTATTGTAAGGCATCTGCCAGCGGTAGAGACGCTGGGGTGTGCCTCCGTTATCTGTTCTGATAAAACGGGGACGCTGACACAAAATAAAATGAAGGTAACAGGGTTATGGAATAATAACGGGTTAACAACCCGGTCTAAAACGACCAAAGGTTTTTCCAAATCGACCTACGGGCGTCTTCTTTCCAATGCGGTACTATGCAGTCAGACGGCGATTGATGTTTATACGAAAGGAGAAGCAGGAGAGGGGGATTCCACGGAACAAGCGTTAATGGAAGCAGCGGATGCCTCGGGTATTTCCCTTTCCAAACTGTTTTCCAGCCACCGCATTGAAAAAGTATTCCCCTTTGATTCGGACAGGAAACGCATGACCGTCCTGACGACTGATAAATATGGACAGTCCTATATTATAACAAAAGGGGCGCCGGATATTCTGCTGGAGAAAAGCAGCTTCATTCAAACCGATTCCAGTTATGAAAAACTAACAACAGGGAGAAAAGCAGAGATCGGACAAGTGATGGAAAAAATGGCTTCCAGGGCATGGCGTACTATAGCTGTAGCTGTGCGCCCCCTTCGTTCCGGAGAAATTATTAAGACTCCGGACGAGGCAGAAAAAAATTTAACGTTCGTAGGAATGGAAGGAATGATGGATCCTCCAAGGCCCGAAGTGAAAGGCGCTATTCAGGAATGTAGAAGAGCCGGGATAAAAACGGTAATGATCACTGGGGATCATAAAACGACTGCTGCTGCCACAGCCAAATCAATCGGACTGCTTCCGGCGTATGGAAAAGTAGTAACCGGACAAGAATGGAAAACAGTAAATCCTGCAGAAAAACGGGAGCTGCTGCAGCGCACTTATGTGTTTGCCCGGGTCAGCCCGGAAGATAAGCTGCAGATCGTCCATGAATTGCAGAAGGCAGGACATGTGGTGGCCATGACCGGAGACGGGGTGAATGACGCTCCTGCTTTAAAAGCAGCTGATATCGGCGTGGCAATGGGCAGGACAGGAACGGACGTAGCAAAAGAAGCAGCTGCCCTTATCCTCCGGGATGATAATTTTACAACCATCCGTTCAGCCATCAAAGAAGGCAGGAATATATACGATAACATCCGAAAGTTTATCCGCTATATGCTCGCTTCGAATGTCGGCGAAATTCTTGTTATGCTGTTTGCGGTTATGCTGGCCCTGCCGCTGCCGCTGGTACCGATCCAGATTTTATGGATCAATTTAATAACAGACGGCCTTCCTGCGATGGCTCTCGGAGTGGACCAACCGGAGGAAGATGGCATGAAGCGGCCGCCCCGGGCTAGATCAGAGAGTATATTTGCCGGCGGAATGGGATGGAAAATAATCAGCCGTGGATTTTTGATTGGGGTGGTCACGCTTGCTGGTTTTATCACTTCTCTAAATGAACATCCGGATGATTTAATACGAGCCCAGACGATTGCTTTTTCTATTCTGGTGATGGCGCAGCTTATCCATGTTTTTGACTGCCGGGCGCGGCATTCTATTTTTGACCGTCCGCCCTTTGAAAATAAATTTTTAACGGCCTCTGTGTTATCGTCGGTGCTGCTGCTGGTACTTGTCATTTATGTACCGTTTTTCCAGCCGATTTTTCATACAACAGCCCTTTCTGCCATGGAATGGATGCTGGTCCTGGGTCTTGCTGCGATTCCTACATTTGCCCTTGCCGGAAGCCGTTTTTGGCAGAATGATCGTAAATAAGAAGTCTCTCCCCTTTTCATAAGCTTGTGGCAGGTGATAAAATTATCTAGAATAGGAGAAGCGGAAGTGATAGAATGTCAGTAAGCATGACTGGATACGGAAGCGGTGCGGCAGAGCATGGAAACGGCCGCGTTTTTGTGGAAATGAAATCAGTGAACCACCGTTTTTGTGATATTCAATTCCGAATGCCCCGTGCCCTGTATTATTTAGAAGACACAATACGGCGTATCATCCAGCAGAAAATAGAGAGGGGCCGTATCGAAGTATTTATTACCCTCGAAGGGGAGGCCCGCTCCGCCAAAGATGCCAGCATTGACTGGAACTTATTGCACCGCCTGCTCGATCAGGCCGATGAAATGGAACAATTAAACGTATTCGATTCGAGACTCCGGCTGCAGGACTTCCTGCTTCATCCTGATATTGTTGCGGTAGAGGAACAATCAGGAATGGATGAAAATTGGGAAGAACATGTCAAAAAAGCAGTCGAAGATGCAGCAGACCAATTATCTGATATGAGAAAAAAAGAGGGCGGGACGCTTCGATCGGATCTACTCGCCAGAATCGAAACAGTCCAATCCCGGACAAAGGAAATTTCGGAACAGGCTCCTCTCGTCGTAGACACCTATCGAAAACGTCTTCAGGAACGAATGAAAGAATTTTTGAAAGAAGCCGCTTACGACGGTGACGATCAGCGCCTTATGACGGAGGTGGCTGTTTTCTCTGAGAAGGCGAACATAGAGGAGGAGCTGACACGGTTATTTTCTCATTGTGATCAGTTCTCCACCGTGCTGTATGAACAGGGGGCAAAAGGGAGAAAGCTTGACTTTCTGGTGCAGGAAATGAACCGGGAAGCCAATACGATCGGATCGAAGGCCAACAGTGCATCTTTAAGCCATCTCGTGGTAGAAATCAAAAGTGAACTTGAAAAAATGAAAGAACAAGTCCAGAATATAGAGTAGCCGGCGAACGCATTTTCGTATATAGTTGTTATAAAGCGGTAAAAATAGAGCGTAGCTGTCGCTCCGGATAAGTGAGGGATTCTAGTGAATATTAAATTGATCAACATAGGGTTCGGAAATATTGTTTCAGCAAATCGAATTATTTCTATCGTCAGCCCCGAATCAGCACCTATCAAACGAATTATCCAAGAGGCAAGAGACCGCAATATGCTGGTGGATGCCACCTATGGCAGAAGGACGAGAGCTGTTATCATAGCGGACAGCGATCATGTCATTTTATCGGCGGTCCAGCCGGAGACGGTAGCACAGCGGTTAACGACACGGGATGACTCTTCCGATGATTAACCGGAAAGTTTATTATTTTGCAGGAAAGGCGTTGGAATTCCATGCAGGATGAAAAAGGATTATTAGTTGTTTTATCAGGCCCGGCCGGGGTGGGGAAAGGTACAGTATGCCGAGCGCTCCGGGAAGAGGATACGGATATCCAGTATTCCGTATCGGCCACAACGAGGCAGCCGCGGGAAGGAGAAACCCACGGCGTCAATTATTTTTTCAAAACAAAACAGGAATTTGAAAAAATGATTGAAGAAAACCGGCTGCTCGAATGGGCAAAATATGTGGAGAATTATTACGGCACCCCGCTGGATTATGTTTTAGACACCGTCGATGAGGGCAAAGATATTATTTTGGAGATTGAAGTTCAGGGAGCCAGAAAAGTAAAAGATCGCTATCCCGACGGAGTTTTTATTTTTCTAATGCCTCCAAGCCTTGCCGAACTCCGTTCCCGTATTACGGAAAGAGGAACAGAGACCGAGGATTTGATCGACAAGCGTATGACGGTGGCAAAAGAAGAACTGGAAATGATGGAGCAGTATGATTACGTCGTAGAAAACGATAAAGTCGGGCATGCGGTCGAACGGATCCGCTCCATTGTTACGGCTGAACACTGTAAAAGGGAAAGGTTAATGGAAAAATACAAACAATTAGTGGAGGTTGAATAACCGATGTTATATCCATCTGTCGACACATTGATGAAAAACATTGATTCAAAATACACCCTGTGCACGATTTCAGCTTTACGTGCCCGCGAATTGAAAGAACTGCAGCAGAACCCTGAATTTTCAGGAGAGGACTATGATTCTTCCAAGCTGGTTGGCATTGCCTTGAAAGAAATTGATCAGGGAACGTTAGGGTACAAACACACAGAGTGAATCATGAACAACAACCTGCTTTGTATAGGTTGTTGTTTTTAAAAGGGAAAAGGGGTTATGGAAGGAGGGAGCGGTGATGCTCGAAGGCAGGCATGTGTTATTAGGGATAACCGGAGGCATTGCGGCATATAAAGCAGCAGCTCTTGCCAGTAAACTGACTCAGGCAGGGGCGCAAGTAAAGGTGGTCATGACGCAGCATGCAAAAGAGTTTGTGACGCCTTTAACATTTCAAGCCTTAACCCGGGACCGGGTGTATGATGACACTTTTGCCGAAAAAGATCCGGAAAAGGTAGCTCACATTGATGTAGCGGATTGGGCTGATTTCATTCTGATTGCGCCTGCTACAGCCAATATTATTGGGAAAGCAGCTGGCGGCCTTTCTGATGATATGCTTTCGACTGTCATTCTGGCAGCGCGGTGTCCGGTTTATATTGCTCCTGCGATGAATGTGAACATGTATGAACATCCAGCGGTCCAGGAAAACATGAAAACGCTGAAACAGAGGGGCTGGCATTTCATTGAACCGGGGGACGGCTATCTTGCCTGCGGCTGGATTGGAAAGGGAAGAATGGCGGAGCCGGAAGACATTACGGCTTTTTTACAATCCACATACCAAACCGCTTCCCCCTTCAAAGGGAAAAAGGTACTCGTTACGGCAGGGCCGACATATGAATACAGTGATCCGGTCCGTGTTTTTACGAATCCATCGAGCGGAAAAATGGGATTTGCCGCCGCAGCAGAAGCCGCCGCTCTTGGTGCGGAGGTGACACTGGTCACCGGGCCGGTGCAGATGGAAACACCTCCGCATGTAAAGAGGATAGATGTCACCTCTGCCGAAGAAATGTATGAAGCGGTGATGCAATACTTTCCTGAGGCAGATGTTGTCTGTAAAGCGGCAGCGGTCTCCGATTACCGTCCGGCCGAGCGTCATCAGGAAAAAAGGAAAAAACAGACCGGCCCGCTTTCAATAGAAATGGAACGGACGAAAGATATACTGGCTGCCTTGGGTGAACAGAAAAGCCATCAGCTGCTCATTGGTTTTGCTGCAGAATCCACGGATGTGGAAACCTATGCGAAGGACAAGCTGGAACGCAAGAACCTGGATATGGTAGTGGCGAATAATATATCATCCGACAGGGCGGGTTTTCAGACAGACACCAATGAGATCATGCTCCTAAGAAGAGGAGAATCTCCTTTTTATCTTCCCCTGCTGACAAAGACAGAAGCTGCCAAAGAAATATTTGCTTATGCCACGCCGCTGTTGAAAAAGGATGAATCGTAATGTATGCAAAAGTTATCGTGGATGTTGCGGCAGCTCAGACAAATAGAGCCTTTGATTACCGTATTCCTGAGGAATTTGACGGTATTGTAAAACCGGGGATGAGAATTGTAGTACCGTTTGGTCCGAGAAAAATCCAGGGGTTTGTCTGGAAAATAACAGACCAGACAGAACTGTCGCGGGTTAAACCATTGCAGGAAATTCTCGATCCCTATCCGGTCCTGACAAACGAACTGTTGGAGCTTGGAGAATGGCTGGCTCTGGAAACTGTCTGTTTTCTCATTACGGCTTATCAATCCATGATTCCGTCAGCCATTCGTGCGAAACCAAAAAAGATACTCCGTCCGGCTGGGGATCCTGCTGAACTTCCAGCAGAACTCCAGCCCTTGTTTGCCGAAACAAAAGAAATCAACTGGGAACAGGCAGCCGCCGGTAAAGAAATACGGCTGGCATTGAAAAAAGCCCTCCAAAACGAAGAACTTATCATAGATTATCGTCTCCAGGATCGTACAAATAAAAAAACGGTCCGCGTTCTCCGTCTCCCGTCGTCTGGACCGACAAAAGATTACAAGACAGAGCTTGGAAACAAAGCAAAAAAGCAGACTGAAGTAATGAATTGGATATCCTCTTATTATCCGAACACCTCTGTTACGGCGCAGACAGTGATGAAGCAGCTTGGCGTAACCCAGGGGGTGATTCAGTCTCTCGTTAAAAAGGGGCTGCTGCTGGAAGAATACAGGGAAATATACCGGGATCCCTACGAGCATCATTCGTTTTCCGAAACCGAACGACCACTCCTGACAGATCAGCAAAAACAGGTTCTTCAACCTATTCATACAGCTGTTGAAAAAAGGGAATACGTTCCTTTTCTGCTGCACGGAGTTACAGGGAGCGGAAAGACAGAGGTATATCTTCGTGCCATAGAAACAGTTCTTGATAAAGGCAAAGAAGCCATTGTCCTTGTACCTGAAATTTCATTGACGCCGCAAATGGTGGAACGTTTTAAAGAAAGATTTGGTTCTCAGGTAGCTGTCCTTCACAGCGCATTATCTTCGGGAGAAAAATACGACGAGTGGAGAAAAGTCCACCGCAAAGAAGTGAAAGTAGCAGTAGGGGCGAGATCCGCTGTGTTTGCTCCGTTTGAAAATCTCGGGATTGTTATCATTGATGAAGAACATGAAGGAAGTTATAAACAGGAAGATCATCCGCGCTATCATGCCCGGCAGGTCGCCTTGTGGAGAGGAAACTATCATGGATGTCCGGTTATTCTGGGAAGCGCGACCCCTTCGCTCGAATCCTACGCCCGGGCTTCCCGAAATGTATATCAGCTCCTTGAACTTCCAGGCCGTGTCAATAACACTGCCATGCCTGAAGTAGAAATTACGGATATGCGCGAGGAGTTAAAACAGGGAAATCGCTCGGCTTTTTCCCGGCTTTTATTGGAAAAAATACGGGACCGGCTGAATAAAGGAGAACAAATCGTGTTATTTTTAAACAGACGCGGTTATTCCACCTTTGTCATGTGCCGCAATTGCGGTTACACGGCAGCCTGTCCTCATTGTGAAATAACGTTAACCTATCATCATACCGGCCGCCTGTTGAAATGCCATTACTGTGGATATCATGAACCAATGGTGAATAAATGTCCTGAATGTGACAGCGATCATATTCGTTTTTTTGGTACGGGCACCCAGAAAGTACAGGAAGAAATTACGCAATTGCTGCCGGAGGCCAGGGTTATCCGCATGGACGTAGATACCACGTCAAGAAAAGGGTCGCATGAAAAACTGCTGCAATCCTTCCGGAATGAGGAAGCGGATATACTGCTTGGTACGCAGATGATCGCCAAGGGGCTGGATTTTCCTAAAATCACATTGGTGGGAGTCCTGGCAGCAGATACCATGCTTCATCTGCCAGACTTTCGTGCACCGGAGCGCACTTTTCAGCTGTTGACCCAGGTAAGCGGCAGAGCAGGCAGGGATAAACTTCGCGGAGAAGTTGTCGTGCAGACCTATACCCCGGAACACTACAGCATTCAGTACGCCCGCACTCATGATTTTCAGGCATTCGCCCAAGCGGAAATGGGACAGAGAAAACGCGGAGGGTATCCTCCCTACTATTATATTACGCTTTTAACGGTCTCCCATGAAAACGCGGCAAAAGCTATGAAAACCGTCGATCAAATGGCGGCACATTTAAAAACGGCTCTTTCGCCGGAATCAAAAATTCTTGGGCCAACCGTGTCACCTATTGCAAGAATTAAAGATAGATATCGATATCAATGCATGATAAAATACAAAAATGAACCGGATTTAATCCGAATACTGAATGATATGCATTCTAATTACCAAAAAGAAATGGCTAAAGAGGATCTTACGATTTCTATTGATATGGAACCGCAGATGTTTATGTAAGGACACAACCCCGTTCTTGAGGCTTCAGTATACGGGGTTGTTTTTGTGAATAGTGGCGTATGATGGAGGTACTCCGGTTTCTGTTTTCAGCCTGTTCTCCATCGCAAGGCAGGAAGGATCCCTGCGCTTTTCTTCTTAGAAAGAAAATTTAAAAGGCAGGCGTTTTCGAAATCCAGCTCCAGGGCCCAGTGGGAATGGCGGTACTAGCACTTCCTGTGCGTCGCGAGAACCTGTTGCGGATTCCCAGGGCGCTTACGCTTTTCTTAAGAAAGGTGATGTAAAATGAAGGTTGTATTTATGGGAACCCCGGATTTTTCCGTTCCTATTCTGCGGGGACTTATCGAAGCAGGATATCAAATAGAAGCAGTGGTTACCCAGCCGGACCGTCCTAAAGGACGGAAGAAGCAAATGACCCCTCCGCCCGTAAAAGAAGAAGCAGTTCGTCACGGTTTAACCGTATTCCAGCCGGAAACACTAAAAAATAAAGAAAATATCGAGTGGATGAGGGAAAAAGCTCCGGATGCTATTATTACAGCTGCTTACGGACAGATTCTGCCCGAATCGATTCTTGAACTTCCTCCTCTTGGAGCTGTTAATGTCCATGCTTCTCTGCTTCCTAAATACAGAGGAGGAGCTCCGATTCATCAGGCGGTGATTAACGGAGAGAAAAAAACCGGCATTACGATCATGTATATGGTGAAAGAACTGGACGCCGGCGATATGCTGGCTAAAAAAGAAGTACCTGTGGCAGAGGAAGATACAGCAGGGTCGCTGCACGATAAATTAAGTATTACAGGAAGGAACCTTCTGCTTGAGACCCTGCCTCTTTTGGAAAAGAACGAGCTTACTGCAGTTCCACAGAATCCAGCGGAGGCTACCTTTGCCCCCAATATTCAACGGGGGCAGGAGCGGATAGACTGGAACAACCCCGGGGAAACCATTTATAATCAGATCAGAGGTATGAATCCGTGGCCGGTGGCTTACACCATTTACAAAGAAATGCCATATAAGATCTGGCAGGCTGGGAAAATCCAGGTTTCAGCCTCAGAGCAAGCACCGGCCGGGACTATTCTTTCCATAGAAGAAGACGGAATAGTGGTGGCATCATCGGATCAAACAGCACTTAAAATTACAGAGCTGCAGCCGGCCGGGAAGAAAAAGATGCAGGCAGCCGATTATTTACGCGGTTCGCATGAATTGCAAACAGGAGAATCTTTTACAAATGAGCAAAAAAATGTTTAAAAATGTGAGAGAAGAAGCATTACGTATGTTGGAGCGGATTGAAAAAGAAGGAGCATACAGCCATCTTCTCCTGAATCATGTGCTGAAGGAAGGCACTATTTCCGACAAGGATGCATCATTGCTAACCGAGCTGGTCTATGGCACGATAAAACGGAAGAATACGCTCGATTATTTTATAGAGCCTTTTGTGAAAAAAGGGACAGCTTCTCTGCAATCCTGGGTTCTTCAGTTATTGAGACTGACTGTCTATCAAATGGAGTACCTTGACAGAGTTCCGGAGAGGGCCGCTGTTCATGAAGCCGTTCAAATAGCCAAGAAAAAAGGACATCGGGGAGTCAGCGGGCTGGTCAACGGGGTGCTTCGTTCTATCCAGAGGGAGGGGATCCCTTCTATTGACAGCCGCCTCCCTTATTTGACCTCTCTGGCACTGGAAACGAGCCATCCGGAATGGCTTCTCCAGGAATGGACAGCCGCGTATGGAGAAGTCCGTACAGAGGCCATGGCACGAACAAATCTTGAGCCACCTGTACTAACTGTTCGTTTGAACCGATTGAAAACAGATAAAGAATCGCTCCTGCGTCAGCTGGAGCAGGAAGGTTGTTCGGTGAAGGCCGGGAATATTTCCCCCGAGGCTGTTTTGATTACTTCCGGCGATATTTTTCAGACCTCCGCCTTTCAAGACGGGTTATGTACAGTGCAGGATGAAAGCTCGATGCTGGTGGCGAGGCTGCTTGATCCGAAACCTGGGATGAATGTGCTGGATGCCTGCGCGGCTCCCGGCGGAAAAACAACCCACGCCGCTGAACTCATGAATAATGAAGGCACGCTGCAGGCCTATGATCTGCACGAAAAAAAAGTACGACTGATTGAAACACAGACAGAACGGCTTGGAATAACCAATGTACAGGCAGCAGCCCTGGATGCAAGAAAACTAACCACCAAACATGAGCCGCGGACTTTTGACCGTGTATTGGTAGATGCGCCGTGCAGCGGGCTGGGAGTCATTCGGAGGAAACCGGAAGTCAAATGGCAGAAAGAAAAAGAGGAAATCTCGCGTTTACCGCAGATCCAATCTGCTGTTTTGCAAGAAGCCGCAGAATTGGTGAAAACGGAAGGACGGCTTGTATACAGCACCTGTACTCTACGGCAGCAGGAAAACGAAGAGATCGTCAACTCTTTTCTGGAGAATAATCCATCCTTTGAAAGAGATAAAAGCGCCTGCGGCTGTCTGCCCGAAATGAAAGATAAAACATCAGAAAACCAGCTGACTATTTTTCCCCAGGATTTTCATTCCGACGGGTTTTTCATGGCAGCTTTAAAAAGACGTTATTAACCATAAAGAAAGGGTGACCCACACCATGGAAGCATTAAAAACAAAAGTAGCGGCAGAATCCGTCGGCCTGCCGTCGATTTATTCACTGGAATACGAGGAACTGCAGAGCTGGCTGCAGGAGCAGGGAGAACCGGAGTTCCGTACGCAGCAGATATTTTACTGGCTGTACCAGACAAGAGTTCAATCTTTTGAAGAAATGACCAATCTGTCTAAACAACTTCGTCAAAAATTAGCAGAAGCGTTTTCGATTACAGTCCTAAAGGAAGTTACTCATCAGGAATCGGTGGACGGCACGGTAAAGTATTTATTTGAACTGAAAGACGGCTACACCATTGAAACGGTTCTGATGAAACATGACTACGGCAATAGTGTCTGTGTTACATCCCAGGTCGGTTGCAGACTTGGCTGTACATTCTGTGCTTCCACACTCGGCGGACTAAAACGGAACGTGGAAGCCGGGGAAATTACGGCTCAAGTCCTGGAAATTCAAAAAGATCTTGACAAAAAAGGAGAACGAGTTGATTCTATTGTTGTGATGGGAATCGGTGAACCGTTTGATAATTACGATGAGTTACTTTCATTCTTGAAAATTATTAATCATGATAACGGCTTAAACATTGGGGCCCGCCATATTACTGTCTCAACGAGCGGCATGGTGCCGAGAATATACGATTTTGCCGATGAACAGCTTCAGATTAACTTTGCTGTTTCGCTGCACGCCCCCAATTCTGAGATCCGAAGCCGTCTAATGCCGGTCAACCGGGCGTGGCCGGTGGAGAAACTAATGGAGTCCATCCGCTACTATCAGGACAAAACCAGCCGGCGGGTAACGTTTGAATATGGTCTGTTCGGAGGCGTCAATGACCAGGTGGAGCATGCCGAAGAGCTGGCTGAACTGGTAAATGGATTAAAATGCCATGTCAATCTCATCCCTGTAAATGATGTACCAGAACGGGATTATGTACGCACCAGCAAAAATGATATTTTTGCTTTTGAAAGAACACTTCGCGAAAAAGGAGTGAACGTTACCATTCGTCGTGAACAGGGCCATGATATAGATGCGGCCTGCGGGCAGCTGCGTGCGAATGAACGACAAGAAGAAACGAGGTGACTTCAACCGGTGGAAACTGTATATTTAACAGATGTCGGCCGCGTTCGTGAGCATAATGAAGACGCAGGCGGAATATTTGAAAATGAGTCCGGTGAATATCTAGCCGTTGTTGCAGATGGGATGGGCGGGCACCAGGCAGGAGACGTAGCCAGCGAAATGGCTGTAGATATCCTTCGTAAAGCCTGGGAGCCCGTAACTCAATCATTTTCTCCGGAAGAGGCAGAATCCTGGCTGCAGCAGCAGATAGGTACAGCAAACAGCCGGATTTATGAAATGTCTACGGAAAATAATAAAATGGCAGGAATGGGAACCACGATGGTGGCAGCCATCTGTACACTGTCCTTTGCTGTAATCGCCCATGTCGGCGACAGCCGGGCCTATCACTTGACAGAAGATCAGATCCACTTAAAAACAGAAGATCATTCCCTGGTTAATGAGTTAAAGAAAAGCGGTCAAATTACAGAAGATGAGGCAGAAAACCACCCCCGTAAAAATGTACTAACGAGAGCCATCGGGACAGAAACGAAGGTGAAAAGCCAAACGATGGCAATGGAATGGAAAGCTGGGGAAGGCCTTTTATTGTGCTCAGATGGTTTAACGAACAAAATGAGCGCCGAGGAAATGAAGGAATGCATGAAGTCTCCGGATTCTCTTTATGAGCGTGCTCTCACGCTCATACATACAGCGAACGAACGAGGGGGAGAAGACAATATTACCCTGGCAGTTATCATACATTCCCCCCTGGAGAAGGAGGGGGAGCTAGATGAGTGACCTCATTGGCAAAAGGATCAGTGAACGTTATGAGATAATGGAAATGATTGGCGGCGGGGGCATGGCTCATGTGTACCGGGGACAGGATGTCATTCTGGAACGTCCTGTTGCCGTTAAAGTGCTTCAGCCTCAGTATAATGAAGACGAGGAATTTATACGCCGGTTTCACCGGGAAGCACAGGCGGCGACCAGTCTGGCTCATCCAAATATTGTAAACATTTACGATGTTGGAGAAGAAGCCAACCTTTACTATATCGTCATGGAACACATCGATGGAGTGACATTAAAAGAAAAAATCCAACAGCAGGGGCCGCTGCCGCTGGAGCAGGCAGTGCAGCTGATGGAGCAGATTCTGGGAGCTATCAGCCATGCGCATGCTAATCATATCGTCCACCGGGATATTAAACCTCATAATATATTGCTGAACGAAGAGGGAGAAGCCAAAGTAACCGATTTTGGAATAGCACGAGCTTCAACGGCTGCAACCATTACTCATACGAATTCGGTCATGGGTTCTGTTCATTATATGTCTCCCGAACAGGCCAAAGGCGGGGTGATTACGACTAAATCGGATATCTATTCGCTTGGGGTCGTTTTATATGAAATGGTGACCGGTTCATTGCCGTACACAGGGGATTCGGCAGTAAGCATTGCTTTAAAGCATCTGCAGGAACCGCTTCCCGCCCCCTCAGAAAAAAGGCCCGGGCTCCCTCAAAGTCTTGAGAATGCTGTTGTAAAAGCTACAGCAAAAAAACCGGAAGATCGTTATGCCAATACACAGGAAATGCACCGGGATCTGCAGACATCCCTATCAAAAGAGAGAAGAAATGAAGCTCCTTTTATTCTGCCTGTAGATGAAGAAGCAACAAAGGCAGTGCCGATAATAAAAGAGGAAAACGGTGATGGGAGCGCCACGCTTAATGCCCGTTCTGATACGACCAGAAACGGTCTTGAAAGAAATGGAGGAGAAAACTCTGTCCCCCCTGCTCCACCGAAAAAGAAAAGAAAAAACTGGTGGAAGGTGCTTCTGTTAGTGTTTCTGCTCTGTTTTGGCGCCGCCATCGCCGCTTTCACGATACTGCCCGATTTATTAAGGGTGGAGGATGTTGAGGTGCCGGATGTTCAGAATATGACCGAGGAAGACGCAATACAGGAGTTGGAAGAAGCGAGCCTGACAGGAGAGAGTGAACGGACTTCTGATGACAATGTGGAAGAAGGACATGTTATTAGCCAGGATCCGGGCAGCGGCACGATGGTAAAAGAAGAAAGTACGGTGCAATTATTTGTGAGCGACGGACCGGAAATGGATGAAATGCCTGATTTAACCGGGGTTTCAAGAGACAAGGCAGAAGAAATGCTGGACGGATTTGCCGGAATTGAATATAGTCCGTCCGAAACGTCGGAATACCCTCCGGATCAGATCATTGAGCAGGAACCTCAGGCTGGAGAAAGTATTGTGGCACAGGAGACGACCGTAAACTTAACCTACAGTACAGAACGTGAATTTTCTCTGCAGAACCTCCAGGGTGAATCCCGGGAAGCAGTGGAAAGTTATCTGGAGAGCTCTAATTTGAACGGTAACTTTGAATCCAGTCCTTCCGACAACGTTCCTGAAGGAAATGTTATTGAGCACTCTCCTGCTCCTTATACCATGGTTACGGAGGGAGACGATATCAATTTTGTCATCTCGGAAGGACCAGAAGAAGAGTCAGCCTCACCGGATGAGAATCTTTCAGAACAAGTGGAAGCAGTGATCCCGGTAGAAGTTTCCGAAAGCGATGAAGAGGAAGGCAATGCTTATAATATCCGTATTGTCTATGAAGATGCGACGACGAGCGGCCCCACGATCTTTACAGAGGAAAGCATTACAGAAACACAAACGTACAGAGTACCGCTGGAAGTTACACCGGAAACAGATGGCACTTACACGTTATATGTTGATAACGAAGAAGTACAATCCAACAGTTTTTCCTACGGAGATTAACAGGAGGCATTATGGCAGAAGGAATTATTATGAAGGCGATAAGCGGGTTCTATTATGTGTATCATGATCAGGAAGTGTACCAATGCCGGGGCCGGGGGTTATTTCGAAAGAAAAAAATAAAACCCCTTGTCGGGGATTGGGTGACATTTGAAGCGGAAAATAAAACAGAAGGTTACCTGCTTGATGTGCTGGAGAGAAAGAATGAACTAATACGTCCTCCGATGGCTAACATTGATCAGGCCTTTCTGGTGTTTTCTGCTATGGAGCCTGCTATTGCCACTTCCATGCTCGATCGATTTCTTGTACATATGGAGTCGATGGACATTGATGCGATTATTATTATAAATAAAAAAGATCTGGCTGATTCCTACATGACGGAAAAACTGCAGGCTTATAAAAAAACATATGAAGCTCTGGGGTATCCTTTTCATCTCGTATCAAGCATAAATGGAAAAGGGATAGAGAATCTCACTCAGTACATCAGCAGGCATCTTACGATGGTAACCGGAGAATCTGGTGTGGGGAAATCGACCCTTCTGAATCAAATGATGCCTTCCTTGGACCTCGAGACAGGCCAGGTTTCTGAACGACTCGGACGAGGCAGGCATACGACAAAACATTTGGAGCTTATTCCCTTTCAGGATGGCTTTATTGCAGATACTCCAGGGTTCAGCTCTCTTGATTTCGAAAAGATCGATGAAGAGGATCTTGACATATGTTTTCCTGAAATGAGGAAGCGAATGCCGGAGTGTAAGTTCAGGGGCTGTACCCATCGAAAAGAACCGGGCTGTGCGGTGAAAGCAGCTGTAGAAAATCAGGAAATTGCCCTGTTTCGATATGAACATTACAAACAATTTTTTGAAGAGCTTGCTCAACTACGGAGGTACTGAAAAAATGACCAAAATTGCACCATCTATCTTAGCGGCAGACGTGTCCTGTTTAAAAGAGGAAATTCAGGATGTAGAAAAGGGCGGGGCGGATTATATACATGTAGACGTGATGGACGGCCAATTTGTTCCTAACATCACCATGGGACCATTTATTGTTTCTGCCATTCGCCCGCATACGACACTGCCGCTTGATGTTCACTTAATGATTGAAAAACCGGAACAGTTTGTGGAAGCATTTGCCCTTGCCGGCGCTGATATTATTTCTGTCCATGCCGAAGCCTGCCCGCATCTGCACCGGACGATTGAGCTGATACATGAAAATAATGTAAAAGCAGGGGTGGTCATTAACCCGGCGACCCCGGTGGAGACAATCAAGCATATTGTAACAAAAGTGGACTTAATCCTGTTAATGACGGTGAACCCTGGTTTTGGAGGACAGAATTTTATAGCAGAAGTGCTCCCCAAAATCAGGGAAGTAAAAGATATGCTGGCAGAAGCCGGACATAACGCAGAAATAGAAGTGGATGGCGGCGTGAATGAAGAAACGGCGTCTTTATGCAAAGAGGCGGGCGCTAACGTACTCGTAGCGGGTTCTGCTGTATTTAAAGAAGAAAATAGAAAGAAAGTCATCGAAACCATTCGACATGGCTCAGCATAAAAAAGAAGCGGGGGTTCTTGGAGACAGGTACCTCCGCTTCTTTTTTCAAAGAAATGAAGAAGAACCAGAAAACCTGTCTTGACGCAAACTGCCCCGGGGATTTCAGAAAAAACCCATTTTTTATTGATTTTATATGTACTATTTGAAAGATGCTGAATATACATATAGAAGAATGCTATTGGAGATTACGGCAACTTGAATGAAACGAAAACAGCCAGGCGGGGGAAAACAAGGAATAAGCGGCGCGTGCCGCAATTAGCAAAGAAAGAGGAGGAGTTTGTGATGAAATTTTATACGATTAAACTGCCGAAATTTCTTGGAGGGTTTGTACGCGCCGTCATCGGTACGATCAGAAAAGATTAACAATAATTTAATTATGTAAGCAAAAAGACATAAAAAGAAACGGGATTCATCTCAAATAGAAAAGTCCCGTTTCTTTTTTACGTTTATGATTCTGGTTTCTCAATTATATGGTAAACAGGCAGTTTTACACACGCTGAACTTTGCCGGATTTCAGTGCTCGCGCAGAAACATATACCCGCTTAGGTTTACCGTCTACCATAATTCGTACTTTCTGAACATTAGCGCCCCAGCGGCGTTTGGTTGCATTATTGGCGTGAGAACGATTGTGGCCGGTTTTTGGCCCTTTGCCTGTTACATGACATTTACGTGCCATGACATGCACCTCCTTATCCTAGTCCATGTTTCACTCGATTGTTGAATCATACTTAAATATCGTAGCATATTAGAAAGTGCATTGCAATTAAAAATTCCATCGTACCCCATGCTAACTTGACGAATGTACGTTCTCTACCTATTGTGGAGACAGCAGGGGAAACCGTCTTTTACTAATGCTCCTTTCAAAAAAGGGAGGAGTATAGTAAAATAATCTTAGCTTAGGGAAGGAAGCGAAAAGGGAGGTTCGCAATGACGATAGAAATGAACTCACAGTTAGGTTCCATTGATGTTTCCAGAGAAGTTGTGTCCACAATCGCAGGCGGGGCGGCCGTAGACTGCTATGGTATTGTCGGCATGGCTTCTCAAAAACAGATAAAAGACGGATTATCAGAAATGCTGGGAAAAGAAAATTTCTCACGGGGTGTGGTTATCCGTGAGATAGAAGACGGCATTCATATAGATATGTATATTATTGTAAGCTACGGAACGAAAATTTCAGAAGTGGCCTACAATGTCCAGTCCAAAGTAAAATATCAACTGCAGCAGATGCTGGGGCTGACCGTAGACTCCGTAAATGTATATGTTCAGGGAGTGAGAGTGGCGCAGACCTAGGATAGGAGGAGGAAGAGAACGTTGACTGACAGGAAAGTAGACGGGGATCAGCTTGCCCGGATGTTTCAGCAAGGCGCAGCTGTTCTTAGTAAAAATGTTAAAAAAGTAGATGCGTTAAACGTATTTCCTGTCCCGGATGGAGATACCGGGACCAATATGAATTTAACCATCACTTCCGGCGTGAAGGAAGTGGAAACAGCGGATAAAAATCACGCTGGAAAAGTGGCCAAAGCTTTTTCAAAGGGTCTTTTAATGGGAGCGCGCGGGAATTCGGGCGTCATATTATCACAGCTCTTCCGGGGGTTTTCAAAGGCGTTGGAGAAAAAAGAAATATTAACATCTTCTGATTTGGACGAAGCTTTGCGAGAAGGGGTGAATACTGCCTATAAGGCAGTAATGAAACCGGTGGAAGGCACTATTTTAACGGTGGCGAAAGAAGCAGCGGGAAGTGCCGAAAAACAGGAAGGTATAGACCAAAACCCGGTGGAATGGATGAAGACTGTACTAAAAAATGCAGAACAATCTCTTGAAAAAACACCGGATCTGCTTCCAGTATTAAAAGAAGTAGGGGTCGTTGATTCAGGGGGACAGGGGTTAGTTTATATTTATGAAGGAATGCTGCAGGCTCTTCTTGGTAAAGTGTCCGATAAAGAAGAAACAGAGGTTCCTTCTCTGGAGAATCTTGTGAAAGTAGAACACCATCAAAATGCTCAGTCCCATTTATCAACAGAAGATATTGAATACGGGTACTGTACGGAAGTAATGGTTCAGTTTGAACAAGAAAAAACGGCCCGTCACCCTTTTGACGAAAACGCATTCAAACAGGAACTGTCCCACTGGGGAGACTCTCTGTTAGTCGTCAGTGACGAGGATTTAATAAAAATACATATCCATGCGGAATATCCCGGCGAAGTTCTCTCAAAAGCTCAGAAGTATGGCAGCTTAATCCATGTCAAAATTGAAAACATGAGAGAACAGCATCAGGCCTTGTTAACCGAACAACCGGAGGAAAAGAGACAGGAAGAAGTAAAAGAAGCTCAGAAAACTCCCTCTGCCTATGGATTTGTTACGGTATCTGCCGGTGCCGGAATTGAAGCGCTGTTTAAAGGGCTGGGCGCTGATGAAGTCGTGGCAGGCGGACAGACTATGAATCCAAGCACGGAAGATATTTTAAATGCAGTTAAAAGTGTGCAAGCAGACACCATTTTTATTCTCCCTAATAACGGAAATATTGTAATGGCAGCCGAGCAGGCTGCAGAGGTGTCTGGAGAACATGTGCGTGTCATTCCGACCAAATCCATTCCTCAAGGGTTAAGTGCTATGTTTGCATTTAATGAAGAAGTATCTCCCGAAGAAAATGAAGAAGCAATGAAACTAGCGCGCAAACAGGTGAAAACTGGCCAGGTCACTTACGCCGTGCGGGACACGATGATGGGAAGTTTAGAAATTAAAAAAGGAGATTTCATGGGTCTTGCCGAAAAGGATATTGTGTCCTCTGGTGCGGAGAAAGAAAACGTGACAATGGATCTGCTGAAAAAACTCGTGGATAAAGACACTGAAATCGTGACTTTAATCCGCGGAGAAGACGGCAGTGAATCTGTCGATGCGGCAGTCACTGCCTATCTGGAAGAGGCATTTCCGGAAGTGGAGATCGAAATTCATGAAGGCGGTCAGCCGCTGTATTCGTATATTATAGCGGTGGAATAACCGCTGGATGATGAAAGGAAGGGGAGTATAAGGTGGGCCGTGTAAAAATTGTGACGGACAGTACAGCTGATATACCCCGGGAATTGGTTCAGAAATACAATATAACGGTTGTTCCCTTAAAAGTGATGATGGGGAATGAAACGTTTCAGGATGGAGTAAACCTCACCCCGGAAGCTTTTTATAACAGGCTGGATCTTATAGATGATCTCCCTTCTACGTCCCAGCCGACTCCTTATGAGTTCGAAACTATTTACCAGCGCATACAGGAAAAAGCAGAGGAAGACGATATTACGATTCTGTCGATTCATCTTTCGTCGGAAATGAGCGGAACTGTACAGTCAGCGACGCTTGCTGCTCAATCTGTAGAAGATGATGTAAAGGTTGAAGTAATAGATTCCAAAAAAGCTTCTTACGCGATAGGAATTATTGTTGTGGAAGCAGCTAAAATGGCAGAGGAGGGGGCAGGTTTAACAGAGTGCAAAACCAAACTTGAATCACTGCTCTCCCAAACAAAGGTATATTTTCTCGTGGATACCTTGGAATACCTGCATAAGAACGGGCGTATTGGAAAGGCCTCTGCATTAATTGGTTCTCTCTTAAAAATGAAGCCGGTGTTAAGCCTTACAGAAGAAGGGATCGTATACCCATTTAAAAAAGTACGCGGGAAGAAAAAGGCCGTGGCGGTTATATGCGATACCTTAAAAGAAGAATATGGGACGCGTCCGGTTCATATTGGAGTTTCCCATGCGGAAGCAGAAGCTGCCGGGAAAGACCTGCTGGAGGCGGCGGAGGCAGATCTTAACGTACAATCTACGACCCTGACGAAAATTGGAGCGGTTATAGGCTCCCACACCGGCCACGGAACCATTGCCGTCGCGGTAACACCGGCAGATTAATTTACGAGGCTGCCCTGGAGAGAGGATCAGACCAGGACAGTCTTCTTTTTTCAGCAGCAAGCAGGTAAAGGAAAGGGGGCGCTGCTGCATGAGATCCATTATAGGAAGAAACGTGTATCAGGGCAGGAAGGCCCCTGTGATGCAAACATGAATCAATACATACAGCAGCCGGTTTCCGTGGTGAAAGGGATTGGAGAAGAAAAACAGACCGACCTGCAGCAGCTCGGCCTGTATACAATTCTCGACATGTTCCAACACTTTCCCTATCGGTATGAGAATCATGAAGTCCAGCCGATTGAACAGCTGCGCCATGAGGACCGGGTAACGATAGCGGGAGTAATCCACTCGGAACCGGCTGTTCGTTATTACGGCAAGAAAAAATCAAGAATGACGGTTCGAGTGATGGTCGAAAATATTCTTATAACTGCTGTCTTTTTTAACCGTGCTTTTTTAAAAAATAAGATACAGCAGGGACAAACAGTAACTCTTACGGGAAAATGGAACAAATACAAGCTGACGATAACCGTTCAGGATTTTAAAAATGGGGAGCCTGACCCATCTAAGCAGCTGGAACCGGTGTATTCCGTTGGAGGCAATGTTACGATAAAGCAGCTCCGCCGATTTATTCAGCAGGCGTTAGAGGAGTATGGCGTCTGGATAGAAGAACTGCTTCCGGAAACCCTGCTTACTTCCTATAAATTACCCGGACGGCAGCAAGCATTCCAAATGATCCACATGCCGCAGAATAAGGAAGAGTTAAAACATGCCAGACGGAGACTGGTTTTTGAAGAACTGCTGTTATTCCAGCTGAAAATGCAGGTTTTCAGACGGCAGGAACGTTTGTCAGCAGGCGGTACAGCCCACAAATTCAAAAGGGAAGAGGCAGCCTCGTTTATCCATCAGCTTCCCTTTCCCTTGACGGGGGCACAAAAACGGGTGGTGGAAGAAATATGGAATGATATGAGCACCCCCTTGAAAATGAATCGTCTGTTACAAGGAGATGTCGGCTCAGGAAAAACGGTGGTAGCTTCCATTGCAATGTATGCTGCCTATCTGGCCGGGAGGCAGTCTGCTCTTATGGTTCCCACTGAAATACTTGCAGAACAGCATTATGAAGGTCTGCAGGAGTTGTTTCAGCAGACAGATGTCACCCTTACGCTATTAACCGGTTCTGTTAAAGGGAAAAAACGGGAAGAACGCAATGCATGGATTGAAGATGGTACCGTCCATATTGTAATTGGCACCCATGCACTTATTCAGGAAGATGTCCATTTTCAACAGCTTGGACTGGTTATTACAGATGAACAGCACCGCTTCGGTGTTGCACAGAGACGAGCCCTGCGTGATAAAGGATTTGAGCCGGACGTTTTATTTATGACGGCTACACCCATCCCAAGGACCCTCGCTATTTCAGTATTTGGCGATATGGATGTGTCTGCCATTGATGAACTTCCTGCCGGAAGGAAACCGATAAAAACATATTGGGTGAAACATGATATGCTGGAGCGGATCCTGCGTTTTATAGAAAAGGAAATTCAGCAGGGGAGACAGGCTTATGTTATCTGTCCTCTTATTGAAGAATCAGAAGCTCTAGATGTCCAGAATGCCATTGATGTACACCATCAGCTGCAGCAGTTTTTCCTTCACTATCGTGTTGGTTTAATGCATGGACGATTGCAAACAGAAGAAAAAGAGCAGGTAATGGAGGCTTTTTCAAGAAATGAGATACAAATATTAGTTTCCACCACAGTGGTAGAAGTGGGAGTGAATGTACCAAACGCCACTGCTATGCTTATTTATGACGCCGATCGCTTTGGATTGTCCCAGCTCCATCAGCTCCGCGGCCGAGTAGGCAGGGCAGAGCACCAATCTTATTGTATATTGATGGCGGATCCAAAAGGAGAAACCGGACAGGAGCGCATGCGGATAATGCAGGAAACCGAAGACGGTTTTGCTTTATCTGAAAAAGATCTGGAACTTAGAGGGCCGGGAGATTTTTTTGGGAAAAAGCAAAGCGGTCTTCCGGAATTTAAAATAGCAGACGTAGTTCATGATTACAGAGCGTTGGAAACGGCCAGGGGTGACGCAGCCGCCCTGATAAACAGCCGGGCGTTCTGGGAAGAAACTCAGTATGCCGGGTTACGCTCTTATTTAGAGAAGAGCGGGGTTTTAGAAGGAGAAAAACTTGATTAATAGTGCTTGAAAATAACAAAATGGAATTATATACTACTCTTAGTACCTAGTCATAGAAGCGGATGGTGGGAGCAGAGTGAAACGAAATAAGAAAGAACGCCAGCAGCAGTTGAAAGAAAAAATAGAAGAAGATCCTTTCCGAACCGATGAAGCACTGGCAAAGGATTTTCAGGTGAGCGTCCAAACCATTCGGCTTGATCGTCTTGAGTTGTCGATTCCAGAACTGCGGGAGCGGATTAAACATGTGGCAAGAGAGCGGCTGGATGAAGTACAAGCCCTCCCCCTTGAAGAAGTTATCGGGGAAATTATAGACCTGAAACTCGACGAAGAAGCAATTTCGATTTTAGATATAAGCAGGGATCATGTATTTTCCAGAACCGGCATTGCCAGAGGTCATTACTTATTTGCCCAGGCTAATTCGCTTGCTGTAGCTATCATTAATGATGAGCTGGCCTTGACGACAAAAGCTTCTGTGCACTTCAGCAGACAGGTTAAAGAAGGAGAGCGGGTTATCGCCAGAGCTTCTGTCATAAAATCCCGCGGCCATAAAACGTGGGTGGAAGTGACAAGTAATGTTCAGCAGGAACCTGTTTTTCATGGCGAGTTTGTCATGTATCGTTCCCGCCGCTAAATATAAGAAAAAGGAGTCGACGTTCATGAAGATAGTCATCGACGCAATGGGAGGAGATCATTCTCCTAAAGCTCATGTAGCCGGAGCTATGGCTGCAGCACGGTCCTTCGATGATGTTGAAATCGTATTAGTCGGTAATGAAGAAGAAATAGCCGAGCATTTAACGAAAAGAAAAAATATAACTGTGCTTCATACGGAAGACAAAATCGAACCGGAGGACGTTCCCACGAAGGCGGTACGGAGGAAAAAAAACGCCTCCATGGTCCTGTCCCTGCGGGAAGTCAGGGAAGGAAGAGCAGATGCCTGCATCTCCTCCGGAAATACCGGAGCCCTCATGACGGCGGGACTTCTGCATGTAGGCAGGATTGAAGGAATCGAACGGCCGGCTCTGGCTCCTATGCTTCCGACCTTGGACGGAGAAGGGTTTTTATTGCTGGATGTTGGAGCCAATGTCGATTCTAAACCGGGCCATATACTGCAGAATGCCTATATGGGCTCCGCTTATATGGAAATGGTAAAAAAAGTACATCGTCCGAGAGTAGGCCTGGTGAACATCGGCACCGAAGACGGGAAAGGAAATGAATTGTCCAAAGAGGCTTTTGCCATGCTCCAGCAGGCACCGCTGCATTTTGTAGGCAATGTAGAAGCGAGAGATCTCCTGAACGGGGTTTGTGATGTGGCGGTCTGTGATGGTTTTTCAGGAAATTTAATTTTAAAATCAATTGAGGGAACCGCGGGTACGCTTTTCACCCTGCTTAAAAAGGAGCTGACCAGTTCCCTGACTAATAAACTAGCGGCCGGCGTGCTTCGTTCCAGTTTTAAAAACATAAAAGATAAAATGAGTTATTCGCACTACGGCGGGGCGGGGTTGTTTGGATTAAAAGCTCCGGTTATAAAAGCGCACGGTTCTTCCGATCATACCGCAATATTTCACGCTATCCGCCAGGCAAGACAGATGGTGAATGAACAAGTAACAACAATCATGGAAAAGGAAGCAGAAAAACAGGAGGAATCGTAGGATGTCAAAAACAGCTTTCCTTTTTCCGGGACAGGGGTCTCAGCATCCCGGAATGGCAAAAGAGCTCTATGAAAACCACGAAGGAGCAAAAGCTTTAATAGAAGAAGCGGACGACACGCTGGGGTATCCTTTGTCTGGACTCATGTTTGCCGGACCTGAAGAACACCTGAAAAAAACGGAAAATGCCCAGCCTGCTCTTTTGACAGCAAGCATGGCAAGTTTGGAAGTGTTAAAAGAGAAGGGCATACGCCCTGATTATACCGCAGGCCACAGCCTGGGGGAGTATTCAGCTTTAGTGGCAGCGGGAGTGCTTTCCTATCATAATGCCCTTGGTATTGTCCGCAAACGGGGGTTATTTATGGAAGAAGCGGTTCCCTCCGGCGCCGGGGCGATGTCTGCTGTGATGGGACTGGATCGCAATGAACTGGAACGTATTTGTGCCGGCATTTCAGAGGAAGGCGGGATCGTCCAGCTTGCTAATTTAAATGCACCGGGGCAGATCGTCATTTCAGGGGGCAAAGAAGCGGTAGCCAAGGTTGAGGAAGAGGCCCGTGCTCAAGGTGCCAAACGTGTCATTTCTCTGGAAGTAAGCGGCCCTTTCCATTCGAAATTAATGCAGCCCGCCCAGGAGAAGTTGGAAAGCGTACTCGAACCGGTTCCTTTTTCCAAAGCGGCAACCCCTGTATTGTCCAATGTGAATGCTCAGGAGGAGACAGACCCGGATGTTCTGAAAAGGCAGGTCATTCAGCAGGTGACTTCCCCGGTATATTGGGAGGACACGATCCGCCGGCTCCTGGAGCTTGGAGTAACCACTTTTGTAGAAATAGGTCCGGGCAATGTATTAAGTGGACTGGTGCGCAGGGTTCAACGGCGGGGTGTCAGCGTTTTTTCCGCTCAAGATCCGGCATCCATTGAAAAAACGGCCGAAGGCATAAAGTAAGGAGGGAATCCTATGATAAAAGGAAAAACGGCATTGGTTACCGGTGCCTCACGCGGGATAGGCAAGGCAATAGCGCTTGAACTTGCCGGACATGGTGCTAACGTGGCCGTCAACTATGCAGGCAGTGCCCAAAAAGCAGAAGAAGTGGCAGCTGCATGTAAAGATAAAGGAGTCAAAGCATTTTCCGTCAAAGCAGATGTTTCCCGCGAAGAGGACGTAAAAGCCATGATAAAAGAAGTAACAGATCAATTTGGCAGCCTTGATATTATGGTAAACAACGCAGGTATTACGCGTGATAATCTGCTCATGCGGTTAAAAGAAGAGGATTGGGATGCAGTACTAGATACAAACTTAAAAGGTGTTTTTCATTGCGCAAAAGCTGCCTCCCGCCCCATGATGAAACAACGTTCCGGAAAAATTATCAATATCTCCTCTGTGGTGGGAGTGATGGGAAACGCCGGTCAGGCTAATTACTCGGCTGCAAAAGCTGGTGTCCTTGGTTTGACAAAGAGTCTGGCCAGAGAATTTGCGCCGCGCAATATTCAGGTAAATGCGGTGGCTCCCGGTTTTATTGAAACGGATATGACAGAGCAGCTGGAAGGAGAAACACAGGAAAACCTTCTTCAGAACATTCCGCTGGGCAAGCTCGGAGAAGCAGGGGATGTGGCTAAAGCCGTCCGATTTCTGGCTTCTGAGGACTCCGACTATATTACCGGCCAGACTCTTCATGTCGATGGCGGGATGGTCATGCCTTAAACTTCTCTGCGACAGAGATGGCATTTTTCTCTCTTATCTTCTATAATGACGGAGAGAATCAATTTTTTAAAGGAGGTGAAGGAGAATGGCAGATACACTGGAACGTGTAAAAAAAATAGTGGCTGAACGTCTTGGAGTAGAAGAATCGGAGATTACCCGTGAAGCTACATTTAAAGACGATCTGGGTGCTGATTCGCTGGATGTGGTGGAACTCGTGATGGAACTGGAAGACGAGTTTGATCTGGAAATTTCTGACGAAGAAGCTGAAAAAATTGTTAGTATTGCTGATGTAGTAAACTACATAGAGGGTCAGCAATAATAGGATAGGATGATACAAAGCCGTTTCCCGTATGCGGAGAGGGGGGCGGCTTTGTATTCCAACGTTAAAAGTATGAGGTTTGATGAAAAACGGAGGACCTGTTATGGCACAAAGACCGGAGAAAAAACACTCGGCCCGCTCAAAAAAATCAAAGAAATTAGAGTTAACCGAACAACATCGTCAACAGTTATATACCACCCTTCATAATCTGGGGTTAACGTTCGATGATGAAAAATTGCTGATCCAGGCTTTTACACATTCATCCTATGTGAATGAGCATCGTATACGCTCCGTGTATGATAATGAACGACTGGAATTCCTCGGAGATGCCGTATTGGAATTGTCTATATCCCAGCACTTATTTAAACGTTTTTCAACGATGAGCGAAGGGGATATGACGAAACTGCGTGCTGCCATCGTATGCGAGGCGTCGCTTGCCAATCTGGCAGAGGAACTGGAATTTGGAGCTCTTGTTTTCCTTGGCAAAGGAGAAGAGATGACAGGCGGCCGAAAACGTCCCGCTTTATTAGCCGACGTGTTTGAGGCATTTGTAGGCGCCCTTTATCTTGACCAGGGAATGAACGCTGTTTATACGTTTTTAGAGCAGACCATTTATCCAAAAGTGGATGACGGTGCTTTTTCGCATATGATGGATTTTAAAAGCCAGCTGCAGGAGCATTTACAAAAAGACCACCAGGGCACCATTCATTATGAAATCAAAAACGAGATCGGCCCGGCCCACAGCCGCGAATTTATTTCAGCAGTGTATTTAAACGATGAAGTGCTTGGGGAAGGAAACGGAAGGTCCAAAAAAGAAGCGGAGCAGCATGCGGCTCAACAGGCGCTTTCCAAGCTGGAACCAGCTTCTGCAGATCAAAAAGAAGAATAAATAAAGAGTCTAGGACAAAACATTATCAAGGACAAAAAATCCGAACGATTTTTTCCATAAATCGTTCGGATTTTTGTGTGTTGTTCTATCGCTGCGTCAAAATAGGTCGCTTTCCGCGGGCACGGCTCGAATAAAGGAGGATCGGCTAAGAACGGCACATCCTGTGCCGACGCCGATCTGACCCGCATCCTGCGGGCCCTCGGGGAAAAATCCCTTCCTGCGGGGTCTCGAGACTCGTGCGTTTCCCGCAGGAGTCGACCTATTTTGACTCCGCTGAATGGACGTTCTTGTTATATAAACCCTAAGATCGTTTTACCAACTTTTCTTTCGTTTGGCCCAACCTCCCTCTCTATTAAGCCGAGGCCGGCTCCTATCCTTCTGTCCTGGCCTCTTTCCTGTGATAAAGAAAATGGAACCGAGGCAGAAGCGGAAGGCGGTGACTCCGGTCTTTGAAACTAAGAATTTAACCTGGGAAGCCTGCCCAGGTTAAGTTTTTCTTATTTATTTTTTAATTTTCCAAGCTCGGAAACAATAGCATCCATTTCGCTGACACTGACTTTATCCTTATTCTCAATCATTTTATAAATATCTTTCACTTCGTGATAACTATCCAGATCAAAATTACCAGGTTCAAAAGCCGAAGCGTTCACTACCTGCAATTTTTTTCCGATTTCTCCTACCATGAAATTCAGATTATCTTCTGTAGGTTCTTCCAGGCTCACACTTATCCTCCACCTTTTCCATTCGTTGTTACTTTTATTGTATAGGTTGAAGAAAAAAAGAGCAAATACCTTTTCGTCCTGACTTATGCAACTATAGTGATTGTGATAAAATAGGAGAGCGTTCCTTTCCGTGTAAAGGAGGAACCGTGAAGAAGAAACAAGAGGAGGACATGCCTATGTTCCTCAAAAGAATAGAAATAAAAGGTTTTAAATCATTTGCAGAAGAAATGAATATTGAATTTGTCCCAGGCGTAAATGCTGTTGTAGGGCCGAATGGCAGCGGTAAAAGCAATGTATCTGATGGGATCCGCTGGGTTCTTGGGGAACAGTCGGCCCGTTCGCTCCGGGGCGCAAAAATGGAAGATATCATCTTCGCCGGCAGTACGACAAGAAAAGCGCTGAATGCGGCGGAAGTAACCCTGGTACTTGAAAACGAGGACCAGTACTTAGCTCTGGAATATAACGAAGTAAGTGTTACCCGGAAGCTCTACCGCACCGGTGAAAGTGAATACTTAATTAACCGTCAGCCCTGCAGGCGGAAAGATATTGTGGAGCTGTTTATGGATTCCGGAATGGGGAAGGAAGCATTTTCAATTATCGGTCAGGGCAGAGTGGAAGAAGTACTTTCCAGTAAACCGGAAGAACGCCGGGCTATCTTTGAAGAGGCTGCCGGGGTATCGAAATACAAACAGAGAAAAAACCAGGCAGAAAAAAAGTTAACGGAAACCCAGGATAACTTGAACCGGGTGGAGGATATCCTCCACGAACTGGAAGGACAAGTAGAGCCGTTAAAAGAACAGGCTTCGATGGCAAAGGATTACCTGGCTAAAAAAGAAGAACTGGAAGAGAAAGATATTGCCCTGACGGCGGCTGAAATTGAAAGCAAGCATCAAAGGTGGACCGAGCTGCAGGAAAATACAGCCCACCTGGAAGAAGAAAAGAATAAAATAGAGAATAAACTGCAGGAAGAGGAAAAAAAGCTTTCAGCTGCCCAGGAAAAGACAGAAACCATCGATGCTTCCATTAACGAATCGCAGGATAAGCTTGTGAAAATAAGTGAACGGCTCGAAAAGGAAGAGGGGCGCCGGCGTGTGTTAGAAGAGCGCGGGAAAAATGCCGATGAAAAAAAGCAGGAGTGGGAAACTCGGTTAAACGAGATAACCACCAAGGCAGAGCAGTCTAAACAGGCATGGGAAGCCCAAAACAAAAAAGTGGAGGAAAGCAGTGCCCGGCTCAAAGAACTGCAGGGAAAACATGAACAAGCTAAGACCGAATGGGAAAAATATAAACACAGCAGCCGGGATGAGATTGAATCGTTAAAAAGTGAGTATATTGAACGTCTGAATGAACAGGCTGCAATTCGTAACGAAGAAAAATATTTATCAGAACAAAAATCACAGCTCCACCAGAAACATGGATCATTGACGAATGAAAATGAAGTATATGTGGAGGAACGAGAAGAGGCGGAACAGAAGGTTCAGGCTGCTGCCGAGAAAAAAGAGCAGAGCAGGCAGGTATATGAGCAGGAAAAACAGAGCTTTAAGGAAATTCAGAAGAAATGGAACGAACAAAATGAGATTGTAGAACAAAAAGAACAGCAATTGTATGAAGCGTATAGATATTTGGATCAAACCCGTTCCCGTCTCAACGTTCTCGAGGAAATGGAAGCAGACTACTCCGGTTTTTATCAGGGAGTAAAGGAAATATTGAAAGCCAGGGGAAAAGAACTGCAGGGGGTTGTAGGCGCAGTTGCTGAACTTATAGAGGTGCCGAAGAAATATACAACGGCGGTCGAAACAGCTCTCGGCGGTGCGCTGCAGCACGTTGTTACCGAAACAGAAAAAGATGCCAGACAGTCGATTCAACTGTTAAAAAGCCGTCAAAAAGGCAGAGCAACTCTGCTTCCGGCTGACGTGATCCGCCCGCGCCATCTTTCCCGGGAATTCAGAAGTAAACTTGAATCCGCGGAAGGATTTATTACCACCGGAGCAGAAGCAGTAAAGGTGGATGAGGACTATCAACATATTGTCTCCCATCTGCTGGGACAGGTAGTCTTTGCCGATTCGCTGGAAGCAGCCAATAAGATGGCAAAAGTAACCGGATATAAGGTCCGTATTGTAACGCTGGACGGAAACGTTGTTAATCCCGGCGGCTCGATGACAGGAGGGGCGGGAAAACAACAGAAAAACCAGCTTCTTGGCAGGCAGAATGAACTGGAAGAATTAAAGACAAAATATGCTGATATGCAGAAAAAAACAGAAGCCCTCGAACAGCGGGTAAAGCAGCTGAAACAGGAACGGGAAGAATCAGGCTCTCAATTAGAAAAGTGCCGGGAACGCGGAGAAAAAGCCAGAGACGACCTGGAACAGGCTAATGAAGCGTTCACAAAAGCACAGGCTGAGCTTTCCCGTGCCAATTCCCGATTATCCCTGTTTGATAAAGAATCAGCATCGTTAAAAGAAGAAGAAGAACGGTTGAATAACCGCGAAAACGTACTGATGGAGAATAAAGAAAGTGTAGCGGAAAAACTGCAAACGCTTGAAACACAGATTGCCGAAAAAGAAGAAAGAGAAAAAGAACGCGGGGAGATACTGGAAAAACTGAAGGAAGAGGAAACAGAAGTAAAAGTAGAACTTGCTGCGGCGAAAGAATCAGCTTCAAACGATCAGTCTGAAGCAGAACGATTAAAGCAGCAGTATGAAGAAGAAAGAGCGCAAATTGAAAAACTGGAAAAAGACATAGCACTGTTAGAAGAACAGATGTCTTCCATGGACGGCGGAGGAGAAGATATAGAATCCGGTATTGAAGACATCCGTGAGGAAAAAGAGCGCTTGACAGAAGAGATGACAAAGCTCCGCCGGGACAGAGTGGAAGGTTATGAGCAGGCGGAACAATTAAAAGCACACATCCAGCAGCTCACGTTTGACAGGGATGAAAAACAGCAGTCCCATCACGACCAGCAGATTGAAATGAATCGGCTGGATGTCGAATTGGATACGCGGCTGCAGCGCCTTCAGGAAACCTATGAAATCAGTTACGAGCGTGCTAAATCAAACTACGCCTTGATGGAAGACCCGGAAGAAGCAAGAAAGAAGATCAAGTTGATAAAAATGGGAATGGAGGAACTTGGTCACGTTAACCTTGGTGCTATTGATGAATATGAACGGGTGCAGGAGCGTGTTTCTTTCTTGGCCGATCAGAGGGAAGATCTCCTGCAGGCCCAGGCTTCTCTCCATGAAGTGATACAAGAAATGGACGACGAAATGAAGCGGCGGTTTTCCGAAACATTCGAAGCCATCCGTTATCATTTTCAACAGACGTTTTCCGAACTATTCGGAGGCGGGGAAGCAGACCTTCATCTTACAGACCCGGATTATCTTCTTCATACCGGAGTGGATATTATCGCAAGTCCGCCGGGAAAGAAAAGACAGCATTTATCCCTGTTATCAGGGGGAGAAAAAGCACTCACCGCTATTGCCCTGCTATTTTCGATTGTAAAAGAAAAACCAGTACCGTTTTGTGTTTTGGATGAAGTGGAGGCGGCGCTGGATGAGGCCAATGTTGCCAGATTTGCCAGGTATTTGAGGACATTTAGTGAAACCACTCAATTTATCGTGATCAGCCATCGGAAAGCAACGATGGAAGAAGCGGATGTTTTATACGGGATTACGATGGAGGAATCCGGCGTATCAAGAATGGTATCTGTAAAGCTGGAAGAGACAGAGAATTTAATGGAATCCGCCGCACAATAAGAGAGAAGGAGGCAGAATCTGCAGCTGGCAAGGGCTGCAGCATGCGCTATGGGATTTTTTGAAAAACTGAAAAGCAAAATGACAGAACAAACCGATGCCGTGACGGAAAAGTTTAAAGAAGGCTTAACGAAAACGAGAGATTCTTTTGCAGAGCAGATGAATGAACTATTTGCCCAGTACCGCACCGTGGATGAAGAGTTTTTTGAAGAGCTTGAGGAAATATTGATTGGAGCCGATGCCGGCGTTTCCACCGTGATGGAGTTGATCGACGAATTAAAGGAAGAGGCAAAACGCCGTAACATCAAGGATTCCAAAAATATTGCCCCCCTGATAACAGAAATACTCGCGGAAAAACTGGACAAGAGCGGGCAGGACACCGCTCTTAATATTCAGGAAAAGGACATGACGGTGATTTTATTTGTCGGCGTTAACGGAGTTGGCAAAACCACTACGATAGGCAAAATGGCACACTCCTTTAAACAGGAGGGGAAAACGGTGGTGATGGCAGCAGGCGATACGTTTCGTGCCGGTGCGATTGAGCAGCTGGATGTATGGGGAGACCGGGTCGGAGTCGATGTCGTTAAACAGCAGGCCGGCTCGGACCCAGCCGCCGTTATGTATGACGCGATTCAATCTGCCCGTTCTAAAGGTGCCGATGTATTATTGTGTGATACGGCGGGGAGACTTCAAAATAAAGTAAATCTAATGAAAGAGCTGGAAAAAGTGAAACGGGTCATTTCCCGTGAAATACCAGATGCTCCTCATGAAGTACTGCTCGTTCTTGATGCGACAACCGGCCAAAATGCAATGAGCCAGGCGAAAACCTTTCAGGAGGCAACGGAGGTTACCGGCATTGCTTTGACAAAGCTTGATGGCACCGCCAAAGGCGGAATTGTTCTTGCTGTCCGAAATGAATTGGACATCCCTGTCAAACTTGTAGGTCTCGGGGAAGGGATAGACGATATGCAGCCATTTGAGGCCGAACAGTTTGTGTATGGTCTTTTTAAGGAATTAGTCGAAGAACAGGAGAAAGAAAACCTGAATTAGCGTGTTAAGGTATTTCCTTGACAAGAAAGAAAGTCTCTAGTATTCTTACTTTTGTGTAAAGTAATTTGGCTTAACATAAGAGGGTGGCAACCATGCTGGAAAAAACAGTGCGCATGAATGCATTGTTTGATTTTTATCAACCCTTATTAACAGGAAAACAGCAAAAATACCTGGAGCTCTATTTTCTGGATGACTATTCGCTCGGGGAAATCTCCGAAGAATTCGATGTAAGCCGCCAGGCTGTTTATGATAACATTAAAAGGACAGAAGCGATGCTTGAAGAATATGAAGAGAAACTGGGGCTCTACCGCAAATACAAAAGGCGTATCTCTTTCTATCAGGAGCTTCGGCAGACTGCTGAAGAACATGCTTCTCCTTCCCCTGATCTGCTGGAAACGATAGAAGCGCTTGAAAAATTAGAGGAGGAGGGGACGATGTAATGGCTTTTGAAGGTTTGGCAGAAAGACTTCAGGCAACCTTCGATAAGATGAAGGGACGGGGAAAAGTCTCGGAAGCTGATGTGAAGGAAATGATGCGTGAAGTGCGCCTGGCGCTTTTAGAAGCGGACGTTAACTTCAAGGTAGTGAAAAAGTTCGTCAATCGGGTGAAAGAACGCGCTGTCGGGCAGGAAGTCATGAAAAGTTTGACACCCGGGCAGCAGGTTATCAAAGTGGTAAACGAAGAGTTAACCGAATTGATGGGCGGTGAACAAAGTAAAATCGCGGCAGCCCAGAAAGCACCGACTGTTGTTATGCTCGCCGGTTTGCAGGGAGCGGGAAAAACAACGACTGTAGCAAAAGTGGCTAACTACCTGCGTAAGCATCATAACCGGAAACCGCTGCTTGCAGCGGCTGACGTCTACAGGCCGGCTGCGATTGACCAGCTGGAAACCCTGGGGAAACAGCTGAATATGCCGGTTTTTTCTCTTGGAGATCAGACCTCTCCTGTAGATATAGCCAAGGGAGCAGTAGAACAGGCAAAAGAAGAACACTGTGACTATGTGTTGATTGATACCGCAGGCCGGCTTCATATTGATGAAGAACTGATGGGGGAGCTCCAAGAGGTGAAAGAAGCGGTGCAGCCGGATGAAATTCTGCTGGTTGTAGATGCGATGACCGGGCAGGATGCAGTGAACGTAGCGGAAAGTTTTCACGAGCAGCTTGGCGTGACCGGGGCTATTCTCACAAAACTCGACGGAGACACCCGTGGAGGAGCTGCCCTGTCTGTGCGTGAAGTGACCGGCGTTCCGATTAAGTTTGCCGGAGTGGGTGAAAAAATCGCTGAACTGGATGTATTTCACCCCGAGCGGATGGCCTCCCGTATTCTGGGCATGGGAGATATGCTCTCGCTTATTGAAAAAGCTCAGACCAATGTGGATGATGAACGCGCCAAACAGCTGGAGAAGAAAATGCGTTCCGCTGATCTCACGTTTGATGATTTTCTGGAACAGCTTGAACAGGTACGGAACATGGGGCCGCTGGATGAGCTCCTGCAGATGATGCCCGGAGCAAATAAGAAAGCAATGAAAAATATCCAGGTGGATGAAAGCCAGATTGGACGCGTGGAAGCCATTGTCCGCTCGATGACAAAGCATGAAAAGGAAAACCCCTCTATCATGAATGCAAGCAGAAAACGCCGGATTGCGAAAGGCAGCGGCACTACGATTCAGGATGTGAACCGTCTCCTTAAGCAGTTTGAAGATATGAAGAAAATGATGAAGCAGATGACCGGCGGGCAGAAAGGAAAGAAAAAAGGCAAAGGCGGAATGCAGCTGCCTTTTATGCAGTGAAAAGGAAAAACCCTTTACAGGGAAAGCCAGTCCTATTATAATAATTTATTGTGTGAAAATATTTGGAGGTGTCTGTTAATGGCAGTTAAAATTAGACTTAAACGTATGGGAGCAAAAAAATCACCTTTTTATCGTCTTGTAGTGGCTGATTCCCGCGCTCCGCGCGACGGCCGCTTTATTGAAGAGATCGGAACCTACAATCCGCTGAAAGAGCCGGCGGAAGTAAACATTAATGGGGAGAAGGCAGTACAGTGGATGCTTGACGGCGCCCAGCCTTCCGATACGGTCCGGAATCTCTTCTCTAGAGAAGGATTGATGGAAAAGCTTCATAACGCGAAAAACGAACAAAAATAGGTGGTTATCATCTATCCGTTATCCGATAGAAGAAAGGCGGGGATACTGTGAAACAGTTAGTGGAAACCATGGCCCGCTCTCTCGTAGATCATCCGGATCATGTGGACGTGACAGAGCGCCAGCAGGAAAACACCCTCGTCTTAACATTAACGGTTCACGAGAGTGATATGGGAAAAGTAATAGGGAAACAGGGAAGAATAGCAAATGCATTGCGTTCCGTACTGTACGCTTCTGCCTCCCATCATCAACAGCGCGTTCGTTTAGATATTGCAGAATAAAGAGAAATGGCGGGGCGAGGATAGTATCCTTGTCCTTTTTCTTCCTTGTCTGTCATATCATGCGTTCCGAAACCGAGGTGAATCATGCGTATAATAAAAAAAGTAGCAGTGAAGCATGTTTTAACAGAGCGTATGAGAGAGAAGATGAAATCGGACTTCCTTCAGGATCAGAAGCGGCTGGAAAAAGAGATGGAACAGCTTCGTTTTCAAATGCAGAAACAGATGAAAACAGAGGATACCGCCCGGCGGAAAACGGAAGTAAGGGAGCGGTTCCATCATGAAATTGATAAAAGAAAAGAGAAAATCAAAAGTTCTGATTTTCAAATTACCCAGCTCGACCAACTCCCCCAGGGAACAGAAATTGCTTCCGGGGAGGTAGAAGCAATAGAAGATGTGAGGGAAGGAGATCCGTGGCCCTCTGTCAAACAGGAAATTGTGGTGAAGGACGGGACCATAATAAAGATTAGAGAGAACAGATCGGATGATGATCATGGAATGGTTTAACGTTGGAAAAATTGTGAATACACACGGCGTTCGTGGAGAGATGAAAGTTCTTTCAGTGACAGATTTTGAAGAAGAACGTTTTGCTGCAGGAGAAACACTGTATTTGGTTATGGAGAATGCCGCTCAGGAACCGATGCCTGTTACCGTCCGTCATTGCCGCCGCCATAAACAGTTCATCCTTGTATCCGTGGAGGAAATATCTTCAATAGAAGAAGCGGAAAAATGGAAAAATGCCCTGATTCAAATTCCGGAAACCCAGCTTGGGGAACTGGAGGAAGATGAATATTACTACCATGAAATTATCGGATGCGCGGTCTATTCAGAAGCAGGAGAACCACTCGGGGAAGTGAAGGAAGTTCTGAGTCCCGGTGCTAATGATGTCTGGGTGGTCGATCCGGCGCAGGGCGAAAACGATATATTAGTGCCTTATATTGACGATATCGTGAAGCAGGTAAACGTAAAAGAAAAAATCATTGTGATTCATGTCATGGAAGGACTGCTGTCATGATACGGATGGATTTTTTAACGCTTTTTCCCGAGATGTTTCCCGGAGTGCTGCAATCCTCGATGCTGAAGCAGGCCGAAGAGAAAGAGGCAGTTTCCTATTTTGTCCATAATATCAGGGACTTTTCGGAAAATAAGCATCGAAAAACAGATGACTATCCTTATGGCGGCGGAGCCGGTATGGTATTAACGCCGCAGCCGGTATTTGATGCAGCTGCCTATGCAGATCAACAGGCTGCTGCATCGTCAAGAATTATTCTGCTGTCTCCGCAGGGACAACCGTTCACCCAGAATGACGCGGAGGAACTAGCCGGGGAAGATCAGCTTATTTTGATCTGCGGCCATTATGAAGGATATGATGAGCGGATCCGTTCCTATTTGGCTACCGACGAATTCTCTATTGGGGATTTTGTCATGACAGGGGGAGAACTGGGGGCAATGGTTATCGCAGATAGTGTGACCCGATTGCTTCCGGGAGTGCTCGGCAACACGGAATCCGCAGAAAAAGACTCCTTCTCTGATGGACTGCTCGAGCACCCCCACTACACCAGACCCGCTGATTTCAGAGGCTGGAAAGTACCGGAGGTCTTATTGTCCGGACATCATGAAAATATTGCCGCATGGCGCAGAGAACAGGCATGGAAACGCACAAGAGAACGGCGGCCCGATTTACTGGCTCCATCTGTTTCCTCTGACCCATGGAAAGAAAATGATAAAAACCGTTGAACACAGGGCTTCGGTATGGTACGATTTACGTTGTGGTGAAAGCCGCTTACTACGATGTTCCGCTGCAGGATAGCTGTAAGAGCATTTGGAGAGAAGGAGGCGAATGAAATGCAGGAACTACTTCGCGAAATCACGAAAGACCAGCTTAAAACAGATCTTCCTGATTTCCGTGCCGGGGATACGGTCAGGGTTCACGTGAAGGTTGTGGAAGGCTCCCGTGAACGTATCCAGGTATTCCAGGGAGTTGTGATTAAGCGCCGTGGAGGCGGAATTAGTGAAACCTTTACCGTTCGTAAAGTATCCTACGGTATCGGGGTAGAGCGTACGTTTCCGGTACATTCCCCGCGCATTGACAAGATCGAAGTGAAGCGCCGCGGCAGAGTTCGTCAGGCTAGACTTTATTATCTTCGCAATCTGCGTGGAAAAGCTGCCCGCATTAAAGAAATACGATAAGAATCAAAAAAACTGTGACGGCCTTCCAACCGTTGCAGTTTTTTTATGTTCCTGGACCTAAATGGTGCAGATGAACCAGGCTATCTTTTGTTACACTATGAAAAAGAAAGGTACCATATTTAAATACGCATTCATTGTAGATGCTTCAAAAATATGAAAGCTGAGAGCGCTTCTTCTTGACGAACTGGCCCGGTTCAAAAAAATAACGGACATTTTTCGGAGCAAAATGTCTATAAACAATGTATTGTAGACACAAGCAGGAGAAAAGGCAGCTCAAATGGAAGCAAAAAAGAAATAACGGACAAAATAAAAAGTGCACACGTGCAAAATGTCTCCTGTCCTCGTTTAATGGACATTTCCCCTTCCATCTTGTCTCCTTTATGCTGCTCGTTAAACCAAACCAGCAAATAGAAGGTGCTGCCTCTCCATGCAACAGTACAGCTCAACTACTGCCTGGAAAAGATATTTTCCATCAGACCCTGAAACAGCTGTCAGAGAGGAAAAAGATAGCGCGGGTTTTGACAAGCTCCATTTTTCTTATACTAAAAAACAAAAAAATATGACATTTGACATGTAATGATTGCTGCACAGAAAGGAGTAAAGACATGACGACGATTCAATGGTACCCGGGGCATATGGAGAAAGCAAAACGTCAGGTGACGGAACAGTTAAAGAGGGTGGATCTTGTCATTGAACTGGCAGACGCAAGGATTCCCCTTTCGTCCAGGAATCCAATGCTTGACACGATTTTACAGGACAAGCCGCGACTGTTGGTGCTGACGAAAAGTGATATGGCCGATCCGGACAGCAACGAAAAATGGCTTCAGTATTTTAAAGAGAAGGGCACCAAGACGCTCGCTCTCAATGCCCTGCAGAATAAGGGAGAAAAACCGATTATCGAGAAAGCAGAGGAAATCACTGCTCCGATTTTTGAGAAAATGAAACGAAAAGGGATAAAAGCCCGGGCAATACGTGCCATGATTCTCGGCATTCCCAATGTAGGAAAATCGACGGTGATTAACCGGCTGGTCGGAAAAAAAACAGCGAAAACAGGGGACAAGCCCGGCATTACGAAAGCCCAGCAGTGGTTAAAGGTAGGAAAGAAAATGGAGCTTCTGGATACCCCCGGCATTTTATGGCCGAAATTTGAAGATCAACTCGTCGGCTTCCGCCTGGCTGCGACCGGTGCCATTAAAGATGAACTGCTTGACTTTGAAGAGGTGGCGTTATTTGTAACGGGCCTGTTAAAAGAACGATATCCCTCGGTGTTAAAGGAAAGGTACAGCCTGGATACGCTTCCGGGAGAAAAAAGGGAATTATTCGAAGCGATTGCCCGGAAAAGAGGCTGTCTTCAAGCCGGAGGTTATATAGACGAAGAAAAATGTGCAGAAATCATCCTGCGGGATCTGCGCGGGGAAAAATTCGGCAGAATATCATTAGAAACACCTCAGGACTGGCAGCAGCAAAACGAAGAATAAACGGCTTATAAAAAAAGGCAGGTCAACCGATATAAGAAATAGAGAAAAGGACGAAATAATGATGAATCAAGAAACCATTGCAGAGATTAAACACCGTTTATTTCAAGAAATCCCGGAGGAATCCTGGCTGGAGGAGCTAAGAAAGGATCAGCGGAAAGGGGTACAGCAGCTTTTAACTCAATTTGATAAAAGGGCCGCCAAACAAAGGCAGCTCGAATTAAACTTTGCGGAATCGCTCCATTTTGAAAAAAAATGTACAGCAGAGGGCTGCCGTTTCATTGCCGGGGTAGATGAAGTCGGACGGGGCCCGCTCGCCGGTCCCGTAACCGCAGCGGCGGCCGTGCTTCCGGTGGATTGTTCCTACCCCGGATTAACCGATTCGAAAAAACTAAGCAGGGAACAACGGGAATATTTTTATGAAAAGCTGGTGGAAGAGACGTCTGCTTATAGTATTGTCCACGTTCCAGCTTCTGATATCGACAATATAAACATTTATCAGGCTTCTATTCAAGCCATGAAAAGGGCGGTGGAAGGACTGAAGGTAGCAGCAGACGCGCTTCTGATTGATGCTGTTAGACTTCCGCTTCCAACAAGACAAATTCCCCTTACAAAAGGGGACCAGCGAAGTGCATCCATTGCTGCTGCTTCCGTGCTGGCAAAAGTAGAACGGGACAGGTATATGGAAAATCTGGCTGAGGTCTACCCGGAATACGGCTTTGAGAAAAACATGGGATATGGCACGGAAATACATTTAGATGCTTTACAGCGGCTGGGACCCATTCCGGAACACCGCCGTAGTTTTTCTCCAGTGAAACAATGCTTATAGAAAATAGAAACAGGGTGGAATCATATGGATTCAATAGGTTTGCAGACTACGCCTTTAACCAGGGCACAGGGAAATAAACAAACATCGCTTTCGCTTCAGAAAGGTCAGGTTTTTGAAGGGGAAATCATTAAATTCTTTCCCAATCAAACAGCAGCGCTCCGTTTGGGAGGGATGAAGATGACAGCCCGACTGGAAGCGGCCTTAAATGCTGGAGAAAAATATTTTTTTCAGGTGAAACAAAATGATGGGATTCCCCGCCTGCAAGTGCTGCAGGCAGATCAATCTGCCTTAAAGAGCAGCAACGCTCATCAGGCTGACGCAGCGAAAGTGCTGCAGGCCCTGGGGCTTCAGGATAATAAAGCCAACCAATCCATGCTTCGCTTTTTTCAAGCAGAGCAGCTGCCGTTTTCCAGAGAAATGATTCAGGAAGGGGCCGCGGTGTTAAAGCAGGCAAATGCTATGAATGCGGAGGGAGCAAGACTTCTTTCGACCATGAATCAATCAGGCTTTCCCCTGACGCTTGAAACGTTCCAGAGTCTCTATCAAGCTGAGAATGGAAAACCATTATCCGCTCAAATACAGCAATTACAGGCTGCTCTGCAGCAGGTACAAGGTCAGGTGCTGGGAGAGGAGGCAGGGAACGCCGTCGCAAATGTAAGACAAGCCTTGTCCGAGACCATATCATTGACGGCTGTGCAACCTTCCAAAAGCAGTCATCAGGATGATATCGTTCGTCTGCTGCAGCTTACTGCTTCGGCCCAGGTCCCCTCCTCTGTAAGAAATGGGGCGGTTTCCCTTCTGCAGAAGGCAGATATTCTGCCAGCCGGCTCCAACACCCCGGAATGGCTTTCCTCCTTTAAACAGGCGGTGTTAAACCCTGAAAACCGCGCGTCTGTGCAGCAGCTTTGGCCGCAGGTATTTTCCGGACAGCAGGGCAGGCCGCCTGCTGATATGGAAACTGCGGAACTGTTCCAGACGTTAATGAACCGCCTCTCGATAACGGAAGGAGAAACAGGACGCCGTCCGTTGCAGCAGCTGCTCGCTTTATTTCAGCAGGCAGGCGGAAGGAAAGGAGAGACAGACTTTTCGGCTTCCAGGCTTCAGCAAATGATGCAGACCATTAAAATGAATGCAGCCACCGGCCAGGAAAGACAGGCGCTGGCCGTGCTTTTTCAGAGCACGTTCATGAACGAACGGGCGGCGGGGGCTTCTCAGACAGCCGGACAGTTAACCCAGATTCTCCATCAGCTCGGGCTGCATCATGAGAGTCAACTTGCTCAACAGCAGGCCGGCTTTTCAGCAGATGCCTCTTCTAATGAGACGTTGAAACAATCGCTCCTTCAACATATAAACCATCTCCCGGCTTCTGTCAGAGAAGGGGCGGAGGCCTTACTGCACAAAATTTCAGGTCAGCAGCTGCTGGCTCAGGATCAAAACGGGAACCTGCACCAGACCGTTTTACAGTTACCATTATCGCTGGGAGGTTTTCAGACGGATGTAACGGTACAGTGGGAAGGCAGAAAACAGAAGGACGGACCCCTTCATCCAGACCACTGCCGGATATTATTTTATCTGGATATGGAGTATTTAGGAGAAACGATCGCTGATGTCCAGATTCAAAATCGTGCAGTAACTGTAAACGTGTTCAATGAAAAAGAAAAGCCGGCCCTTTTGCTCGACCTGCTGCAGCCTTATTTAAAAGAACGGCTTGAAGAACAGCATTATACGTTGAATGCTGTACACTGGAAACAGGCCGGCGAGGACAGCAATCGATTGAAAGACGTATATGAATCCTACACCGGATTTGAAGGAGTGGATGTGAGAATATGAGCAGACAGCACCCGCATAGAAGAGAAGCCGTTGCGTTAGGCTATCAAGCTCAGGCCCAGCATGCTCCCAGTGTGAAAGCAAAAGGAAAAGGTTATGTGGCCGAAGAAATCATCGAACGGGCAAAAGAAAACAATATTCCTGTACAGGAAGACCCTTCCTTGGTGGAGCTTCTTTCCCAGCTTGATATCCATCAGTCGATTCCTCCCGAATTGTATGAAGTAGTAGCGGAGGTGTTTGCATTCCTGTATCGGGTCGATCAGCATTCTTCCTCATAATTCTGTTTTATTAGGGCACCTTACAGAATAAAAGGAGCCTGCTATGAAAAAGAAACAGTTCGGCCTCTCCCGGCCCCGAAGGAAACATAATTATAACGAAGAAGCGGGACAGGAGCTCGGTTTTTTCCGCCAAGCTGCAGAAATCAGAGCATTGTCTGCCTTGAAGGTGATCTGGGAAAAGATAAAAAAAGCACGAAACCAATCCTAGTTTTAAAATAAAAAAGCCGTTCCCCAGCCTTGACAGACTGGGGATATTTGTCGTGTCATGAAAGATAGAGGGACATCACCGATATAAAGTTGTGTCGAATTGTTGAATTTGCTCCCTTTTTTTTATACGATAATAAGTGTGTGCGAAACAACGGCCGTTATTTCAGCCGGCGCTTGGCACCCGATATCCTTACCCGAAAGGTTTCCCCTGAGACGGGTATTCGTATCGAATCGTTAGGAGGATGGAGAGAACATGAATATTCATGAGTATCAAGGAAAAGAGCTCCTCAGAGAATACGGGGTAGCCGTACCAAATGGAAAAGTAGCCTTTTCCGTCGAAGAAGCTGTGGAAGCTGCCAAAGAACTCGGCTCTGATGTGAGTGTCGTCAAGGCCCAGATTCATGCAGGCGGCCGTGGAAAAGCTGGCGGTGTGAAAATTGCCAAAACACTGGACGAGGTGCGTACATATGCCGATGAAATTTTGGGCAAAACGCTCGTCACGCATCAGACCGGGCCGGAAGGAAAAGAAGTGAAACGGTTATTTATTGAAGAAGGCTCCGACATTAAAAGCGAATATTATGTCGGGATTGTTCTTGACCGTGCTACGTCCCGAATCGTGATGATGGCCTCCGAAGAAGGAGGAACGGAAATCGAAGAAGTGGCGGCAAATACGCCGGAAAAGATTTTCAGGGAATATATTGATCCGGCTGTTGGCATGCAGCCGTACCAGGCCCGCCGGCTGGCGTTTAATATCAATATTCCAAAAGATCTCGTGAAGCAGGCTGTGAAATTTATGCTCGGGCTGTATAACGTATTTATTGAAAAAGACTGCTCCGTAGCAGAAATTAATCCGCTTGTAACAACAGGAGGCGGCGAGGTCATGGCTTTGGATGCGAAGCTTAATTTTGATTCCAATGCCCTCTACCGTCAAAAGGACATTTTGGAATACCGGGATCTTGACGAAGAAGATCCGAAGGAAATTGAAGCATCCAAATTTGATTTGAGTTATATTGCGCTTGATGGCAATATCGGCTGCATGGTTAATGGAGCAGGGCTTGCCATGGCAACGATGGACATTATTAAACATTACAACGGAGATCCTGCCAACTTTCTCGATGTCGGCGGCGGCGCGACTGCAGAAAAAGTGACAGAAGCATTTAAGATTATTCTGGAAGACGATCATGTAAAAGGTATTTACGTTAACATTTTCGGCGGAATTATGAAATGCGACGTTATTGCAGAAGGTGTAGTGGAAGCAACCAAGCAGATCGGCCTTGAAATCCCACTCGTGGTCCGTCTGGAGGGAACAAATGTAGAAACCGGTAAGAAGATTCTCGAAGAATCCGGGTTAAACATTACCGCTGCAGATTCCATGGCAGACGGAGCGCAGAAAATAGTATCACAAGTGCAATAGAAAGGCGGGACAAAGACAAATGAGCATCTTTATTAATAAAGATACCAAAGTGCTTGTACAGGGTATTACCGGTTCTACTGGTTTGTTTCATACCCAGCAGGCTGTACAGTACGGAACACAGATTGTAGGAGGAGTCACTCCAGGAAAAGGCGGAACAGAAATTGAAGGAATCCCGGTTTTTGACACCCTGCGGGATGCAGTCAGAGAAACAGGAGCCACAGCAACTGTAATCTATGTTCCCCCCGCCTTTGCAGCAGACGCGATTATAGAAGCGGTGGACGAGGAAATGGATCTGGCCATCTGCATCACAGAAGGAATTCCAGTCATCGACATGTTGAAAGTCAAGCGGTTTATGGAAGGCAAAAAGACACGCCTGGTCGGGCCGAACTGCCCTGGTGTGATCACTCCGGAAGAGTGCAAAATAGGAATTATGCCCGGCTATATCCATCAGAAAGGACACGTTGGTGTTGTTTCCCGTTCTGGTACGCTCACCTATGAAGCGGTACATCAATTGTCGACCAATGGGGTTGGTCAATCCACAGCCGTCGGCATCGGGGGAGATCCTGTAAATGGAACCAGTTTTATTGATGTATTAAAAGAATTTAATGAAGATGATGATACGGAAGCGGTCATCATGATTGGTGAGATCGGCGGAACAGCCGAGGAAGAAGCGGCAGAATGGATAAAGGAAAACATGTCAAAACCGGTAGTCGGATTTATCGGAGGACGTACGGCACCTCCCGGAAAAAGAATGGGGCACGCAGGTGCTATCATTTCCGGCGGGAAAGGTACGGCGGATGAAAAAATCAAAACATTGGAAGATTCCGGTGTCCGAGTAGCAGACACTCCGGCTGAGATCGGGGAGACTCTTATCTCTTCCCTGAAGGATAACAGCATTTATGAGAAGTGTCTCACCCACACTCCGGAGCAATAAAGAAAAGGGCGGGCTTTCCAGCCTGCCCTTTTTTAACAAAATCAGGAAAGGATGCGAGACATACGAATACCTCTCGAATACTTCATTTACATGAGGCCCCTTATCTAACCTGGAAAAAGGTAACCGCTTTATACAAGGCGGATCCAGCGTTATCCCTCCCTTATCAACTGAGCCCGTCTGAACTTTCCAAACAACTTCGCCTTTCTGCCGAACAGGCCGGGACCTTATATCATTATCTCCACACCCCGGAAAATAAAATGGCGGCCTACCAGGCCCGTCATATCCATATACTGACTCCCTTTATGAACGAATACCCGCCGCGGCTGCATCATATATACGATCCGCCCTGGGTTTTGTATGCGAGGGGGAACCTGGAGCTTCTGCAGACCCCATCGAGTCTGGCTGTGGTAGGAACGAGAAAGCTGACCGCTTATGGCCGGAACGCTATGAACCAATTCTTGTCCCCTGTCATACGTCAAAATAGAACCATTATAAGCGGACTGGCTATTGGAACGGATACTTTGGCCCATAAAATAACTGTCCGGGAAAAAGGAACTACGATTGCCGTACTGGGCTCGGGATTTGATTGTATATACCCGCGGGAAAACACAGGTCTTGCCGAACACCTTTCCACGCACCACCTCCTTTTGTCGGAATATCCTCCTTCCACCCCGCCGCGGAAATGGCAGTTTCCTATGCGGAATCGTATTATCAGCGGATTGGCAGATGCTGTTTTTATATCCGAAGCGGCGGAAAGAAGCGGTTCGCTTATTACCGCTTATCAGGCACTGGAACAGGGGAAAGATGTAAAAGCCCTGCCGGGTCCCGTTTTTTCGCCCATGTCAAAAGGAACGAATCAATTGATCAAAGAAGGAGCGGCTCCGGTCACCAGCTTTGAAGATTTATAAGCAGACCGGCCTTTTTTGGAGAGAAAAAAAGAGAAGCATAGACATTTTGGGTAGACAGGGCACATAAACTGTGAAAAAATGATTGTGATTTGTTTCCCAAAAAAACAGATAGTTTTACCATTTAGCGGAGAACAAAAATAGAAATGATGGATAAAATGAAAGCAAAAAGGATATATAAATGTATAGAATTTGACAAACAACGTGAAACTGGTTGATAATATGAAAAATTCAAAGAAAAACTAAAGGGGGAGGAAACAAGAGATATGGCAGATTATTTAGTAATCGTTGAATCTCCCGCTAAAGCCAAAACGATCAGTAAATATCTTGGGAAAAAATATACCGTGAAAGCTTCCATGGGCCATGTACGGGATTTGCCGAAAAGTCAGATGGGGGTCGACGCTGAAAATTATGATTATGATCCGAAATATATAACGATACGAGGCAAAGGTCCTGTTTTGAAAGAATTGAAAGCAGCTGCCAAAAAAGCGAAAAAAGTCTACCTGGCTGCCGACCCGGACCGCGAGGGAGAAGCGATTGCATGGCATCTGGCTTACAGCCTTAACATTGATCCGGAGTCAAACTGCCGGGTGGTTTTTAACGAAATCACAAAAACGGCGATTAAAGAAGCATTTAAAGAACCGCGCAAGATTAATATGGATCTAGTCGATGCCCAGCAGGCACGGCGTATTCTTGACAGGCTTGTCGGCTACAATATCAGCCCGCTTCTTTGGAAAAAAGTAAAAAAAGGGTTAAGCGCCGGGCGGGTGCAGTCCATTGCCGTTAAAATGATTATTGACCGGGAAAAAGAAATTCAGGCTTTTGTCCCGGAAGAATACTGGAGTATTGATGGTTCTTTTTTTCGGGGCCGTGATGCATTCGAAGCTAAGTTTTACGGAATTAATGGAGAGAAAAAAGAACTGCGGTCCAAGGAAGACGTGGACGAAGTCCGAAGTAAAATGAGCGGAGATACGTTTACGATTAAGAATGTAACCAAAAAGGAACGTAAACGAAATCCGGTCCAGCCATTTACTACTTCTTCTCTGCAGCAGGAAGCAGCCAGAAAGTTAAATTTCCGGGCAAAAAAGACAATGATGATTGCACAGCAGCTTTATGAAGGCGTGGATCTCGGGAAAGAAGGGACCATTGGGTTAATTACCTACATGCGTACCGATTCCACACGTGTTTCTAATACAGCAAAGCAGGATGCGAAAGCATATATCGAAGAGCATTACGGCAAAGAATATATCGGTCAGGATAAAAAAGCTTCCTCCCAGAATGCCAACGCACAGGATGCCCACGAAGCAGTCCGGCCGACAACGATACCCAAAGATCCTAAAAGTGTGAAATCTCATTTAAGCCGGGATCAGTACCGGTTATATAAGTTAATCTGGGAACGGCTGATGGCCAGTCAGATGGCGCCTGCTGTGATGGATACCATGTCCGTCGACCTGGATAACAACGGAGTGACGTTTCGTGCTAATGGGTCAAAGATGAAGTTTGCCGGTTTTATGAAAGTGTACATTGAAGGAAGCGATGACGGAAAAAAAGAAAAGGATACATTTTTACCTGATCTAAAAGAAGGGGAAACAGTAGAGCAGGAGGAATTAACAGAAAACCAGCATTTCACCCAGCCGCCTCCGAGATATACGGAAGCAAGACTGGTTCGTACAATGGAAGAGATGGGTATCGGACGCCCTTCCACTTATGCTCCGACACTCGATACTATCCAGCGCAGAAATTATGTAGCTCTGGAAGAAAAACGGTTCGTTCCAACAGAACTGGGAGAAATCGTACTCGAACTTATGGTTGAATTTTTCCCGGAAATATTGGATGTCGAATTTACCGCCAAAATGGAAAATGACCTTGACTATATAGAAGAGGGCCGTCAGAATTGGATTGAGATCATTGACGAATTTTATAAGGAATTTGAAAAAAGGCTGAAAGTCGCGGAAGAGGAAATGGAAGAAGTAGAAATCCGCGATGAGCCGGCCGGGGAAGACTGTGAGAAATGCGGCCATCCGATGGTATACAAAATGGGACGGTACGGAAAGTTTATGGCATGCTCCAACTTTCCGGAATGCCGAAACACAAAAGCCATTATGAAAGAGATAGGGGTCACCTGCCCCAAATGTAAAGAAGGGAATGTAGTGGAGAGGAAAAGCAAGAAACAGCGGAAATTTTACGGCTGCGACCGATACCCGGAATGCGACTTCATTTCCTGGGATAAGCCGGTGTCCCGTCCCTGCCCGAAATGCGACGCCCTTCTTGTTGAGAAGAAAACGAAAAAAGGGATCCATGTACAGTGCACACAGTGTGACTATAAAGAAGAACCAAACTAAACCATAGAAAGGAAAATCCCCTTTTTCCAAAAGGGGGTTTTCCTATGTTACCCTGGCTCGGAACCATAAGACAGCCCCGTCAGAATTTTATGAAAAAATAATAAATTTCCTTGATTGCCAGAAGGTACTATGTTAGAATTTAAGAGCTTTTGTGCATGAGGTGAAGAAAATGAATAACGACTGCCAGTCCTGCATCAATCAGTTTATCCGTTACCTGCAGGTGGAAAAGAACGCTTCAAGCTTAACGATAGAAGCCTACAGCAAAGACCTGGAAGACTACAAATTCTTTTTGGCGGCAGAAGGTATTCATTCCCCTTTGCTGGTGGATATGAAAGAAGCACGACTGTACTTCAACCGCCTGTTTGAAAAAAAATATGACCGCAGCACAGCAGCTCGGAAAATTTCTGCCATCCGTTCTTTTTACCGGTTTTTAAAAAGGGAAGAACAGATAGACAGAAATCCGTTTGCGGTGTCCAGTCTTCCGAAAAAAGAAAAGAAACTTCCCAGATTTCTTTATGAGGAAGAACTGGAAATGCTGTTTGACTCCTTTGATATAACCAAGAAGCTGGATCAACGGGATTTGGCTATATTTGAACTGTTGTATGCGACAGGACTCCGTGTTAGTGAAATATGCCGGATTCAGCAGGATGATATAGATGAGGAACTTGCGACCCTCCTTGTAAAAGGAAAAGGAGGGAAGGAACGGTATGTTCCGATCGGCGGTTTTGCTATGGAGGCAGTGGCCTTTTATCGGAATCACGCCAGAAACGAGTTAGCACAAAAGAAAAAGGAACCGGCTTCTGCTCTTTTTTTGAACAATAAAGGAGATCAGCTGACGGAACGGGGATTTCGATATATCGTAAATAAAAGAGTAAAGGAAGTATCCTACACCCTGCAGATTTCCCCGCATGATCTGCGGCACACGTTTGCCACCCATTTGTTAAACCGGGGGGCTGATCTAAGAAGTGTTCAGAATTTATTGGGGCATGCCAGCCTTTCTACGACCCAGATTTATACTCATGTCACAAAGGACCGCCTGAAGGAAGTCTATGATAAGGCGCACCCGAGGGCAGAAAAGAATGGAGGCTCATGATATGGATACATCCTTTCATGCGACCACGATTTTTGCGATTCATCATAATGGCAGAGGAGCAATGGCAGGAGACGGCCAGGTTACATTTGGCCAGGCGGTGGTCATGAAACATACGGCAAAAAAGGTACGTAAAATCTATAATGACCAGGTGCTTGCCGGATTTGCCGGTTCGGTGGCCGATGCTTTTACGCTGTTTGATATGTTTGAAGGCAAACTTGAGCAGTGGAACGGTCAGCTCCAGCGGGCGGCTGTCGAGCTCGCCAAAGAATGGCGCAGTGATAAAATGCTCCGGAGGCTGGAAGCGATGCTTGTCGTTATGGATAAGAATACGTTACTTTTGGTGGCAGGTACCGGGGAAGTGATTGAACCAGATGACGGGTTGATCGCGATTGGTTCAGGAGGCAATTATGCCTTGGCTGCCGGAAGAGCATTAAAAAAGCATGCACCGCATTTAGAGGCAAAAGAAATGGCGGAGGCCTCCCTAAAAACAGCCGGCGACATCTGTGTATTTACAAATGATCAGCTTGTCGTGGAAGAAATCGAATAAAGGAAAGGGGACGATTCTACGATGGACACCCCGCTTACTCCAAAAAGGATTGTAGAGAAGTTAGATCAATACATTATCGGCCAAAATGAGGCCAAGCGTTCTGTTGCCGTAGCGCTCCGAAACAGATACCGGCGGAGCCAGCTTGAAGAGCAGATGCGGGAGGAAATTACTCCCAAAAACATTCTAATGATCGGTCCCACCGGGGTGGGAAAAACGGAAATCGCCCGAAGACTGGCTAAATTGGCCGGAGCCCCGTTTACAAAAGTCGAAGCAACGAAGTTCACGGAGGTCGGCTATGTCGGACGGGATGTGGAATCGATGATAAGAGATCTGGTAGAAACGTCGGTCCGGCTCGTTAAAGAGGAAAAAATGGAAGAAGTAAAAAAGCAGGCGGAAGCCGAAGCGGAGAAAAGGCTTATAAAACTTCTAGTGCCCGAAAAGAAAAAGCAGCAGAATACAAATAGAAATCCGTTTGAAATGATTTTCCAGCAGCAAAACCAGGACGATGAGGGGGATGCAGAGGAAGATCAAAATATCGCACAAAAAAGACGCCAGATGGAACATCAGCTGGCTATGGGTGAACTGGAAGACCATATGGTAACGGTAGAAGTGGAAGAACAGGGACAAAGCATGTCTGATATGTTTCAGGGCTCCGGCATGGAACAGATGGGTATGAACATGCAGGAAATGCTGGGAAACTTTATGCCGAAAAAAAAGAAAAAACGACGTCTGCCGGTCAGAGAAGCAAGGCCGATTATTCATGAACAGGAAGCACAGAAATTGATTGACATGGATGAAGTAGGACAGTTGGCTGTTTCAAAAGCAGAACAGCTGGGTATTGTTTTCATAGATGAAATAGACAAAGTGACCGGCAAACAACAGTCGAGTGCGGATGTATCAAGGGAAGGTGTTCAACGGGACATTTTACCAATTGTGGAAGGTTCAGCCGTGACTACTAAATATGGCACGGTGAAAACAGATCACATCCTCTTTATCACCGCAGGTGCTTTTCATATGTCAAAACCGTCTGATCTTATTCCGGAACTGCAGGGACGTTTTCCGATCCGGGTGGAATTAAACAACCTCGGTACAGAAGAGTTTGTAAGAATCCTCAAAGAGCCGGATCAGGCGCTATTAAAGCAGTATCAGGCATTATTGAAGACGGAAGGTATAAATGTTGAATTTTCTGACGATGCTGTTCATAAAATTGCTGAAATCGCGCAGGATGTGAACCAGCATACGGAAAATATCGGAGCCCGGAGACTTCATACCCTGCTGGAACGACTGCTGGAAGATTTATCATTTGAAGCCCCGGATATTACATTGGAGAAAATAACCATCACACCTGAATATGTAGAAGATAAATTGGCTTCCATTGCAAAAAATCGAGATATGAGCCGATATATTTTATAAGAAAGACAGGAGGAGTCGCAAATGGATTTATTATCAAAAAGCCGTAAAATTAACGACATGCTGCAAAAAACAGCAGGCGATCATGTGAATTTTAAAGACATGGCAGAAACACTGCGTGATATCATCAGCTGCAATGTCTTTGTTGTCAGCAGGCGTGGAAAACTATTGGGATATGCCATCAAGCAGGAGATTGAAAACGACCGCATGAAAAAAATGCTGGAAGAAAGACAATTCCCGGAAGAATATACTTCAGGTTTGTTTAAATTGGATGAAACCTCACCGAACCTTGGAATTGACAGTGATTATACCGCTTTTCCAGTGGAAAATAAAGAATTATTCGGTTCTGGTCTAACGACGGTCGTGCCGATCAGCGGCGGAGGGCAGCGCCTTGGCACGCTTGTTCTCGCCCGTTTAAATGACAGATTTGACGACGATGATTTGATTTTGGCTGAGTACGGGGCCACAGTGGTAGGAATGGAAATTCTGCATGAAAAAACACAGGAAATCGAAGAAGAAGCAAGAAGTAAAGCAGTGGTGCAGATGGCGATTAGTTCGCTTTCCTACAGTGAACTGGAAGCAGTGGAGCATATTTTTGAAGAGCTCGAAGGAAAAGAAGGGCTGCTGGTAGCCAGTAAAATTGCTGACAGAGTAGGCATTACCCGTTCCGTTATTGTGAACGCGCTGAGAAAACTGGAAAGCGCAGGGGTCATCGAATCCCGTTCCCTTGGAATGAAAGGGACTTACATTAAAGTTCTGAATGACAAGTTTTTATATGAGCTCGATAAAATCAAAACAAACGGGTGAACAGTTCCGTTAGGAAAAGCCGGCACTCCGCTTTGACAGGGAGCGTCGGCTTTTTTATGCACCCAAAGACTACAACGACAGCTGCCCCTCTCCGTTCATAGAAAAGCGGATAAAAGAATTACGGTATGGGAGCAAGTCAAGAAGAAGGACCTATTTATTTTTTAAAACAATGTTCGACATAAGGTGAGGCAGTACAAACACACGGGGAGACCTTTTCCCTGTGATAATCGGGGAATAAGGGACCGCATGAAAACGATAACAGGACGAAATATCTGGTAAAAAAGTTTTAGTTTTATTGGAAAAAATGGTGTGGTTCTTTTTTATTGAATTGAAACACTATGAAAACACCGTTAGACAAATGTCACATATTTTTATACAATTTAGGTAGTAGTTCTTAAAAAGATATGCAAAATATGGAAACAAATGCTTAACCTTGTCTAACTGCGCAAGACATGTCAAAAGTACAAGGTCTTTCGCATTAGGAGGAAGGAGGGGGAATATGGGTTTATTCGATTCTGCCACTATTCAAAATCTGGAGCATGGCTTAAAAGGGGCGGCTTTGCAGCAAAAAGCAATATCAGAAAACATAGCAAATGTCGACACGCCGAACTACAAAGCAAAAAGCGCTCATTTTCAACATACCCTGAACGAAGCGGTCCAAAACGACAAAATGCAGGCGTTTCGTACAAATAATAAACATATTGAGTTTGGATCGAGAAAAGAGGAGGCCTACATCAGTGAAGGTGCTTCAACGATGTACAATCACAACGGCAATAATGTCGATATAGATAAAGAAATGACGGACTCTGCCAAAAACCAGATTTACTACAATGCCTTGACTGACCGGTTAAGCAGTAAATTCAACAGCCTTAAATCGGCAGTAAGAGGGGGATAACGAATAATGGGACTTTTTGACGGAATTAACGCTTCGGCGTCCGGACTGACTGCTCAGCGTCTGCGAATGGACGTTGCTTCTGCTAATACGGCGAATGCGGATTCTACCAGAGGTAGATTGGTAGATGGGGAATGGGAGCCGTATCGTAGGAAAATGGTTTCCCTCCGTTCAAATGAATCAGACTTTTCATCTCATTTACAGCAGGCCATGGGAAGATCCTCCTCAGGAAACAGCGGAAGAGGGGTTCAGGTTGACGGTATCGTAGAAGATCCATCTCCTTTTAAACAGGTATATCAGCCTAATCACCCAGACGCAAATGATGAAGGATTTGTCGAAATGCCGAATGTGGATCCATTAAAGGAAATGGTGAATATGATGGGGGCAAGCCGTTCTTATGAAGCGAATATCACAAGTATGAACGCCTCAAAAAATATGATGATGAAAGCTCTCGAAATTGGAAGAGGGCAATAAGAGGGGGAAGGCTGAATGAATGACAGTATTATCGGAAGCGCTGAAGCTGCCCGGCAGAATCCCGCAGTAAATCAGCAGGAACAAAACCGGAGGACTCCGGCCCAAGCGCAGGAATCCTTTAAAAACGCTTTGAATGACGCGATTACACAGGTGAATAATAGACAAATAGAATCAAACGAAATGACCTCAAAGCTGGCATCAGGGGAAGTGGAAAATCTTCATGAAGTGATGGTTGCCGCTGAAAAAGCCAGCGTAACGCTCCAGACTACCGTAGAAGTACGTAATAAAGCATTGGAAGCATATCAAGAAGTCATGCGCATGCAGGTCTGATATGCCGAACGATAGCAGGTAATGGAAATCGGGAGGCCCCATGAAAGAGAAGTTTTTACAATTCAGAGAAAAAACAATTGAATATTGGCGTAATAGGAGTACTGGTCAAAAAACATTAATCCTTGGATTTATTGCATTCCTTTTTCTTATTATAATCCTTGCCATTTTTTTCGGGACAAGGACCAATTACGCTCCTCTTTATTCTGATTTATCTCCTGAGGAAACCGGTCAGATTAAAGAGACACTGGATTCACGAGGCATACCGTCAGAACTGAGCAATAATGGTTCTACGATCAGGGTGCCAGAGACACAGGTCGATTCCCTGAAAGTGGAGCTTGCTTCGGAAGGACTTCCGGACAGCGGTAATATTGACTACTCGTTCATAGAAGACCAAATGGGCTTTGGGATGACAGATAATGAATTTGACACGATGGAAAGGGCAGCAATGCAGACCGAGTTAGGTACATTGATTGAGAATATTGAAGGGGTGGAAGCGGCGAACGTCATGATTACTCTGCCCGAAGAATCGACATGGGTGGCAGAGGAAGATGAGCGGGCATCCGCTTCCGTTGTCATTGATACAGGCGGAACCACAAACCTGGAACAAAATCAGATACGTGCTCTGTACCATCTTGTCTCCAAAAGTGTGCCCGACCTGTCTGTTGATAATATCGTCATTATGAATGAAATGTTTGAGTATTTCGATTATGAAAATCCAGCTTCCAATTCCTCGATGAATGCCTATGAAGAACAACGCAGCATTCAGGAAGATATTGAAAAAGATATCCAGTCCCAGTTGCAGCAGATGCTTGGAAAAATGATGGGAATGAATAAAGTGGTTGTTTCGGTGACGACCGATCTTGATTTCACTCAGGAGACAAGAGAAGAAGCACTTGTCGAACCGGTGGATGAAGAGAATATGGAAGGAATTGAAGTAAGTGCAGAACGAATTGAAGAGGCTTATGAGGGCGAAGCGCCGGAAGACGGCGGCGTTGCCGGTGCCGGAGAGGAAGATGTAGCAAATTATCCGGCGGGAGCGGCTACAGGAGAAGGTGACTACGAAAGGGAAGAAGAGCGCATCAATTATGAAGTCAACCGTATTCACCGGGAAATTGTAGAAAGCCCGTATAAGATCAGGGATCTCGGCATTCAGGTTATGGTAGAACCGCCGGAGCCTGATAATCCGGACTCCCTTGATCCTCAGACCATTACAGATATTGAAGAAATCCTGAGTACGATGGTAAATACCAGCATAGACAAATCCTACCTCGAAGATATGGAGCCGGGAGAAACGGATGATAATATTTTTGTTTCTGCCCAGGAATTTAACGGCCAGCCGGAATTACCGGAAGAAACCGGCACTTCTATTCCGATGTGGATGTATATAACAGCAGGGCTGCTTCTTCTCGCTGTCATTGTTCTTCTGATTATGCTGGTACGAAGAAGAAAAGAAGAAGAGGATTGGACCGAAGAAGAAGTGTATGCAGCTGAACCGGTTCCGGATCTTCCAGAGGAAGATGATTCTGAACAGGCCGCAAGAAGAAAACAGCTGGAGAAACTGGCTCAGGACAATCCAGAGGAATTTTCCAAACTATTACGGACATGGTTATCTGATGACTAAGGGGGACTCGTTATGCCAAAAGCAAATGACACATTAACAGGAAAACAGAAGGCGGCGATGCTCCTCATTTCTTTAGGCCCTGATGTCTCGGCTCAGGTGTACAAGCATTTAAGTGAGGAAGAAATTGAAAAATTAACACTGGAGATATCGAATGTCCGCAAAGTCGACAGTGCGACAAAAGAAAATGTATTGGAAGAATTTCATCAGATTGCAGTGGCCCAGGATTATATCTCCCAGGGAGGGATTGGGTATGCCAAAAGCGTACTGGAAAAGGCGTTAGGAGAAGATGATGCGATGCAGATCATCAACCGCTTAACCTCTTCCCTGCAGGTAAAGCCCTTTGATTTTGCCCGAAAAGCCGATCCTTCCCAGATTCTGAATTTCATCCAGAATGAACATCCGCAGACCATTGCTCTTATCCTGTCATACCTGGAGTCAGAACAGGCCGGGCAAATATTATCGGAACTCCCGCAGGAAGTACAGGCGGACGTGGCCAAACGAATTGCGGTTATGGACAGCACTTCTCCAGAAATTGTAAATGAAGTGGAGAATATTCTTGAACAGAAACTTTCTGCTACCGTAACCCAGGATTATACAGAGGCCGGAGGAATTGAAGCGGTGGTGGAAGTGCTGAACGGAGTAGACCGAAGTACGGAACGTACGATTCTCGATTCGCTTGAAATCCAGGATCCGGAGCTTGCCGAAGAAATTAAGAAAAGGATGTTTGTCTTTGAAGATATTGTCACGCTCGACAATCGTTCGATTCAGCGTGTCATCCGGGATGTGGAAAACGAAGATCTGCAGCTCTCCCTGAAAGTAGCAAGCGATGAAGTGAAAGAACTTGTGTTTAATAATATGTCGCAGCGCATGGCGGATAACTTTAAAGAGGAAATGGAATTTATGGGACCGGTCCGGCTTCGGGATGTGGAAGAATCCCAGACCAGGATTGTTGCGGTCATACGCAGACTGGAAGAAGCTGGTGAGATTGTGATTGCCCGTGGAGGAGGAGATGATATTATTGTCTAGACTTATAAAGGCTCCAGACACTCCCGGCCCCTTTCAACAAACTCGTTCTATTCAGGTGAAGCCGGTTTTATCCCGGCAGGCCCAGGAAAGCAAATCATCAGAAGGAGAAAACAGGGACGAGGCTCCGGGTCATTCCGAAATAAAACAGGAGCAGGAGCGCCTGCGCCGGCAGAGAGAAGATATAGAAGCATCCAGAAAGCAGGCCGAAGAAGAGCTGCAGCAGGCCCGTAAAAAAATCAGTGAAGAAGAAGAAAATTCGAAACAGCGGCTGGAACAGGCGTTTGCCGACGCGAAAAAGGCAGGCTGGAAAGAAGGATACGAAGAGGGGAAAGAGGAAGGGAGAACCGCCTGGGAACAAGCGGTCGAGGAAGCCCGGGATGTTATTTCTTCTGCTAAAGAGGAGTATCATTATTACCTCGAAAAAGCGGAACCTGTTATTCTCGACCTGGCTCTGGCTGCAGCGAACCGGATTATTTATAAATCATTGGAAGATGAAGACGGCACCTGGCTTGAAATTGTAAAAAATGCTGTCAAAGAGGTAAAAGACCATGAAGAAGTGGCAGTGCATGTTCCGGTTTCCCGTTTAGAAGAAACAAAGCAGCAGCGCCAGGAGATGGAGAACCTGCTGGCTTATTCCCAAGAATTGATGATATTTCCAGACAGCTCCCTAAACGAGAATGACTGTATCATTGAAACACCGTATGGAAAAGTGGACGCTTCTTTGGACAGTCAGCTGCAGGAATTAAAAGAACAGCTGGAAGAAAAATTGAAAGAGGGCGGTCTTCATGAAAGCAGCTGACCTGCTGCAGGAAGTTCCTTCATTAAATCCTTACAAACAATATGGGAAGGTAACAAGGGCAGTGGGACTTACCATTGAATCCAAAGGGCCGCGCACTTCTGTCGGCGAATTGTGCTACATTCATCCGCAGGAAAAGAAAGAGCCGGTTTTGGCCGAAGTAGTTGGGTTCAAGGATAAATATGTACAACTTATGCCCCTGAAACAAACAGCCGAAATCAGTCCCGGCAGTTTGGTGGAAGCTACTAGAAAACCCCTGCAGATTAAAAGCGGCCACGGTCTTATTGGAAAGGTTATCGATGGCACAGGCCAGCCTCTTGACGGGTCGGTGCTTCCGGAAGGGCTGTCACCGGTTCCAACCGAAGCTGAACCGCCGAACCCACTGCTGCGGCCGCGGATTAACGAACCGCTTTCTCTCGGGATTAAAGCCATTGATGGTTTGCTTACGATTGGAAAGGGCCAGCGCATTGGTATTTTTGCTGGAAGCGGAGTCGGCAAAAGTACCATACTTTCCATGCTGACCAGATATTCAGAAGCAGAAGTTAATGTCATTGCATTAATAGGAGAACGGGGCCGGGAGGTAAAAGATTTTATCGAACGGGACCTTGGCGAAGAAGGCATGAAAAAATCGGTGGTCGTCGTAGCGACGTCCGACCAGCCTGCCTTAATGAGAATAAAGGGAGCAATGACGGCCACGGCCGTTGCGGAGTATTTCCGGGATCAAGGCAAACAGGTGAATTTAATGATGGATTCTGTGACCCGTTTTGCTATGGCTCAGCGGGAAATCGGACTTGCCGTGGGAGAACCGCCGACCACAAAAGGTTATACCCCATCTGTTTTTGCGATGCTGCCGAAACTGCTGGAACGTTCAGGAACAAGCCAGGCCGGCTCTATTACTGCCTTTTACACTGTTTTGGTCGACGGTGATGATTTAAATGAACCGATTGCAGACGCGGTACGGGGAATTCTCGACGGTCACCTGGTATTGGATAGAAAACTGGCGGATAAAGGGCACTACCCCGCAATCAATGTGCTGCAAAGCATCAGCAGAGTGATGGAGGAACTGGTGGATGAGGACCACCAAAAGGCAGCAGACAATCTCCGGCGCCTGCTTTCCACCTATATGGAATCCGAGGATCTTATTAACATTGGCGCATATAAAAAAGGGTCTTCCAAAGAAATAGATAAAGCTATCAAAATGCAGCCGGCCATCAATCAATTTTTACAGCAGGATACCAGCGAAGTGCTTACCTTTTCTGAGACAAGAAAGGCCCTGATTGAACAGTTTGGCAAAGGAGAATGATGAATGTCTTTTACCTACTCATTCCAGAAAATTTTAGAGTTGAGAAAGCGGGAAAAGGAGCAGAAAGAACAGGAGTATCATCAGTGCGTAGAGCAGTTCGAACGCATGGCCACGGCGTTGTACGAACTGTTAAAACAAAAAGAGCAGATGGAAGAAATGTACAAAGAACAAATGGGCCGAGGCGTGTTTATTCACCAACTCCAGCAAAATGAAAAAGTAATCTTTCAAATGCAGGAGAAGATTCAGACGATTCAGCATCAGACAGACAAGGCCCGTGACATCATGTTTAAAAAAGAAGAAGAAATGCAGACCGCTTCGGTGGAATGGAAAAAGTACCAAAAAATAAAAGAATGGGAAAAAGAGACGCACGAACGCTCTTTAAAACAGGAAGAGGAAAAATTAATGGATGAAATCTCAACGCGGAAGTATGCATTTCGTTGAAATTAGGTGAAAGGGATGGCGAAAAAAGCAAATGAGAATAAAAGTGGAAAATGGCAGTGGTTCTTCCTGATCATTGTTATTCCTGTCATTTTTGCCGTAGTGCTCGGCGGTGTCCTTTTATCTGTTTTAGGAGTAAACGTGGTGGATATGAGTAAAAGCATTGCCTCTGATCTTCCTATCATTTCCTCTGAGGAGGGCGACGAGGAGGAGGAAGGCGAATCACAGGGCGGGGGAGTAACAGCAGAAGATATGGCTGCCAAGGAAGAAGAAATAGCCTCGCTCGAACAGGAATTAGAAGCCCGGGATACCGAAATACGGGAGCTTGAAGAACAGATAGAAACGATGCAGATTGAGCAGGAAACAGAAGATAAGGAAGACGAAGCGGACACGGAACTGCGCGAGCTTGCTCAAGTTTATGAAAATATGGATGCTGCAGACGCGGCAGATATTCTTTCAGAAATGGGAAATGAAGAAATAGTAAGGCATATGTCGGAAATGAGCAATGAGGCGCAGGCGGATATTCTCTCGGAAATGGAGACGGAGACGGCATCCGCACTTATGAGCACACTGGGTCAATAACCAGGAAAGGACGCTTGAAAGGGGGTGAAACAGATGCAGATGCAAATGCTTATGCAGGCACTGCCCACATCAAAAATTTCCAATCAGCAGTGGCAGGACAGCCTGAATGCTGCCGCCGATTCGAAAAAGGGAGGCTTTTTCGACGCACTGGGAAAAGCGCTGCAGGCGGAAATGGCCGGGGACGCCTCACCAGGGAATGGAAGTTCAGAGGTATCAGAAGAAGAGTTGTTCGCTCGTTTTTTTGAAAATGGAGAACAGCTGCTTGAAGAGTTTGGGGAAGAACTAAGGGCTTTATTCGCGGATGGTCCGCTGGAATGGACAAGCGAATTAAAAAATCTGCTGGAAGGTCTTCCGCAGGAAATGCAGGCCCTGGCCGAAATGCTCTCCTCTGCAGAAGAGAAGGAGCGGACCGCTTGGATAGAAGAATCCCTGACACCGACCACAGCCAACGGTGAAACAGAAATGCTGGAGGCCCTGAAAGATTTTCTGGCCGAAAAAGGGGAGACGGAACTGGCTGAAAAAGTAGAAGCGATGAGTTCGGAGGAAGAAACGATGGCTTCCGCCTTAACAGGGCTGATAGCTCTTCTTAATCAGTCTATTCAAGCATCAAACAACGAACCTTCTTTCTCATCAGGCCCGTTCCATCAGCAGTCTTCCGGCTTATTCTCCTCTATATCGTCCCTGGTGTCATCTTTTATAAACGCCGGGAAACAGCAGGATGCTTCTAATCCACAGCAATCGCTGCAGCAGCTGACGCGCTGGATGGAAAATCAGGGACAGCAGCATCAGATGAAGTCTATGGAAGGGCTGACGGAGGCATGGAAAAAATCCTCTTCTGAAAGCGAAACAAAGCAGAATTACCTTCAGCAGCTTCTGAACCGCGGGATGACGTCCTCGGAATCCACAGCATCCAAAGCACAGCCGGCGTCCCTGACGGCACAGGATTCTACCGGCGTGATGGCCAAAGCTCAACAGGCCGTTATTTTTCTGGGTGAAGGGAAAACAGAGCATGCCAGAGCCCAGGAGTTCATGAAACAGTTTCAGGAACTGCTCGGCAAGAGTAATCTTCAGTCGTTCAAAAATGGAACCCAGCAGTTAACGGTAAAACTGGTTCCTGAAAATCTTGGCCGTCTGGATGTGAAGATTGTGCAGCAGAATGGCCAGTTGACCGCTCAATTGATGACAAGCACCAATACAGCCAGGGAAATGGTCGAAAGCCAAATCCATCAGCTGCGGACAGCCTTCCACCAGCAGAACATTCAGGTAGACAGGATTGATGTGGCACAGCAGCAGGCATCCACGTTGCAGGAGGACCATCAGGAACAGGGAGACCAGCAGGAAAACGAGAACGGAAATAGGACCGAAGAGGACATAGCAGAGGAAAACGAGGAATCGTTTGCAGATATGCTGGAAGAATTAACATTTAATGAACAGGTGTAGGTGATTTGGATGGCAAATACAATCCAGGATAATTACGGTGTCCCATCCCAGAAAGAGTCATTAATTACGAATCAAGAGGATTCTGCTCTTGGGAAAGATGATTTTCTGAAGATTTTAATGACCCAGCTGCAGAATCAGGACCCGATGAATCCAATGGATGATAAAGAGTTTGTAGGCCAGATGGCGCAGTTTTCTTCGCTGGAACAGATGACCAATATGACAACAGCCATTACGACCATGGCTCGGGCCCAGCAGAAAGGTTCGCTTGTGCAGCACAGTGAACTGATCGGAAAAACGGTTACCTGGGAGCGAACCTATGAAGATGATAACGGAGTCGAACAAACGGAAGAAGTAGTGAACAGCGTCCAGTCTGTCAGGCAGGACAGCGAAGGGAACATCCGGCTGCTCTTGGACAGCGACCGCTGGATTAACAGTGAACAGCTGATTCAGGTCGATACAGCACCAGCAGAAGAAGAGAACGGCAATGAAGAAGACAGCGGAGAATAAGGGTGACGCTGTTTCTACAGGCAGGAGGCGAACAGTATGAGTTCCGGTATTCAGACGAACGGGCTTCATCAGCTGCCTCATCCGGCAACCTCCCTCCCGAAACAAAAAGCGGACGTAACCAACGACACATCTTTTAAAGAGGTCCTTGCCGGCCAGCTTGAAAAGAAGGCGGAAGCTCTTAAAGTCAGTAAACACGCCGAAAAAAGGCTGCATGACAGAGATGTTCTCGTAACCGATACAGAATGGCAGAGAATCTCGGAAAAAATAGAAGAGGCCCGGACTAAAGGGGTGAAGGACGCGATGGTAGTGACGGACAACAGCGCACTTGTTATCAGTGCGGAGAATAATACCGTCATTACTGCGATGAACCGTGACGAGGCAGCGGAGCATGTCTTTACCAATATCAACGGCACCATTGTTGTGAAAGAATAACCGGCCCGACCTGAAAAGGAAGCCGGCAGACGGCCGACCGACAGACGCCGTCAGAAAACATGAAAAAATGGAGGATGAACAATTATGTTAGCTTCAATGTACTCAGGCATTTCAGGAATGAGAAACTTCCAGCAGAAACTCGACGTCACCGGAAATAACATTTCTAACGTCAATACCTTTGGATTCAAAAAAGGCAGAGCCACCTTTAAAGACATGGTCAGCCAGCAGATCGCCGGCGCCACCGCACCAGATGGAGGAATGGGCGGGTCAAACCCGAGACAGGTAGGTCTCGGTTCGCAATTAGCAAGCATTGATACGGTACAAACACAAGGCAGCTTGCAAAATACAAACAGAGAACTAGATTTAGGTATTTCAGGTGATGGTTTCTTTAGAGTGGGTGACGGGGATGGTAATGAATTTTATACGAGAGCAGGCAATTTTTATTTGGATGAAGAGGGAACACTTGTTAATAGTGATGGATATAACATATTAGATGATGACGGAGACTCCATAACAATAGACTCGGATGCACAAAGCTTTAGTATTGGTTCCAACGGGGATGTAAATATAACTGATGCTGATGGGGAAACCGATGTGGTAGGTACGATAGGTCTTACAAACTTTGCGAACCCGGGCGGGTTGGAAAAAGTAGGAAATAATCTTTTTAATGAAACGGTAAACTCCGGTGATCCACAAGATGGAGCTCCTGGGGAGAACGGTACAGGTGAGCTGGTAGCGGGGACGCTGGAGATGTCGAATGTGGACCTTTCGGAAGAATTTACGGAAATGATTACGGCCCAGCGCGGATTCCAGGCGAATACCCGCGGCATTACGACAGCCGATGAAGTACTGCAGGAACTCATGAACTTAAAACGATAAGCGCAATCCAGTTTAAAAGGAGGTTTGAGCCGGGACGCGCTGCCCGGCTCATCCAATACATATGATTACCTTAACGAAATTAAATGGACAGACATTTTTACTGAATGCCCCCTTAATCGAGCAGGTGGAAGCCTTTCCGGATACCACCCTGACGTTAAGCAACGGCAAAAAAATAGTAGTAAAAGAAAGCATGGAAGAAGTAAACCATCTGACAAGTGCGTTCTACCGCCGGATAGGACTGGTAGGACTGTCAGCAAAAGAGGAGGGCAGATAGGTTGTTTCAACATCGATTAGTGAACATAATGCTCATTATTATTATATCCTTAACCCTTATTGGAGTTGTCGCTCTGGTGCTGTATAATCATTTTTCCACCTCTACTGAAGCCGGGGCGGAACCTTCCATTGAAGAGATTATCGATAACTCCTGGGAGACAGAAGAAATCACAACGAATTTAAGCAGTAATCATTTATTTCGGGGCCGGTTCCGTATTCATGCGGATACAAAAGCCGCCGCTTCTGAATTGGAAAAGCGTGATTTTCAGATTAACAATATCATTATTCATGAACTGGCCGGTTTGTCCGCCGATGATCTGCAAAGCCAGGATGGGATTGACACCCTGGAGGAAACCCTTCGTTCCGAAATTAACAGCATGATGGACGAAGGCAGAATTATACGAGTATATACCACCGAGCGGATGATTCAATAATGGCAAGCTTACGAAGAAAGGGAGGTGAGAAAGTTTGGCGGACGTTCTTTCCCAAGGTGAAATAGATTCTTTATTATCCGCATTATCCACGGGTGAAATGGATGCGGATGAATTAAAAAAAGAAGAAACCGAAAAAAAGATAAAAACCTATGATTTTAAACGCGCGCTTCGGTTTTCCAAAGACCAGATCCGCAGTTTATCCCGTATCCATGAAAATTTCGCAAGACTGCTGACGACAACTTTTTCCGCCCAGCTTCGAACCTTTGTCCAGATTTCTGTCGCATCTGTTGATCAGCTGCCTTATGATGAGTTTATCCGTTCCATTCCTAAGATGACCCTTTTGAATGTATTTGACGCTTATCCTCTGGACGGGCGTCTGTTGATGGAAGTAAATCCCAATATTGGGTACGCTATGCTCGACCGCCTTCTCGGCGGTAAAGGAACGAGTTTAAACAAAGTCGATAATTTAACCGAAATCGAAACAAAGATTATGACCCAGGTTTTCCAAAGTATGCTGGAAACGTTTCAAAGCGCCTGGGAGTCTGTATTGGAAATTGATCCGCAGATGAAGGATATTGAAGTAAATCCGCAGTTTCTGCAGATGGTTTCTCCCAATGAAACGGTAGTAGTTATTTCGTTATCTACCACGATTGGTGAAACAACCGGGATGATTAATATCTGTCTGCCTCATGTGGTGCTGGAGGAAATCCTTCCAAAATTATCGGTGCACTACTGGATGCAGACAAAAAAGAAGGAAAGAGACCCGCACGAAGCACAAGAGCTGCAGCAAACGGTCAAAACCGCACCACTTACGCTGCAGGTGATTCTGGGAAACTCTGAAATTTCGATTGAGGAATTTTTACAGCTCAACCATGGGGATGTACTTGAACTGGATCAAAATATTCATGAGCCTCTGGCCGTCCGTGCCGGGGGAGAACCAAAATATTATGCCCAGCCCGGGCAATGGAAAAATAATATGGCGGTTCAAATAACAGAAGAAATAAAGGAGGGGGACCATAATGAATGATGATATGCTCTCTCAGGAAGAGATTAACGAATTACTGAAAAGCGTCGGAGGAGACGAAGAGGATTCTTCTGCAGCAGGCGGTGTTGACGAAAGCGGTGAAACCGACAGCCCCGGGGAAGCGGCAGGAGAGTTAAATGTAGAGGACTATTTATCAACCATGGAGCAGGATGCGCTTGGGGAAATTGGTAATATTTCTTTTGGCAGCTCTGCCACCGCTCTTTCGCAATTATTAAACCAAAAAGTGGAGATTACGACACCGGTTGTGTCGGTTATTCAAAAAGACAAGCTTGATGAACAATTTCCCCATCCAAATGTAGCTGTTCATGTTCAATACACAGAAGGATTTGAAGGGACGAATCTGCTGGTCATCAAAAATAAGGATGCGTCGATCATTGCCGATTTAATGCTCGGAGGAGACGGTACCAACCCGGCCGAGGAACTGGATGATATGCACATTAGTGCGGTACAGGAAGCGATGAATCAAATGATGGGATCGGCTTCCACCTCCATGTCTACGATTTTTAATAAACGCGTGGACATCACACCGCCGGGAATCGATTTAATGGACGTAAAAAATTCGGAAGGGACGGGGAATATTCCTGACACGGATACCCTCACCAAAATATCGTTTCGTTTAATTATCGGGGACTTAATTGACTCCTCGATTATGCAGCTTGTGTCCGTCCCGTTTGCCAAAGAAATGGTGGAAAATTTAATGAACCCGCCTGAAAATGAAGAGGACACGGCAGCCCCGCCGGAAAATGAAATCACGGCGCAGGAGCCCCGGCAGACAGCGGCCCCTCCTTCGAGCGACACCCCTGCGGCATCCCAGTCCCAGACATCGCAGCAGCCGCAGCAGGATCGGTTTGTTGGCGGACAGAATCCATCCAGAAATGTACAGGCGGCGGAGTTTTCTTCGTTTGAAGGCCCTTCTTTAAATGAAAATGAATCAAAAAACCTGAATATGCTGATGGACATACCGCTGGAAGTAACAGTGGAGCTGGGACGGACCCAGCGCTCGATCAAGGATATACTCGACTTCACCCAGGGCTCTATTATCGAGCTGGACAAGCTTGCCGGGGAACCGGTAGACATTCTGGTGAATCAAAAATTGGTCGCGAAAGGCGAAGTTGTCGTCATTGATGAAAACTTTGGCGTCCGGGTGACGGATATTGTGAGCCAGGCTGATCGGATTAAAAAACTAAAATAACAAATATTCAAGGAGGAAAGTCTCGTGGCACACTCGGTATTAATTGTAGATGACGCTTCTTTTATGCGGATGATGATTAAGGATATTTTAGAGAAAAATGATTTTACTATCGCCGGCGAAGCCAAAGACGGCCAGGAAGCAGTAGATTTGTATAAGGAGACGTCTCCGGATCTGGTGACGCTCGATATTACCATGCCGGAAATGGATGGAATAACCGCCCTTAAGGAAATTCAAACCTTTGACCCAAATGCAAAAGTCATTATGTGCTCCGCCATGGGGCAGCAGGCGATGGTCATTGATGCGATTCAGGCGGGAGCCAAGGATTTTATCGTCAAACCATTCCAGGCGGAACGTGTACTGGAAGCAATTAATAAAACCCTTGCCTGAGTAAGGGGCGGAGGAATATAGAATGAAGTTGAAGCAAAAATGGGTAGGCCTGGTTCTCCTTCTTCTCGCCTGGACGTTTCTTCCGGCTGCGGGGCTGGCCGCTCCCGGGGAAAGCCGGACGATAAATGAAATGCTTGATGATAGCCGGGAAGGTGAAAATACCGGCACAGAAGAAGAAAACCGAGCCGAAGAGTCGGGTCCGCAGGAAACAGAAGCTGATGCGGGCAGTGACGTTGAAATGATGGAAGAGACCAGCCTTGCGTCGATGCTCTTCCGGCTTGTGATGGCTCTGGCTGCTGTGATAGCCATTATGTACTTTCTGCTTAAGTTTATAAACAAACGGTCACAAAGCTTTCAATCCCATAAAACCATGCAGAACATGGGCGGTGTGCCGCTTGGACAAAACAAATCGGTACAGCTGATCAAAGTAGGGGACCGGCTTCTCGTCGTAGGAGTTGGAGATTCCATACAATTGCTGAAAGAAATTGAAGAAGCAGAGGAAATGGAAGAGCTCCTGGACAGCAATCGAGCCGGCAGGAACGAAACAGGATTTTCTAAAATTCAGGAGCTGCTTCGAAATCCCTTATCCAAATCGGGGAACCAGCTGCCGTCTTCCTCCTTCCGGGAAGTGTTGGAAGGCGAGCTCGGAGAGATGAAAGCTGTCAGAAAAAAAGCCCGCCGGCGTTTAAAGGAGCATGAGCAATGATTTTTGCAATCCCGGGCCTGGATCTTGGAGGCCTGATAAGTGATGATCCATCTGATTTAACAACTAGTTTACAGCTGATCTTTTTAATAACGATCCTGTCGCTGGCTCCGGCTATTTTAATTTTAATGACGTGTTTCACCCGGATTGTGATTGTTCTTTCCTTTGTGCGCATGGGTCTGGCTACCCAGCAGATGCCGCCGACCCAGGTGTTGATCAGTCTCGCTTTGTTTATGACGTTTTTCATTATGGCCCCGGTGTTCTCGGAGGTGAACGAAGAAGCGTTGACGCCGTTGTTGAACGGTGAAATGAATCAGGAAGAAGCATTTGATGAAGCAGCGGCTCCAATGAAAGAATTCATGTCGGAACATACCCGAGAAAAAGATTTATCCCTGTTTATGGGCTATGCCGGTATGGAACGGCCGGAAACACTGGACGATATCCCCTTGACCGCGCTGGTTCCGGCATTTGCCATCAGTGAGCTGAAAACCGCGTTTCAAATTGGATTTCTAATATTTATCCCATTCTTAGTGATAGATATGATTGTCGCCAGTGTCTTAATGTCGATGGGGATGATGATGCTTCCGCCCGTTATGATTTCCCTGCCCTTTAAGATATTGTTGTTTGTCCTTGTGGATGGTTGGTACTTAATCGTGGAATCGCTCTTAACCAGTTATTAGAAGGTGATGAATATATGACGGCTGAAACAGTCATCAGCCTGGCGGAAAACGGGGTATGGACCGTATTTCTCGTAGCGGGGCCGCTGCTTGTCGTAGCACTTTTGCTTGGCTTCGGCGTTGCGATCTTTCAGGCAACGACCCAAATCCAGGAGCAGACTCTGGCATTTATCCCGAAAATCTTAGGTGTGCTGGCAGCATTGGTCATTTTTGGACCGTGGATGCTGCAAATGCTGACAGACTTTACTTATCAGATACTTAGTAATCTTACAGAATATACAAGGTAGGCCTTATGAATATTGAATGGTTAAACCAACTGCCGGTTTATTTATTAGTCCTTATCAGGGTGCTGGCGTTTTTCACCAGCATGCCCTTATTTTCATATCGGAATGTTCCTGCTCATTTTAAAGTAGGCTTAGGTGCTTTTTTTGCATTTATTATTGTTTTCACCCTGGATGTTCCTGAAATGAACATAGACAGCACCTATATTCTGCTTATTTTTAAAGAAATGCTGGTCGGGCTTTCGATCGGCTTAATCGCAGGAATTATGATATATGCTGTGCAGGTGGCGGGGATGTTCCTTGATATAGCACTTGGATTTCTGGTTGCTAACGTAATCGATCCCCAAACAGGGGCCCAGAGCCCGCTGATGGGCGGATTTTTATATACATTCACGCTTTTGTTTCTATTAGCAGTGGACGGGCATCATCTGATTCTGGATGGTATTTATTATAGTTATGAATTTATCCCGATTGAACAGCTTCAGCTCCCGTTTGGAGAAGAAGCGGTTGCCTATCACGTCCTGGAATCATTCAGCACGATGTTTATGATCGCGTTTCAAATGGCGTTTCCGATTGTAGGCTGCCTGTTTTTAACGGATGTTGCCCTTGGAATGATGTCCCGGGCGGTGCCGCAGATGAACGTTTTTGTGGTCGGGCTGCCGCTCAAAATATTTGCCGGCCTGCCTTTGCTGGCAGTGACCATCCCTGGTTTCTTTATGGCGGTGGACCATTTGTTTGATGAAATGTTTGATGCCATGCGGACTTTGATGGAAATGCTTGGAGGAGCTTAATGTGAAGTTAACCCTGGATCTGCAATATTTTCAGCAGGAAAAAACCGAAAGAGCCACTCCAAAAAAGAGGCAGGAAACGAGAGAAAAGGGCCAGGTGGCAAAAAGTACGGATGTGAATACAGCGCTGATTTTATTAGCGGTCTTTTTATTCATGTTTATCTATGCCCGGGTTCTTGGCACTCATCTTTATGATACGATGCAGACCGTTTTTACAGAGTACATGTTATGGGAGATCACGGAAGAAACGATCCCTGCCATTTTTCATGAACTTGCCCTGGAAACCGCTCTCGTTATCGCACCGGTGATGCTGGTGGCTCTTGTGTTTGGGGCCGGCGCTTCGATGCTGCAGGTTGGATTTTTATTTTCGCCGGAAGCAATTAAGTTTAAACCTTCCAAAATAAATCCGCTGAGCGGCATTAAACGGATTTTTTCCGTAAGAGCCCTGGTAGAGTTTTTGAAATCGATGCTTAAGATCACCCTGGTCGGTACACTCGCCTTTACGATAATCTGGCTGAACTTAGACTCGCTTATGTTTTTGAATCAAAAAAGTGTGGCGGATGGGTTTGGAGAGATTTCCAGATTGACGGGTTTAATCGGGGTCTGTGTAGCGCTTCTTCTGCTTTTCTTATCGATTCCCGATTATTTATACCAGCGCCACGATCATGAAAAGCAGATTAAAATGTCTAAGCAGGACGTCAAAGATGAAAATAAGAAGATGGAAGGCGATCCGCAGATTAAATCAAAACGGCGCAAGCAGCAGATGGATATGGCGACCCAGCGTATGATGCAGGAAGTGCCGCAGGCTGATGTTGTTATTACGAACCCTACTCATTTTGCGGTGGCCTTATCCTACGAGGAAGACAAAATGGCTGCCCCAAAAGTTACTGCTAAGGGAGCAGACTTTGTAGCTTACCGCATTCGAACCATTGGAAGAAGGAACGATGTGATTCTTGTCGAAAACAAACATTTGGCCAGATCATTATATGATCAAGCGAATATTGGGGATGAAGTCCCGGAAGAACTGTTTAAAGCCGTAGCAGAAGTGCTGGCATACGTGTACCGGCTTAAAAACGAGCTGGTGTAATTAATTGGAATGAGAAAAAGGAGTATCTTTATGGGCACAAGAGAGTTTTCCGTTTTATTTGGCGTTATATTAATTGTCGTGATGTTAATTATCCCGCTTCCAACCTTTATGCTGGATATTTTGATCATTACCAACATATCTCTTGCCCTCGTTATTATTTTAGTCTCGATGAATACGAAAGAGCCGCTGGAGTTTTCCATTTTTCCGACATTGCTGCTTTTGGTTACATTGTTCCGTCTCGGTTTGAACGTATCAACGACCCGTTCCATTCTTGGAAACGCAGAGGCTGGGAATGTGATTAACACCTTTGGAAATTTTGTGGTAGGAGGCAGTCCCCTTGTCGGTTTTGTTGTGTTTCTCATTCTGATTATTATCCAGTTTGTCGTCATTGTGAAAGGTGCGGAACGTGTATCCGAAGTCGGAGCCCGTTTTACCCTCGATGCGATGCCCGGGAAGCAGATGAGCATTGATGCTGATCTTAATGCGGGGATGATTTCGGAACAGCAGGCAAAACAGAGACGGGAAAAAATAGAAGATGAAGCTGATTTTTACGGCTCCATGGACGGGGCGAGCAAATTTGTAAAAGGAGATGCGATTGCCGGGATTGTTATCGTCATTATTAATCTTATTTTTGGCCTGGTGATCGGCATGGTAGAGCACGGTATGGGACTCGGAGATGCAGCCAATACCTATACGCTGTTAACTGTCGGGGACGGACTTGTCAGTCAGATTCCCGCGCTGCTGGTATCCACAGCCACCGGTATTGTCGTGACAAGAGCGGCTTCTGAAGGAAATCTCAGTCAGGATGTAACGAGCCAGTTATTTGCCTTTCCGAAAATGCTTTATATCGCTGCCGGTGCCATCTTTCTGCTTGGCCTGCTGACACCGATAGCCATTCTGCTCACAACGGCAATTGCCGCGGTTCTTGCTGTCATGGGATACATGATGAGCCAGGCCGACCAAAAAGCGGTGGAACAGGAAGATGAGCCGGAAGAAGAACGAGAAGAAGAAGACTTAAAATCTCCGGAAAATGTAGTAAATCTATTAACGATTGATCCTATTGAGTTTGAATTCGGTTATGGATTGATTCCACTTGCTGATACGAATCAGGGAGGAGACCTGCTGGACCGGGTCGTCATGATCCGAAGGCAGCTGGCACTTGAACTGGGGATGGTCGTTCCTGTCATCCGTATACGGGACAATATTCAGCTGCAGCCCAATGAATATGTTATTAAAATGCGGGGAAATGATGTGGCAGGAGGAGAATTACTGCTTGATCACTACATGGCGATGAGCCCGGGAGTGGAGGATGAAAATATAACCGGGATTGAAACGACCGAGCCGGCCTTTGGTCTGCCTGCTCTCTGGATCGGGGAAGAAATGAAAGAGCAGGCTGAACTAGCTGGGTATACTGTGGTAGATCCACCGTCCGTTGTATCCACTCATTTAACCGAAGTGATCAAAGCTCATGCTCACGAGCTTCTCGGCAGAGAAGAGACAAAACAGCTGGTCGATCATCTAAAAGAAACATACCCAACCCTGGTGGAAGAAGTAACGCCTAATCCTCTTTCTCTGGGAGAAATACAAAAAGTACTCTCCAATCTATTACAAGAAAAAATATCGATTCGGAATCTGCCCACTATTTTTGAAACGTTGGCCGAATATGGAGCGTTGACGAAAGATATGGCACTGGTGACAGAATATGTCAGACAATCGCTGTCCAGACAAATTACAAAGCAGTTTAGCGTACCCGGCGAACCCCTTTATGTCGTTACCATGAGCAGCCAGGCCGAACAAAAAGTAGCGGATGCTGTCCAGCAGACGGAACACGGTAACTTTCTTGCCATGAACCCGGAAGATTCTCAAAAACTGGCAGAAAACATCGGCCAGGAAGCGGAACGGCTGTCGGAAATGGGACAAACTCCTATTCTTCTCTGCTCTCCCGCCGTAAGAATGTACATTCATCAATTAATAGAACGGTTTTTCCCGCAGGTACCGGTTTTATCCTACAATGAACTGGAACCTAATGTGGAAGTACAGAGTGTAGGGGTGGTGAACGTATAAATGAAAGTGAAAAAATTTACAGCAAAAAATATGCCCGAGGCCATGACGAAGGTTCGGTCCGAACTTGGGGAGGATGCTGTGATTTTACATTCAAAATATGTCGATTCGGGAGGATTTTTCGGTTTTTTTACGAAGAAAAGCATAGAAGTCGTTGCTGCAAAAGATGAATCACCGGCTCCTGCCGCTTCAAAACAGAAACGGGAGGTAAAAGAGAAGCCTGCGGCAGCGGAAGCTCCGCCAAAGGCAAAGGGGGATCTGCAAAAAGAGGTCACTGAACTGAAGGAAATGATCGCGGCGCTGGATAAAAATAAACATACGACGCCAAGCGGTTATCCGGTTCCTGTTCAGAACATCGAAAGGGTCCTGGAGGAACAAGAAGTGGAGGATCACCTTGTTCAACAAATCTTGAAACAGCTGCTGGCAGACTGGTACCGTGCTGCAGACGTCCCAAGCCGGGCCAGTATAACACAATGGACGAAAGCGCATATCCAGGAGATGCTTGCCTCCATTGACATGGGCCCTGTCCTTGCTTCGAAACCGTGGATTAACCTCGTCGGGCCTACTGGAGTTGGAAAAACGACAACGGCAGCGAAGATTGCTGCCCACTGCCATTTGGAAGAGAAGAAAACAGTCGCTTTTATTACAACCGATACTTATCGGATCGCAGCGGTGGAACAATTAAAAACGTATGCGAAAATACTGGACGTTCCCGTAGCAGTAGCCTATTCCATAGAAGATTTCAGAGAGGCAAAAGAAAGGTTTGCGGACAAAGATTTGATTATCATAGATTCGGCAGGGCGCAATTTTACCAATCCCCAATATGTCAAAGAACTTCAAAAAATCATTGACTTTGATGAGGATATGCAGACGTACCTTGTCCTCTCTCTTACATCAAAATATAAAGATATGAAAAAGATTTTTGAACAGTTCTCTTTGATTTCCATTGATCGATTTATTTTCACAAAAAAAGACGAAACGTTCTCCTATGGGGCCATGCTTAATTTGATGACCGCTGCCAATACTGGTGCTGCTTATGTCACGCACGGACAGAGTGTTCCGGATGATATGGAAAAAGCAGATAGGGAGAAGATGAGTGAATGGATTGTTGAGGGATACGGGGATGAATGATCAGGCGCATAACCTCAGGCGGGTGCTGGAACAAAAAGAGAATACCGGCTTGAAACAGACAAGAGTCATTTCGGTGATCAGTGGAAAAGGCGGGGTGGGTAAATCTAATTTTTCATTGAATTTTGCGATAGGCCTGGCGGAAAAGGGAAACAAAGTTGTTTTGTTTGATCTTGATATTGGGATGGCTAATCTTGATATTCTGCTTGGTATTCATACGTCGGGAGATATCGTTGACATGATAGAGAATGAAAAATCGATCTGGGACATTATGGAGCCAGGCCCATACGGATTACAAATCGCTGCCGGAGGTTCCGGCCTGACTGATATATTTGAAATGACCCCTTCCAAAAAAGACCGGTTTTCCCGGCAGATGGCGATGCTGGAAGGGGCGTTTGACTATATTATTTTTGATATGGGAGCCGGCGCGGACGCAGATAGCATGAGTTTTATTCTGTCTTCCCATGAAACCATCGTTATTACCACCCCGGAACCGACTGCAATTACAGATGCTTATGCCATGATCAAGCATTTACATATGCAGGATCCTTCCCTTACCGGATCCATTTTGGTGAATCGGGCGGAATCGAAAAAAGAAGGGGCGGGGACAGCGGAAAATCTGCAGCGGGCCGCCAAACGTTTTCTTAACAAACCGCTGGGCATTTTAGGGAGCCTGCCTCAGGATAAACATGTATTGCAGGCGGTAAAAAAGCAAGAGCCCTTTTTGCTGGCTTTTCCTTCTTCCCCCGCGGCCAAAGCACTCCGCCAGTGTTTGGAGGTTTACACGGGGAAACATGAAAACGTGGAAAAAGGGGAAGGCGCTTCCTACAAACGGTTTATCGGACAACTGAAAAGCTTTCTGAAAAGGGGGGAACAGGAATGATCCATGTGCTGGTGGTAGATGACTCTGCGTTTATGAGAAAACTCATCAGCGATTATATAAATGAAGAAACGGATATGACGGCGCAAGATACGGCCAGGAATGGAAAAGATGCGATCAAGAAAATCGGTCAGAAAAGCTATGATGTGATCACACTGGACGTAGAGATGCCGGAAATGAACGGAATCGAGGCCTTAAAAACAATAATGAAGGAAACGCCTCTGCCTGTCATTATGGTCAGTTCCCTTACCATAAAAGGCGCGCGTCAGACTATAGAGGCAATGGAAGTAGGAGCTGTTGATTTTGTAGCGAAGCCTTCGGGGTCTATCTCTTTGGATCTGCATCATGTAAAAGAAGAATTGATCCATAAGATAAGGACAGCGGCAGAAGTGGATATGAGGGCTCAAAGGTTTAAAACGCCGTCCCCCGCGCCACTGAAGGAAGCATCTTCAGAGACCCTTCCCGTTCTTCCAGAGAAAAAGATTATGTCAATTGCTGCTTCCACAGGAGGCCCGAAAGCATTGCAGCTTTTGCTGCCCGTACTTCCGGAGGATTTTCCGGCGCCTGTATTTGTAGTACAGCACATGCCCCCGGCCTTTACGCGCTCTCTGGCAGAACGGCTGGATCAGCTGAGCAGGCTGCACGTCAAAGAAGCAGAAGACGGAGAAATCGCCAAACGGGGAGTTGTTTATATTGCCCCCGGGGGAAACCATTTAAGCGTTCGGAAAATGGGGAGATCACTTGTCAATGAGCTTTCCTGCACCCCTCCTGTCAACGGCCACCGGCCTTCAGCCAATGTCCTTTTTTCTTCCTTATCCCAGATATCAGACTATGGACATATAGGAGTAGTTTTAACTGGGATGGGCTCGGACGGGGCAGATGGTTTATCGAAAATGAGAGCCGCCCAGTCCTGTTTTATTATAACAGAATCGCAAAAAACCTCTGTTGTATACGGTATGCCGAAAGTGGCAGCAGAAAAAGCGAAGTCAGATCGTATTCTCGATATTGAAAATATTGCCGGGTTTTTAACGGCTCATTTTTCTCCCGGACAAGGGAACAAAGGTGGATGGATATGAGTTTAACAGACGAGATCAAACCAATGCATCTGGATGTACTTCGGGAGGCTGGGAATATCGGAGCTGGAAACGCCGCCACGGCACTATCCCAGCTGTTAAATAAAAAGATAGATTTGAATGTTCCTTCCGTCAGGATCGTTGACTTTCAGGAAATGCAGAATATGGCCGGCGGAGAGGAAAAAGTGGTGGCTGCTGCCTTTTTAAGAGTAACAGGTGAAGCGCCGGGAAGTATGTTTTTGATTCTTCAAAAAGAGGAAGCGGAAGAACTGGCGTTTTCTTTAACGGGGAAAGAAGTGAATATCATTGATGATTCTTTTGACGAACTGGCTGCTTCTGCGCTGAGAGAACTTGGCAATATTCTGGCTGGCGCCTACCTTTCCGCTTTGGCTGATTTCACCTCTATTTCCATGCAGCCATCCGTGCCATCCCTTGCTGTTGACATGGCGGGGGCCATCATTAGTGCCGGCCTTCTGGAGATTTCCCAGGCCGGCGATTATGCGATTGTCATTGATACCGTTATGGAAGAGGCCGGCAAGGAGGAAGCAGCCAATGCAAATGGGCAATTCTTTCTGCTGCCTGATCCGGAGGCCTTTTATAAAATATTTCAATCTCTTGGAGTAGAATGGAATGACTAAAATTCAGGAAGGACAGGTCGTGAAAGTAGGGATGGCGGATTGGAAAATGGCTGCTGCTCCGGATACGGTCAGAACTTCCGGATTGGGCTCATGCATTGGGACGGTTCTTTACGATGAAAAACAACAGCTGGCTGTTCTGGCTCATATTATGCTTCCTGATTCCGGGATGGCTGGAAATAAAGAAATAAATCGCGCCAAGTTTGCAGACACCGCCCTTGCGGATATTTTTTCCGTATTACAGAGGAAGGGATGCCGGATGGGACAATTAAAAGCAAAACTTGCCGGGGGGGCGCAGATGTTTTCGTTTTCTTCCGGGAGCGAAATGATGCGGGTCGGCCCCCGAAATGCAGAAGCTGTCAAACAGATCCTGAGGAACTGTAACATACCGGTCACGGCAGAGGACACAGGTGGGAATAAGGGAAGAACGATTGAATTTGACCCTCAAACAAATAAACTTTCCATACGCACCGTAAATCAAGGAGAGTCGTATATCTAATGATATTTGATTCCTGGGCATCCCAGTACAGGAGAGAAAAGCTAAAAGTATGAAAGGAGGCCGATCATGCCGAATTCAAGTTCTTATGATCATCAGCAATGGTGGGATAAATGGCTCGAAAACGAAGATGATACAGCGGCAAATAAACTAGTGGAAGCCTATATGCCTCTTGTTAACTATCACGTTCAGCGAATTGGCTCCGGTCTCCCAAAAAATGTATCAAAAGAAGAGTTGTTAAGTCATGGCTTAAGCGGGCTGTACGACGCCATGAAAAAATTTGATGTATCGAGAAACCTGAAATTTGATACGTATGCCTCCTTCCGGATCCGGGGGGCCATTATTGACGGGCTGAGACAGGAAGACTGGATGCCGAGGTCGCTTCGTGATAAATCAAAAAAAATAGAGGAAACAATGGAAAGTCTGGAACAGCAGCATGGTCGTTATGTATCCGAAGAAGAAGTAGGCCGGGAACTTAGGATGAATGCGGAGGAGGTTCGAAAAGTAGTAACCGAGACTTTTTTTGCTAACATGCTTTCCATTGATGAAGAAACACCAGAGGGAGAACGGGAGGAAACATACCGGGCTTCGATAGAAGATACTTCTTCCCCTTCGCCGGAAGATGTGCTTGTTCAATCCACGTCGTTTCATGAACTGGCTGAAGTGATGGAACAGCTCTCCGATAAGGAGAAAACAGTGATAGGACTGTTTTATCAAGAAGAAATGACGTTGACCGAAATCGGTGAGATTATGGAACTGTCTACCTCAAGAATTTCGCAGATTCATTCCAAGGCACTGTTCCGCTTAAAACAGGCACTTCTTAAAAAAGGAAATGTTTGATATAATTATTTCAAATTAATTGCACGATAAAGCCATCTCTTTTTATGGCCGATAAGAGAAGAAGGGCAAATTCCTGACAAAGAAGGCTTGATAATATGGAAGAGAATATTCGTGATTATTTCAAAGTAAAGGTGTCAGAAGACAAGCTTTCCGCCCAGGTGATAGCGATGGCACCGCCCGAAGATGCCGTATGGAGTTATACGGAGTGGGAAGCGTTTTTGAAAGATGAGGGGGTCACCTTCGGCCTCATTGAAAAAAACATCACACGAATTAGTCAGGACCCTCAATCTGTCGTTTATCCATTGGAAATAGCAAAAGGAACTCCTCCCGGGCATGGAGCTTCTGCTTACATCAGACCTGCTGATTTTTATTCGGAAAAACAGCAGGGGGAAACAGAAAATATAGATTTAAAAAACGTTATAGACATACCAATGGTGGAAGCCGGGGATTTCACCGGAGAAAAGGTGGAAGCGGAACCAGGGAAAAATGGAACAGCAGTGGATGGAGAAGAATTAAAGGGCAAAGACGGGCTGGATTTTGTACTCCGCCCCGGCAAAAACACAAGACTGGAAGGAAATGCTGTGTATGCTGTGGAATCCGGACAGGTAAGCGTGCAGAAAAAGACCATTCATGTTTACCCTCTTTATGAGGTGAATGGTGATATTGATCTGAAAACAGGTAATATTGATTTCACAGGCAATATAACAGTACGAGGAAATGTGCCATCGGGGTTTGAATTAAAATCCAAAGGGGATATCCGGGTATTTGGCACAGTGGAGGCTGCCTTTCTTGAAGCACAGGGATCTATTTATATTTCTGCAGGTGTTACAGCTCAGCAGAAGGGTTCCATTAAGGCGGGACAAGATATACACGCTACATATTTAAACGAAGCCAACGTCTCAGCCGGTGCCAATGTCCATGTAAAACAGGCGGTGATGCACAGTTACTGCCAGGCTGGAGACAGTGTGTACTGCGATGGCTCCAAGGGCCAGGTCGTGGGGGGGATGATTTCTGCTGTGAACCACATCAAGGTAAAGGAAGCTGGGAATACGATGAATACCCCGACTTCTTTTTATATCGGGATCCCTCATGATCAGGTAAAGCGCCAGAAAGCATTGGAATCGGCTCTTTTGGAAGCGAAGGAAGAAAGTGGAAAAGTAACCAGCCTTCTCCGGGCACTGGAACAAAAAGAAAAAGAAGGGGACGGGCTTTCTTCCAAGGAACGGGTGATGAAATTAAGGGCAAAAAACACCCTCGATGCTTCGAAACATAAAGCAAGAGACGCTGCCGAAGATCTGCAGGAAATGCTTCATGTTTCCCAGAACGTGGATAGTGGTACAATAACCGTAGAGAAAAAGCTGCATTCCAATGTGGATATTCATTTTGGAAAATACCGGCGTAAAATCAATACAGCTTATGAGAAAGCAACGATTTCTTTTCAACAGGGAGAGATAGACCTCAGCGTCGTTTAATCTATTTGAGGAGGCGGAACAATGAGCTGGAAAGCAGTGGAATTGCAAGTCGCCCTTCCGAGAACCCAGGAGGCCGGGAAACTACAGGAACAGCTTCAACAGCGGGGGCAGGCTGCTCAGGACAGGTTAGCAGCCGAACAGGAAAAAAACCATGAAAAACAGCGGACAAAGGTAACCGATAAGCAGGAAGCGGAAAAAAACAAATTTAATAATCAGGAAGGAAATCAGGAAAAGCATACGCCGCCTTTTTTAACTTCAAAAGTCAAAGACACGGAGGAAAGGGAGGCAGAGTCTCATCCTTATAAAGGTAAATCTATTGATATAACAGGGTAGGAATTGAATATGATGATTGTGTTACTGGTACTTAGTCTTGCGCTGCATGGGTTCACTTTTTTTCTTTTTATTCTTGTTTATCAGCAGCTGCAGGGGGTTAAAGAAGAACGCCGCCAATTATATGGCATGAAAGAAGACATGGAAGAACTGTTAAGCGGGTATACGGAAGAGATGAAACGGGAAAACCAGGAGCTGAAAATGTATTTCAACCAGCAGGAATCCTCCCGGGAGTACCATTTTGACGCCCAGGGGACTGCGGTTAATAAAAATACCCGGGAGAACGAGAAACAGAAAGAAGAGGAACCGGCCTTCTTTCCCCCGTTTTCAGCGGAAGAAAATGAATTCCCTCCTCCTGAAACAAAAGGGAAAGAGCAACTCGAATCTTCAGACCAGGCGAAGGTACTATCGCTGGCTTCCCAGGGACTATCCAGGGATGAAATAGCAAAAGAGCTTAATATTGGCAAAGGGGAAGTAGATTTGTTTTTGAAATTTTATCAATAAATCGCTTATGCGATCTTGCTTTGCTCCTGGACGTATGGTATATTAATCCACGGTGTTATCACACACGTCGTGCTGATTTAGGTAAGGGTGCCCGTTTCCGTGGGTCTTATCTGAAAACGAAGCAGGCGGAGGAAAAACCAAAAGGAGGATTTTAGAATGGCAGTTATATCCATGAAACAACTGCTTGAAGCAGGGGTGCACTTCGGTCATCAGACACGCCGTTGGAACCCGAAAATGAGCCGTTACATCTTCACGGAAAGAAACGGCATTTATATCATCGATTTGCAGAAAACGGTGAAGAAAGTAGAAGAAGCGTATAATTATGTCCGCGATATTGCAGCAGACGGCGGGAAAATTCTGTTCGTCGGTACAAAAAAGCAGGCACAGGATTCTGTGCGTGACGAAGCGAAGCGTTCCGGTATGTATTATATTAACCAGCGCTGGCTTGGCGGCACATTAACCAACTTTGCGACAATCAGAAAAAGAATTGCCCGTTTGAAAGATATTGAAAAAATGGAAGAAGATGGAACCTTTGATGTCCTCCCGAAAAAAGAAGTAATGCTTCTCAGAAAAGAAATGGAACGATTGGAAAAGTTTCTGGGCGGCATCAAAGAGATGAACGAGCTGCCTGATGCGATTTTCATTATTGATCCCCGTAAAGAAAGAATTGCAGTGGCAGAAGCTCATAAGCTTGATATTCCAATTATCTCGATCGTAGACACAAACTGTGATCCGGATGAGATCAACAAGGTCATTCCGGGGAACGATGATGCCATTCGTGCGGTACGCCTTCTGACATCTAAAATGGCGGACGCTGTTATCGAGGCAACACAGGGGGCCGCGGAGGAACCAGTGGAAACTCCGGCCGAAGAAGAGGCGCCTGCTGCTGAAGAAGTCTCGGAATCAGCACCGGAAGCAGAAACAGAAAAAAATGAGGAAGAAAGTCTTTCCTAATTTCTATAAGGGCTGCCTGTCTCTCAGCAGGAACCCAAATCGGTGACCACAAAGGGTGATAAAAGGGGAGAGCCCTTTTTTCACCCTTTTTCTTAACCGAAGGGCAGGATAAACGATAAATGGGTGGAAATGAAAAAGGAGGAATATGATATGGCGATTTCAGCCAGCATGGTAAAGCAGCTAAGGGAACAAACTGGTGCAGGGATGATGGACTGCAAAAAAGCATTAACAGAAACAGACGGTGATATGGAACAGGCTGTCAATTACCTTCGGGAAAAAGGAATTTCCAAGGCGGCCAAGAAAGCGGACCGCGTGGCAGCAGAAGGCTTAACCTATGTTACAAGCAGCGGAAATAAAGCTGTTATTGTGGAAGTGAACGCAGAAACAGATTTCGTAGCTAAAAATGAAAATTTCCAAAGCCTGGTTAAAACAATTGCTGACTTTCTCCTCGACAAAGAGCCGGCTGATGTAGAATCGGCTCTGGCTGTGGAGGTGGAGGAAGGAACAACGCTGGAAGGATTTATCAACGATCAAATTGCAAAAATCGGTGAAAAAATATCACTGCGCCGTTTCCAGATCCTTCATAAAAATGACAATGCCGCTTTCGGTGAATACCTCCACATGGGAGGAAGCATCGGCGTCCTGCTGTTGGTAGAAGGAACAACAGATCATACGATTGCAAAAGACCTTGCGATGCATGTAGCTGCTATTAAACCAACGTATGTATCCAGGGAAGAAGTACCTGCTGAAGAAACGGAACAAGAGCGTGAAGTGTTAAAACAGCAGGCTTTGAATGAAGGAAAACCGGAGCATATCGTCGAAAAAATGATAGAAGGCCGTTTAGGCAAATATTTTGAACAAATCTGCCTGCTTGATCAGGAATTTGTAAAAGACACAGATCAAAAAGTCAGTCAGTACGTGAAAGACCAGGGAGTTACCGTGAATACATTCCTCCGCTATGAAGTGGGAGAAGGTATTGAAAAGAAAGAAGATAATTTTGCGGAAGAAGTTATGTCCCAAGTCAAAAAATAATAAGAAAAACAGGGGCTTTCAGGCGAAGCTTTTTCACTGGTCAGTACGGCAGCGCCGCCGTTTCGGGCGTTTGGCGGCTGCCTTTGAGAAAGGCCGCTCAGCCCCTTCTTTATGGAATTTTTCATGATGCACCTCTCAAGGAAACGCATAAGGAAACGGGGGTAAAATGTGGGCAAATATAATAGGGTGATTCTAAAATTAAGCGGTGAAGCACTTGCAGGAGAACAAGGCTACGGGATCGATCCTAATGTGATTCAATCTATTGCTTCCCAAATTAAAGAAATTGTAAAATTGGAAGCAGAAGTAGCTGTCGTTGTCGGCGGCGGTAACATTTGGAGAGGACTGGCTGGAAGTTCAAAAGGAATGGACCGTGCCACCGCGGATTATATGGGAATGCTGGCCACTGTTATGAACTCTCTGGCTCTGCAGGATAGTCTGGAAGATAATGATGTGGAAACCAGAGTACAGACCTCAATTGAAATGAGGCAGGTGGCGGAACCATACATACGCAGAAAAGCGATTCGTCACTTGGAAAAAAAGCGGGTTGTGATTTTTGCCGGAGGGACCGGGAATCCATACTTTTCGACGGATACTACAGCGGCGCTTCGTGCAGCGGAGATAGAAGCCGAAGTCATCCTTATGGCGAAGAACAGAGTGGACGGGGTGTATGATGCGGACCCTTCTTATGATGTCAATGCGAAAAAATACAATCAGCTGACTTATTTAGATCTGTTAAACGGTGGTCTTGGAGTGATGGATTCTACCGCTTCTACACTGTGTATGGACAATGATATTCCGTTGCTCGTTTTCTCTATTATGGAAGAAGGCAATATTAAAAAAGCGGTTCTTGGAGAAGATATTGGAACCATGATCAGGGGGAAAGAATAATGGCGAATGAAAAAATAAAAGAAACAGATCAAAAAATGCAGAAGTCGGTGGACTCTCTTCATAAAGAACTTGCCACCCTCCGTGCCGGCCGGGCCAACCCATCCATGCTTGATAAAGTGATGGTCAATTATTACGGCGCAGATACACCTTTAAATCAGCTGGCGACGATTTCTGTACCGGAAGGGCGTCTTCTCGTTATTACTCCTTTTGACAAATCTTCCATCGGTGACATTGAAAAAGGAATTCAAAAGGCAGATCTTGGTCTTTCTCCAAACAATGACGGGAATGTAATCAGGATTAATATCCCTTCCTTAACCGAGGAGCGCCGGAAAGAATTAAGTAAGCTTGTGAAAAAATATGCTGAAGAAGCCCGGGTCGCGGTTCGTAATATTCGCCGGGATGCAAATGATGAGTTTAAAAAGCAGGAAAAACAAGGGGATATCCCTGAAGATGACATGCGCAAACTGCAGGACGAAGTGCAGAAAATTACCGACAAGCATGTCAACGCTATCGATAAGGCGGCAGAGAATAAAGAACAAGAAATCATGGAAGTTTGATGCAATTCACGTTACAATGAAAGCATGCTTGTGAACCCTCTTCTTACCAGAGGGTTTTTTTGCACCGCTTATAAATCATACAAAAGCAGCATACAGCAGCACAAAGAATGAATAAACTTTTACATAGAGTTGTGAAACAATAACAAAGGCTGGTGTCCTGATAAATGGATCGATTTTTTTTCAATACCGACGTCAACACAGATAAAAAAAATATGCTGTTGGATCAGGACAATATTCCCTCCCACATTGCTATTATTATGGATGGAAATGGCCGCTGGGCGAAACAGAAAGGTCTGCCTAGAGTTGCGGGCCACCGGGAAGGGATGAAAACGATAACAAATGTGGTGGAAAAAGCAAATGACATAGGAATTCAGTTTTTAACGCTGTATGCTTTTTCCACGGAGAATTGGAAACGCCCAAAAACGGAAGTAGATTTTTTAATGAAACTTCCGGAACGTTTTCTTGATAAAGAACTGCCTGCCCTACAAAAGAATAACGTAAAGGTAAAAACGATTGGTGATCCTTCGCTTCTTCCGCCTCATACCAAGCAGGCAGTTGATAAGGCTGTGCGGGAGACGGAAAATAACTCTGGCCTCGTATTGAATTTCGCCCTGAATTACGGAGGGCGTCATGAATTGGTAGAAGCGGTCAGGAAACTGGGCCGGGAGGTAGAGCATGGTCATTTAAAACCGGAAGATATCACGGAATCGCTGTTTTCAGACAGGTTGTTAACCTCTGAAATTCCAGATCCGGATCTGCTCATCAGAACAAGCGGGGAAATAAGGCTTAGTAATTTTATGCTTTGGCAGCTTGCCTACAGTGAATTTTGGTTTACCGAGGTGTTGTGGCCGGATTTTAACGGCGGACATTTGGTTGAGGCTGTCCAGAGGTACCAGCAGCGTAAGCGCCGTTACGGTGGTGTATAGATGGAGGATATACTATGAAACAACGCATGATTACAGGAGTGGTGGGAGCCATAGTACTGCTTAGTGTTGTCGTTATAGGCGGACTGGTTTTCACACTGGCCATCGCGGCAGTCGCTTCCATTGCGATGCACGAACTGTTAAAAATGAAACAAATTAAAACCTATTCCTTTATGGGTCTGGTTAGTTTTCTGTTTATGTGGATACTGCTGGTCCCGGAAGCATGGATGGATATCCCCCTTTTTCAGCACGTTTCCAAGGTTGAACTGTTTTTAATGATGATACTGCTGCTGCTGGCTCTTACTGTAGTCACGAAAAATACGTTTACTTTTGATGAGGCAGGTTTTGTCATCTTATCTTCTGTCTATATCGGCTACGGTTTTTATCATCTTCTTTTAACTAGAAATGTGGAAGAAAACGGACTTGTTCTTGTTTTTTTAGTATTATTTATTATATGGGCAGCAGATTCAGGCGCTTTCTTTGTTGGGAAAAAATGGGGGAAGCATAAACTGTGGCCTGAAATCAGCCCTAAAAAAACGGTGGAAGGATTTGCCGGTGGAATCATAGCGGCTGGAATGATAGGAGCAGTCTTTCATCACTTTTTTCCTGTTTTTTCGTCCTGGATGGTTTTGGCCGGTTTTATCGTTGTTACCTCGGTATTTGGACAACTGGGTGATTTGGTAGAGTCGGCTTTAAAACGCCATTATGCGGTGAAAGACTCAGGGAAAGTGCTCCCAGGACACGGGGGTATTCTTGACCGCTTTGATAGTTTAATTTTTGTACTCCCGGTATTACATTTTTTACATTTTTTCGGTTGAAATTGGACAAACCTTTTAATATTAGGAACAGGGAGGACTCATGAAAAATATAGCACTGATTGGCTCAACGGGATCGATTGGTCTTCAGACACTGGACATTATCAGAAAACATCCGGATCAGTTTCGTGTGGTCTCGATAGCTGCCGGCAGAAATGTGGACAGGGTTATGGAACAAATCCGCGAATTTCAGCCGTTAATAGCGGCAGTGGAAAGAAAAGAAGACGCAGATAGAATAAAACAACACATAAACGGAAATACAAGCATACATCACGGAAAAGAAGGCTTGATTGCTGCGGCGGTCCCTCCCGATGGAGATTTGCTGATGAATGCGGTTGTTGGAAGTCTTGGACTGGAACCAACCCTGCAGGCGGTGGAGGCAGGGATGGATATTGGAATAGCAAACAAGGAAACCTTGGTTACAGCCGGCCACCTTGTTATGGAAAAAGCAAACACTCATCAAGTCCGTGTGCTTCCTGTGGATAGTGAACATTCCGCGATTTTTCAGTGTTTGGAAGGAAATGAGCAAAAAGAAGTAGAAAGACTGATTCTAACAGCTTCCGGAGGAAGTTTCCGGGACAAAACGCGGGAGGAACTAAAAGGAGTATCCGTAAAGGAAGCCCTGCATCACCCAAATTGGAGCATGGGGGCAAAAATCACCATTGATTCCGCTACGATGATGAATAAGGGGTTTGAAGTAATTGAAGCCCAATGGCTCTTTGATGTTTCTTATGATGCGATTGATGTGCTGCTTCATAATGAAAGTATTATTCATTCCCTCGTCGAATATCAGGATAAAAGTGTTATAGCTCAGTTAGGAACGCCTGATATGAGGGTCCCTATACAATATGCGCTTTCTTATCCGCAAAGGCTTGAATTAGACGATACAAAAAGGTTAAACTTATGGGAAATAGGGGAACTTCATTTTTCCAGGCCGGATTTTGACCGGTACCGTTGTCTTCGTTTCGCCTATGAGGCGGGAAGAACAGGCGGCACCATGACAACGGTTTTGAATGCTGCTAATGAAGAAGCCGTCTCTGCCTTTTTAGATGGAGAGATAACCTTTCTTTCGATAGAAGATAGAATAGAAGAAGCGATGCAGCGGCATCAAACAGTGAAGAACCCCGATCTGTCAACAATCCTTGACGTGGACAAAGAGACAAGAGCGTATGTAAGCTCTCGAATAAAATGAAGGTGGGAAAAACGTGGATACTTTTATAGCTGTCATTATTATTTTCGGTGTACTGGTTGCGGTTCATGAATGGGGCCATCTGTATGTGGCGAAAAAAGCCGGTATTCTCTGCCGGGAATTTGCAATTGGTTTCGGCCCGAAAATTTTTTCCACAAAACGCAATGAAACGGTTTATACCGTTCGTCTGCTTCCTCTCGGCGGCTTTGTCCGAATGGCAGGAGAAGATCCGGAAGAAGTCCAGATTAAACCAGGTTATGAAATAGGACTCGTGTTTAACCACGAAGATAAAGTCAGTCAGATTATTGTCAATAATAAATCCAAACATCCAGAAGCAAAGGTTGTGTCGGTAGAACGTATTGATTTGGAAAACCGGCTGATGGTCGAAGCTTATCCAGACGATGAAGATGGGATCGAGACCTATCAGGTCGACGAAAAATGTGACGTCATCGTTGATGAAAAACCAGAACAGATAGCGCCGCTGGACCGTCAGTTCCGTTCAAAATCTCCGCTGAAAAAAGCGATGGCGATTTTCGCCGGACCGTTTATGAATTTTATTCTTGCCTTTATCGTATTTGTTCTGGTTGGGGTCGTGAACGGCGTCCCTCAGGATAATGCAGAATTCGGAGAGCTGAACGAAGACAGCCCGGCAAAGGAGGCCGGGCTTGAACAGGGAGATGAGATTACTTCCATTGCCGGAGAATCTGTCGATAATTGGCAGGAAATGACAGCTGTCATCCAGGAACATCCCAATGAAGAAATCAATGTGGAAGTAATACGGGATGGAAATCAGTTTTCGGCTGCGGTGGAAACCTATTCGCGCTATGATGAATTTGCGGAACAGGAGATAGGAATGATCGGGGTTCAGGCTCCGACGGATCATTCTGTACTCGAAGCTCTGCAGTACGGGACAATGCAGGTTATCGAAGTGAGCAGAGTTATTTTTGATACATTGAGCCTGATTATAACAGGTGACTTTTCGCTTGATTTTGTTTCCGGGCCGGTCGGGATATACAATTACACAGGCGAAGCTGCGTCTCTTGGCATTTTCTTTCTTATTCAATTTGCCGCGATGATCAGTGTGAACCTTGGAATTGTGAATCTGCTCCCGCTCCCTGCTCTGGATGGGGGACGGCTGTTATTTATCGGATACGAAGCAGTTCGTGGTAAACCTGTTGATCCGCAGAAAGAAGGAATGATTCACTTTTTCGGATTTGCCCTGCTGTTTTTGCTTATGCTGGTCGTAACTTGGAATGACATCAACAATTTCTTCTTATAGACGAAGCTGGGCAAATTAAGCACAACGATGCAAAAATAGAGGAAAGAGGGTTCTTTAGGTTATGAGACAGCAATTATTTTTCAGCCCAACATTAAGAGATATGCCACAGGGCGCTGATATTCCTAGTCACCAGCTGATGCTCCGGGCCGGTCTGATCCGCCAGACCGCCTCCGGCATTTATTCTTATCTTCCGCTGGGCAGGAGAGTACTTAACAATGTAGAACAAATTATCCGGGAAGAAATGGATAAAGCCGGGGCTCAGGAAATGCTCATGCCAGCAATCCAGCCGTCAGAGCTGTGGGAGGAATCCGGTCGTCTTGATGACTACGGTCCGGAGTTAATGCGTTTGAATGATCGGAATGAGAGGGAGTTCGTGTTAGGGCCGACGCATGAAGAGGTCATAACGAGTCTCGTCCGGGACGAATTAAACTCGTATAAGAAGCTGCCCATGAATCTTTACCAGATACAGACGAAATACCGGGATGAAAGAAGGCCGCGTTTTGGTGTTTTGCGATCCCGGGAATTTATTATGAAAGATGCGTATTCCTTTGATGCGGATGAAGAAAGCCTGGCAGAAAGCTATGATTCTATGTATCAGGCTTACTCCAACATATTTAAACGGTGCGGCCTTGATTTTAGAGCCGTTCAGGCAGATGCCGGAGCAATTGGAGGAAAAGGCGGGACCCACGAATTCATGGTGCTTTCGGATGTCGGAGAAGATACGATCGCCTACTCGGATTCCTCGGACTATGCGGCAAATCTGGAGATTGCAGCACTTCCGGATCATTTTACCAAGGCAGAAGCACCGGAAGAAAAGATCGAAACACGGCCTACGCCGGGTGTTAAAACAATAGAAGAGCTGGCAGAATACCTCCCGGAAAAGAAGGAACGTCTTTTAAAGTCGATTTTATTCTTCATTGATGAAAAACCGGTACTTGTGGTCTGCCGCGGCGATCATGAACTGAATGAAATAAAAGTTGGACATGCCTATGATTCACCATCCGTTAGACTGGCAGAAGAAGCAGAAATTAAAGAACTCCTGGGCGCAGACCCCGGCTTTATCGGCCCGGTGGGTGTTCCGGAGGAAGTGGAAGTGGCTGCTGATTATGCGGTGAAATCCGTTCGTTCCGGTATATGCGGCGCCAACAAAAATGATACGCATCTCCAGAATGTTCACCCCCACCGGGACTTCAACATAAAACAGTACGGCGATTTTCGGTTTGTGCAGGAAGGCGATCCGGCTCCGGATAAAAAAGGCACGATACATTTTGCAAAAGGAATCGAAGTAGGCCATGTTTTCAAACTGGGAACAAAATACAGTGAAGCTCTGGGAGCTTCTTATTTGGATGAAAACGGCCGTGCCCGCCCTATTTTAATGGGATGCTATGGAATAGGGGTGAGCCGGACACTTGCCGCCATCATCGAACAGCATCATGATGAAGATGGTTTAATTTGGCCGGCCGGTGTAGCTCCGTTTGATCTTCATCTGCTTGTACTGAACTCCAAGCAGGAGGATCAGTACGAGCTTGGAGAATCCTTATATAAAACCTTGCAGGAGGAAGGATATAATGTCCTGTATGATAACCGGAAAGAACGGGCTGGTGTGAAATTTAAAGACGCTGATTTATTTGGGCTGCCTGTCCGCATAGCCTGCGGGAAAAAAGCAGCTGATGGAATTGTGGAAGTAAAAGAAAGACGAAGCGGCGAAATGGAAGAGGTCCATATCCGTGACCTGTCCACGTATCTGTCCTCCTTATTAAAACAGCAAAAATTGCGGGCGTGATAACGAGGGAGGTTTATGATGTCAAGCGAGGAAGAACAAATCAGGAACGAGCGCTTTCAGCTGCTGCTGGAACAAATCATGATGCCCCAGGATTTAGTGAAAACTTATCTAAGGGACGGCATGGTTCAAAAACTGACTATTAATAAAGAAGAAAAAACCTGGCATTTTCACTTTTTGTTAAACAAGCATCTTCCCCATTCTGTGTTTGCCCAATTGGAGGAAAGACTGCTGCAGGCTTTTACCCATATCGCATCTGTACGATTCACCGTCACCTACCATTCTGATTATCTTCCTTTAGAATATGTGCCGGATTACTGGCCCTCTATCATTTATCGTCTGGAAGGGATTGCGCCTTACCTCAGGCAGCGCCTGAATGGCGGAAAGCCGGCAGTGGAAAGCGGAAAACTTATTCTAACCTGTAAAAATGAAGCAGAAGGGACAATGCTGGAACGAAAGCTGCAGGAGCCGTTGAACGAGATAATGAAAACATTAGGTTTTAACTCTTGTTTGATTGGGACCGAGGTGAAAACCTCTGCAGAAGAAGTAGCCCAATTTGAAGAAAGAAAGAAACAGGAAGACGAATCAAAAGTTGTCGAAGCCATGATGGAAAGAAAGAAGCAGGAAAAACAGGCGAAAGAGGAAATAAAGGCCCGCAACCTCCAGCTCGGCTATCCAATAAAAGAGGATCCCGTGCCGCTGGAATCAATTCAGGAGGAAGAACGGCGCATTACGGCTCAAGGGTATGTGTTTGAAGCAGAAACCCGGGAACTACGGAGCGGCCGTACGCTTCTAACCTTTAAAATCACAGATTACACGGATTCCATCATGGTGAAAATGTTTTCCAGAGATAAAGAAGACGTACCAGTTTATGAAGCGGTAAAGGAAGGCATGTGGCTGAAAGTGCGTGGCGGTGTGCAGAATGATACTTTCGTCCGCGATCTCGTAATGATTGCCAACGACGTAATGGAAATTCAACCGTATGTACGAAAAGACGAAGCAGAGGAGAAAAGAGTGGAACTGCATGCTCATACGGTAATGAGTCAAATGGATGCTGTTACCAGTGCTTCCCAGTATATAGAAAAAGCAGCGGAATGGGGCCATGAAGCGATGGCGATTACCGACCACGCTGTCGTTCAATCATTTCCGGAGGCTTATGATGCAAGCAAAAAATATGGCGTGAAAGTACTGTATGGAATGGAAGCCAATCTTGTCGATGACGGTGTCCCTATTGCCTACAATGAAGCAGAACGCCTGTTGGCCGATGATACATATGTCGTTTTTGATGTGGAAACAACGGGCCTCTCCGTTGTATATGACACGATTATAGAGCTTGCCGCTGTAAAAGTGAAAGATGGGGAAATTATCGATCGGTTTGAATCGTTTGCCAATCCCCACGAGAAATTGTCTGATACGATTATTGATTTAACCGGTATTACGGATGATATGCTGGAAGACGCGCCGGAAGTGAATGATGTACTCCGCGATTTTAAATCATTCTGTGGCGATGCCGTGCTCGTGGCCCACAACGCCAGCTTTGATATGGGCTTTTTGAACGAAGGCTATAAAACAGCAGAGCTGGATAAAGCAGAAAACCCGGTTATTGATACACTTGAACTTGGCCGTTATTTGTATCCAAATTTAAAAAATCACCGCCTGAATACATTATGCAAAACCTTTGATATAGAACTTGTCAGTCATCACCGGGCGATTTATGATGCGGAAGCTACCGGCTATCTGCTCTGGAAAATGGTCAAAGACGCCATCGAACATGGCATTACGATTCATAAAGATTTAAATCAAAATATGGGGCAGGGAGATTTTCACAGACTTCGTCCTTCCCATTGTACGCTGATTGCCCAGACGCAGAATGGGTTGAAAAATTTATACCAGCTGGTCTCCATGTCACATGTAGACTATTTCTACCGGACACCCCGTATCCCGCGGTCCAAGCTGCAGAAACACCGGGAAGGGATATTAGTCGGGTCTGCCTGTGACAAGGGGGAAGTATTTGAAACAATGATGCAGAAATCCTGGGAAGACGCCAAGGCAGTTGCGGAATTTTACGATTACCTTGAAGTACAGCCGCCCGGTAACTACGCTCACCTTGTTGAAAAAGAACTGGTAAAAAGCGAGGATGCCGTGTTTGATATTATTAAAAAGATCACAGCCCTCGGGGAAGAACTGGGAAAACCTGTAGCAGCTACCGGCAACGCTCATTATATTGAACCGGAGGAACACATATACCGCAAGATTCTCATCGCTTCCCAGGGCGGCGCCAATCCTCTTAATAAACAGACTCTGCCGGAGGTGTCATTTAAAACAACAGCAGAAATGCTGGAAAGTTTCGCTTTTTTAGGAGAGGAAAAAGCGAAAGAAATTGTGGTTACCGTCCCTCACACGATTGCGGAAAACGTCGAAGAAATTCATCCGGTTCCGGAGGATCTCTACACTCCTAATATCGAGGGATCGGACCAGGAAATCCGTGACATGTGCTATAATAAGGCGCGAAACATCTATGGAGAAAAGCTTCCTTCGCTTGTAGAAGAACGCCTGGAAAAAGAGTTAGAGAGCATTATTGGTCATGGTTTTGCCGTCATTTATCTTATTTCCCAGAAATTAGTTACAAAATCGCTGGAAGACGGTTATCTGGTAGGCTCGCGGGGATCGGTCGGCTCTTCTTTTGTTGCGACCATGACCGATATTACGGAAGTGAATCCGCTGCCCCCACACTATGTATGCCCTTCCTGCTGTCATTCGAAGTTTTTTAATGATGGGACCGTAGGTTCAGGTTTTGACCTCCCGGACCAAGAATGCGAACAATGTGGAACTACGTATATAAAAGACGGACACGATATTCCGTTCGAAACCTTCTTAGGGTTTAAAGGAGATAAAGTTCCGGATATTGATCTGAACTTTTCGGGAGATTATCAGCCGACCGCTCATAATTACACGAAGGAATTATTTGGAGAGGACAGAGTCTATCGTGCGGGGACCATTGGTACGGTGGCCAACAAAACCGCATATGGATTTGTGAAAGGATATCAGAATGACACGGATGCGTATTACCGCGGAGCGGAAATTGACAGGCTGGTCTCCGGATGTACAGGGGTGAAACGCACGACCGGACAGCATCCGGGAGGGATTATCGTTGTACCGGATGAATATGATATCCATGATTTCAGCCCGATCCAGTACCCTGCTGATGACAAGGGATCAGAATGGAAAACAACCCATTATGATTTCCACTCGATTCATGATAACTTACTAAAACTGGATATTTTAGGACACGATGATCCAACCGTTATCCGCATGCTTCAGGATCTAAGCGGCATTGATCCAAATACGATTCCGGTGGATGATGAAGACGTCATGAAGATTTTCAGCGGTCCTGAAATTCTCGGGGTAACGCCTGAACAGATCATGTGCAAATCAGGCACATACGGAATTCCTGAATTTGGTACGAGATTTGTCAGACAGATGCTGGAAGAAACAAACCCACGCACGTTTTCCGAACTCGTCCAAATTTCCGGCCTCTCCCACGGTGCTGATGTATGGCTTGGTAACGCGGATGAATTAATCAGAAGCGGCACTTGTGAGCTGAAAGATGTCATTGGCTGCCGGGATGATATTATGGTATATCTCATTTATAAAGGGGTGGAGCATTCCCTCGCCTTTAAAATTATGGAATTCGTACGAAAAGGGAGAGGGCTTGAGGAAGAATGGGTTCAGGAAATGAAAAAAAATGGGGTACCGGACTGGTATATTGAATCCTGTTTGAAGATAAAATATATGTTTCCTAAAGCCCATGCTGCCGCTTATGTCCTAATGGCGGTTCGTATTGCTTATTTTAAAGTGCATTTTCCTATCCTTTTTTATGCGTCCTATTTTACCGTTCGGGCGGATGATTTTGAAATTCCGACGATGATAAAAGGCGGCACGTCGATTCGGGCAAGAATTGAAGAAATTCATGGGAAAGGCATGGAAGCCCCTCCTAAAGAGAAAAGTCTGGTGACGGTGCTGGAACTCGCGCTTGAGATGTGTGAGCGAGGATTTTCTTTTCAGAAGGTTGATCTCTACCGCTCCAAAGCAAGTGAATTTGTAGTAGATGGAGATAGCCTGATCCCGCCCTTTGATTCCCTGGACGGCGTAGGGACCAATGCTGCCTGGAATATTGTCCAGGCCCGGGAGAATGGAGAATTTCTGTCGAAAGAAGACCTGCAGCAGCGCAGTAAAGCTACAAAAACAGTGATAGAACACCTGGATATGCACGGATGCCTGGAAGGAATGCCAGACTCCAACCAGTTGTCCCTGTTTTAAATGGAAGAGGCCTGCTCTTCTTTCCAGGCCAGGGTTATGTTGCATTTTATACTACAGTATGGTAATCTTTCTTTAGATACCTCGAATAAGCACGTCCTGAGAAGAGTGGGTTTGCACCCACTCTTTCGTTTTCGCTAAAAGAATAATGACGTTGTAATAGCAGAAAAATAAACAGGGTAAAGAGTGGTGGGACCGCAGTAAAGGAGGTAAGCGATGAGTAAAAGAATTAAAGACAAAACGACCGAGCTCGCAGAACCTATTGTGGAAGGGATGGGCCTGGAGCTGGTGGACGTGGAATATAAAAAGGAAGGAAAACACTGGTTTTTAAAAGTTTTCATAGACAGTGAAGACGGGGTGGACATTGAAGACTGCGGCCATGTCAGTGAAAAATTGAGCGAGACGCTGGATGAAGAAAATATTATTCAGGGCGCTTATTATCTGGATGTTTCTTCCCCTGGTGCAGAACGCCCCTTAAAAACCAAAAAAGATATTTCCCGCGCCGTTGGCAAACATGTATATGTGACGACCTATGAACCCATTGACGGGGAAAAAGCGTTTGAAGGAACCTTAACAGGGTTCGATGAAGATTCACTAAGTATTGAAGGGAAACAAAAACAAAAAACCTACCACGTACCTTATGAAAAAGTGGCTAAAGCGCGGCTGGCCATCCAATTTTAACCAAACCCCGGCTTCGAAAACGATGCTGCAGCCGGTTCAAAAGGGGGAAACGGAAAACTCATGAATAGTGATTTTATGGATGCATTATCTACGTTGGAAACAGATAAAGGAATTGAAAAAGAAGTTATTATTGAAGCAATTGAAGCCGCCCTGATTTCTGCCTATAAACGTAATTTTAACCAGGCGCAGAACGTGCGGATCGATATTGATCGTGAGGATGGCACCATCCGCGTCTTTGCCCGGAAGGAAGTAGTCGAAGAAGTTTTCGATCCCAGATTGGAAATTTCTTTAGAGGAAGCAGGGGAGATCGACCCTAATTATAAACTCGATGATATCGTCGAACTGGAAGTCACACCAAAAGATTTTGGCAGAATTGCCGCTCAAACGGCAAAACAGGTGGTCACCCAACGTGTCAGGGAAGCAGAAAGAGGTATAATTTACTCGGACTTCATTGACCGGGAAGAAGATATTATGACAGGCATCGTCCAGCGTCAGGATAACCGTTTCATTTATGTGGATCTCGGGAAAGTAGAAGCTTTGCTTCCCCAGGGAGAACAGATGCCAAATGAAACGTACCGGCACAATGACCGGCTAAAGGTATACATCACAAAAGTAGAAAAAACTACCAAAGGGCCGCAAATATTAATTTCCCGTTCCCATCCCGGCCTTTTAAAGCGTTTGTTTGAACTGGAAGTTCCGGAGATTTATGACGGAACGGTGGAAATATTATCTGTCGCCCGGGAAGCAGGGGATCGTTCGAAAATATCGGTATATGCAGAAGACCCTGAAGTAGACCCAGTCGGATCTTGTGTCGGCCCAAAGGGACAACGCGTGCAGACGATTGTAAATGAACTGAAAGGTGAAAAAATTGATATCGTCCATTATTCGGAGGATATATTCGAATACGTCACTAACGCTCTCAGCCCCTCAAAAGTTCTTGACGTTCAAGTAGACGAAGAGGATAAAAGCACCCTGGTCATTGTTCCGGACTATCAGCTTTCTCTTGCCATAGGAAAACGCGGACAGAATGCGAGACTTGCTGCAAAGCTGACAGGCTGGAAAATTGATATAAAAAGCGAGTCCGAAGCAGAAGAAAGCGGACTATATGATCCGAATAATCCATCTTATGGGGCCAGGGGACCAGCAGCGCAGCAGGATGAGGAAGAAGACGAAGATGAATTTGACCTCGATGATCCCGGCTATGAAGAAGATGAGGAAGAAGAAGAGTATTTAGAAGAAGAGTGATGGGGAAATAAAGGAGCGAGGAGATTGAAGAAAAAAAAGCCGATCAGAAAATGCATTGTCACAGGCGACACCATGGAAAAAAAAGAACTAATTCGTGTGGTGAGAACTCCGGAAGGGGAAGTCTCCGTCGATCCGACCGGAAAAAAAAACGGACGCGGTGCTTATATCACTAATAGTGAGCAATGTTTTTTAGAGGCAAAAAGAAAAGATGCGCTCTCCCGTCACTTAAATATAAAAGTGACTGAAGAAGATTATGAACGTTTGCTTGAGGAAAGAAAGAAAGGATTAAAACGATGAACCCGTCCATATATTCGTTTTTAGGCCTGGCTGCTAAAGCGGGAAAAGTGAAAACCGGGGATCATACTGTACTTGAAGAAATAAGAAAACAGTCTCTTTCTTTAGTACTGATTGCCGGGGATGCTTCACCAAACACGAAAAAAAAATTCAAAGACAAATCCAGCTATTATCAGGTGCCGTGTTATGTAACGGGGGACCGGGACGGACTTGGCCGGGCAGTCGGCAAAGGCAGCCGCGTTATTATAGGCATCACTGATAAGGGATTCGGAGGCAGGCTGATCTCGATGCTGGATGAATAAAGGTGGAGGTTATGCTTATGAGTAAGATGAGAATTTATGAATATGCGAAATCAGTCAATAAATCTAGCAAGGAAGTAGTGAATGAACTGAAAAACATGAACATTCCGGTTTCCAACCATATGTCCGTCATTAATGAGGAGACGGTCGCTAAATTGGAAGGCAAGGATAAAAAACAAACCGAGCAGCCAAAAAGTGAAAATCAGTCTCCGAAAAATAATTCTGGGAATAAACAGAATCAGCCGAACCCTGCCAAAAAGGACAGGAGTCAGCAAAAACAGGGCCATCAAAACAAACCTCCCAAAAACAAAAAACAGAATAACCAGCATAAAGGGAAGAAGAATAAAAACAATCGTTCCGGGGGCGGGAAAAAACCAGCACCGACACCGGATAAAATCACGTTCACCGGTTCCCTTACGGTAGGGGAACTGGCAGATAAACTGAACAAAGAGTCTTCCGAAATCATAAAAAAGTTAATGAGTCTGGGAGTTATGGCCACGATTAATGAGGATTTGGAAAAAGAGTCCATTGAATTAATTGCTGCTGATTATGATGTGGAGGTTGAAGAGCAAGTAGAGGTGGATGAACTTGATATTGAAAATCAGGTAGAAGCAGATGATCCTGATAAGCTGGAAGAACGGCCTCCCGTCGTTACTATTATGGGGCACGTGGACCACGGCAAAACCACCCTGCTTGATTCGATCCGCCATACAAAAGTGACGGAAGGCGAAGCGGGCGGCATTACCCAGCACATTGGTGCCTATCAAGTAAGAGAAAACAATAAAAAAATCACCTTTTTAGATACCCCGGGCCATGCTGCGTTTACCACGATGCGTGCACGCGGAGCCCAGGTAACAGATATCACCATTCTCGTGGTAGCGGCAGATGACGGAGTGATGCCGCAGACGAAAGAAGCTATCAACCATGCGAAAGCTGCCGAGGTTCCGATCATTGTAGCGGTGAACAAAATGGACAAGGAAGGCGCAAATCCTGACCGGGTGATGCAGGAACTGACAGAGTTTGAGCTTGTACCGGAAGCCTGGGGAGGAGACACGATTTACGTAAACGTCTCTGCAATCAATAACCAGGGTCTGGATGAACTCTTGGAAATGATTCTGCTTGTAGCTGAAGTGGAAGAATTGAAAGCTAACCCCGATAAACGGGCCCGGGGCACTGTTGTTGAAGCAGAGCTGGATAAAGGGCGCGGTCCTGTGGCGACCCTTCTCGTTCAGGAAGGTACCATGAAAATCGGCGATCCATTAGTTGTAGGTAATACGTATGGTAAAATCCGGGCTATGGTGAATGACGTAGGCAAAAGCGTAAAATCAGCCGGCCCGTCTACCCCGGTAGAAATTACAGGATTGAATGGGGTACCGCTGGCAGGGGATCAATTTGTGCAATTTAATGATGAGAAGAAAGCCCGCCAGTTTGGAGAGGCGCGTGCCACCCGGGCCCGGGAAGAAGAACGCAGCCAGACTTCAAAAGTAAGTATTGATGATTTATTCAGTCAAATCCAGGAAAATGAAATGAAAGAAATAAACGTTATTGTAAAGGCTGACGTACAGGGATCCGTGGAAGCAGTGAAAGGATCGCTGGAAAAGATTGATGTGGAAGGCGTGAAAGTTAATATTATTCATGCCGGCGCCGGCGCTATCGCCGAATCCGATGTTATCCTGGCTTCTGCTTCCAATGCTATCATTATTGGATTTAATGTCCGTCCGGATGCAAATGCGAAACGGACATCAGAATCAGAAAAGGTAGATATCCGGCTGCACCGTGTCATCTACGACGCCATTGAAGAAATTGAATCAGCCATGAAAGGAATGCTGGATCCTGTCTACCAGGAAAAAGTCATCGGACAGGTGGAAGTCCGGCAGCTCTTTAAAGTTTCCCGGATTGGTACGATCGCCGGAAGCTATGTGACGGAAGGCAAAATAACCAGAGATTCGAGCGTGCGTGTGATCCGGGACGGCGTCGTCATTCATGAGGGAAGCATCAAGGACTTAAAACGCTATAAGGACGATGTGAAAGAAGTGCAGTCCGGATATGAATGCGGGGTCACCCTGGAAAAGTTCAATGATATTAAAGAAGGCGACATCATCGAAGCTTACATCATGGAGGAAATTAAACCCGCATGATAGGAGCTGCTCACTGTGAATGTCTTATTTACCAGGCTCAATCTCTGAAAGAAAAGCGGGCAGTAGTAAAGAGTATAACGACCAGGCTGAAGCAAAAGCTAAACGTATCCGTAGCAGAAACAGACCATCATGACCTTTGGCAGCGGACGGCTCTTACCATTGTCACTGTTAATAGAGATAAGTCCGTGGTAGAGCGGGAGCTGCAAAAGGCACTGGATATGATGGACCGGCAGCCTGAACTGGACCGCACTGTTACGGATTATGAATGGCTTTAGTAGTAAGGAGGCGGCAGATATGAGCAACGTAAGAGCTGATCGTGTTGGAGAGCAGATAAAAAAAGAGCTGGCGGATATACTTTCACGGGAAGTAAAAGATCCCCGCGTTCAGTTTGTGACGGTAACAGGGGTGGATGTGACCGGGGATCTGCAGCAGGCGCGGGTGTTTATCACTGTGCTTGGAGAAGAAGACGATAAAGAAGAAACCCTTAAAGCTCTTCAAAAAGCACGCGGATTTATCCGCAGTGAAATCGGTAATCGGATCCATCTGCGGAAAACCCCGGAGATATCATTCGCTTTTGATGAATCGATTGATTATGGAAATCGGATTGAACGATTGTTAAAAGAGCTGAATGACGAGGAAAGGAAGTAAAGGCTTGGGATTCACAAGCCTTTTTCCTGCTCCACTGACAGGAAGAACCAGTAAAAAAGGGTGAATACATATGACAGATGCGATTATTCCCTTTTACAAATACAAAGGGGTGACTTCCCACGACTGTGTGGATGAGATCCGCCGCATATTTCATATAAAAAAAGCAGGTCACACCGGTACCCTGGATCCGGAAGTGGAAGGCGTGCTTCCTATTTGTACAGGGAAAGCCACAAAAATAGCTGATTACATTTCAGCCTACCCGAAACAGTATGAAGCGGAGATTACGCTTGGGTATTCCACTGATACGGAAGATGCGGGCGGAAAAATAACGGAAACCGGGAAGATCACCCGGCCTTTGGAGGAAAAGGAGATCCGGCAGGCGGTGGAACGTTTTCAAGGCAGGCAGGTACAGAAGCCGCCAATGTATTCAGCTGTAAAGATCCATGGAAAGAAACTGTATGAGTATGCGCGGGAAGGTAAAACAGTAGAACGACCAGGGAAGGATATCGAAATCTTTCATATCCAGTTGGTTCCTGATACACTAAAGCAAGAAGCAGATACCGTCTCCTTCCGGATCCGTGTCACTTGCAGTAAAGGCACCTTTGTCCGGACGCTGGCTGTCGATATTGGCAGAAAGCTGGGTTTTCCGGCCCATATGTCTGATTTAATCCGGACAAAATCAGGACCTTTTGCGGTCGAGGACAGTTATACTTTGGACGAGCTGAAAAAACAGGAAGCTGCCCTTGACAAAGCTGGCTTTTCCATAGAATATGCCCTGGCTGAGCTCCCGCGGGTCCGGGTACCGGAAGATACTGCGGAACGCATCATTCACGGGAGTGTCCTTCGAAAAGAAAAAGGTGCCACGCGGTCCCCTTTTGTATTTTTGTATAAAGACAAAGCGTTAGCGGTGTATCAGCATCATCCAGAAAAGGCTGGTCTCATTAAACCAAAAACGATGCTTAGACATTCTCTGTGACATGGAAAATCATAAACGGCAGGTGACCCCCGTTGCAAACCATTTATCTTTACCACCAAAATGAACAGACGTTTCCCCCTTTTCCAGAAATGGTACTGGCTCTCGGATATTTTGATGGAGTTCATACTGGTCATCGGGAAGTAATTCAAACAGCAAAACGGAAAGCACAACAAAAAGGGTGCGCCCTTGGAATTATGACGTTTCATCCCCACCCGAAAGCTGTGCTTTCCCCTCATGCTTCTGAAGAGACGATGCGTTATATTACACCGCTTCGTCATAAAGAGGAGCAATTAAAAAAAGAGGGGCCCGACTATCTGTTTGTGATTCATTTTGACACGTTCTTTGCTTCTCAGGAACCGCAGGATTTTGTAGATAATTATATTATTAAATTAAATACGGTCCATGTGGTAGCTGGTTTTGACTTTTCTTACGGACGGCTTGGAAAGGGTACGATGGAAACCATGCCTTTTCATTCGAGAAATCAATTGGAACAGACCGTAGTGGGAGAAGTAAAGCGAAATGGGGAAAAAGTCAGTTCCACGCTGATCAGGGAGTATATTGAAGCTGGAAATGTAAAGGAAGCGGCAGCTTTTCTTGGGAGAACATACAGCATACGGGGGACGGTGGAAAAAGGAGAGCAAAGAGGAAGAACGATTGGTTTTCCCACCGCCAATATTAGAAAAAACGAAGCATACATTACTCCGGCAGCCGGTGTGTATGCAGTTCGAATCCAGGTAGAAGACAAATGGCTGGATGGTGTATGCAATATAGGTTATAAACCAACTTTTCATGAGGAAGCCCCGGAAGAACCGATTATTGAAGTCCATATTTTTCATTTTGACCGGAATATTTATGGAAGTGATACGGAAGTAGCTTTTTATTCCTATATCCGGGGAGAAGAAAAGTTCAACGGCGCAGCGGAACTTGTGGAAGAAATGAACCGTGATGCAAAAAAGGCAAAAGAAATTCTGCAGGCCCGGATCGATGTGCCATAGCTTGGAATAGAAATCTGCTCTTGCATTCTTCTGAAAAAACCGGTATTCTAGTGACTGTAATATGAAACCAGCCATTGCTTGGTCAGGACGTTCCTCCGACGTTTGACTGGGGAATCGGCGATTATCTATGATAAGGAGGTGCTTAGGATGGCATTAACAAACGAAAGAAAGCAGGAACTGGTGGAAGAATTCAAAACGCATGAAAATGATACGGGTTCTCCGGAAGTTCAGGTGGCTATCCTTACAGAGCAGATTACTTCATTAAACCAGCATTTGCGGGATCACAAGAAAGATCACCATTCCCGCCGCGGTCTTTTGAAAATGGTCGGGAAACGCCGTAACTTGTTAACCTTTTTGCGTAAAAAAGATGTAACAAGATACCGTAACTTGATTAACAAGCTTGGTCTGCGCAGATAGAGAAAGAAAAGCGGGAGAAATCCCGCTTTTTGTTATAAGTAAAAGTATATATTTTTATGTTCAATGATACGTTTATTCAGGGCGCTTGCGCTTTTCTTATTGAGTTGTCCTTTCTTTTCTCTTGATCGAATTGTAAAATAAGAATCAGGTGGCAACACTTATACTTAAGAAGAAATAAAATTACAGGAGGAAGATCCTTTGGAAATGGAACAAAAAATGCAATCATTTACATTTAACTGGGCCGGAAGAGAGTTAAAGATTGAAACCGGCCAGCTTGCAAAGCAGGCAAATGGTGCTGTGATGGTAAGATACGGCGATACAGCAGTTCTTTCAACCGCAACAGCATCCGATACACCGAAAGACCTGCCCTTTTTCCCTTTAACCGTTAATTACGAAGAACGTTTGTACGCTGCCGGAAAAATTCCAGGCGGTTTCATCAAGAGGGAAGGGCGGCCGAGTGACGAAGCAGTGCTGACAAGCCGTTTAATTGACCGCCCGATCCGCCCGCTGTTCCCGGAGGGCTTTCGCAATGAAGTACAGGTAGTAAGCATGGTTATGAGTTCGGACCAGGACTGTTCCTCAGAAATGGCCGCGATGCTTGGTTCCTCCATCGCCTTATCTCTTTCGGATATCCCGTTTTCCGGACCGATCGCCGGAGTCAAAGTTGGAAGAGTAGACGGGCAGTTCGTAATTAACCCGACAATCGAGCAGGAAGAAAAAAGCGATATCGAATTAACAGTGGCCGGTACGAAGGAAGCTATCAATATGGTAGAGGCCGGTGCTAATGAAGTACCGGAAGAGGATATGCTTGAAGCGATCATGTTTGGACATGAAGAGATACAAAGACTGGTGGCGTTTCAGGAAGAAATTATGGAACAGGCCGGTACCTCTGAAGTGATGGAAGTGGAACTGCAGCAGCCGCACCAAGAGCTGGAACAGAGAGTCCGGGAAGCCGGTGAAACGCAATTAAAAGAAGCCGTGCTCGTAAAAGAGAAAAAAGCGCGGGAAACGGCAATAGACGAAGCAAAAGAAGCAATTATTGAGAAGTTTGAAGAAGAAGAACAGGAAGATGTGCAGGAAGTTCTCCAGGGCATCGTGAAAGAGGAATTCCGCCGTTTCATTACGCAGGAAAAAATCCGCCCGGATGGAAGAGGGCCAGAAGATATCAGGGAGCTGGCTTCTCAGGTAAAACTGCTCCCGCGTACACATGGTTCTGGTTTATTCACCCGCGGACAGACCCAGGCGCTCAGTGTCTGTACTCTTGGACCGCTGGGAGATGTACAGGTTCTGGATGGACTGGGCATGGAAGAATCGAAACGATTTATGCACCATTATAACTTCCCCTCCTTCAGTGTGGGAGAGACGGGACCAATACGTGGGCCGGGACGCCGCGAAATCGGTCATGGAGCCCTGGGAGAACGGGCCCTTGAACCGGTGGTTCCGCCCGAAAAGGATTTTCCTTATACCATCCGTCTCGTATCCGAAGTGCTGGAATCTAACGGTTCGACTTCCCAGGCCAGTATATGTGCAAGCATTCTTGCGATGATGGATGCCGGCGTTCCCATTAAAGCCCCGGTTGCGGGAATTGCGATGGGTCTGGTGAAAGAAGGCGATGATTTAACAGTGTTAACCGATATTCAGGGGATGGAAGATGCCCTCGGCGATATGGACTTTAAAGTAGCAGGTACAGAAGAGGGAGTTACTGCCCTGCAGATGGATATTAAGATTTCCGGCATTAATCGGGAAGTACTCGAATATGCGCTGGAAAAGGCCCGTTCCGCCCGGATGAAAGTATTGGAAAATATGTTGTCGGCCATAAGTGAAACCAGAAGTGAATTATCGGAGTATGCTCCGAAAATATTAACCATGACGATTTCGCCGGATAAAATCCGTGATGTTATCGGCCCAAGCGGCAAAACGATAAATCAAATTATAGAAGATACCGGTGTGAAAATTGATATTGAACAGGATGGTACGATTTATATTTCTTCCACGGATGCCGAAGCAAATGACAACGCGAAGAAACAAATTGAGGATTTGATTCGTGAAGTGGAAGTAGGGCAGACATATCTTGGGAAAGTAAAACGAATTGAAAAATTCGGCGCGTTTGTGGAAATTTTTAAAGGAAAAGACGGTCTTGTCCATATTTCCCAGCTTGCCGAAGAACGGGTGAACAAGGTGGAAGATGTGGTACAGATTGGAGACGAGGTTTTGGTGAAAGTTACGGAAATAGACAATCAGGGGCGTGTCAACCTATCCAGAAAAGCTTTATTGAAAGAGCAGAATCAAAACTAAAAGAAAAGCGGACAGAAAGACTTGGCGCCCAGGCCAAGTTCTTTTTTCATGTTCTATGAGATCCCTCTCTCTTCATACACTGGATGCAGGGGGAGATCTTATGAAAAAAAACCTGCTGACTATTTCTTTTTTTGCATTTTTCTGCTTCCTGGTTGTACAGGCTGATGTCCCATTTCATTCCCTTTTTTTCGTACATAATGAAGAAGCAGAAACGGTTTCAGCAGACCTGACGGCTGAAACGTTATATGAAAAGCTGGAAGAAGCATCAAAAGAGTGGAATGAGCCGCCGAAAGATGCTGTCATTGATAAAGTATGGAAAGCGATTCCAGGTTACAATGGCACCATGGTTAATGTAAAAGAATCCTATGAAGCGATGAAAAAAACCGGTGAATTTCGGGAGAGCCATTTGGTTATGGAGGAGGTCCCTCCTGAAGTTCATTTAAGCGACCTGCCTCCTGCCCCGATTTACAAAGGGAACCCGGCAAAACCGGCAGCCTCTATTATGGTGAACGTTTCGTGGGGAGAAGAGTATATCCCCCGGATGCTAAAAATACTGCGTGAGGAAAAAGTGAAAGCAACGTTCTTCTTAGAAGGGAAATGGGTGCAAAAACAGCCTAAATTAGCTAAAATGATTAAAGAAGAAGGTCATGAAATAGGCAGCCATGCTTATTCGCATCCTGATATGTCCCAGTCCGGAAGCACCAAAATCAGACAGGAACTCAAACAGACCAATGAGGTCCTGGAGGCTGTATTGGCGGAGAAACCTGCCCTGTTTGCCCCTCCCTCCGGAAGCTACAATGATGAAACGGTGGAAACCGCAGCAGAGTTTGAGATGCACACGGTTTTATGGACGGTAGACACCGTCGACTGGAAAAATCCAGAGCCGGCAGCAATGGCGTCCAAAACGGCTTCCAAAGTAGAAAACGGCTCCTTGATTCTTATGCATCCTACGCCGTCTGCTGTTGGCGGGCTGAAGGAGATGATCCAGCAAATTAAGGAAAAAGGAATAAAACTGGATACGGTCTCTCAAACATTTAAAGAAACAAGAATCGATTAAGGATGGTCAGCGTAGAAGGAGGAAATACGTTTTGATTCAGAAGCATACATTAAATAATGGCATCCGTGTGGTGACAGAACATATCCCCACCGTCCGTTCGATGACGGTTGGTATTTGGGTTGGAGCAGGTTCAAGGTATGAAGCCGCTCCGGATAATGGAGTTTCGCATTTTTTGGAGCATATGTTTTTTAAAGGAACTCAAAAGAGAAGCGCGGCCGATATAGCGGAAAGTTTTGATAGGATCGGCGGTCATGTGAATGCATTTACATCAAAAGAATATACCTGTTTTTATGCGAAAGTATTGGATCAGCATACAGAAAAAGCATTGTCCATCTTAGCAGATATGATATTTCATTCCCGGTTTGATGAGGACGAGATGGAAAAAGAAAGACAGGTTATTTTAGAAGAGATAAAAATGGTAGAGGATACGCCGGATGATATTATCCACGATTACTTGGACGAAGCTTTTTTTGGAAATCATTCGCTTGGACGTCCCATTCTCGGCACGGAGGATACAGTAAGCCGTCTCACCCGCGATACGCTTCTTCAATACCGGCAGCGTTTTTATACAGCGGATAATCTTGTTATTTCCCTGGCTGGAAATCAAACGGAGGAGATCATGGAGATACTTGAGAATTTATTCACAGATCTTCCTTATCAGCGTGTCGAGGAGCCGCTGCAACTCCCTGAATATAACGCCGGGAAATCAGCTGTGTGTAAAGAAACAGAGCAGGCCCATCTTTGTCTGGGTTTTCCCGGATTGGAAATGAATCATGGCAGCATGTATTCCTTAACGTTATTAAACAATGCGCTGGGAGGAAGTATGAGCAGCAGGCTGTTTCAAGATCTTCGGGAAGACCGGGGTTTGGCTTATTCTGTTTTTTCCTATCATGCTCCGTTTTTGGACAGTGGAATGATGACGATTTATGCCGGAACGGGAATCGAACAGCTCGATGAAACGTTTGAGGCTATGATGGCTGCATTCCGGGAACTGGCAGAGCATGGGTTGACAGAGAAAGAGTTAAACAACGGCAAAGAACAGCTGAAAGGTAATTTGATGCTGGGTCTGGAAAGTACCAGCAGCCGGATGAGCAGAAATGGGAAAAATGAATTGCTGCTTGGCCGCCACCGTCCCCTGGATGAAATCGTGGAACGGATCGAAGCTGTAAAGCGGGAAGATGTCTGCCGTATGGCAGAATATATATTTCGCTCCGATTATTCGCTATCATTGATTAACAGGGACGGTGTTCTTCCAAAAGCGGTTCGCCAAGAAAGCATCTTGTAAGAAGAACATTCATAGAGGGGATAGCAAAGATGTTATTAAGCGAATGGACCCGAAAAGAAATCATAGATGGAAATCACGCGGTAAAGCTTGGGCTCCCGGGTAATCCTGATCTGGTGATCGACGAAAAGAGCGGCCGGATTAAAGAAATTATTATAGCAACGTCTCCTTTCCGGAAAAAATCAAAAAGCTGGCGTATCCCCTGGAACTCCATCATAAAAATTGGAGACGACTTTGTTATTATCGATACCGTAAAACTGACCTCGCAGCCTCCGGCAGAATAAAACAAAGGCCCGCGAGGCCGTGCAAAACTATACCAACTCAATAAATTCCCGAACGATTCCTTTTATGAATTGGTTCGGGATTTTTTGTCTTTCCATCGCTGCATCCTAATACTTTGCTTTCCCCCACAGGGCACAAGGGCGATCTCTCCTCTAACTTTCTTTGGTCGTTGTCGCAGTGTCTTCTTTGCCGCGGCACGGCTCGAATAAAAAAGAGCGGCTGAAAGAAATAGGAACTTCTGCTAAAACCGCGCACGTCCTGTGGAGTCCGCGTATTTTGACTGGGTTCTATTACTACTCCTTTCAGAAGCCCTTTTGGCAAGATGGATACAGCTTCTATTTTTCATGCTGCTTTTCAGGAACTAATCACCCCTTTTTTTCTTTCTCATATGGTATATAGACACGAGTCAATGAAAAAGGGGGCTGGAAATTGAAAGGTAACATTGTTCTGATCGGCGGAGACGCCAGACAAATAGAGATGGCGGATTATTTGCAGCAAAAGGGAATGGAGGTCACTTTATTAGGGTTTGACCGCTGGTGCAGCCTCCGTCCTGGAATGAAAAAAGCAGCTGGAAAGGCGGATGTGGACTGGGAAACGCTGGATGCGGTGATTCTGCCGGTAAGCGGAATAAAACCTGAGCAAAAAGTAGAGGCAGTATTTTCTGAAAATACATTGTATGTAGAAGAAAGCTGGTTTCACAGGCTGAAACCAGAGTGTTTAATCATAACCGGGATTCGAACAGAAGCCGCGGATAAATTAATGACACGAATCAACCGTTCTTATACCGCCTTAATGGAACGGAATGATACCGCCATCTATAATTCGGTCCCCACAGCGGAAGGGGTACTGCTTATGGCAATACAGGAAACGGAGCATACCATTCATCAATCCCGTACGCTTGTTCTTGGTTTTGGACGAACGGGACAGACAATTGCCGGCACCTTTTCTGCAGTAGGTGCATATGCAAAAGTAGGGACGTCAGATCCCGCAGAAACAGCACGGGCCGAAGCAATGGGGCATGATGTTTTCGACCTCAGCCGGCTGAATCAGGCTGTTTCACTGGCGGATATATGTATTAATACGATTCCTTCGCTTATCTTATCGGAAAACATTTTAATACAGGTCCCGGCACACACCCTCATTATAGATATCGCTTCCTCTCCGGGCGGTACGGATTTTGAATACGCAGAGAAAAGAGGCATTAGAGCTCTGCAGGCTCCCGGACTCCCCGGTGTAACAGCTCCAAAAACAGCCGGGCACATTCTAGGAAAAGTTATTCTGCAGCTGTTGAAGGAAAATGACGGAAAAAAGGAGGCTTAACGTATGTTGCCTTTTCAGGACAAAAAAATAGGGTTTGGTGTTACTGGATCTCACTGTACGTTGGAGGAAGCCATCCCTTATATGAAAGAACTTAGAGAAAAAGGTGCAGATGTATATCCGGTTATTACACCGACTGTATTAAAAACAGATTCCAAATTCGGGGCGGCGGAAAAATGGCTGAATGAAATCAAAAAGGCTTCCGGAAAAGAAGAAGTAGTGGATTCCATTGTAAAAGCTGAACCATTTGGTCCAAAAAATCCAATGGATGCCATGATTATTGCTCCGATGACTGGAAATTCAATTAGTAAATTTGCCAATGCAATGACAGATTCTCCTGTACTCATGGCTGCGAAAGCAACACTTCGAAACAGCTGTCCTGTTATTCTGGCCATTTCCACAAACGATGCCCTGGCATTAAACGGAGCCAATATTATGAAGCTCATGAATGCGAAAAATATATATTTTGTTCCATTTGGCCAGGATAATCCGCAGAAAAAACCTACCTCCTTAGTAGCAAGAATGGAAGAAATCTCCGCAACACTGGAAGAAGCCCTTTCTGGTCGGCAGTATCAGCCGGTTATCGTGGAAAAATTCAATGATTGAACCGTCAGCACCATTGCTTCTTCCACGAGAATCTATTATGTTAAAATAGATAGCAGGAGTATTTCAAACATTTTAGAGATTGTGGAAGGAGTTATTTATTCATGGCAAATAATCAGGGTTATACCGTAGCTATTCTGGGAGCTACAGGGGCAGTAGGGGAGCAGATTTTGAATACCCTTGATAAGAATAATTTTCCGATAAAAAATTTAAAATTATTATCTTCCAAACGCTCGGCAGGTAAAAAAATCACCTTCCGCGGCGTCGAATATACCGTAGAAGAAGCGAAACCGGAATCATTTGACGATGTGCAGATCGGTCTCTTTTCCGCCGGCGGTTCCATTTCTAAACAGCTGGCACCGGAAGCGGTGAAACGAGGGGCCATCGTCATTGATAACACGAGCGCTTACCGTATGGACCAGGAAGTACCGCTTGTCGTTCCGGAAGTGAACGAAGAAGATGTAAAAAACCATAATGGTATTATTGCAAATCCCAATTGTTCTACCATTCAGATGGTAGTGGCACTCGAGCCGATCCGTCAGGCTTACGGGCTGAAAAGAGTGATCGTATCCACGTATCAGGCAGTTTCCGGTGCCGGTCTGGAAGCAGTGGAAGAAATGAAAGAGCAGTCCCGTGACGTATTGGACAAAAAAGAGATTAATCCGGAACTTCTTCCGGTAGGCGGAGACGATAAGCATTATCAAATTGCGTTTAATGCTATTCCGCAAATTGATAAGTTCCAGGAAAACGGATATACGTTTGAAGAAATGAAAATGATTAATGAAACGAAAAAAATCATGCACAAAAGTGACCTGCCTGTAGCTGCAACTTGTGTCCGTCTGCCGGTCGAAACCGGTCACTCTGAATCTGTTTATATCGAAATAGAGAATGGTTCACCAGAGGCAGATACATTAAAAACTACAATGGCTTCCGGTAAAGGAATTACGATACAGGATAACCCTTCCGAACAAAAATATCCAATGGCAGTGGACAGCGTAGGACTGCCTGATGTGTTCGTCGGAAGAATCCGGCAGGATCTGGATCAGTCCAATGGTTATCATTTCTGGGTTGTTTCTGATAACTTGTTAAAAGGAGCCGCTTATAATACCGTTCAAATTGCAGAAAGTCTTGTGAAATTTGGATTAATAAAGGAATAAAAGGAGATCGGCATGGCAGTTATTGTGCAAAAATTCGGCGGCACTTCTGTTCGAGATGAAGAAAGTAGAAAAGCAGCTTCCAAACATGTAACGAACGCTGTGAAAAACGGGGATAAAGTTGTAGTCGTTGTTTCTGCGATGGGAAGAAAAGGAGATCCTTACGCGACAGATACGCTGTTGAGTCTGGTCAACAAGGAACAGGCGGCGTCATCTCAACGCGAACAGGACCTACTCATTTCCTGCGGGGAAGTTATTTCGGCCGTTATCTTTGCTGATCTCCTCCGTTCTCAAGGGTGGCAAGCGATGGCCTTTACAGGGGCTCAAGCTGGATTTAAAACCAATGAAGCCTTTGGAAGGGCACAAATTTTGGATATGGAATGTGAACATCTGCAAAACATGCTGCAGGATCTAGATGTTGCCGTGGTCGCCGGATTTCAGGGAGCCGGAGCCGGAGGGGAAATAACGACATTGGGCCGGGGTGGCAGTGATACGTCCGCTGCTGCGCTTGCGGCAGCATTATCAGCGGCATATGTGGACATTTTCACAGATGTAGATGGAGTGATGACTGCCGATCCAGGCATGGTGAAAGAAGCTTCCATCATTGAATCCGTGACGTATGAAGAAATCTGTAATATGGCTTATCAGGGAGCGAAAGTGATCCACCCCAGAGCCGTGGAAATAGCAAGGCAGGCTGATATACCGATACGGATACGTTCCACGATATCCGGACGGCCCGGAACGTTCATTTCTTCTCGTAAAGAAAAAGAGATAGACTCTGGACTTCAGGATCGTCATGTTACAGGAATTGCTCATATGTCCGGGTTATCTCAAATCACCGTCAGAAGCAAAGATTATTTAACTCTCCAGGATACAGTTTTTCAAGAAATGGCTCAGGCAGGCATCTCCGTTGATTTTATTAATATACAACCGACCGCCATTGTCTATACTGTACCGGATGAGCGTGCCGGGGAAGCTGTCCGCTTGTTAAAAGACAAAGGGTATGAACCGGAATGGCTTTCCCATTGCACGAAAGTATCTGCTGTTGGTGCCGGAATGACCGGAGTCCCCGGGGTGGCTGCGAAAGTAGTGGCTGCTCTGACGAAGGAAAACATTCAAATTTATCAATCGGCAGATTCTCATACCACCATATGGGTACTTGTAAAAAAAGAGGATGAACAGAAGGCAGTAGCTGCGCTTCATCATACCTTTCAGCTGGAGCAGGTGAGAAGGTCACGGTAACGCCTGAGGCAGATAATATGGAAAGGGGCGGAATGGGATTGGAATTCGGTCGATTGCTTACCGCTATGATTACCCCGTTTAACAGCAGTGGTGAAATTGACTGGCCGGTACTGGAACCACTGGTGGAGCATTTACTCTCCACAGGATCAGAAGGGCTCGTCATAGCAGGAACAACAGGTGAATCTCCCACATTAACGACAGACGAAAAGCTGGCACTGTTTAAACGAGTAAAAGAAATTACTGGTACCCGGGCGTTTGTCATGGCAGGAACGGGAACAAACGATACGTCGTATTCGGTACAGCTGACGGAAAAGGCCGCTGCGACTGGTGTAGATGGAATGATGGCGGTAACCCCTTATTATAACAAGCCCAGTCAGGAAGGGATGTATTACCATTTTAAATCAATCGCTGAAGGGGCGCCTTCCCTTCCGTTAATGATTTATAATATTCCAGGACGCTGTATTGTGAATTTGGAAGCAGATACCCTGCTTCATTTAACGGCCATTTCCAACATCAGGGCGGTAAAAGAAGCTAGCGGGGATCTGGATCAAATTGCTTATTTCCTTGACCATAGTCCGGAATACTTTAAGGTATACAGCGGCGATGATTCTTCGACTCTGCCTATCATGTCTATAGGAGGAACGGGAGTAGTGTCTGTGGCAGCCCATGTCATCGGCAGGGAGATGAAAACGATGATTGACAGTTTCGCTGCTGGAGAACCAGCACTAGCTGCAGCGTCTCATCGAAAGCTGCTGCCGAAAATGAAAGCGTGTTTTATGGCACCGAATCCGGCTCCGGTCAAGGCAATGCTGGAACAGCTCGGGGTGGGGGCCAGGTTTACAAGAGCCCCACTTCTCCCTTTAACGGAATCAGAAGTAAAACAGCTGGAAAATTGGTTCAGCCTGGCTTAAGCCAGGTTTTTTAATGGGATAAAAAAGCTTATTCCATCATGCAGCCGGTTAAAGCATGATTTTTTCTTTCCTCATGCAGGCCTTGATACTTATAGGTTTCGTTGAAATTTCTTAACGTGTATCCCGAACAATAGACTTGTATTCTGTTTTCCATTTGAGTTATACTACAAAGAAGTGATGAGTTCGGGTGCGTAGTTCTATTATGGAGAGACAGGCTTTCTCGTTGACGCCGTGGAGAAAGCAGCCGTGGACAAGTATGTCATTTTGTAAACGTTGCAACAGAAAGAAACCATGCAGCAGAACGTCAGATTTAAAGATATAGGAGGAAAAAACGTTGTCAAAGCAGTCCATAGAGTCGATACGTGTATTTGCATTAGGTGGTCTTGGAGAGATCGGCAAAAACATGTATGTTGTTGAAACTGAAGAGGATATTCTTATTGTAGACGCTGGTTTAATGTTTCCGGAGGATGATATGCTCGGGGTGGATGTGGTAATTCCTGATATCTCCTACCTGGTTCAGAATAAAGAGCGGGTGCGGGGGATTGTAGTAACACACGGGCATGAGGATCATATTGGAGCGCTTGCCTATGTACTGCGGAAAATCCATGTTCCGGTATATGGCACGAAATTAACTCTTGGTCTCGTAGAAGACCATTTAAAAGAAAAGGGGCTTCGTAAAAAAGCTGATCTCCGGCTCGTACACGGGGAAAGCCGAATTACCGTCGGACAGTTTCCGATTCATTTTTTCCGCACCACACACAGCATTCCTGATTCCGTTGGTGTCAGTATTGAAACCCCGCAGGGCTTGATTGTTCATACCGGGGACTTCAAATTTGACCAGACGCCGGTAGACGGACGTTATACCGATATTGACAAATTAAACCGTATTGGAAAAAGAGGAGTTCTCTGTTTATTGTCGGACAGCACTAATGCGGAAAGACCGGGAAATTCCCCTTCGGAAACTTCGACGGGGGAAGGAATTAAAGAAGTATTTGAAGAGGCAGACGGACGAATTGTTCTGACTACATTTGCTTCTAATGTTCACCGGGTGCAGCAGGTGATTGATGCCGCTGTAAGAGAGCAGCGGAAAGTTGCAGTCGTCGGACAGAGTATGAGTAAAGTCATTGAAATCGCAAGAGAGCTGGATTATTTACACTGTCCGGATGACATTTTTATAAAAACGTCCAGCGTGAAGGATTATAAACCGGAGCAGATAGCGATATTATGTACCGGCAGCCAGGGAGAACCAATGTCGGCCCTTGCCCAAATGGCTAAAGGAGCCCATCGTGAATTGACGATTGAAGATGGAGATACGGTCGTTATAGCGGCAAACCCTATTCCTGGTAATGAGAAGTCTGTTTCCCGGCTCATCGACTTTTTGTATCAATTAGGGGCTGATGTCATTTATGGCCAGGAAAATGTTCATGCGACGGGGCACGCCAGTCAGGATGAGCTGATGCTCATGTTGAATCTGCTGCAGCCTGATTATTTCATTCCTGTTCATGGAGAATTCCGGATGCAGCAGGCTCACGCTGAACTTGCTGAAACAACCGGCGTGGCTGCCGATAACATTTTTCTGCTCGATAAAGGAGAAGTGGTGGAGTTTACCAAAGCAAAGGCAAAGCGGGCAGGAAAAGTTCCTTCCGGCAATGTACTGATTGACGGTCTGGGTGTAGGCGATGTAGGAAATATTGTGCTGCGGGACCGCCGCCTTTTATCAGAAGACGGCATTCTGGTGGTGGTCGTGACCTTAAACAAGAAAACAAGCGGAATCGTCTCCGGGCCTGATATTATTTCCCGAGGTTTCGTGTATGTCCGAGAGTCCGAAGAACTTCTGGAAGAAGCAAAGACAAAAGTAAAAACCACGTTGGAAAAGGCTTTGAGTGATAACGTCAAAGAATGGTCCACCCTGAAAAGTAATATTAGAGACGTTTTGAGCCGCTTTTTATATGAAAAAACAAAAAGACGTCCGATGATCCTCCCGATCATCATGGAAGTCTAATCCTAAAACGAGCTTTCCGTTAAGGAGGGCTCTTTTTTTGGTAGACGGGGAGGGAAGAAAAACAACGAGAATGAATGGAGATATTATGACTCATACTATGACTAACCGCACGTTAAAGGAGGTTTTTTTCATGTCTGAGCAGCAAGATCCTTCCGGACCGCCAGATCCCCAAAAAGCGCCCGGAACTTCTCCGGAGACGCCGTCAACGCAGCCGGAGAAAGACGACCAGAAAAACAGCCTGGTCAACAAAATCCAAGAACTCGGCCAGACGAACGTGGCTGAAATGGAAAACTCCAATATTCACTGTATTACCGTAGTCGGCCAGATTGAAGGACACATGCAGCTGCCTCCCCAAAATAAAACCACCAAATATGAACATATTATTCCGCAGTTGGTGGCCGTGGAACAAAACCCAAAAATCAAAGGCCTCATGCTTGTCCTGAATACGGTAGGGGGAGATGTGGAAGCAGGGCTCGCAATAGCTGAAATGGTGGCCAGTATGAGCAAACCAACGACTACCCTCGTATTGGGAGGAGGCCATTCGATAGGAGTGCCGATCGCTGTAGCCGCAGATTATTCCCATATCGCAGAAACCGCCACAATGACCATCCACCCGATCCGCTTGAATGGTCTTGTCATAGGAGTGCCGCAAACGTTTGAATATCTGGAAAAAATGCAGGAACGGGTTATAAATTTTGTGACCCGCCATTCTGATATTCATGAAGAAAAATTTAAAGATTTAATGTTTGCGAAAGGTAATCTTACAAGGGACATTGGAACAAATGTAATAGGGGAAGATGCGGTGCAGCACGGTTTAATTGATTCTGTTGGCGGGATCGGCTCCGCACTGGGACGGTTGAATGAGCTCATTGATGAAAAGGAAGGGGGAATGCTGCAATGATACTTTATACGCCGCTTGCAGCTGAATCCATTTTTCCACCGGATGAAAAAGAGTGGAAGGAGCAGCAGACTGCAGCAATTGAGCATGGCTGTGTGACGATTCAAAAAAGTGAAGAAGGGGAATGGACGATCGTTTCTCTGAATAGTTCAAATCCTCATGATTACATGCAGCCACATCTTCAGCCTGGGGTAAAATGGAAGGATTACGAATGATCTTCTTCTAAAGGGAAGGAATGAAAGGCAAGATATGCTATAATAAAATACGGAAGTTGATGGACGGAAGGCTGTCTCCCTGAAAAAATAAAATGGAGACAGCCTGATTCATTATAGAAATCATTTTACATAAACGATTTTTTTACAGTCGAAAAGGGAACTGAGGTGAAGGAACATGGCGCAGAAGTCAAAGCGAAAAAAAAAGAATACCAAAAAATCCAAACAGTGGAAAGTTCAGATGAAATATGAATTGACGGGGTTATTTCTATTCACAGCTGGAATATTGGCATTATTTCATCTTGGACGTGCCGGCGGAGTCATCCAATCTCTTTTCCGTTTTACCGCAGGAGAATGGGCCCCGCTTTTAAATGCAGGGCTGCTGCTGATAGCTGCTATTCTCATTGTTAAAAGAAAACTCCCTCCATTTACCGGGAAACGTTTGAGCGGTATATACCTTGCTGTCCTTACGTTAATATTATTAAGTCATGTGCAGATGTTTGAAAATTTAGGGGCGCAGGGAGAATATCAGGAAAGCTCCGCTATTGTAACGACGTTTGAACTTTTTATGCTTGATCCTTTTGATGAGGGGATAGTAGAGGATATTGGAGGGGGAATGCTGGGGGCTGTATTATTCGTTCTGACCCGGTTTTTATTTGATGCGGCTGGAACGAGAATTATAGCCGGCTTTTTATTTATTCTTTCCTTTCTATTAATCACCGGCCTTTCCATTCAGGAAATCTTTCAATATTGCACAAAGAAAACCGGGCCCAGGGTAAAACAGCTGCGTACTTTTTTAGCTGAAAAAGGAAAAGCTGCAAAGGAAAAAAAGTCGTCGCAGTCGAAAAAGACAGAGAGCCGGCCCGAACCCGCATTAACGCAGCAGGAGCGGTCGGCGGAGGCTGCAGAGGAACAGAAACCTGTTATTTATACGTTTGCTGAAAATGCCTATTCCAATTCGGCGCAGGAAAGAACCAGGCCGATGCCGAATAAGGAATATACAGCGGTCCATAATAAGGAAACAGAGCAGTCAAAAAAGAAGAAGGAAGCGGCGGAAGATTCCCAGGAGGTTTCCCTGCTGGCTGATGAACCGGAGAATGAAAACTATGAACTTCCTGCGATCGACATTCTTGGGGCCTCACAGCATAATTCGCAGCACCAGGAGAGAAGCCTTATTTCCTCGAATGCCAGAAAGCTCGAAGAAACACTGCAAAGCTTTGGGGTGAAGGCGAGAGTAAACGAGGTACACCTGGGACCGGCCGTTACGAAGTATGAAGTACAGCCGGATACTGGAGTCAAGGTAAGTAAAATTGTAAACCTTGCTGATGATCTGGCACTTGCTTTAGCCGCCAAGGATATTCGTATGGAAGCTCCGATTCCCGGAAAAGCTGCGATCGGAATTGAAGTACCTAATTCAGAAGTAGCGATGGTAACTTTGCGCGAAGTCATTGAGGCAGGTTATCAAAGAGAAGATCATGTCCTCTCGGTCGCGCTGGGAAGAGATATTTCAGGAGAGCCGGTGCTCGCTTCTCTGGATAAGATGCCGCATCTCCTTGTAGCAGGCGCCACAGGGAGTGGAAAAAGCGTATGCATTAACGGCATTATTACGAGTATCTTAATGAAAGCGCGGCCTCATGAAGTAAAACTGATGATGATCGATCCTAAAATGGTGGAACTGAATGTGTATAACGGAGTTCCGCATCTTCTCACACCTGTGGTTACGGAGCCGAAAAAAGCGGCCCAGGCTCTGAAAAAAGTAGTCGCTGAAATGGAACGCCGATATGACTTATTTTCTCATACCGGCACAAGAAATATGGAAGGCTATAATGAGTGGGTCAAAAAGCAAAATGAAAAGAATGGGGAAAATCATCCGGAACTTCCGTATATCGTGGTCATTGTGGATGAACTGGCCGACCTGATGATGGTTGCTTCCAACGAAGTGGAGGATGCGATCACAAGACTTGCCCAGATGGCCAGAGCGGCGGGTATTCACATGATTATTGCTACACAGAGACCTTCTGTCGATGTGATAACCGGTGTCATTAAAGCAAACATTCCATCCAGAATCGCATTCGGAGTTTCCAGCCAGACAGACTCCCGGACTATTCTTGATGCCGGAGGGGCAGACAAACTGCTTGGCAAGGGCGATATGCTTTTCCAGCCGGTAGGATCAAATAAATCAACCCGTGTCCAAGGGGCGTTTGTTTCGGATGAGGAAGTAGAAAAGGTAGTGGAAGCTGTGGTGGCTCAACAGAAAGCGAATTACCAGGAAGAAATGATTCCGGAAGATAAACCGGAAGTCCAGGAGGAAGTGGACGATGAGCTTTACCAGGACGCGGTGGATCTGGTCGTTCATATGCAGAGCGCATCTGTGTCAATGCTCCAGCGAAGGTTTAGAATAGGCTACACAAGAGCAGCACGCCTTATAGATGAAATGGAAGTACGGGGAATTGTCGGCCCCTACGGAGGAAGCAAACCAAGGGAGGTATTGATAAGCGGAACACAGGAGCAGGAAGAAGAAGTATCTTCGAATGAAAGGGTTTGACAAGGAGGAGGTAAATGTATGATACAGGAAGAAGAAGTAGTGCAGGGCAGCGGTTTGGATGTTCATTTAATTCCAACCGCAAAATATAAAACAACTACACTTGTATTACAGATAAAAGCCGCATTAACCAGGGAAACAGCGGCCAAGAGGGCTCTGCTTGCCAGTGTGCTGCAAAGCGCAACAAATGATCTCAGATCCCGGAAACAAATCCGCCTATATCTCGATGATTTGTACGGGGCGGCGTTTCACACAGACGTCCAGAAAAAAGGAGAAAATCACATTATCTCTATGCGGATGGAGATCGCAAATGAAAAATATCTGAAAGAGGCCCCTTCTCTATTCCACAAAAGTATTTCCTTTCTGCAGCATGCGCTGGAAGACCCTTATCTTCCGGACGGGAAGTTTGCAGAAAAAGTAGTAAATGAGGAAAAACGAACGTTAAAACAGCGTATTCAATCTATTTATGATGATAAGATGAGGTATGCAAATAAACGGCTGCTGGAAGTGATGTGCGAAGCGGAACCTTTTTCGATCCACCCTTACGGAGAAGTGGGGGAGGTGGAAAACATTTCACTTCGTGAACTAACAGACGAGTACAGGCGGATGCTGGAAGAGGATGATATCTGTCTTTATATCGTCGGCGATATGGAACCAGAAGAAGCTAAAGAGGCCGCCTCAATGTTCACCCTCGACCCGGATCGAAAGCTTGCTGCCCACTCCTCAGCAGTCAACCATAACAGCATAACCCAGCCAAGGGAAAAAATAGAAACCGATGATATTCAGCAGGGAAAACTCCATCTTGGCTACCGGACCCCGGTCACTTTTTCCGACAGCCGTTTTCCTGCCCTGCAGGTCATGAACGGATTGTTTGGGGGATTTCCGAACTCAAAACTTTTTATTAACGTCCGGGAAAAGGAAAGCATGGCCTATTATGCGGCCTCCAGGTATGAAAGCCAGAAGGGAATTATTCTTGTTATGGCAGGGATTGAAGTGGAGGATTATGAAAAAGCGGTAGCCATCATTAAAGAACAGATGGAAGATATACGAAAGGGCCGGTTTGCAGATAGCGATGTCGAGCAGACTAAAGGAATGGTGAAAAATCAGCTTTTAGAAACAACCGATAATCCTAGGGGGTTGATCGAATTATATTATCAGGGGCGGAATGCGGATCATCCCCGTACCATAAAGGAATGGCTGCAGGCGGTGGATGACGTTACCAGGGAAGATGTTATTTCTTGTGCCGAAACCCTCGAACTGGATACAATCTACTTTCTGCGCAGCAAGGAGGATAACAAATGAGTGAAACGATTACATTTGACCAACTCCAGGAGACAGTTTATAAAGAACAACTTTCCAATGGTTTGACGATTTTTGTCCTGCCGAAAAAGGGGTTTCATAAAACGTTTGCGACATTTACAACGAATTACGGCTCCATTGATAATCGATTTGTTCCCATCGGTAAACAAGGGGAGGTAAAAGTCCCGGATGGGATTGCACATTTTTTGGAACATAAAATGTTTGAAGATGAAGAAGGCGATGTGTTTCAGACGTTTGGGGAACAGGGAGCATCGGCCAATGCATTTACCAGCTTCACCAAAACAGCGTATTTGTTTTCCAGTACCCAGGAGACAGAAAAAAATTTAACAACGCTGCTGGATTTTGTGCAGCATCCTTATTTTACAGAAGAAACGGTGGAGAAGGAAAAGGGTATTATCTCCCAGGAGATCCGGATGTATGAAGATAATCCGGACTGGCAGCTTTTTTTTAATCTTTTGGCTGGATTGTATCACAATCATCCGGTAAAAATAGATATTGCCGGCACAGTAGATTCCATTCGTGAAATTACGAAGGATGACTTATATGAATGTTATGAAACGTTTTATCATCCCAGCAACATGATATTATGTGTAGCAGGGGACGCCGAGCCTTCGCATATTATTAATATCGTGAAAGAAAATCAAGCTCGTAAGACGTTTAAAGATCCAGAGGAAGTAGAGCGGATTTTTGAGAAGGAGCCGGAACATTCGGTTCAGGAAAAAACAGTCGTTCCCATGAGTGTCAATACACCTAAATGTATGGTTGGATATAAAATTGCTTTCCCGGAAAAGCAGGGCAAAGCCCTTCTGCGTTATGAACTTACCGTGGAAATACTGCTGGAAGCTCTGTTTGGGGCAGGATCAGATGTGTATGAATCTCTCTATGAAGAAGGATTGATCGACGATTCTTTTTCGTCAGAATTTATGCTGGAGCGTTCCTTTTCTTTTGCTGCTATCGGCGGAGATACGGCAGAACCGGATAAATTGGTGCAGCGCATAACAGAGACGCTGGACAGAGCAGCTTCGGAGGGAATAAGCAGGGAAAACATCGAAAGAGTGCGCCGTAAGAAAATTGGGAACTTTTTAAAACAGCTGAATTCCCCGGAATTTATGGCTAACCAATATACAGATTATGCCTTTCATGATCTGCATTTGTTTGACGTCATCCCCTTGTTGGAAGAAATTACAAGCGATCAAGTGAATGAATTACTTCCTGTGTTATTCCAGGAAAAAGCAAAAGCTGTATCACAGATCACAAAAAAGCAGGATGAATAGCATGAGCGAGTTTACGCTGGTAACGGGGGCAAGCGGGGGAATAGGGAGGGCGATTGCCCTTTCCCTTGCCAAAGAAGGACATGCATTGTTTCTCCATTATCATCGTTCCAGAGAGAATATAATGCAGCTGAAGCAGGAATGTGAGGCCTATGGCAGCCAGGCAGTTATAGTGCAAAGCGATTTAACATCAAGAAATGGGGCAGCCTGTTTATTAGAGCAGCTGCATTTTCCGGTGGGACATGTCGTTTATAACTGCGGCACACCTTCTTACGGGTTGTATCAGGATCTTTCCGAAAAAGAATTTTATGAGCTGGCTCATATCCATTTTTTAAATGCCATGTGGCTGACACACGAGTTACTCCCTTCCATGTTAACGAATAAAAAGGGGACGATTGTGATGATCTCCTCTATTTGGGGAGAAAAGGGAGCAGCCCTTGAAGTCGCCTATTCTGCCATGAAAGGCGGAGTAAATACATTTGTAAAAGCACTGGCCAAAGAGACGGCACGGTCCGGAGTGAGGGTGAATGCTGTGGCGCCCGGTATTGTGGATACTCCGATGATGAACGGGTTTACAGAGGAAGAAAAAGCGGAGCTGGCCGGGGAGGTGCCCGCCGGCCGTTTTGGTGTTCCCGAGGACGTGGCAGAAGCAGTGGTTTTTTTAATGCGGGAGTCTTCTTCCTATATTAACGGTCATATTTTAAATGTGAATGGCGGCTGGTAAAAGAATGAAGGCGGATGACACATATATTTCCTTCTCATGGAGAACACTACAATAGAAATTACCTTGAAGGAGGGAATGTATCATGTCGGTGCTTGATAATTGGGATCAATGGAAACAGTTTTTGGATGGAAGGCTGGACCAGGCTAAACAGGAAGGCATGAATGACACTGTTGTCTCGGAAGTGGCCTATGAAGTAGGCGAATACCTCGCCAATTCCGTCGACCCAAAAAATGAACAGGAACGAATACTTTCTGATTTATGGCATGTTGCTGATGAAGAGGAACAGCACGCCATAGCCAACATGATGGTAAAACTTGTACAGTCCGATTCCATGAATTAAACAATACAAACTGCCCTTCCTTGTAAAGGGCAGTTTGTTTCTATTTTAGAAGGACATTCTTCTTAAAATTGGAATAACACTATTCAAACGAAAAAAAATAGCGTAAAATGACAGATATCCGATGAAATTGTCTGTCACAAAGGGAGAGAATGATATGGAAGGAAAGAAGGAGTGGTATCTTGAATATGAAATTCATCAGAACCGGCCCGGACTTTTAGGGGATATTTCTTCTTTACTCGGTATTCTTTCCATTAATATTGTTACGATCAACGGGGTGGAGGACAGACGCCGCGGGATGTTGATCCGCAGCCGGCATGATGATCAAATATCTCGTTTTTGCGCCATCCTTGATACGATAGAGAATATTACCGTTCGGAAAATAAGAGAACCGAGGCTTCGAGATCGTCTGGCTGTCATGCACGGACGGTACATAGAACGGGATGCGGATGATAAAAAGACCTTTCGGTTTGTCAGGGACGAACTTGGTCTTTTAGTAGATTTTATGGCGGAATTATTCAAAAAAGACAGGCATTATCTTGTCGGTATCCGGGGGATGCCGAGAGTAGGGAAAACCGAATCGCTGGTAGCGGCAAGCGTATGTGCCAATAAACGCTGGTCTTTTATTTCTTCGACGCTGCTCAGGCAGACGGTTCGGAACCAGCTGGCAGAGGATGAGCTGGAAAAGGGACATATTTACATTGTTGATGGAATTGTGTCAATGATGAGAGCCTCCAGCCAGCATCAGGAGCTTGTTCATGATATTATGAAGCTGCCTGCAGTTAAAGTGATCGAACACCCGGATATTTTTATAAGAGAATCCCAGTATACGTTTGATGATTTTGATTGTATGATTGAACTGCGGAACAATGAATCAGAAGAGATTACATATGAAGTAGTGGAATCTGGTTTTTCTTCTTTCGATATCAGTTAAGTGGTAGGTGTTAACAGTGTCAGAGCTTGGTGAATTTTTAAGGACAAAAAGAGAAGAACAGGATATATCGATTGAAAGACTTCAAGAGATGACTAAGATACAAAAAAGGTATCTCGCGGCTATTGAAGAAGGGCGTTATGATTCCCTGCCGGGAGCTTTTTATACGAGGGCTTTTGTAAAAAGTTATGCGGAAGCGTTACGATTAAATCCGGAAGACGTATTTGAAACCTACGGCAGTGAACTGCCCCAGCCCAAGCAGCAGACGACGGACCTGCCTTCCCGGGCGGAAAAATCAAAGCCTAAAGTGCAGAAAAACAGAGGCCGTAAACCAACTGTCCTGCCGGCTCTCTTGGGTATTCTTTTTCTTCTGGTCGTTGCAGCAGGTATATATCTCGTGGTCCAGGAAACGGATCAGGGAAATCCGGAAGGCAGCGAGCCTGATGATGATCCGGCGATCGAAATGGACTCAAACGAAGAAGCGGGAGAAAACGAGTCAGAGTCGGAAGAAGGCCGGGACGTCCCTGAACAGGAAAAGGATGAAGGAAAGGCGGAGGAGGAGCCGGACTCTGGAGACTCGACCGAACAAAATAGCAGTGCTGGGGAAGAAGAGGAAGAAACAGAAGAGGCCGTTCAGCCAGAATTTGTGGAAACCACCCAGGGGAACCGCTCTGTTTTTGATGTATCCGGGGCGGATGAAATGATAATTGAACTTGAACTAACCGGTGATGCATGGCTTGCGGTGGAAGACGAAGAAGGAAGCAGTCTGGAGGATGTATCGGGACTGCAGGCCGGGGATACCGTGGAAATGGATCTTAGCGGTGAAGACTATGTCAAAATTAATATCGGAAGTTCTCCTAATGTCATTGTACGTTTTAACGGTGAGGAAGTGGAATATCCGATCGACAGCGTGCATCAGCATCTTATTTTTGACAAACAGCCTCAATAGCTTTTTAACCCCGGGTTTTCCTGCCTCCCGGGGTTTCCTTATGAGAAACGGCTGGATTTTAAGGTGTTTTTTATATGCTTTGAGTCACTTTTCGAAAGATATTATGGTACAATGATGGGTGAATTCTGAACGAGCGGGTGAAAAATTGCTGTAGAAGATCAGGTGAACTGGAACGAAACGAGGGTTTTTACCATGAATCTGCCAAACCAAATTACCATTGCCCGGATACTTTTAATTCCTGTGTTTATGGTATTAATGCTTGCTCCGCTTTCGCTGGGGAACATAAATATAAATGGCATCCCGCTTCCATCCACGCATGCGGCGGGTGCTTTATTATTTGTTATCGCGGCAGCCACGGACTGGCTTGATGGGTATTTTGCGAGAAAATATAATCTTGTCAGTAATTTTGGGAAGTTTCTTGATCCCCTGGCCGATAAACTGCTCGTTACGGCTGCGCTGCTTTCGCTGATTGAAATGGGACTGCTTCCGGCCTGGATGGGGATTGTTATTTTAAGCCGAGAATTTGCGGTGACGGGAATGCGGCTTGTTGCTGCTTCGGAAGGAAATGTTATTGCAGCCAGCGGACTGGCTAAGTGGAAGACAGTGTTTCAAATGGCAGCGCTGGCTGTATTGTTACTGCACAATGTTCCGTTTGCTGGATGGAATCTTCCTGTAGGAATGCTATTGATGTGGGCGGCGGTAGTGCTTACCATTTTATCGGGTATTGATTATTTTGTGAAAAACAAACATATATTCAGGCAATCGATGTAACAGGAGTAACAGGAGTAACAGGAGGATAGGAATGAACGCAGAAATCATTGCAGTCGGCTCGGAACTCTTATTAGGACAGATCGCAGACACAAATGGACAGTACCTTTCCACAGAACTAGCAGGGATTGGAATTAATGTATATCGGCATACTGTCGTCGGGGACAATGAAGAACGTCTGCTGGAGGCACTAAAGGAAGCATCGGAACGGGCAGATACAATAATTGTCTCAGGGGGCCTCGGTCCGACAGAGGATGATCTGACAAAAGAAACGCTTGCTCGTTTTACAGGGAAACAGCTTTTTTACCATGAAGCCTCTCTGAAGAAAGTTGAAGACTATTTTGCAAAAAAAGGAAGTCCCATGCCGCAGAACAATAAAAAGCAGGCTCTCTATACAGAAAGCAGTGATGTATTTTATAATAGAGCCGGATTTGCCTGCGGTATAGGGTTAGAACATGAAGACACGCTTTTTTTACTGCTTCCGGGGCCGCCCCGTGAGTTAAAGCACATGTTTGAAAACGATGTGAAGCCTTATCTTCTGAATAGATTAGATGAAAATGCCCTTGTTTTATCACGCGTTCTGCGTTTTTTTGGCATTGGAGAGTCACGTCTGGAGGAACAGTTGATTGATCTCATTCAACATCAGACAAACCCAACGATCGCTCCTCTGGCTTCGGACGGAGAGGTAACGGTAAGATTGACTGCCAAAGCCGCCGGGCGGGCGGAGGCAGAAAAAATGCTGGATACCGTTGAAGCACAGATTCAGAACAAAGTTGGCAAGTACCTGTATGGGAAAGAAAAGGAAACACTGCCCTCTCAGGTAGTTCGAATGTTTACAGATAACGGCTTGACGATAGCTGCGGCGGAAAGTATAACCGGCGGATGGTTTTCTAAAGCCCTGGTCGATATCCCCGGAGCTTCAGGAATATTAGAAGGAGCGGTGACGGTTTACACGGAGCAGGCGAAAACAAAAGTATTAGGGGTGGATGCTGACGTAATTGCTCACCATGGCGCCGTGAGCAGCGAGTGCGCGGAACAGATGGCAGAGAAAGTCCGCCGTATGTACGGGAGCAGGATCGGTATCAGTTTCACCGGAACGGCCGGCCCCGGGTCAATAGAGGGGAAAGAGCCGGGAACGGTGTGGATCGGTGTGGCTGATTCCAGGCAGGTCACCTCTCATTTATTAAATCTCACAGGAAGCCGTGAACATATCCGCCGCCTCGCGGTGTATTACGGCTGCTGGTTTTTATTGCACAGATAAGCTTTCGTTTCTTATCCGTGCTCAGTATAAGGAAAACTTCGGCCTCCGCCGTATGAACTCGGGTTAAGCCGGGTTTTTCTAAAAAGAAAAGGTGGTAACAAATAATGTACTTTAACGATTTTGATGTAAAAGAAGAAATAAAGAAAGCGATCAGGGAAATGGGTTTTGAAGAGCCTTCCCCGGTCCAGGAGAAAGCAATACCGGAAATTCTGCAGTCCAAGGATTTAATTGCTCAGGCCCAGACAGGAACGGGAAAGACAGCGGCATTTGGTATTCCGCTGATTAACCGCATTACGAATGAAAATCATGTCCAGGCGATGATTCTTACTCCAACAAGAGAACTGGCTATTCAAGTATCCGGTGAGCTGCAGAAGCTTTCCAAACATCTGGATATCCGTACGCTTCCGATATACGGCGGTCAATCGATCGGCCATCAGATAAAAGCATTAAAGCAGGGGGTGCAGATTGTCATAGGAACCCCGGGGCGTGTGCAGGATCATTTGCGCCGGAAGACGCTGAAACTGGACCGGGTGAGGACTGTCGTTCTCGACGAAGCGGATGAAATGCTTGATATGGGATTTATTGAGGATATTGAAACTATACTAAAACAGATTAATGTGGATCGGCAGACGCTTTTGTTTTCTGCGACCATTCCTCCAGCTATCCGCAAGCTTTCGAAAAGATACATGGTCAAGCCGACAACGGTTTCCGTCAACAAAAGCGAAGTAACGGCACCTTCGATTGACCAGGTTTATTACAAAGTGCTGGAACGTAATAAACAAGAATCCCTCTGCCGTATTCTGGATAGTCAGGACCCTGAGCTCGGCATTATCTTCTGCCGGACGAAAAAAGGAGTAGCGGAATTGGCAGAAGCTCTTCAAGCGCGGGGTTATCTTGCAGATGGGCTGCATGGCGACCTGACCCAATCCCAGCGTGACGAAGTAATGAATAAATTCCGCAGGGGCACCATTGAATTTTTGGTGGCGACAGATGTGGCCGCCCGCGGTATCGACGTCTTAAGCGTGAGCCATGTCATAAATTATGATATTCCGCAGGATCCGGAAAGTTATGTTCACCGTATCGGCAGAACTGGTCGTGCCGGCCGTAAAGGCCAGGCTCTTACACTGGTCACTCCAAGAGAGATGAAACACCTTCGATCCATTGAAGAGGAAATTAAAATGGTGATTCCTACTCAAAGTGTGCCAACGATTGAGGAAGTCGTGGAAAAGCAGCAGGAATCCTGGAAGAAGCTGATTGTCGACCAATTTCAGGACGAGCAGAGTCTTTCTTTGTTTGATGATATAGCAGATGAACTGCTGGCGGAATACGACCCTAAAAACGTTATCCGTTCCTTAATGAAAATGAATTTTTCAGCATCTCTGAATGAAACAAACGATGGATATAACTTTGGGGAAACAGGCGGCGCCAAAGGAATGATTCGATTCTTCATCAATGTGGGAAGAAATGTAAGTATGACTCCGAAAATCCTCATACAGGAGATTTCCGACGCTGTCGGCATCCCGGGTAAAGCAATCGGACGTATTGATATATTTGAAAACTTTACATTTGTGGAAGTGCCGGAAGAAGTGGCCCCGTTTGTTTATGAAGCCCTGCGGTATTCCCGTATCAATGGCGCCAGAGTAAATCTGGAACCGGCCAAACCGCGCCCAAAAAAGACAGGTTCTTCGGCAGGGCAGCGGTCCTCTAAATAAATGTAGAGCTGCAGCAAAAAACTGTTCAACGGCCCTGCCTTTGAACAGTTTTTTTAAGCGCGCAGGCTTGTATAAGCTGCCGTGCCTGCCGCCATCTTTCATATCCCCGCCCGGGACAAGGAGGAGCATTTCAGACAGGGTTCTGAAGTTCAGTCTTTATCGGCCTTTCAGTCTGCTGATTGCAAAAAAACGAATAAATGTTCGTGAAACCTATTGGCAAACAGTTAAAAACAAGATATGATAAACATGGTGGTACAACAATAAACGGTCCCCTTTCTAATAAGGGAAAACCGGCCGTCGTGTTCTATCTGCTTTAAGGGGACGGCAGACGGACAGGACCGGCCTTTATCTTCAAAAAGGAGAGATATCATGAGTGAACGAAAAACGGCGCTGGATCAGGCGCTGAGAAATATTGAAAAACAATTTGGAAAAGGCTCTATTATGAAACTTGGGGAACAGGCGGAACGAAAAGTATCTACCTTTTCAAGCGGGGCCCTTGCCATTGATGTAGCTCTTGGAGTGGGCGGTTATCCGCGGGGACGGATTGTCGAAGTGTTCGGACCGGAGTCATCCGGTAAAACGACGGTCGCTCTGCATTCGATTGCAGAAATTCAACGCCAGGGCGGCCAGGCAGCCTTTATAGACGCCGAGCATGCGCTCGATCCAGTTTACGCACAGAATCTGGGAGTGGATATTGATGAGCTGTTGTTATCCCAGCCGGATACCGGGGAACAAGCTTTGGAAATTGCTGAAGCGCTTGTCCGCAGTGCGGCAGTCGATATTATTGTCGTGGATTCTGTCGCAGCCCTTGTGCCAAAAGCCGAAATTGAAGGGGAAATGGGAGACAGCCATGTCGGACTGCAGGCAAGGTTAATGTCCCAGGCTCTTCGGAAGCTTTCCGGTGCTATTAGTAAGTCCAACTCCATCGCCATGTTTATTAATCAGATCCGGGAAAAAGTAGGGGTCATGTTTGGAAGCCCTGAAACGACAACAGGCGGCAGAGCTCTAAAGTTCTATTCGAGTGTGAGGCTGGAAGTGCGCCGGGCGGAAACACTCAAGCAGGGGAATGAAATGGTTGGAAACAAAACGAGGGTGAAAATTGTAAAGAATAAGGTGGCCCCTCCCTTTAAGCAGGCGGAAGTGGATATCATGTACGGGGAAGGTATTTCCAGAGAAGGATCTGTCCTTGATATGGGAGCTGAGCTGGAGGTGATTCAAAAAAGCGGAGCCTGGTACTCTTATGAAGGAGACCGTCTGGGACAGGGACGGGAAAATGCAAAGCAGTATTTAAAAGAGAACCCGGCCGTTACGGACTCGATTGAAAAGAGTATCCGCGATTATTACAACCTCGATACCGTACAGGCAGATCCGGCAGAAACAGAAGAAGAAGGACTGCCGCTGGACGCAGACAATAATGAATAAATAGGAAAAGGGCTGTGCCAAAAGGACAGCCTTTTCTTGATCGTTGGCAAAGGGAAAATATAAAATTTTTGCGGACTGCAGCGCAGGCCTTGAATCAAAAGGACAAATTCCGGCGGGCTTCCAGCTCTATTTTTCTTATCCTTCGTTGGATTCTGGAGGTGAAAGCTCCGTGTCCAATGGTTTGGCAGGAGAGTGTGAGACCGGTCTTTACGTCTCAACCGCAGGGCCTGCCGCTTTGGCAAGTCTTGACATGTATTAGACGGAAGGATACAATTGAGGTGAATGATGCTTTTTTAGCATATTTAGAATGTTTACCGTAACGGAGCGTTTTTTCTTTATTACTGATGAAGAACGCAAAAGGCAGTTTGTCCTTTTGCGTTAGTGGCGCAACCGGTCACACCACGTCAAAGAAACATTCATTTATTTTATGCTGTATGTGGTTCCAACAAACGAAACATGACGCCCTTCGTAAATAATAAAGCAAAGAAGGGAACAAACAGATAGCAAGAGGAGGTGAAAAGACTTGGATAACATCTTTCTCATCTCCATTTTGCTTGTTGTCGTTGCAGCTTTGAGTGGATTGATTGGTTATTTTGTTCGTAAATCAACAGCGGAAGCGAAGATAGCGAGCGCGGAACAAGCTTCCAGGCAAATCGTAGAGGATGCCGAGCGGCAGGCGGAAGCGAGTAAAAAGGAAGCCGTCCTGGAAGCCAAGGATGAAGCGCATAAGCTCCGTGAAGAAGCAGAGCAGGATTTGCGAGAACGTAAAAACGAAGTTCAAAAGCAAGAAAACCGCTTAATGCAAAAAGAAGAGATTCTTGACCGTAAAAGCGAAACTTTGGACAAAAAAGAAGAATCGTTGGAAAAGAGAGAAGAATCTCTCGCCGATAAACAACGACAGGTAGATGAACAAAACAGCAAAGTGGAGGAGATTTTATCTAAACAACAGGAAGAATTGGAAAGAATTTCAGGAATGACCCGTGAAGAAGCCAGGGAGATTATCAAGAATGATATGAAACAGGAGCTCGAACATGATTCGGCTCTGATGGTAAAGGAATATACGGATAAAGCAAAAGAAGAAGCGGATAAAAAGGCGCGTCAGATTCTCTCTCTTGCTATTCAACGCTGTGCTGCAGATCATATTGCAGAAACCACAGTATCCGTTGTCAACCTGCCGAATGATGAAATGAAAGGACGTATTATCGGCAGAGAAGGCAGAAACATCCGGGCTCTAGAGACGTTGACAGGAATAGATCTTATCATCGATGATACCCCGGAAGCTGTCATCCTTTCCGGATTTGATCCCATCCGCCGGGAAATTGCGAGAACGGCATTGGATAAACTCGTACAGGATGGAAGAATTCATCCGGCCCGTATAGAAGAAACAGTGGAAAAGTCACGGCGTGAAGTGGATGATGCCATCCGTGAGTACGGGGAAGAAGCAACTTTTGAAATGGGCATTCACGGGCTGCATCCGGATTTGATTAAAATTCTTGGCCGGATGAAATTCCGTTCCAGTTATGGGCAGAATGTATTAAAACATTCCATGGAAGTAGCGCATTTAACTGCTCTTATGGCTGCAGAACTTGGTGAAGATGAACAATTAGCCAAGCGCGCCGGTCTTCTGCATGATATTGGAAAAGCGATTGATCATGAAGTAGAAGGAAGCCACGTTGAAATTGGTGTGGAACTGGCGCAGAAGTATAATGAAAATGAGGTAGTCATTAACAGTATTGCGTCCCACCACGGAGATACGGAGGCGACTTCGGTTATTTCAACGCTGGTCGCAGCTGCGGATACATTGTCGGCAGCAAGGCCTGGAGCCAGACGGGAAACCCTGGAAACCTATATCCGGCGTCTTGAAAAACTGGAAGAAATCGCTGAGTCCTTTGAAGGAGTGGAGAAAACTTACGCCATTCAGGCTGGACGCGAAGTTCGGATTATGGTAAAGCCGGATCTGGTAGATGATATGATTGCTCATCGGTTGGCCCGGGACATTACGAAACAGATTGAGAGTGAACTCGATTACCCCGGGCATATCCGCGTGACAGTGATCCGGGAAACAAGAGCAGTGGAATACGCAAAATAAAGCGGCAGCACGCCGCTTTATTTTTTTGTCAAATAAAACAGATGCTGTTCCTGCTGTGTTTGACCGGGGTTCCACAGGAAGGCCAATGGCAGAAAGGGAGCCGGAACGGAGAAATTGCTTTTCATGGATACATTTGATATAACAGGGTTGCAGGAGCTTACTTGAGAATAGAAAGGGTAGACGTATGAAACTATTATTTATTGGCGATGTTGTGGGCAGGCCGGGCAGACAAATGGTGCAGGAATACCTGCCAAAATTGAAGAAAAAGTACAAGCCCGCTGTAACCATCATCAATGGAGAAAATGCGGCCGGCGGCAAAGGGATCACAGAGAAAATCTATAAAGTATTTCTTGAAACAGGAGCTCAGGCTGTGACGCTTGGAAATCACACCTGGGATAACAAGGAGATTTTTGAATTTATGGATCGCGCTTCTTCCATGATCCGTCCGGCCAATTTTCCGGAAGAAACACCCGGAAGCGGGTACACGCTTCTGAAAGTTAATGACCTGGAAATCGGTGTGGTAAACCTGATCGGACGCACCTTTATGCAGCCGAATGACTGTCCGTTTAAAAAAGCAGATCAGATAGTAAAGGAATTGAGAAAACGAACGCCGTACATTTTTGTTGATTTTCATGCGGAAACAACGAGTGAGAAACAGGCAATGGGCTGGTATCTTGACGGAAGAGTCACGGCTGTGGTCGGCACTCACACGCATGTCCAGACAGCAGATAACCGTGTCCTCCCTAAAGGCACAGGATATATCAGCGACGCCGGGATGACAGGGCCGATGGATGGCATTTTAGGCATGGAGAAAGAAGCGATTATTAATAAATTTTTAACAAACCTCCCCGTAAGGTTTGAAGTTGCGGGTGGAAGGGAACAATTAAATGGGACCCTGATTGAAGTTGATAGAAAAACAGGCCAAGCCAAGAACATAGAACGCATTCAAATAAGTGAAGAGCAGCCGTTCTATGAGTGACGGTTACGATTAGAAAATTTAGAAAATAATGCAGCCGGGAAGAAGGAATACAAAGGCAATATCGTGAATATACAATACAGAGGGGCATTATACCACATAAGGAGGTACTAAAGATGGAAGTATTAAAAGTATCAGCCAAATCCACTCCAAATTCAGTTGCAGGCGCATTAGCGGGAGTCATCCGGGAAAGAGGCGCTGCCGAAATTCAAGCGATTGGTGCGGGTGCCCTGAATCAGTCTATAAAAGCGATAGCGATAGCCCGGGGCTTTGTGGCTCCAAGCGGTATTGATCTTATTTGTATTCCTGCTTTCACAGATATTCAAATTGATGGAGAAGAACGAACGGCAATAAAACTTATCATAGAGCCCCGTTAACGTTATTTGGATGGTACACCCGGTGCTGCCTCGGAGGCAGGCCGGGTTTTTCTGTGACTTGGGTCTTCAGCTTCTGCGTTTCGACTGAAAAAATACTAACAATCTACCTGGAGGTACCGGTTCCGAAGGAGACGAAGGTGCGTTTGCAATCGGGCTGGGTCATACGATACACTTGATACGGTAAAAAGAATTCTTATAACCTGTTGCCCGGGACCCGAAGGCGGTGAATCAGCCCTGCAGACGCTGGTGATAGATAAAGGAGCGTTGACAGGCCAAAGGATGATGGAAAACGTATCACTTTTTGTAAGGATGGGAATGGTCTGGGGAAACCGGGTCATTTTTTTCCGTTTAAAACAGGGAGTTACCGGACATAAACGTAAGGATAAGGAAAGGAGCGTGCCAATCGTTGCAGCAGTTAATCAACATTCTGGATCGAATCGATAACAAAGGGTACAAAGCTTACAATGATACAAAGGGGTCTTATTCTTTCCGCAAATTTACGCTTCATATCGATCATGTACAGGCGGATCCATTTGCGAGTCCTTCCCGCGCGAGGGTTGTGTTAAAACGAAAGGATCTTGGGCTGGACGCGGAATGTGACAAAACCAGTGCAAGAAGAGTGGCCGCGATTGATTTTTTTGCCAGACAAGTACAGAAGGAGTTAAATAAGGAAAACCAAAGGAAAGCCATCGTTATTGATGGTCCGGGACAGGAGGTGATGGACCGCACAGCCGTGGTCCTGAAAAAGGATGAACTCGATATTCGTCTTTCCATTCACTTCCCGGCAAAAGGAAGGACAATACTTGGAAAACAGGCGAAACAGCGCCTGACAAAGGACCTTCCTGCTGTGATTAACCAGGCCGTCATCCATTACCAACGACAGGAGCTGGAAAAAAGCTTGCAGCTTGCTGATCAACAGGAAACTGTACGCCGCTATTTAAAAGAAAAGGACTATATCACTTTTGTAGCGAATGGTTCTGTACTGCCGCGGCAAAGCGGGATTAGTAATAAACCTCTCCAGGACAGCCAGGTTGTTCCCTTTCAGTCTCCTGCTTCACAGGAAGTTGAAATAGAGCTTCCCCACCGCGGCCCGATTCGGGGAATGGCCTTGAAAGAAGGTATCAATATCATAGTCGGCGGCGGTTATCACGGGAAAAGTACGCTGCTGGAAGCGGTAGAACGCGGTGTATATAACCACCGTGCCGGAGATGGAAGAGAGTTTGTGATCACGAATGATTCTGCCTGCAAGGTTCGGGCGGAGGATGGAAGAAGTGTATCCAGTGTAAATATATCTCCATTCATTTCCAATCTCCCGATTCAAAAGGATACCCAAGTTTTTTCTACAGATAACGCCAGCGGCAGTACATCCCAGGCTGCGAATATTATGGAAAGTCTGGAAGCCGGAACCCAGTGTCTGCTGATGGATGAAGATACCAGCGCCACCAACTTCATGATACGGGATGGACGGATGCAGGAGCTTGTGGCAAAAGAGAAAGAACCAATTACTCCGTTCATTGACAAAGTAAGAGCGCTGCATGACGAACACGGTGTTTCGACCATTCTTGTCGTCGGAGGAGCAGGTGATTATTTTGATGTAGCAGATCGGGTTGTGATGATGGAAGAGTATCTGCCCAGGGATGTGACAGAGGAAGCAAAACGGATTGCCGAAAATTTTGGCAGCGACCGGAAGAAAGAAGCGGGGACCTCTTTTGGGGAAATTACTCCGCGTACCGTTCAGTTAGCCAGCTTTGAAGCTCAAAAGGGTAAAAAAGAAAAAGTGAGCGGCAAAGGCCTGCACACCATTATGTACGGCAAAGACACCATTGATCTATCCGGAGTGGAACAGTTAATCAACCCAAGCCAGACCAACGCCATCGCCGCGATGATTCGTCATGCTGTGCGAAAGCTTGGAAAAGAAGCGCCGCTTGAAGATATTCTGCACCTTATTGAAAGGCAGGTAGAAAGCGAAGGACTTGATGTGGTCTCCCCGTTTCAGGGGCAGCATCCCGGCGACCTGGCCTGGCCTCGTCGTTTTGAACTGGCGGCTGCCATTAACCGGCACCGTTCATTAAAAATAATATAAGAAAGCAGTGCGTCGTTTCTTCAGCGGCGCACTATTGTTTTCCGGGGGTATAGGCGGTATAATTTCAAGGGAAGTATTTCTGTTCATACAAAGGAAATTCATCTATAAATGATAATAGAAAAGGGTGCAGGAAAGGAGCGTAGTCTCATATGACAGATAGACAACAGCAAAAGTCAGAGCTTTCTCCCACGGACTCAAAATCCGCAGCAGGCGAAAGAAAGACAGAGGATAAAGATTTCAGCAAATACTTTGATTTTTCCGGTGCAAAAATGGAAGAAGCCGAGGATGGCAGACAATATATGAAGATCGGCGGGCGCAGTATTTTAATAAATGAGCAGCCGGATTATAAAAAAGGGCGCAAGCGAGGCCGTGAGGAAGTGGAAGTACATTATGATTTTTCCATCCCTTCGCATATGCAGGGCATCGGTGCGGGAAAACGGTACTTAATCCGCACGTATGGCTGCCAGATGAACTACCATGATACGGAAAATATGGCAGGCATCTTAGAGGAAATGGGCTTTACGGAAACCGATGATACAAATGAAGCGGACGTTATCTTTTTGAATACGTGCGCGATTCGGGAAAATGCGGAAAATAAGGTGTTTGGAGAAATTGGGAACCTGAAAGCGTTGAAGAAGGAGAAGCCCGAACTAATACTTGGGGTGTGCGGCTGTATGTCCCAGGAAGAATCAGTCGTAAATAAAATCATGCAGAAACACCAGCATATCGACCTGATATTCGGCACCCATAATATCCACCGGGTCCCAGACCTGTTATGGGATGCGATCCAGGGTAAAGAGATGGTGATCGAAGTTTGGTCCAAAGAAGGCGACGTCGTCGAGAATATGCCTCGTAAACGGGCAGGAAAAACACAGGCCTGGGTAAATATTATGTACGGCTGTGATAAGTTCTGTACGTACTGTATTGTCCCTTATACCCGTGGGAAAGAGCGGAGCAGACGCCCGGAAGACATCATCGCCGAAGTCCGCGACATTGCAAGACAGGGCTATAAAGAAATCACCCTGCTCGGGCAGAATGTTAATGCCTATGGGAAGGATCTGGAGGAGGACTACGGCCTGGCTGATTTAATGGATGAACTGCGGTTGATTGATATCCCGCGTATCCGTTTTACGACCAGCCATCCCCGCGATTTTGATGATCACCTCGTACAGGTGCTGGCTAAAGGCGGGAATCTCGTAGAACACATCCATCTTCCGGTTCAGTCGGGGAACAATGATGTCCTGAAATTAATGGGGCGTAAATATACGAGAGAACAATATGTTGAGCTGGCCCGCAAGATAAAAGAAGCGATGCCGCATGCTTCTTTTACGACTGATATTATTGTCGGCTTTCCAAACGAAACGGAGGAGCAGTTTCAGGATACCCTTTCTTTAATGAAAGAAATGGATTACGACAGTGCGTTTACCTATATTTACTCGCCGCGTGACAAGACGCCGGCCGCCCAGTTTGAAGACAATGTACCCCAGGACGTGAAAAAAGACCGTCTGGCTCGTTTAAACGAAGTTGTCAATGGAATTTCTGCAAGACGAAATAAGGAGCTGGAAGGGCAGGTTGTGGAAGTCCTTGTGGAAGGGGAAAGTAAAAAGAACGCTGATATTTTATCCGGGCGGACGAGAACCAACAAGTTGGTGAATTTCCGCGGTCCTAAAGCTGCGATCGGAACGATCGTTTATACCCGCATCAATGAAGCCAAAACCTGGACGCTTGATGGGGAAATGGTTGAAACAGCAGAGGTGAATAAGTAATGAGTGAAGCCGTATATTCTAGAAAAGAAGTTCTTGATAAAGCGCGTGAACTGGGACGTTTTATTTCAGAAACAGAAGAAGTAGATTTTTTTAAACGGGCCGAAGCCCAGATTAACCGAAACGTAAGAGTACAGGAACTCATTCAACAAATTAAAAATAAACAGAAAGAAGCGGTTAATCTGCAGCATTATGAGAAGCAGGAAGCATTGAAGCAGGCCGAACAGGAACTAGAAGAATTAAATAAGGAAATTGAGAGTATTCCAATCGTTCAGGAATTCCAACAGAGCCAGAAAGATGTAAACCAGCTGCTGCAGCTGGTTTCCACCACAATCTCTAATACCGTCACCGATGAAATTATTGAATCTACCGGCGGAGATAAAATGAAAGGGACCACCGGGCCCAATCCTTTTATGGATATCAAAAACCAATAAACAACAAATGAGACAAAAGGGAATCTGGAGTCTCCGTGGCCGGCCTCGGAGGAATAGAGAGGGAGGTTGGGCCAAACGAAAGAAAAATTGGTAAAACGGACATCTTAGGGTTTATATATTCAGCGGAGTCAAAATAGGTCGACTCCTGCGGGAAAAGCACGAGTCTCGAGACCCCGCAGGAAGAGATTTTTTCCCGAGGGCCCGCAGGATGCGGGTCAGATCGGCGTCGGCACAGGATGTGCCGTCCTTAGCCGATCCTCCTTTATTCGAGCCGTGCCCGCGGAAAGCGACCTATCTTGACGCAGCGATAGAACAATACACAAAAATCCGAACGATTTATGGAAAAAATCGTTCGGATTTTTTGTCCATGATAATGTTTTGTCCCAGAATCATTTTAGTATCGCTGCCTTCACTGGATGACTGATCCTATAACAGGGGGGACGAAATAGGTGTCTTTTAATACTTCTTTCTTTTGCTCCAACTTTATTTTTAATACACATATAATTTCACGTACCATATTTTTATATCATACAACCTTCTGAACCCTGTTATTTTCAGATAGACGAGAATCATTTGAATAAAGTGGTCAACATAGACGATTGTCCTGCATATAGTTAAACAAGAATGACAGGGAGTGTCTCACAGGCATTCTTATGTTTGATAAGGAGGGTAATACATGCCGTCGGAAAATGATGCCAGATATCGCGAGATTGTAACGAAAGCTGTGTGTGGAAAAGGAAAAAAGCATTGCAAAGATACTCATGTTATTAAACCCCCTCAAAAGCCTTCCAGTATTTTAGGCTGCTGGATCATTAATCATGAGTATGAAGCGGATCGAAAAGGAGATTCAATTGAGGTCAACGGCCATTACGATGTGAACGTCTGGTACTCCTATGATGACAATACAAAAACAGACGTGATGACAGGAAATGTCTCGTATTCAGAACTGATACCGTTAAAGATGAAACAAAAGGAATTAATTAGTGATGAAGTCGATGTGATTGCCAGAGCAGTGAAACAGCCGAATACACTTGAAGCCTCGATTGGAGAAAAAGGAAAAGATGTGGAAGTAGAAGTTGAAAAAGAATTTTCTGCAGAGCTAGTCGGAGAAACAAAAGTGTGCATTCAAATACATCCGGATGCCGAAGACGATGATTACAAAAATGTAAAGTGGGAAGAACAGGTGTCTGAAGAAGAATTGAAAAAAATCGATACTGACTTTTTAGAAGATAAGGATCATTAAATAGAAACGAGTCCGGCTGAAAAAATACAGCCGGGCTTTTCCTTTGTCCGGCCGCGGTGTGATATAATGATTTCATACATAATCAGCGCCTGGAGGAATAGACGTGTCTGAAGAAACTCCTATGATGAAGCAGTACAAGCAGATAAAGTCACAATACGAAGATACTTTTTTATTTTATCGCCTCGGCGATTTTTATGAATTGTTTTTTGACGATGCAGTAAAAGCTGCCCGGGAACTGGAGATCACTCTGACGAGACGGGGAAGTAAAAATGAACAGCATATACCCATGTGCGGTGTCCCTTATCATTCCGCCGAGCAGTACATTTCCACTCTTATTGAAAAAGGCTATAAAATAGCGATCTGCGAACAGGTCGAAGATCCAAAAACGGCAAAAGGCGTAGTGAAACGTGAGGTTGTCCAAATCATTACTCCCGGTACCATTATGGAAGGACGGGCCATTCAGGATAATGAGAATAATTATATTGCTGCGCTTTACCCTTTTCAGGACGGGACGGCGGCTTTTGTAAAGGCGGATTTAACGACTGGAGAAACAGCCGGTGCTGTGCTGGATAAAGATATACGGGAGTGGAAAAGGGAAATTACACGGACGGACTTAAAAGAATTAGTTATTCCTGCTTTTTTTGATACAGGATCCCTTGGAATGCCGTCGCTTGTTTACTCAGTGGAGGAGGAGACAGAGCTGCAGGAAGAATTTCACCACCTTTATCCAAAAGACGCCGATAAGAAAGTGGAAACGGCTTTTGCGCTGCTGACGAATTATTTTTCACGGACGCAGAAGCGATCTCTAGCTCATTTGCAGCCACTTTTTGTATACAGACCAAAAGACAGCATGCAGCTGGATTTACATTCGCGGCGGAACCTCGAATTAACGGAAACCATGATAGACAATAAAAAAAAGGGTTCCCTGCTTTGGCTGTTGGATCAGACCGTTACAGCAATGGGAGGCAGGCTTGCAAAAAAATGGTTGGAGGAGCCTTTACTAGATGTAAGGGAAATACAAAACCGCCACTCGCTTGTCCAGTCGTTTCTGGATTTTTATTTTGAACGTGAAGAATTAAGGGAGCGCCTCCGCCATGTTTATGACTTAGAGAGATTAGCCGGAAAAACGTCTTATGGAAACGTAAATGCACGGGAACTCGTACAGCTCCGCCGTTCTCTGCAAGAACTTCCTGATTTGTTCGGGATCCTGGAAAATCTTAATAACTTATATATGCAAGAATTGACCGGGCGTGCCGATGATTTCTCAGACCTGCGCCAGCTTCTGGAAGAAAGCCTTAAGGAGGACCCTCCTATCTCGATTACAGAAGGAGGACTTATTAAGGAAGGGTACCATGATGAGCTGGATCAATACAAAGAAGCGAGCAAAAATGGAAAAGATTGGATATCGAGCCTGGAACAAAAAGAACGGGAAGCTACGGGAATTAAATCTCTGAAAGTGGGATTTAATAAAGTGTTCGGTTATTATATTGAAGTAACCAAACCAAATATTTCCTATCTTCCGGAAGGCAGGTACGAACGAAAACAGACCTTGACCAATGCAGAGCGGTATGTGACTCCGGAACTTAAAGAAAAAGAAGCCATGATTCTGGGAGCGGAAGAAAATAGTACGGAGCTTGAGTATCAGTTATTTATAGAAATAAGAGACAAAGTAAAAGAATATTTGCATGCCCTGCAGCATACCGCGCGTATTATCAGCGAAATTGATGTTCTTCAGGGATTCGCCTGTGTCAGCGAGCGGCAGCAGTATGTGCGTCCCGTTTTCTCCCATCACCGCCGGCTGAGAATCGAAGAGGGGCGCCACCCAGTAGTAGAACAGATGCTTGAGCAGGGGGAATATGTGGCCAATGACATTTCTCTGGATGCTGACAACGAAATGTTGTTGATTACCGGACCGAATATGGCAGGAAAAAGCACATATATGCGGCAGACCGCCCTTATCTCCATCATGGCACAGGCCGGCTGTTTTGTGCCGGCTCAAAATGCGGAGCTTCCGATTTTTGACCAAGTGTTTACAAGAATCGGCGCTTCCGACGATTTAACCGCCGGACAGAGCACATTTATGGTCGAAATGCTTGAAACTAGACAGGCTTTATCCATGGCAACACCCGACAGTCTGATTTTATTGGATGAAATCGGCCGCGGAACTTCTACGTATGACGGCATGGCCCTCGCTCAATCCATTGTCGAATACCTTCACGAAGAAGTCGGGGCCAAAACGTTGTTTTCCACTCATTACCACGAGTTAACAACACTGGAAAACAGTCTGTCCAGGCTGAACAATGTTCATGTCCGGGCGGTGGAAGAAAACGGGGAAATTGTGTTTCTGCATAAAGTAGAAAAAGGGAAAGCGGACCGAAGCTATGGTATTTATGTAGCCAAATTGGCCGAACTGCCTGTCGAAGTGCTGGATCGGGCTGAAACGCTCCTTAAGCAGTTTGAAGGTTCTCCTTCTGTAAAAACAGATGCGGCGGCGGCTGTGGAAACGAAACAAGAAGAAGAACAATCCCCTCTTCCGGAAGCGGAGCCGGAAAAAGCTCAGCAGCTGAAGCTTTTCTCCGATTCTGGGGAAACAGCACTGGAGCAAAAAGAAGAGGAGGAGACGATACGGAAGGTTTTACATGAGCTGAAAAGCACAGACGTGTTACGGTTGTCTCCGATTGAAGCATTGGAAACGTTATATAAATACCAGCAGAAATTGAAATCGTAAGGAGGGAAACAAATGCCCCCGGTTAAAAAACTGTCAGATGAATTGTCCAATAAAATCGCGGCTGGAGAAGTGGTGGAACGACCAGCCTCGATTGTGAAAGAATTAGTGGAAAATGCGGTGGATGCCGGGAGCACCCGGATTGATATCGAGGTGGAAGAAGGTGGTTTATCAAAAATCCGGGTGGTGGACAACGGAAGCGGCATGGAACGAGAAGATGCAGAACTCGCTTTTTTACGCCATGCCACCAGTAAGATTAAAACAGAACGTGATTTATTTAAAATCGCCTCCTTGGGGTTTAGAGGCGAAGCCCTTCCCAGTATTGCTGCTGTTTCCAACCTGGAATTGGAAACCGGAACCGGGGCCGGAGAAGGAACGCTGATCCGTTATCAGGGCGGAAAACGGATTGCGCTTACGGCAGCGAAAGCACGAAAAGGGACAGAAGTTACGGTAAGAGATCTATTTTACAACACACCGGCCCGGCTGAAATACATGAAAACGATTAATACAGAAATGGGAAATATCAGTGATGTTGTAAACCGGCTGGCGCTTGCCAATCCTTCCGTATCGTTAAAACTTTCTCATAATCAAAAGCAGCTGTTATTCACAAATGGAAACAAAGACTTGCAGGCTGTGCTTGCTGCGATATATGGGCACCGGACCGCGAGAAGGTTTTTAGAAATTAACAAATCATCAATGGATTATAAGGTGTATGGATTTGCGGCGGAGCCTGAAATTAACCGCGCCTCCCGCCAATATATTTCCACGTTTATCAACGGAAGATATGTTAAGCATTATCCGCTTGTAAAAGCAATTGAAAATGCGTACCATACCCTTCTCCCAATCGGCCGTCATCCCATTCTTGTGCTTCATATAGAAATGGATCCGGTTTTGATTGATGTCAACGTCCATCCCGCCAAGCTTGAAGTGCGGCTTAGCAAAGAACGGGAATTACTGACGCTGGTAGAAGAAGCGGTGAAACAACAATTAACGAAGGAAACGTTTATTCCGAATGTAGAGCAGTCCCGCGCCAAACAAAAGCCTGGGTCAGAACAGCTTTCTCTAAATGTTACATCGTCTTCTGCGTCAGTTCCCTGGGATACATCTTCTGAGAAACAGGAACGTCAGGTAGCCTATGAGAAACCTTTTCCATCTGAAGAGGTATCTTTTTATCCGGAGCAGACGGAAAAAACTCCTCAGGAGCGGCAGCACGAAACAGTTTTGGAAAATTATGATCATCCAGAGGAAGAGACACCGGCAGAAGAGAGGGAAATCCCGGAGAAACAAGAAGGGCAGCAGGATAGGATGCCGGAATTGGAAGCGATCGGGCAGATGCACGGTACCTATATTTTAGCTCAAAACGAAAAGGGACTTTATATCATCGATCAACACGCGGCACAGGAACGAATCTTTTATGAATATTACCGGGAGAAAATGGTGGATAATGAACGGCATCTTCAAGATTTAATGGTACCCATCACTATGGAGCTGTCACCGCCAGAAGACATGGTTTTTCAGACTTATAAGGACGATCTGGAACAGGTTGGGGTTTACCTTGAACCATTCGGCCGCCGGACGTACCGGGCTGTCTGCCACCCCGCCTGGTTTCCAAAAGGGGAGGAAGAAAGCACAATAAGAGAACTGCTTCAGCAATTGGTGGAGGAAAAAACCATCAGTGTCCCAAAACTTCGAGAAGAGGCAGCTATTTTAATGTCATGTAAAGCGGCCATAAAAGCGAACCGCTATTTGCGCCAGGACGAGATAACCTCTTTAATGGAACGTCTCCGCCAGTGCAGTCAGCCATTTACCTGCCCGCATGGAAGGCCGATCGTTATTCATTTTTCCGGTTATGATATGGAAAAGATGTTTAAACGGGTCATGTAATCGTCGTGAAATGTTTACATCATCGTCACATTTACGGGGATAATAAAAAGGAACGGTGTGGTACAATGCAGGCAAAAGCACGGAGAAGGAGAAGATGATGCATGACAGCCCTGGATTTAATCATTGTTCTAAGCGTATCAGGTTTCGCAATTTTTATTAGTGTTATTATGGCTATCTATATGATGAAACAATCTCAATCGAACCATTAATCAGCATTTCATCAGAAGAGCGTGGGACAAAAGAAAAAAGTATAAATAAAAACCCGAACATTCCGTAGTATGTATAAAATAAGCAACGAACAAGCGAAGTATTTTGACGTAGTGTAGGATGAGTGCACAAAAATTCCGAACGATTTATGGAATAATCGTTCGGAATTTTTTATTTCTTCATAGTTTTGTCCCAGATTCTTTTCTATGCCAATGAAAAGTCAAACTCATGGACAGGAGCGGGAGGTACTGGGCTCTCCGTAGATTTTTGATACATCCCCCTTTTTAACTGTTATAATAGGTCATATTAGGTAAAGAGAGGCATGGGTATGATTATAACAACGGCGAAAAAAGCACGGACCGACGAAATAGAGGAAGCACAATGGCTGGCAGAAACATGGGATCATCCTTATGAGCCCCGGAGGAAGAAATCCTTTCAACAATGGCTCCGCCAAAGAAACGAATCGATTTATGCCGTTGGAGCGAAGCAGGATAAACTATACCATCCGGCTTCCAACCATCCATTGACCTTTCATCCGAGCATGGCTTGGATTCGATACCAGCGTCTGAAAAAGGGTGGAAAAGATCCGATGGTTGAAGCTGCAGGATTACGAGAAGGAATGACATTTCTGGACGGCACCCTGGGCCTTGCTTCAGACAGTATTGTTGCCAGTACCGTAACGGGAGAGATGGGGAACGTTTGTGGGGTGGAATGTCATCCCTTCATGGCAAGGCTTGTGCAGAAGGGCCTCAAGCATTGGGAAGAAGATTGCTCCGCTTTTAACAGGGCGATGCGGCGGATAAACTTAGTGACAGGAGAGCACGGTCAGGTTTTAGAAAACATGTCGGATCATCAGGTTGATGTCGTCTATTTTGACCCAATGTTTGAAAAAGCAGTGGATGCTTCGGTTCATCTTAAACCGCTGCGGTTATTTGCTTCTCATGAGCCTCTGCAACGCAGCGTTCTCACCGAAGCAATCAGGGTAGCTGGAAAAAGGGTGGTTGTAAAAACAACATCGTTTTCGTCTTCTCTCGAATCGCTCGGTTTTACTTGGATGAAAAGAGCGGGTGCTTCTTTTTCATATGCTGTCCTTGATAAAGGAGAAGAAATCGAATGAAAGAAAAAGTAGTCGTAATTGCCGGACCTACGGCAGTTGGAAAATCCGAAGCCGGCATAAAACTGGCCTCTCATTTTCAGGGCGAAATCATCAGCGGAGATTCAATGCAGATATATAAAGGGCTGGATATTGGAACAGCTAAAGTTTCAAAAGAAGAACGAGCAGGAATCCCTCATTATCTGATAGATGAATGTGAGCCGGATGATTCGTTTTCTGCTTCTGCCTTTAAGGAAGCGGCTCAAAAACGCATAGAAGAGATTAATCAGCGCGGTAAATTACCGTTTATTGTAGGGGGGACGGGTTTTTACATTCAATCGGTCCTGCGAAATCTGGATTTTCATGACGCTCCCTCTGATGAAGAATTTAGAAATAAAATGGAAACATATGTCCGTAACCATGGCAGAACCGCTCTGCATGAAAAATTGAAGCAGCAGGACGAAGAAAGTGCCCGTTCCATTCATCCAAATAACACAAAGAAAGTAATTCGTGCTTTGGAGATCCGCCATGTAACCGGGAAAACGAAACAGCCGTTTGCCCGCAGGGAACCAACCACTTTCCATTACGACCATATAATTATTGGATTAACAATGGACCGGAATGTATTGTACAGCCGTATCAACGAAAGAGTAGATAAAATGGTGGAGGCAGGTCTTGTAGAAGAAGCAAAATGGCTGTATGATCATTATCCCCCGAATGTACAAGCGGCCCAGGCTATTGGTTATAAAGAGTTTTTTCCCTATTTTAGAGGGGACTGCTCCCTGGAAGAAGCTGCTGCTCAGTTGAAAAAGAATTCAAGACATTATGCCAAGCGTCAGCTTACCTGGTTCCGCAACAAAGAAGAAGTGGAATGGTTTGATATGACAGCAGGACCCCGTGAGGAAAAAATAGAAAAAATGATACGTTGGATAGAAGGAAAATATAAATGAATCGTCGAATAATTATAAATAGAGAATGATGAGGGGGACTTTATGTCATGAAACAGCCAGTAAATATTCAGGACCAATTTTTAAACACCCTGCGCAGAGAAAAGATCCCTGTTACCGTTTTTCTGCTGAACGGCTTTCAATTAAGGGGACAGGTGAAAGCTTTTGATAACTTCACCGTTGTACTGGACAGCGATGGGAAACAACAGCTTGTCTACAAACATGCGATATCTACGTTTGCGCCGCAGCGTCAAATTTCTCTTCAGGTAGAACCGGAAAAGGAAGAAACGCCGTCGCAGACTTAACAAAAAAGCTTCCGGCCAAGGCTGGAAGCTTTTTTTAAGGGAAGAATAGAGACTGTCTCTTGATAGCGGGATATCGTTTCCAGCCCAGCGGGGGCAGGGTTCATCTGGATTCATTTCTGTGTACATACGCAATATATTTATTTAACGTCAGAATGCTGTTTAACCCGAGTTTTTCTTTTAATCTTTTAGGGCTCATTCCATCCTGAAGAGCACGAATAATAAAGGTGTTCCGTAAATGCTTGGCTGAAACAGCCCGCTCTATCCCAGCACGCTTACGCTCCTCTCTGATCATTTTCTGAATGGCAATTTCCGTTAAATTTTTGGGGCGGTCCTGTTCATAGCTCCAGCGATAGGTCTGCCGCTGAAAATCAAACGCTGCAAAAATAGGATGATGTTTCATATAGGGCCGAACCGCTTTCGGAATTCCGTGCAAATAATGGTATAATAAGGATTGATCGTCTCTGGATAAAAAGATAGATCTTGGATTGCCAGTATTTTCCGGTATATGTATCAGTCCGCGTCCCTCATTTAAATGTTCCATCTGAAGGCAGGACAGTTCCTGCAAACGAAGCCCATAATGGAGAAACCAGCGGATAATGACCAGATTTCTCGGAGCAAGCAGCGGCCGTGCCGTTGCTTGTTTTTCACTTAACCCAGCATCGGAAAGCAGACTGGTTTTTAATTTTTTTTCTTCGAGACGGTGAAGAATATCATGGGATGTTATTTCGTCCCAGATGGATTCCTCCAGATCAAGGGAGGCCATTGGGTGATAAGAAAGCAGCCCGGCCCCTCTCAAAAAAGAAAAGTATTGTTTTAAAACGGTTTGGATTCTTTTTAATGTACGTATCTGATAATGCCGGTTTTTTTCTAATAATGAAAAATACCCTTCTATCCGCTGAGGATCGGTTGATGCTGGGAAGGAGACGGAACCGGTGACAACGTCAATGTAACGGAAAAAATCAGCCAGATCATACCGGTACCGTCGAATGGTACTTTCTTTTCTTCCTCTTGATTTCAAATAATCCAAAAACGTTTCGGCTGAAGCGGGCAGATCAAATGTATCATCCGGCATGTCGGTCTTCCTTTCGTTTTACAGGCTGTATCTATTATAGCAGACCATCCAATCACCATTCACTACTTGTTGACGTATACTATGGGTGAACGCCCGGTATGATTTCAGCGTTTAGAAAGAGGGGAATTTCTGTGATGATACAAACGAAAAGAAGAGAAAAGATACAGATTAACCTGAACTCCTCCCCGGATAAAGAGATGGTAAAAGAAAAAGAACTTCTTTCGCTTGATCAGCATTATCCGTTATTTAAAGCAGAGAAAAAAATCACCGGTATGATAGGCATGAAACATGTAAAAGATTTTATCAGAGAAATGTATGCTCTCGTCTATGTAAATGAATGCCGGCACAAGCTTGAGCTGGAAGCCACCCGGCAGAATTATCATATGCTGTTTATTGGAAACCCGGGAACCGGAAAAACAACCGTGGCTCGTATCATGGCTGAGATGATGAAAGAAATGCATGTACTGGAGAAAGGGCATTTTATTGAAGCAGAACGGGCAGACCTTGTTGGGGAATATATAGGACAGACAGCTCAAAAAACGAAGGACGTTATTAAAAAAGCAGAAGGCGGAATACTGTTCATAGACGAAGCTTACTCTTTGGCACGCGGCGGCGAAAAAGATTTTGGCAGGGAAGCAGTTGATACGTTAGTAAAGGCGATGGAAGACCAGCAGCACCGTTTCATTTTAATACTGGCCGGGTACCCGGAAGAAATGAAGCAGTTTTTACGGCTGAATCCCGGATTGCCGTCAAGGTTCCCCAATACGTTAACGTTTCAGGATTTTTCCGGGTCCGATATGCTGGAGTTAAGCAAAAACTTAATTCAAGAGAAAGACTACCAGGCTACAGATGCTTTACTAAAGCAGCTGTACCGTCATTTTCAGCAGCTGCGTTATCCTAAGGCCAGCCACAATGGACGTTACGTGAGAAATCTGGTAGAGCGTATGATCCGCCGCCATGCTTTGCGGCTGCTGGAAGAAGGAAGACCTATCAATAAACACACGCTGATGACGCTGGAGGCAGATGATATGACAATAACAGAAGATGAAGGAGTACAGGTATGACCGAAAGAGTAATCATTGTAGGCTGTCGATTTCCCCAAATGAGTCAGAAACAGTTTCATATGACGATGGAAGAGCTGAAAGCTCTTGTTCATACGGTTCAGGGGGAGGTGGCGGCAGAAATTGTCCAGGCAAGGGAAAAGCCGGACCCTGCCACTTATGTTGGAAAAGGAAAAGTTACGGAGATAATGGAAGCGGTCCATTCCGGGGAGGCCGACCTTGTTGTTTTCAATGATGAGTTATCTCCGGGGCAGGTCCGCAATCTCGACCAGGAAATGGAGATTCGGGTGATAGACCGCACGCAGCTGATTCTTGACATTTTTGCGGAGCGGGCGAAAACGAAGGAAGGAAACATACAAGTAGAATTGGCTCAGCTTTCTTATCTGCTCCCCCGGCTGGCCGGCCGGGGGGAAGCGCTGTCAAGACTCGGGGGAGGGATTGGAACCCGGGGCCCGGGGGAGACCAAGCTGGAAACCGACCGGCGCTATATTTTAAAACGGATGGATGACTTGAAAAAGCAGCTGGCAGATGTCACATCTCATCGTGAAAGTTACCGTGAACAACGGCGTAAAAACAACACGGTCCAATTCGCCCTGGTCGGTTACACGAATGCCGGAAAATCAACACTTTTAACAAAGCTCTCCGGCGCTGAGACGTTTCAGGAGAATTTATTATTTGCTACGCTGGACCCTTTGACAAGACAGATGACGCTGCCTTCCGGGTATCCGGTGTTATTAACAGATACGGTGGGATTTATACAACATTTGCCGACCACCCTGATCGCTGCTTTTCGCTCGACACTTGAGGAAGTCAAGGAAGCAGATGTTCTTCTTCATATCGTTGATGCCTCTCATCCAGAAGCTGTGTCGCAAATGGAGACCGTGGACAAGCTGTTGAAAGAACTGGGCGCCGACTCTATTCCGGTGGTGACTGTTTTAAATAAGGCCGATCGTTTAGAAGATTCCTCTTTTTTTCCGGAAGTGGTGCGGCCAATGATCTATCTATCGGCATTTAAAGAAGAAGATATCGAAGCCCTGAAAGAACTGATGGAATCGACGTTAAAATCACAGATGAATTATTATCATGTGAAGATCCCGGTGGAAGACGGAAAAAGTTTGGCGGAGGTGCAGCGGGGTACGATGGTAGAACAAGAACAACTCATCGAGAATGAACATTATTTCGAAATGCGCGGTTATGTTCTTCGGGATCATCCGGTAAATGGTACATTACGGCATTTCACCTATTAGAAAGGACGCTTATTCATGAATAGACGAGATTCTCTCGAGCAATTAGAAGAAGCAGCTGAAGCAAAAATAACCGCCAGGCGTGCCGCGGTGGAAAAAACAGCAGAAGTGAATCAGGCTCGTGTTCTTCAAATTTTCCAGGAAGAAAAGGTGGCTGCTGTACACTTTCAGCCTTCCACGGGATATGGCTATGATGACATGGGGCGGGAAACACTTGACAGGGTTTATGCCAAAATCTTTGGAACCGAAAAAGCTATGGTCAGACCCCAGTTTATTTCGGGAACACATGCTATTACCACTGCATTGTTTGGCGTGCTCCGGCCGGGAGATCACCTCTTATACTGCGGCAGGCCTTACGATACCCTGGAGACAGCAATAGGGTTGAGCGGCCGGGAAAAAGGCTCCATGAAAGAATTTGGCATTTCCTGTGATATAGCACCGCTCTCTGAAAATGGCCTGCCTGATCCGGAGGTTCTGGCCTCTTGGATAAAAGAAGATACCAAAGTAGTGGCCCTGCAGCGTTCTAAAGGATACAGCAATCGTCCTTCATTAACAATAGAGAAACTCGAAGCATTAATAACCTTTATTAAACAGATAAAACCCGGCATTATAGTATTCGTCGATAATTGCTATGGGGAGTTTGCGGAAAGGACGGAACCAGGACATGCCGGTGCAGATTTATTGGCAGGGTCGTTAATAAAAAATCCCGGCGGAGGGCTTGTCCGGACAGGAGGATACATTGCCGGCAGCGCGACATATATAGAAGAGGCAGCAGCGCGGTTTGCCGCCCCGGGTATTGGGCTGGAAGGAGGAGCTACCTTACATAGCCTGCTTGAGATGTTTCAGGGGATTTTTATGGCGCCGCATATCGTTTCTCAGGCCTTAATGGGGGCACACTATACTGCGGCCATGCTGGAAGAAGTGGGGTTGAACACCGTTCCGGCATCGACAGACCCGCGGACGGATTTAATTCAGGCTGTGCAGTTTGAAAATAAAGAACGAATGATTCGATTTTGCCAGGCCATCCAAAAAGCGTCACCGATTGATTCGATGGTCCAGCCGAACCCATCTCCGATGCCTGGTTATGAAGATGAAGTCATCATGGCGGCAGGCACCTTCATCCAGGGATCCAGTATTGAACTTTCGGCGGATGGACCGCTCCGTCCTCCCTACACAGCTTATGTTCAAGGCGGATTAACGTTTCCCCATGTGAAATATGCAGTAAAACAAGCTCTTCAAACCTTACTTGAAGAAAAACTGCTCACCTTACCATTCGACAAAGAAAACCAAAATCCGATGTAAAAATAGTTAACATGCTATTGACTAAAAACCTCACATCATGTAGGATTAACTTAACTTCAACAAGGAAAGGAGGCAGCCAGATGAATGATCATATTCGGCGTAATATGCCTTTATTTCCTATAAGTATCGTGAAAAAACTGACGGAACTATCCGCAAGGCAGATTCGTTATTATGAAGAACATGGTTTGATCTACCCGTCGCGGACGGAAGGAAATCAGCGCCAGTTTTCATTTAACGATGTGGATAAACTTCTTGAAATCAAAACCCTGATTGAACGAGGGGTGAACTTATCAGGCATCAAAGAAATTTTTGAACTCCGCGCGGACCAGGAGAAGGAGAAACCGGCTGCTGCGCTTAAAAATACAGAAGGTATGAGTGATAAAGAACTCCGCCGCCACTTGCAGAAAGAGGTCATGATGGCGGGAACCCAGGGAAGATCCTCTATGATTCAAGGACAGCTTTCACGATTTTTTCATTAGCTCAATGAATATTCTTTTGCTTTTTCGCAGAAGATTTCATATTAATTTAATTTTATAATGAAGAGAGGAGATTACGTCATGGCCAATACAAAAAAAGACATTATGAAAATGGCTGAAGAAGAAAACGTAAAATTCATACGGCTTCAATTTACCGATTTACAGGGGATCATTAAAAATGTGGAAATTCCATACGACCAGCTGGATAAAGCGCTGGACAACCTGATGATGTTTGATGGATCTTCCATTGAAGGTTTTGTGCGTATTGAAGAATCTGATATGTACTTATATCCGGACCTGGATACATGGGTGGTATTTCCATGGACACCGGAAAAAGGCAAGGTGGCACGCCTTATCTGCGACATATACGAGCCGGGTGCACCAGGACAGGAACCCACTCCGTTTGAAGGGGATCCGCGCGGTGTCCTGAAGCGTGTGCTGAAAGAAGCAGAAAAGCTTGGATTTACAGATTTCAACATTGGACCGGAGCCGGAGTTCTTCCTTTTCAAAAATGATGAAAACGGAGAACCGACAATGGAACTTAACGATAAAGGCGGATATTTTGACCTTGCCCCGACAGACCTCGGCGAAAACTGCCGCCGCGATATCGTGCTTGAACTCGAAGACATGGGCTTTGAAATTGAAGCTTCCCACCACGAAGTGGCACCGGGACAGCACGAAATTGATTTCAAATATGCTGATGCTGTAACAACGTGTGACAACATTCAAACGTTTAAGCTGGTCGTTAAAACGATTGCCAGAAAGCACGGCCTGCACGCGACCTTTATGCCAAAGCCGTTGTTTGGTGTGAATGGTTCGGGAATGCACTGCAATATGTCTTTATTTAAAGGCAAAGAAAACGCGTTTTATGATAAAAAGACGGACTCTCAGCTTAGTGAAACAGCAATGCAGTTCCTTGCCGGTATTCTGGAACATGCCCAGGCTTTTACTGCGCTGACCAACCCGATTGTTAACTCTTACAAGCGTCTTGTACCAGGATTTGAAGCACCGGTATATGTGGCCTGGTCTCTGAGAAACAGAAGTCCGCTTGTGCGTATTCCTTCATCCCGAGGCATGAGCACCCGTATCGAAGTAAGAAGTCCGGACCCATCCGCCAACCCCTACCTTGCTATGGCTTCGATGCTCGCGGCAGGCCTGGACGGAATAAAAAGAAAGCTTAATGCCCCGGAGCCAACCGATCGTAACATCTATGTGATGAGTAAAGAAGAACGCGAAGAAGAAGGCATCAAAGACCTGCCTGCCGATCTTCGGGCAGCGCTGGATAACCTTCTCAGCGATGAAACCCTTGTAAATGCTATCGGACCGCACGCTATCGAACATTTTGCGGAAGCCAAAGAGATCGAATGGGACATGTTCCGCAGCATGGTTCACCCGTGGGAAAGAGAACAGTTCCTTTCCACGTATTAAAATCGTTAACCCTTGGCACATCAAGTGCCGAGGGTTTTCTTTTATTTGGGTGAAAAGCCGATACGAAGATGAAAAACGACTGCCCTCCCATTTGAGGATATTACCCCTATGTCTTTCATATTTTTGCATGACAACCTTCTCGATTTTTTTTGCTGATGTGGAGTAAACTTCACGGATTGTATCACTGAAGCTCCATGAATGAACGAGACGTGCATGCGGGAAGAGCATGAGGCAAAGACCCCGCAGAACGAGCCGTCAAAAGTGTTCGAGGTGGCTGGGGCTGCCCGCGGACGGACGAATTGGTATCATTTTTTATTCATTGTATTAGCCCCCTGTTGTTATCCTAAGAAAGAGTTATCATTGGCAGACTTTTATTATTATGGCGCTGCAGGAAGACTGGAGAACATTCCCTGGCAGAATGGCAGCAGCTTTGATTGAAACAAAACAAATGTTCGTATATAATGAAAGAAAAGGGTTGGGGGAGGATTGCATATGAATGGCTTACTGCAGCGTGCAAAAGAGTCAGGACGTCCGCTTCAGATCATCTATGAATCAAAGAACGGAAGGCTGAGCCAGCGTACAGTCAGTATTTTTCGGATAAGGGAAACAGATATTCTGGTCTGGTGCCATCATAAACAGCACCTTCGCACGTTAAAAAGGAGCCGCATTTTATCAGCAGGTCCAAAAGCTTCTGCCTAACCGCCATAAAATAAGAGTCTGGGACAAAACCATTAAGAGATAAAAAATTCCGAACGATTCGTGAGAGAACCGTTCGGAATTTTTTTGTACCCATTCTACCGCTGCGTCAAAAAACTTCGCTTTTCCCCAGGGCACAAGGGCACCATTTCTTAACTCCCTTTGGTCGTTCTTGGAGTGTCTGCTTTGCCGTAGGGGACGCACTTGAGCCTCCATGGGAGGAATTCCCTCTCTGCGGAGGTCACGAGACACGTGCTGTTCCCCCTGGAGGGAGTCTGCGTATGTTGACGCATTGCTTCTTTACACAAACTATGAAATGTCTTTTTTTCCATTAATGGAGGGTGCGGAACACTCCAGTTACTTTTCCCAAAATGGTGCAGTTATCCAAAATAATCGGCTCCATTGCAGCGTTTTCCGGCTGCAGCCGGATGTAGTTATCTTCCTTGTAAAAACGTTTGACGGTAGCTTCCAGTTCATCCGTCATCGCTACGATGATATCTCCGTTATCTGCAGTTTGCTGCTGTTTGACGATGACAAGATCCCCGTTATAAATCCCGGCTTCAATCATACTGTCTCCTTCGATGGTTAGAACGAATACTTTCTCATCGGTAACCATACGATCAGGAAGAGGGATATATTCATCAATATTCTCCACGGCAGTGATCGGTTCCCCGGCGGTGACTTTCCCGAGGACCGGAACATAGACAGCCTGGCTTTCCGAGATCGAAACATTTTCTTCTTCCAGTTCCAGTACTTCGATAGCACGCGGTTTTGTTGGATCACGGCGTATATAACCTTTATTTTCCAGTCTGGAAAGATGACCATGAACCGTAGAGCTGGAAGCCAGTCCGACGGACTCGCCGATTTCACGGACAGAAGGAGGATAGCCTTTCAGTTTAACTTCGTCTTTTATATAATCCAGAATCTGCTGTTGCCGTTTCGATAATTTGGGCATAAGCTGCACCTCATTTTTTTATAATTTATTGGTGCTATTGTATCATGGAAAACATATGTGCGCAAACACTAGTTCTAATTTTCCCTTGACGGGAACAATAGTTCTGTATATACTAAAATGAGAACAGAACAGACATTCTTATTTTTGGAGGGGACAGGATGATTTCAAAAATAAAACAATTAAATGCACAGGAATGGACCATTTTAATACTTTTCATTATTTCATTATTCTCGCTTATTGCTACGGTGGAATGGGTCGGACAGGGAGAAGAGGACAATGCCTATGTTGAACATGTTGATGAAACAAACCAGCCTGATAGAATAACGTATGAATGGTCTGTAGAAAATAAATAAAATTGAGGGAACAAAATGACAAGCTGTATTATTTACTGCCGAGTCAGTACAAATAAGGAATCTCAGCAGTCTTCCTTACAAAGACAGGAGGAAGAACTGCAGCGGTTAACGGAAAGCTGCGGATTTCAAGTCGATAAAATAATTGTGGAAGAAGCGAGTGGATATTCACTGGAAAGAGAGGGCCTTCTGGACATGCTGGATCGTTTCAGTTCCGGACAGGCTGACGTTTTATGCATTCAGGACGAAACAAGAATCGGCCGCGGCAATGCGAAAATAGCGCTTCTGCATCAACTGGCGTCACTGAACATCCCGGTATATACAGTAAGAGATGAAGGCGTTCTGCAGCTTTCGGAAAATGACAGTATGCTTATGGATATATTGGCTATGGTGGAAGAGCATCAGCGCAAACTGCATAATTTGAAAATAAAACGGGGAATGAAGCGGGCGGTTCAGTCAGGTTATCAGCCGGAAAAAAACCTGACAGGCAGGGAAGGAGGCGGAAGAAAGAAAAAGCAGGCCCCGATTGAAGAGATTGTAAGGCTGAGACAGCGGGAACTGCCTTTTTATGATATCGCCGCCGCCTTAAGGGGGCTTGGCTACGACATATCTAAAGCGACAGTCCACAGAAGGTATAAGGCATTTATAGAAAGGGAAAATAAAAATGTTACGAATCAGGAGTAAATCTTTTCTTGCTCCCTTGTAAGTGCTGTACACACTTATTCATCCTGCCTCACCGGGAACAAAGCGGTTTGCTTCCTGGTAACGTCTGATTTACAGTATAAATACAAGCTTAAAAAGGAAAGAGGGAGGGTTATACAGCTTTATGCTTTCTCAGGAGAAGATTGACCGAATCAATGAATTGGCTCATCGTTCCAAAACGACGGGATTAACAGAGCAGGAAGAAGAAGAACAGCATGAGCTCCGCAACGAATATTTATCGAAGTTTCGTTCTTCCTTCAAGAGCCAGCTTCAATCTGTAAAGGTCGTAGACCAGAAAGGCGACGATGTTACGCCTCATAAACTGGAAAGAGCAAAAAGAAACAATCCCCACTTTCGTCAATAGAGTGAATAAATCTGCCTATCATATATGTCCGTGAAATTCCTGATGATCAATCAATCGTCAGGATTTTTATTTGCTCGTTTTTGGAGTAAAGAAACACACCATCCGGCTTGTACAAAAGAAAAAATACGTTTATGATTAAGGAGGTAGAAGACAATACATAGTTAATTGGATAGAAAGGCAGGGAAACAGATGGCAGCAATGAATGTGGAAGAATTGGCGGTTAATACGATCCGTACGTTGTCTATTGACAGTGTGGAACAGGCAAATTCGGGGCATCCCGGATTACCAATGGGCGCCGCCCCTATGGCTTATAAACTGTGGACCCAATTTATGAACCACAATCCAGGACATCCGGAGTGGTTTAACCGGGACCGGTTTGTTTTATCAGCCGGACATGGCTCTATGCTTTTGTACAGTCTGCTTCATTTATCGGGCTATGACCTGGCGCTGGATGAGCTGAAGAATTTCCGGCAGTGGGGAAGTAAAACTCCAGGACATCCGGAGTTTGGGGACACCCCCGGGGTTGAAGCAACAACTGGACCGCTTGGCCAGGGCATAGGCATGGCTACAGGAATGGCGATGGCAGAACGTCATCTTGCTGCAACGTATAACACCGATGACATTCAACTGGTTGATCACTATACGTATGTCCTGTGTGGAGATGGAGATTTGATGGAAGGTATTTCAGCTGAATCCGCATCTTTAGCGGGGCATCTTCAGCTGAGCCGGTTAATTGTTCTGTATGATTCCAATGATGTCTCTCTGGATGGAGCCTTGAGCCAGGCATTTTCTGAAGATGTGATGAAACGATATGAAGCCTATGGCTGGCATACAGTTCTCGTTAAGGACGGTAATGATTTGAATGAGATTGAAAACGCCATCGAAGAAGCCCGAGGAACAGACCGCCCGTCCCTTATTGAAGTGAAAACGGAAATCGGGTACGGTTCCCCAAATAAAGGCGGAACCAGTGCAGCTCATGGTGCTCCGCTTGGTGGCGACGAAGTAAAGCTGGCGAAGGAAGCTTATAAATGGGAATTTACGGAAGATTTCCATATTCCCGCGGAAGTTACGGAACACTTTGCCAATGTTAAAGCGGCAGGAGCGAGAAAAGAACAAGAATGGAATCAAACCTTTGAAACCTACAAACAAAAATATCCAGAGCTCGCTAAACAGTTCAGCCTCGCCGTCCAGGGAAACCTGCCGGAAGGTTGGGACAGGGAGCTTCCAGTGTACCGCGACGAAAAAGCAGCTACCCGGGCAACATCAGGGGAAGCCCTGCAGGTTCTTTCTAACTCCGTACCATCCTTGTTTGGCGGATCAGCGGATCTCTCCGGTTCTAATAAGACATTGATCAAAGAAGAAAATGACTTTTCCCGAGAGGATTATAAAGGCCGGAATATATGGTTTGGTGTACGAGAATTTGCGATGGCTGCCGCTGGTAACGGGATGAAACTGCATGGAGGCGTCCATCCTTATGTTTCCACGTTTTTAGTGTTTTCCGACTACCTGCGCCCGGCTCTGCGTTTAAGTGCATTGATGGAACTGCCGGTAACGTATGTATTTACGCATGACAGTATCGCTGTCGGGGAAGACGGACCGACCCATGAGCCGATTGAACAAACGTCTTCTCTGCGGGCGATTCCGAATTTGAATGTGATCCGGCCGGCTGACGGGAATGAAACCGTTGCAGCCTGGAAAACAGCTCTGCTAAGTGAAAAGACTCCAACCGCTCTTGTTTTAACAAGACAAGGAGTTCCTACTCTCCCCGGCACAGCAGAAAAAGCAGAGAAGGGTGTTCAGCAAGGGGCTTATGTATTAGTGGAAATCGATAAACAGCCGGATGTTCTCCTGCTTGCTGCCGGGTCGGAAGTAGCTTTAGCCGTAGAGGCACAGGAATCCCTGGAAAAAGAAGGGGTTAAAGCTAACGTGGTCAGTATGCCAAACTGGCATGCCTTTGATCAGCAGCCGCTTGAATATCAGCGGGAAGTTCTGCCTGAAGGCGTTCCGGCTCTTGCTATTGAAATGGGATCGTCCCATGGCTGGTACAAATATACCGGTGCCTACGGAGCGGTTCTGGGTATTGACAGGTTTGGTGCTTCTGCACCCGGAGATGTCAATATTAAAGAATTTGGTTTTACCGTAGAAAACGTAACCGCACGAGTCAAAACACTATTGGATTCCAAATAAAAAAAGGGGGTGCCAACACCATGGCATCCCCTTTTTATTTGACCTGACACGCAGAAGAAATAGGAGACGAAATTGGAAAATTTTGTCGCGCATCGGGGAAAACCTTCTCCAACGTCGAGAAAAACCGGCGTATTCGACAAAAACAGTTTTTTTTATTTTCAGAAAATGACAGTTCTTTCGCTTCGATTCCGGTATGATGTAGGTAAGCGTTTAGAGGGGGACATATCAGCGGTACTACACATAGTTTAGAAAAGGCAGCTGCATTCTCACCGGCGAAGTTAAGAAGCGAAAGGAGAGCGAAACGATGACAAGATATAAGCTGATTATTATTACAAAAGAAGTGGCGCTCCACTATTTTCAAGCAGAGGACAAGCTGTACCGGTTGTTTCTTGATTATCACAAAGCATATGAGTGGGCCAGACCTTTACTGGAAAAACAGATACATTATATAACGGAACCGCTGTTGTATCCTTATTTTATCGACTCCCTGGAGAAGGATTTAAGTAAGATAGGATTCGATAAACTTCCTTCAGAACACGCTGCTTATGTGTCCTGTCGTTCGGATAGTTCGATTTATCTGGAGGATAGACATATTATTTTTGACCATGCCGGGTCTGCGAAAGAAGAATGGCAGGTATTTGACTGTTTAAAAAAAATATCCCCCTATTTTTTTGCAGTGAACATAAACAAAGAAGCCTATGGATGGCTGAAACCTTTGAAAGTCTACTCCGTTTTATCATGAAATAGGCCGTCCCTCTTTCCAAGATGCAGGGGATACGTTATAATTATGTAGGTTAAACGTTGTAACGACAATCAACTATTCGCTGTAACGTATGTAGAAGGAGGAAATGAACGGGATGGACTGGCTTTGGTTTGTGCTCGTCGGTGTACTTTGTCTATTGGCGGGCGCGGCATTAGGGTTTTTTATCGCCCGTAAAACAATGATGAACTATTTGAAGAAAAATCCCCCGATTAATGAGCAGATGCTCCGGGTCATGATGATGCAGATGGGACAAAACCCGTCGCAGAAAAAAATAAACCAAATGATGAAAGCCATGCAGAAGCAACAGGATAAAAAGTAAACAAACGCAGGCTGTTTCCAATCGGCGGGAAGGAACCGGACCGAACAGGAAACAGCTTTTTCTGTAGGCGGGGCACATTGCATTGCGTGTTTCTTCCATTGTATGATAGAAAAATGAAGGAATTCAGAAGTCTTCCTCTGTCGAAGCAGGGGATAGGAGTTGGCCGATTATCATGAATGATATGTTACTGATCTCCACTGCAGGCGCAGCAGTGATGGCGCTCGTTGCGATTTTTATACGAATGAAAGCCATTAAAAAACCGGCAAACGTTAAAAAAATCATACTGCCGCCCTTTTTTATGTCTACGGGGTTTCTCATGTTTTTGTATGAACCGGCCCGGCTGCACGCCGCTCAAATACTGGAAGCTTTATCAGTCGGTCTGTTATTTTCCCTTTTGCTGATGAAAACCTCCCGTTTTGAAATACGGGGGACAGACATTTATATGATTCGATCGAAAGCTTTCGTTTTTTTACTGTTTTTCCTGTTAATCGCCCGGATCGTGTTTAAATTACTAATGGGGGATGTGATCGACCTCGAAGAACTGGCTGGAATGTTTTTTATCCTTGCCTACGGTATGATCATCCCGTGGCGGATTTTCATGCTGGTTCAGTTTAAGAAAATGGAAAAGAAAAAAATGGTTCAGAAAAAAGACGGAGAACTGGCATTTCGTTCGCAGCAGCCATAAAAAAGACCGTTCCGGAACAAGGAACGGCTTTTCTTATGAAAATAAATGCTCGTAAGGGCTGACGTCAATTTGTTTTTCATCAAGTTTTTTTCGCAGAAATTTATGATCCCGTTTTGGAGTGGCAACAATATAGCCGCGGATCAGCAAGTCTTCATCAATACGCTTTGCATTTTCCTGCAGAGCCAGTTCCCCGACTTTTCCTGCTATTTTTTCCCGGGCGGTATCTCGAAACAGTTCTGGTACCGGTTCGACCAATTCTTCCAGTAAGTCTTTCTTATCCTGCGGCCACAAATGGATGGTTCTTTCCAGATAGTGATCCTGCCAATCCAGAATCGACCGCCCGTCTTCCTTCGGGAGCCTTTTTAAAAATTTGCGAAACATGAAGTACCCGCCGATAAACATCATGACTGTTAAAAATACAGACCATATGACGATAAACCACATGAACATATCAGAAGGCATCTGTTTCACCTCGTTCCTCTTTATCTCAACGGTATTCTATCACAAACCCGCTCGAAAAACATAGAGAAAGCCTTTATTGTTGCAATATTGTCGATAACCGTTGTTTGATATACTGGAGACAGGAAAGGAGTAAATGGAATGGCAGATAAACAGGTGAACGATTATCTCGAAGAAGGGATCTACGGTCCTAAAGAGGTGAAGCCCGACGAAAAACGTAGGTTTCTCGGAACTTACCGGGAGCGGGTATTGCTTGCGTTAACGAAAAAACAAGTAATGAAAAAAGGTACTTTTCCTCAGGTGGAAGAACTGCTGCAGAAACATTCCGATGCCATCATGGTGGTGAATGGCAAACTCGGCTACCAGGCGTTATCAGCTTATACGAAGCTCGCTTCGAACTATGGGATTCACGCTCGGCGTGTGACTTCCATGGACAAAAAGAGTGACGTCGGTCTTGTTATTGCAAAGGAATATGCCGTTCACCGGGAAGTAATTTTTGTGGAAGAAGAGGCAGATGACCATACGAAGGAAAAACCAAAGAGGTCATGGTGGAGAAAATTATTAGGAATGGAATAAAGAAAGTGGCGGGACCGTCTGGGAATCGAACCCAGCGGAGACGTCACGCGCCTCCCGGAAAGTTTTGAAGACTTTGGCGTGCACCAGCATCGCAACCGGCCCCGTATCTAGATTACGGAATGTATTTTACGCCTTCAATAAGGACATTGCAAGCAATTGAAATGATTTTCAATGTTTTTCGACATATAGTAAGATAGACAGAACAGAGGGAGAGAGGTCTCTTAAATAAAGAAGAAGGCGGGGGAATCCATGGCGAAACGAATGTATACGATAGGGATGGCAGGTCATATTGACCACGGCAAAACCACCCTGACCAAAGCGTTAACAGACTGGGATACAGACCGTTTGAAAGAGGAAAAAGAACGAAACGTATCGATCGAACCGGGTTTTGCCCCCCTCCAATTAGCAGAGAACATCGATGTATCGATTATCGATGTACCGGGTCACGAACGCTTTATACGGCAGATGATTGCAGGAGTGGCAGGTATTGATGCTGTCATTCTGACGGTGGCGGCCGACGAAGGCGTTATGCCCCAGACAAAGGAGCACCTTGAAATTTTATCTCTACTGAATGTAAAAGGCGGCTTGATAGCAGTAACGAAAGCAGACAAGGTCGAGGATGAACTGCTTGAGCTGGCAGGAGAGGACATACGGGAAGAAGTACAGGGAACCCCATTTGAAGATGCCGCCATGGTGGAGGTGGATAGTCTTTCCGGCCGCGGGATACAGGAAGTCAGGACAGCATTGAGGAGCATACTGCAGGATCTTCCTTCCCGAAATCCCAGGGGGGCGTTCCGCCTTCCAATCGATCAAGTATTCAGTGTTCATGGTCAGGGGACCATTGTGAGAGGGACGGTATACGAGGGCACGGTGGAAGAAGGAAATACCGTCCAGGTACTGCCGCTTCGAAAGACGGTGAAAATCAGGCAGCTGCAACGGCACGGAGAAAAGGTGTCAAAAGGTGAAGCAGGGCAGCGCCTGGCGATGAATATCAGCGGCGTCGATAGAGAAGAACTGAAAAGAGGCGACGTCGTCGTCTCGGCAGAACACTACATAACAACCACAAGATTAAATATTGTGCTCTATACTTCCGAACTGGCCGTGTATGCACTCAAGCAGCGCGGACCCGTGAAGCTGCACCTCGGCACCGCAGAAGTATACGGCAAAATCATATTTTTTGATCGGAATGTGCTGGAGCCTGGAAAGCAGGAAGTCTACTGTCAGCTTTTATTAAATGAGTCGGTCGTGACCAAACGGCACGACCGTTTTATTCTACGCAGGCCTTCTCCGATGGAAACAATTGGAGGCGGCTGGATTATTAATCCGAATGCAGAACGGCTCCGTTTCGGGAGGCAGGCGGTGGAGCTGCTTCAAAAGGAATTGCAGGGGACACCGGAAGAACATTTGAAAGCGGCGCTGCGGGAATATAAATGGCTCGAACCTGAACAATTGGCAAAAGAAGCAGGTCTGTTACTGGAAGAGGTGCAGGAGATAAGCGCCCGTTTGATTGAACAAGGGGAAGCCAAACAATACGATAATAAAAAAATAACTTTACAGGAATTATACGAGCAAAAAACAGCGGACATGATGAAAGAACTAGAATCTTTTCATGAGGCCCATCCTTTACGGATCGGAAAAAATAAGCAGGAACTGCAGCTGTTTGCGGAAGGAACGCTCCCTAAGGAACTTGCCGAACGAATCCTCGATGAAGCAGAACGACACCACAAGGTGGCCCGGCATAAGCAATATGTAGCGAACTCCTCTCATATACCTTATTACCCGGATGGGTGGGAGAAACGGATGACTCGTGCAGAGGAGGCATGGAAGCAGGACGGTTTATCTCCGCGTCCGTGGGCAGAATATACGGAGGAACAGGGGATCCCGGAAGATCTCAGCGAGGAACTTAAGTATTCCTTACTGCAGGCCGGGGAGGCTGTTTCCATGGATGATAAACATATCTGGGCCGTTTCAGAAATGATGAAAACGATACGGGCCCTTACTGCCAATTATCCTGATGGTTTTACTCTCCAGCAGGCAAAAGAAACCGCCGCGATATCCAGAAAATACCTTGTACCCTTTTTGGAATGGCTGGATGAACAAAAATGGACGAAACGAAAACAGGAAGAAAGAGTGTGGCGTGAGACATATGACCAAGACTGAACAAGGGTTATCCATCCTTTATCTTACTCCTTATTACTATTCAAAAAGGGGAAATTCAACAACAGCAAAGCGAATGAAAACCTATTTAGAGAAAATAGGGCATCGGGTTCACGTTCATGCTTTTGAAGAGGAATCCGCTCCAATCGATGAGTGGATGGACTGGGCTGATGTGGTGCATGCCCTGCATGTAAGACGGACAGCGGAATTTGTGGAGGAAAAAGGAGTTAATCTTCATAAACCCCTGGTGTTAACCACGGGCGGAACTGATATTAATATCGATTTAAAGGAGAGGTTCAAGAAAATTCAAATGGAACGTTTTTTGAGTAAAGCCGGGATCCTGGCTGTGTTTACGGAAGATAGCAGAGAAAAAGTGCTGCACGATTTTCCGTGGATGCAGGAACGTGTAGTCGTGATTCCGCAAGCCGTCGCTGTTTCTTATCCAGAGGCTGGCGTGACGCCTTCTCTGCCGCAGGGGTATCCAAAACTGCTGCTTCCCGCCGGGCTGCGCCCCGTGAAAGATGTGTTGTATACCGTGAACGCTTTGGATACTATAAAAACGGTGTACCCTGATCTTCAGCTTTTACTCGTAGGAGAAAAATTAGAAGAAAGCGTGGCCCTTCAGGTGGAAAAGGAAGCCGCCATTCGTCCCTGGTTTCATTATAAATCTCCGGTCGACAGCGGGACGATGACAAGCTTTTACCGGTGGGCGGATGTCGTGTTAAATTCATCGGTATCTGAAGGCCAGCCGATAAGTCTGCTCGAAGGAATGGCCCTCGGCGTACCGGCGCTGGCCAGGCAGAACCCCGGAAATGCAAGTGTTATCACACCCGGAGTAAACGGGTATCTTTTTGCTTCGCCGGAGGAATGCACAGAGAAACTTTACCACTTATTAGAACATCCGGCTCAGTACAAAAAAATGAAGGCCGCCTCTGCTGCATACGTTCAGAAATATCATCACCCGGAGGAAGAGGCCGGCAAATATACCGATTTATATTATTCGCTGCTTTCTCATTGATATGTCATGCTTTCCAGTCTTCGGCCACCTGCCTGAAGGCTTGAATGACAGGGTGATCTTTTTTTTCTTTACTGAAAGCAAGGTAAAATTCCCGCTTATGGGAAAGAAAACCTTTATTTACACATCCTCTGGCTCTGGCGGCAGGAAGCGCGTATTCGGAAACGAATCCAAAGCCGATACCTGCTTCAACCAAGGAAAGCAGACTTTCTGTATTTGGAACAACGGCTGCTGTTTCCAGCTCTGCCAGCGAACCGCCCCAGTTTTTCAACCCTTTTTCCACAGCCTGAAAGGTGCCGGAAGCCTGTTTCCTTTTTACAAAGGCCCGGGACGTCAAGTCGGAAAAAGATTCGACTGTTTCATTATTTTCACCGGGAGGGGCAATAATCGCAAGTCTGTCTTCCCAAAACCTGGTGGAAATGACATGGGGCTTGTCTACCTTGGCTCCGATGATCGCAACGTCAATTTCTTTGTCAAGCAAAAGAGAGAGAACCGTAGAGGAATCGTCGATATGCAGGTGGAGACGCCAGTGCGGATAATGATAGTGGCATTCTTTACATAAAGAGGGGAGAAAATAGGTGCCAGGCGTAGTGCCCGCTCCGATCCTCAGCGATTCTGTATACTTGGTTCCCCTTGTCTGACAGGCTTTTCGCAGCTGTCCCCACTCGGTCAAAAGGCTTTTAGCTTTTTCAAACACCATCTCTCCTTCTTCTGTGAGACCGGCGTTCTGCCGGTCAATCAGTTTTGTTCCAAGCTCGTTTTCCAGACTTTGGAGCTGTTTTGTAACGGTGGATTGGGATATGTTTAATCGATGTGCCGTCTGGGAAAAACTGCGGTACTCCGCAAGCTCCAGGAAGAGCTGCAATTGTTTTTCATTCATGCCCTCACCTTCTTTTCTGCATGGAAATTCGAGTTTCTTTACAATTATCGTAAACAATGATAGCTTAATAACGCAATTGTTATTCTTTTTTAGAATGAATATGATTATTTTAACGAAACAGGGGGTACATAACATGAAAAAATGGCTGACGACACTGACAGCTTCTTCCCTGCTTGTACTTGGAGGATGCGGGGATGTCGGAGAAAAGGAAGACAAAGGCGGCGGGGAAAGCTCTGGTGAAGCGCTGGAAGTCGCTGTTATTCCGGCTCAATCCGCTGGAGAAATGGAAGATGGGCTGGATGCGCTGGAATCCTCGTTAAATGAATCCATGGACCGGGAAGTGGAAGTAGACCACTATCCGAGCTATAACGCGGTGGTGGAGGCACTTAATTTTGGCCATATTGATCTTGCTTATCTGGGTCCGCTCACCTATGTAATTGCAAATGAGGAAAGCGGGGCAGAAGCTATCGTAACACAAGAAATAGACGGGCAGCCATATTATTATTCCTATATTATTTCTCATGTAGATCAGCCGTGGGACAGCCTGGATGAAATGCTGGAACAGGCCGGGGAAGTTGATTTTGCTTTTGGAAGTGTCTCTTCTACCTCTGGTTCGCTCATTCCCGGGCTTGAGCTGAGAGACCGAGGCGTATTTGAATCGGAAGAAGACCATGATTTTGCTTCCGTTCGTTATACAGGCTCTCACGATGTGACGGCAAATGCAGTCGCGAATCAGGAGGTAGAGGCAGGTGCCATTGACAGTGCGATTTACAATGAATTGGTTGATGAAGGTGTCATTGATGATAGTGAAATAAAAACAATCTGGGAATCGGAACAGCTGTATCAATATCCGTGGGCGGTTCCGGAAGGAATGGACGAGGAGACAAAGCAGCAGTTTCAGGATGCCTTTACAAGCATTGAAGACGAAGAGATTTTAGAAATATTTGGAGGGGCCTCCTCCTTTGTAAAAACGGATCACAGTAACTATGAAAGTATTGCTCAGGCAGCGGAGGATTTTGGCATGCTGAATATGGAAAGCATAGAAGACTAAGGCAGGGCGGTCAAAGGAGTAGAAAGAATGAACTGGTTTAAAAAAAGAGCCTGGATATATGTGCTCCTGCTCGTATTTTTCTCCTGGTGGAGCATGGGCAAAACAGAATTTGAATGGAGCAATTTTAAAGAATTCAGCAATGCTGTTACGTTTATCCGGGAACAATTTTTTCCTGCGAGCTGGGAGGTTATCCCTGCACTGATTGATCCGGTTCTCGTGACGCTTGCGATTGCGTTTTTAGGGACGTTTTTTGCCCTGCTCATCGCTCTGCCTTTCAGCTTTGCTGCTGCCAAAAATACAGCTGCAAATCCGCTTCTTTATTACGTGGTTCGGTTCTTTTTATCGATTTTACGTTCGATTCCGGAGATTGTTTTTGGCTTAATTTTTGTTGTCGTATTAGGGCTTGGGCCGTTTCCGGCGGTGTTTGCCATACTGCTTCATAATATTGGTGTGCTTGGAAAGCTTATATCCGAACTGGTCGAGGCTGCTGATCCAGGCCCGCAGGAAGCGATGAAGTCCGTTGGGGCCGGGAGACGCCTTGGAAATCTTTTTTCGATTGTGCCGCAAATTTGGCCCAATGTGCTGTCCCATTATTTTTACAGATTTGAGGTCGCGATACGAACCTCCTTGATTCTTGGCTTTATTGGCGGCGGCGGTATCGGCCAAAAATTGATCAATGATTTTAACAGCTTTAACTATGCAGCGGTAACGGTGGAAGTTATGCTTATCATGCTGCTTGTCATTATCGTGGATTTATTCGGAGCTTTTGTACGGAAACGGGTCATTTAAGGAAGAAAAGAGGGAAACCATTGATAGAACTGGAAAATGTAACGGTTTATTATCCTAAAGCGGCAGAGCCGGCGGTTAAAAATATTAATTTGTCCCTGGAAGCGGGGGAATTTGTTTGTGTCCTCGGGCCGAGCGGGGCTGGAAAATCTACGATGATCCGGACAATTAATGCCCTGCAGCCTGTTTCCGAAGGAACAGTTCGGGTTCAGGGAGAATCCCTGGCCTCGATGTCCGAAGCTCAGAGACGCAGCTGGCGGAGCCGTACTGGCATGATTTTTCAGCATTTTCATCTTATTCCCAGGCTTACCGTGCAGCAGAATATTTTAACGGGCCTTTTCGGGAAACGCAGCTCGTTTGTGAATTTTGCCGGAATATTTACGCACGCGGAAAAAAAGAAGGCCCGGGAAGTCATGGCGGAGGTTGGTTTATCACAGATGGCCGACCGGCGCGTGGAATCCTTAAGCGGCGGGCAGAAACAACGTGTAGGAGTGGCCCGCGCTTTGATGCAGGAGCCTGATGTGTTTTTAGGAGATGAGCCCGTCGCAAGTCTTGATCCTGGAACGGCCCGGGCTGTGTTTCATTTATTGAAAGAAGTGCATCATAAACAGCATTTATTATCCTTGGTGAATGTTCATGATGTCACTCTGGCTAAAACGTTTGCAACCAGGGTGGTCGGATTATCCAATGGGGAAATTATCTATGACGGACCTCCTGCGGAGCTGGGAGAAGAAAATCTGGAAACTATATACGGGAAAGCAATTCACGCCTAGATAATATATTCCTTTAAAAAACAAAGGGGCTTGGCCAAAAGAAAGCAGGTTTCAAAAAAACCAAATGTGTCGTGCGCGTGAAGCGGCCTATTCTGACGCAGCGATAGGACAAATGCACAAAAATCCGAACGATCTGTGGAAGAAATCGTTCGGATTTTTTTTGTTTTGATACTGTTTTGTCCCAGCCTATTGTTTATAAAACAGGCGGAGTCAGCGTAAGTGAATGGAAGCTTCTTTTCGGTCTTCAACGGTACCAATAACAGCCGTCTCGGTTTTCCCTTTTTTATGCATGTCTTTTACATAATCGTCGGCTTCCGCGGGGTCCATGGCGATTAAAAGTCCGCCGGAAGTAATGGCATCGCAGAGAATACTTTTTGTAAGTTCCGTGACGTTGTTTTCCCACGTTATGCTGTCAGCCAGATAAGAGGCATTCGCCTTTGAACCTCCGGGAATGACCCCTTGTTCGGCAAGTTCGGCAGCACCGTCGAGGACAGGAACCTTATCTGTCTGAAAAGTAAATGTGACGCTGCTGGCCTCTGCCATTTCAAAACCGTGTCCAAGCAGGCCGAAGCCGGTGACATCTGTTACCGCATGGGGACGATAGGATCTTAATGTTTCCGCAGCAGTATGGTTCAGTTCTGCCATGACGTGTGTTACCGCTTCTTCCTGTGAAGCAGTAATAACCTCACGTTTTATTGCTGTGGTCATAATACCGACCCCGATCGGTTTTGTCAGGACAAGGGCATCGCCAGGTTTTGCCCCCTGATTGGCCCAGATGTTATCCGGATGGACAATGCCGGTGGCAGCCAGGCCGTATTTTGGTTCTTCATCGTCAATAGAGTGCCCGCCAACAATGGTTGCGCCGGATTCATACACTTTATCTGCCGAGCCTTTCATCATACCTGCCAGGATATCATCCGGCAGTTCCTGAATGGGAAACCCGACAATATTGAGAACTGTCGCCGGTCTGCCCCCCATGGCATAGATGTCGCTTAACGCATTTGCCGCCGCGATCTGTCCAAACATGTAAGCATCATCCACAATCGGGGTAAAATAGTCGACCGATTGGACAAGAGCAATGTCGTCCGTTAATTTATAAACCCCACCATCATCGGAGGTATCCATGCCGACTAAAAGGTTTGGATCTTTTTCTCTTTCGGGTAAATGACGCAGGACCTGCGTCAGGTCTTCAGGACCGATTTTGCATCCTCAGCCGGCTTTTGAGGATAGACTGGTGAGCTTGATTTTTTCTTCCTTACTCAAACGGTTCACCTCCATACAATCATCTTCGTGTTTTAGTATAATCTGTTTGTTTGCATGAACACAAACAATACACTAAAATAAAGGCATCATCAATATAGGAAGGGAGATAGGATGAAAGTAAGTATTGAATTCTGCATGCAGTGAAATTATGCTCCTAAAGCCGTGGGTCTCGCGGATAAATTATACGATGTACATCGGGCCGATATTGAGTCGATACAGCTTATCACCGGATCCGGCGGGGTGTTTGAAGTTACCGTCGACGGAGAACAAGTGTATTCCAAAAAAGAAACGGGAACGTTTCCCGATGAAGATAAGCTGGTTCATGACATAGGAAAATAATAGCAGAAACGGTCGGCCTTCGCTGCCGGCCGCTTCTTTTAGCCCCTGGTGTATATACGAATAGAAGGTGGCTTAGAATGACAAGGGAACAGGTAAGATGGATTCCGCCTATACATGATATGCAAAATACCTCCCAATTCCAGCAGCTTCAGGAACATCTTGGGGACAGCATGCTGCTGACAAATTGGCTGCGCGAAGAAACGGACAACCTGCGTACCGCTTTTTTACATGGCAGCGCTCCTTCTCTATCATCAAGAGAGGCAGTGAAACATCATCTGTTTGAACGGCTGGAAGAGCGTCTGCACACGTTTGACAGGGATCGTCTCGTAAAAATCATTAATGCAACAGGCACGATTCTCCACACCAACCTTGGCCGCGCCAGCATGAGTGAGGCTGCGGTGCAGAAGGTGCACAGAACAGCCCGTTATTACTCCAATTTGGAATATAACATTACAACGGGAGAGCGCGGCTCCCGTCATGCGGTATTAGAGGACCTGTTACAGATTACAACCGGTGCGGAAGCAGCAATGGTCGTGAATAACAACGCAGCTGCTGTATATTTCGTGCTGAAAGCATTGGCATCCGAAAAAGAAGTGATTGTCTCCCGTGGTCAACTAGTAGAAATCGGAGGTTCGTTCCGGGTGTCTTCCATTATGGAAGAAAGCGGAGCCAGACTAGTGGAAGTGGGGACGACAAATAAAACCCGCCGCAGCGATTACGAAAAAGCCCTGGGCGAAGAAACAGCCATGCTGATGAAAGTACATACGAGTAATTTTACAACAATCGGATTTACAGAAGAAGTACCCCTGCACGAATTAACAGACATTGCAGAGGAAAATGGGGACGTGCTTGTATACGAAGACTTAGGAAGCGGCGCCCTTTATGATTTTAAAAAGCAGGGTATCGGCAATGAACCAACCGTAAAAGAGGCATTATCGACAGGGGCGGATCTGGTCACTTTCTCCGGGGATAAGCTGCTGGGAGGACCGCAGGCCGGTATTATCGCTGGAAAGAAAAAGTGGATCGATGCTCTGAAAAAACATCAGCTTGCCCGTGTTCTCCGGGTGGATAAAATGACGCTGGCCGCCTTGGAGGAAACATTAAAAGCTTATGCAAAAGGGGAAGCAGACCAAATACCATCCGTACGGATGGTGCTGGAATCAAAAGAAGAGGTGAAAAGCCGGGCCTGGCAGCTTTTAAAACAGCTAACGTTCTCTGAATGGCGGGCTCAAATAGAAGAGGATGTGTCCAAAGTGGGCGGAGGCACCATGCCAGAAGTCGAAATTCCTACTGCCGTGGTCAGTGTGGCAACAAAGGAAGGACAGGCACAGAAAGTGGTTCAGAAAATGCGGACGGAAGCGGAGCCATCTATTGCTGCCAGGATGAAGAATGGGAAGATATGGATGGATCTTCGGACGGTGGCCGAGGAAGAAATAGCGGAACTGGCTTCTGCTCTGCTCTATTGGGAGGCTTATATCGATGGAGAATAATCTCTGCTCGTTATGAGTTTTTGAAAAAAAATATTTATATTTCATTCAAGTTTTGCTATTCTTAGATAGGGAATCCTTAGTATTTTGACAAACAGAGAAAGGAAAACTTTTTTTTCGACTTTTTCTATTATCTGTTATATCATAGTTTAAGAGGAGGGAATACATATGAGTGCGAACCACGATGTATTTAATGCCCGCAAAACTTTCACATCGAATGGGCAGACGTATCATTATTATGACATCAAAGCACTGCAGGAAGCTGGTGCCGGTAATGTCTCCAGGCTCCCGTATTCAATTAAAGTGCTCCTTGAATCTGTATTAAGACAGATGGACGGTAAAGTGATCAAGAAAGAGCACGTGGAAAGTCTCGCAAAGTGGGGAAAGGAAGAGGGAGGAACAGCAGATGTTCCATTTAAGCCGTCCCGGGTCATCCTGCAGGACTTCACTGGTGTTCCGGCTGTGGTTGACCTTGCTTCGCTGCGTAAGGCGATGGCTGACATCGGCGGAGACGCCGAAAAGATTAATCCGGCCATTCCAGTAGACCTTGTAGTGGACCACTCTGTCCAGGTGGACCGTTTTGGCACCCCGGATTCTCTGGAACGGAACATGAATCTGGAATTTGAACGAAATGAAGAACGTTATAAACTATTAAGCTGGGCAACCAAAGCATTTGATAATTATAGAGCGGTTCCCCCGGCTACAGGAATTGTCCATCAGGTGAATCTTGAATATCTTGCCTCCGTTGTGCATACAAAAGAAACGGAAAATGGAGAAGTTGATACCTTCCCGGATACTCTCGTCGGTACAGATTCCCACACCACCATGATTAATGGTCTCGGTGTACTGGGGTGGGGTGTCGGCGGTATTGAAGCGGAAGCCGGCATGCTTCAGCAGCCATCCTATTTTCCCGCTCCCGACGTTGTTGGTGTCCGCCTGAAAGGGGCACTTCCGAACGGCGCCACAGCCACTGATTTAGCGTTGAAAGTAACCCAGCTGCTGCGGGAAACGAATGTGGTCGGTAAATTTGTGGAGTTTTTCGGACCAGGATTAAAAGAAATGCCTCTTGCCGACCGCGCGACAATCTCGAATATGGCTCCGGAATACGGGGCAACCTGCGGCTTCTTCCCGGTAGATGAAGAATCCTTGAATTATCTTAGGCTGACAGGGCGTTCCGAAGAGCATATCGATATGGTGGAAGCTTATGCGAAAGCTAACGACTTGTTTTATGAAGACGGAAAAGAGGAGCCGGAGTTCTCTAAAATTGTAGAACTGGATTTGTCTACAATTGAGCCAAGCCTTTCCGGACCAAAGCGTCCACAGGATTTAATTCCTATGTCGCAAATGAAAAAGACGTTTAATGAAGCACTGACAGCGCCTGCAGGCAATCAAGGGTTCGGTCTTGCGCCAGAAGACGTAAATAAAAAGGTGAACGTAACACATCAAAACGGAAAGACATCAAAGCTTGAAACTGGAGCTGTGACGATTGCAGCAATTACCAGCTGTACAAACACATCCAATCCATATGTCATGATCGGCGCCGGGCTTCTGGCTAAAAACGCCATCGAAAAAGGACTGGATGTGCCGGAGTATGTGAAAACTTCCCTTGCTCCAGGTTCCAAAGTTGTTACACGTTATCTGGAAGATTCCGGGTTGATGCCGTACTTGAATGATCTTGGTTTCAATCTTGTCGGATACGGCTGCACCACCTGTATTGGGAACAGCGGACCGCTTCCGGAGGAAATCGAAAAAGCGATAGCTGACAATGATATGCTTGTTTCTTCGGTGTTGAGCGGAAACCGTAACTTCGAAGGACGTATTCATCCGCTTGTAAAAGCAAACTATCTTGCTTCTCCGCCGCTGGTGGTCGCTTATGCGCTTGCGGGAAATGTTAATTTTGACATGAGTAAGGATTCTTTTGGAAAAGACAAAGACGGCAACGAGGTGTACTTTGAGGATATCTGGCCTTCTGCTGAAGAAGTAAAAGACTTTGTCCATCAGAACGTATCTCCTAAATTATTTAAAGACGAATACGATAGTGTATTTGACAACAATGAGCGCTGGAATGAACTGCAGTCGGATGACAACCCGATGCTTTATGACTGGGAGGAAGAGTCCACCTATATTCAAAATCCTCCGTTTTTCGAAGAAATGTCGGAAGAACCGGAAGATATCAAACCGCTTAATAAACTGCGGGTTATTGGTAAATTTGGAGACTCTGTCACCACGGACCATATCTCTCCCGCAGGTTCGATAGCTAAAGACAGCCCGGCAGGAAAATATTTAATGGATAAAGGGTTGAAACCTTCGCAGTTCAACTCCTATGGTTCCCGCCGCGGTAACCATGAAGTTATGATGCGCGGAACATTCGCCAATATCCGTATTAAAAATCAGCTCGCTCCCGGTACGGAAGGCGGCTATACCACCTATTGGCCGAACGGCGAGGTTATGGCTATTTATGATGCAGCGATGAAATATAAACAAGATAATACAGGGCTTATGGTTATTGCCGGAAAAGACTACGGCATGGGAAGCTCCCGGGACTGGGCGGCGAAAGGGACCAATCTGCTGGGCATCAAAACCGTTATTGCAGAAAGCTTTGAAAGAATTCACCGCAGTAACCTAGTGTTGATGGGAGTGCTGCCGCTTCAGTTTAAAGAAGGAGAAAATGCGGAATCGCTGGGATTAACCGGAAAAGAATCGTTTAACGTGAAAATTGATAATAACGTTCATCCTCACGAGGAAGTGGTAGTAGAAGCCGTCGATGAGGATGGAAAAGCAACCACGTTTGAGGCCATTGCCAGGTTTGACAGTGATGTTGAAATGGATTACTACCGTCATGGAGGCATTCTGCAGCTTGTACTGCGTGACAAATTGGCAGAGGCTAAAGGAGAAAAGAAAGTTTAATATCTATTCAAAAGGATTGTCCGAATACCGGGCAGTCCTTTTTTGGAAGTGAAAAAGGGGGGAATTGGAACGATTGATACGTGGACCAGAGGTAAAACACAGGCGAATTCAGCGGCAAGAAAGACCGGGACGGTTGGAACAGTAATATCTAAGAGAACGCTGGGTCAGTATGGACTGCTTTATTCTATAATTTCACGTACCATAATTAATTTTTGTAGAATTTTGTCTAAAAATATTAAAAAACTATTTATTTGGCCGATAAAACCATTAAGATAATGAAACTTTAGAACCATAAACTATCTATCGCTGCTTCGAAAATTTAATCCAAGATCTTGCATATTTTAAAATTTCACGTACTGTACTTAGTATAAATACAAAATAACATGTCAAAACTAAAAATAAAGGAGGTATGTTCATGTATAAACAAAAAAAACAATCATTAAAAAATCTCATTGAGGCAAATAAGCAGGAAATTAAAAATACTCCTGCGTTATTGGATAAACTTGAAGAAAAATGGGAGAATAAACGGAAAATGTCTTAACCCGCTGAAAAATGGCGGGTATTTTTCTTATATGCCTGTAGACATAATTTCTCTTGTCAAAAAGATATTCAAAACAGATAATAGAATAAGGGACAGGTCTTTGAAAACAGGAGATGAGCATGAACAAGTTTGAGATACATACAAAAAGGGATAAGAACACTAATGATCTATTTACCCGAAAAACGATTTTAATTATATTACTATTCATCTATTTATCTATTTTGTTTTATGTCACATTATTTGCGTGGAACCACGGAGCTTCTTACGGGCCCCTCGGGCCGGGAGGAAGAAACTATAATCTGGTCCCCTTACGCAGTATATATAGAATTGCTATTTACAGTCCGGATATCGCAGACCCGCTGATTATACTTGGAGGAAACGTCATCATGTTTTTTCCTTTTGGGCTGTTAATGGCAGCAGGGATGGAGAAAAAAAGAAAAGCAATATGGCTGGTACCTGTATTATCGCTCATTTTGTCCAGCTTTATTGAAATAAACCAATATATTTTTACGCATCGTGTAGCAAATGTAGATGATGTCCTGTTAAACGCTATCGGCGGGATAGCAGGGGCATTCTGCACCTTGTGCATCCGCTGGCTCGTTTCAAAATACAGTGTAAGAGAAAATCATAAAATGGACTATTTTTAACGGGGGATGTATCAAAAGTCTATTAATAGCCATAAGTTCTTGGTGAATCACGAGGGCATACGCTGCAGGCGGACGCTTGCAGCGGGCAGCGCCTCAGCTGCTGCTTGAAAAGGAAACAGGCTAAAACCGCCACATCATGTGGCAACGCCTGCATGACCAACATCCTGTTGGCCCGGAGTCGCCGCCTTCCGCTCTTGCCCTTCATGGTCTTCTCTTTGTCATAGAAAAGGAGCTGTACCTTTGATACAGCTCCCTTTTCTTGTGAATGTTACCTTATTAAAGGTCTCTGAATAATACGTTATCCTAAGCAAGGGGAGAAAGCCTCTGTTTGCAGCGAAACTATTGCAAAGCAGTGCCTTAAAAGGAGTGTCGTTGTTGTCCGAATCGAAGTACGAGTCCATAAAGACGGCAGTAGACAATTGGGAAAAAGAAAAAGAAGTAGTAAAGGTTCAAACAGCGAAGAACTGGCTGGATCAATTAAATCCGGATCACAAAAAAGAACGGGACCTTTCTGCTAAAATTTATGGATTAATGGCTCGTGACCGATTTAATCTGCGCTATCGCTTTGATCCAATGGTCAAACACTGGATGCACAACGGAAGGGAATTACTGGAAGAGGAAGCTGTTATCCAAAAGCTTTCCACCTTAGAACAGCTTGAAAATATTAAAGAAATGGCTTTTACTCATCCGTTGACTTCGATACGAGAAACAGATCAAAGCAGTGCGAGAGAGAAAGCAGCCAGGCAGTTATATGATACCGCAGATAAAGAACTCCACTATTTAAAGCAGGTCCAGCATTTTTTAGAAAATGGAAAGCATGTTTTGGAAGAGACAGCTGAAGACTACAATTATGATTTAGCGTTGATGCAGAACCTGACCGAAGAAGGATTATCTGCCTATACAGATTTATTCGAAGCTTCAGGCGAATACCTGCGTACAGCGTCCGGCTCTTTTTATTCCCCGGAGCAGGTAAAACAAATGAAAGAAGCATTATCACGTATAAATGAAAAAAAAGATCACTGGGAAGAAGCAATGAAGCATACGAAAACGTCCCATAAGCCGGATCAGAACCCTTTATATGAACTGGAACAGTTAATAGGACTGGAAAATGTAAAAAAAAGAGTGCATCGTTTATACCACTATTTACAATATCAGAAATTAAGAAAAGAAAAAGGGTATCAATTAAATGATGAACGAAGTCTGCACATGATTCTAACCGGGAATCCAGGGACTGGGAAAACGATGCTTGCTCATCTGCTGGCGCAGATATACCATCAGCTTGGTCTGCTTCAGCGCAGTGAAGTACTCGAAGCGGACCGCTCCCATCTGGTTGGAGGGTACGTTGGACAAACCGAAGAAAAAACAATGAACCTTGTGAAAGAAGCTGTAGGCGGAGTATTATTTATTGACGAAGCGTATAGTTTGAAACGGGAGGGAATGTCTGCCAACGATTTTGGCCAGACGGCCATCGATACCCTTATAACGGCGATGACCAGTGGAGAATATGCCGGAACATTTGCTGTTATACTGGCAGGATACCCTGAAGAAATGAGACAGTTTTTACGCTCCAACCCAGGACTTCGAAGTCGTTTTCCGGAAAGTAATCACATTCATCTTCCTGACTATTCCTTGGAGGAGCTTCAGAAAATAGCAGAAAAAACAGCACTTGATAATGATTTTGTTATTAGTGAAGAAGCGGCAAAAGAATTAAAAAAACGTATTGAAAACGAACAGGTAGACGATAGTTTTGGAAATGCAAGAACGATAAAAGATATCGTTATGGATGCTATTTTTCAAAAGGGGGCGAAGATAGGTGCGGAATCTACCGGGGCAATGGACGATTTTGCTCTGCTGACTGCTGAAGATATGAAAGATCCGGCGGCAGAAGAAAACAATGAACATCAGGTCTCTCCATTACACCGGCTGGAGTCCTTGATCGGACTGGATAATGTAAAACAGGAAATGAGAAAACTCGCTTCCTTTATTAAGATTCAAACGGAGCGCCGAAAGGCAGGACAGCCTGTTGCTCCGATTCAGCTCCATACCGTTTTCACGGGACCTCCAGGCACGGGCAAAACGACAGTAGCCCAGCTGTATGCAGAAATCTTAAAAGAAATGGATCTGTTGAAACGAGGGCATTTAATTGTCGTTGGAAGAAGTGAGCTCGTGGCAGAATACACAGGCCAGACGGCGGTTAAAACACGGCGGAAAATTAGAGAAGCGCTGGGAGGAGTGCTTTTTATTGATGAAGCCTACTCTCTCGCGGCTGCCGGAAAGGCAGACTTTGGCCGGGAAGCTCTGGATACACTAGTGGAAGAAATGACCAAGCAGGAGCATAATCTGGTGGTGATTCTTTCTGGTTACCCAGGTCCCATGGACCAATTATTCCAAATGAATCCCGGTTTACAGTCCCGCTTTAAAAAATCCTTTTATTTTCCCTCGTTTCCGGTAGAGGATCTTGTTCACATTACGATTGAATATTGTCGAAGATTTGGTTACTTCTTTGAAAAAGGAGCAGACATTCATTTAAGCAGTGTTTTTAAACAAATGGATACTTCCGGAAACGCTCGTTTTGCAGAAGATATGGCAGAAGAATTATTTCAACAGCAGGCTTACCGTCTTTCTCAGGAGGAGGAGCTGTCTGAAGAGAAGCTCGTTCTCGTGACCATAGAGGATGTGGAAGCCGCGTTTCAGTATAAACAATCAGAAAGAAGGAATGAAAAACATGACGGAATCCGTGACAGAAATCGAAGTTAGGTATGCAGAGACGGACCAAATGGGGATTGTCCATCACTCGAATTATATCGTCTGGTGTGAACTGGGACGCACTCATTTTATCCATAAGCTGGGGTTCTCCTATGAAGAACTGGAAGCAGCCGGTATTGTCTCTCCGGTTATCCAGGTTGATTTACATTACAAATTACCGGTTCGTTATGGAGATACGGTTCTGTTATATACATGGATTGAAAAGTATGACGGTATCCGGGTCGTATACGGATACTCCATCACCAATGGTCAAGGAGAACAGTGTGCGGAAGGGACCAGCAGTCACGTGTGTGTGAATAAAACCACGTTCCGCCCCTTATCCATAAAAAAACATTTACCGGAGTGGCATCAAGCCTACGAGAAAAATAAACAGTAATTGGTTTGTCAATTTTTCTGGCACATTTTCCGACAGGAAAATAAATACTGTGGTATAAAAAGGGGAGGGGGATCCCATGGCTTTTGGAATTAACAGGCGTGAGCTGAATGAATGGAAGCGAAAAGTAAACAATGGAGAAATCGCCTTTATCACCCATTATTGGTATGATCCAAGATTTCCCGACTGCCGTTGTGTGACGAAAGCAGGCTGTGCTGATGTCAATACATTGTCGGCATGGGGAAAACAATATGGCTTGAAACCAGAATGGATACATGAGCGCCGGACATTTCCGCACTTTGATCTATTAGGAGCTACTCAGGTTCGTATACTTAAGGAGGAAGGGATAGTGGCCCAGCTCGAGCGGTTTATCCTTCCTTATTCAGATGAAGTTTAGAATACACAAAGAACAGGTAAATATAAAAAAGAATAGTGCTGGAGGGAAAAACATGGAAGTCACTCAACAAACAATCATAGACGATTTAGAAGTTCAACCCGATATCAACGAGCATCAGGAAATCATAGAAAGAAAAGATTTTTTGAAGAACTATTTAAAAAAAACGGGAGCAAACGGCTACGTTTTGGGTATTTCCGGGGGCCAGGATTCCACCCTTGCCGCAAAACTTGCCCAGCTGGCTGTTTCAGAATTGAATAACGAAGAATCGAAAACATATACATTTATAGCGATGCGTCTTCCCTACGGAGAGCAGTTCGACGAGGAAGATGCCGTTACGGCCATGAATTATATTTCTCCGGACAAGGCCGTCACCGTGAACATCCAAAAAGCGGTAGATGCTGCAGAAGAGGCATTTAAAGAAGCAGTTGGCACGGAAATGAGTGATTTTAATAAAGGAAATACTAAAGCCCGGGAGCGTATGAAGGTTCAATATGACATTGCTGCAGAATTTGGCTGTCTTGTTCTGGGGACAGATCATGCGGCGGAAGCCTTAACCGGGTTTTTTACAAAACATGGGGATGGAGCCTGCGATGTTGCTCCGTTGTTCGGATTGAATAAAAGACAGGGAAAGCAGCTGCTGCGCGCCTTGGATGCCCCTTCCAATACCTTTGAGAAAGTACCGACGGCCGACCTGGAAAGTGATAAACCGGGACTTCCCGATGAAGAGGCATTAGGGTTTACGTATCATCAAATCGATGACTTTTTGGAAGGGAAAGATATTGATCCGGAGGTAAAAGATAAAATAATAAAACGATATGAACAGACGGAACACAAACGTCAGCTGCCGGTCACCATCCATGACGACTGGTGGAAGTGATCCTCCCATAACCGTAGTACATCCTGTCATTCCGCTGTTTTTTCCTGGTGTAGACCTGATCGAAAAAGAGAGATGTTTTAAGGAGAAATGGAGAGAAAAGGAAATGGATAAAAAATATTGGCTGTTGCTTGCACTTATGCTGGTATTAGGTATCTTCAGCGGAATGTTTTTACAATCACAACGGTCAGCTGGAGAAAGCGAACAATTTTACCAGACGGTTTCCGCAAATTCCGATTTTCTTTTGGAAATGCAGGAAACCGCAAGAGTTGGAAAATTTGATATTACAGTCCATGATGCCTATATGACAAAAGAAGACGGAGATTCATTTATAGTGGTAGATTTGTCATTTTTTAATGCGTCGGAAGAAACACAGGAAATTCCTTTATTTAATATTTTAGTAACTGATGAAGAAGGCTATAGCGCTGAACACGATTCGTCTCATGAAGACCAGCGTTTAGTTGGGGGGCAGCTCCGCCCGGAAGGTCTGAGAAGAGGAACGCTTGCTTTCAACGTCCGTCCCTCCGGCCACTATGAATTGTCCTATACTAATCATACAGGGAGCGGCCTCGCGAGCTGGAAATTAAATGTAAATGAAGATAAACGCCAGGAGTCTTAAAGGAAAGGTCTCTCTGTCCGGTAATTGATTCTTTTCCTATTTCATGATATTTTGTAGAATTAAGATACCACTATACGAAATATCATAAAGAGAAATAGAATAAGGAGTAAGAGAGACGTATGCCAATAAAAGTACCCGATCACCTGCCGGCCAAAGACGTATTAACAAAAGAGAACATATTTGTTATGAATGAGAGCCGGGCCTACACGCAGGACATCCGCCCGCTTAAAATTCTTATTTTAAACTTAATGCCTTTAAAAGAAACAACAGAAACCCAGATATTAAGAATGCTGGGTAATACTCCACTGCAGCTGGACGTTTCCTTTCTTCACCCGGATACACACCGCTCGAAAAATACTCCGCATGAACACCTGGCTGCTTTTTATAAAACGATTGACGAGGTGAGCAGCCGTACCTTTGACGGCATGATCATCACCGGGGCTCCTGTGGAGAAACTTCCGTTTGAAGAAGTCGATTACTGGGAGGAAATGAAGAAGATTCTGGAATGGAGTAAGACGAATGTTACGTCCACTCTTCACATCTGCTGGGGAGCCCAGGCTGCGTTATACTATCATTACGGTATTCCGAAACATCCGCTGGAGAAGAAGAAGTTCGGCGTTTTTGAACATCAGATCCATGACCCCACCCACAGTTTACTGAGGGGGTTTGATGATGTATTTAATGCTCCTCATTCCAGATATACGGAAACAAGAAGAGAAGATGTGGACAGCGTACCGGATCTCGACATTTTGTCAGAATCAGAAGAGGCCGGGGTTTACCTGCTGGCTTCAAGGAATGGGAAGCAGATATTCATTACCGGTCACAGCGAATACGATGCAGAAACGCTTCGCGAGGAGTTTGAACGGGACGCGCGGAGAGGGATTTCCACCAAGCTGCCGAAAAATTATTTTCCGGAAGACAATCATCTTTTAAACCCGCCATTACGCTGGAGGGCTCATTCCAACCTTTTATTTCTCAACTGGTTAAACTATTTCGTTTATCAGCAAACTCCTTACGATTTTGCGTAGCGTCAGGGTCTGTATAACAGGAAGCTTATACAGACCTTTCTATTTGCAGCGGCCGGTATTCGGTCATAGAAGAAACGTCTGGGACAGAGGAAGTGATAACGATGGATGCTCTTGATATTGTCATGAACAAACAAAATGTGTTCCCTCACTATCAACCTATTATTAGTGCGGACAAACAGGAAATTATGGGGTATGAAGTGCTGGGGCGCTATAAGGTTGGCGAAGAGGTCATCAGCCTGGCTCCTTTTTTTCAGGATTCTTCCATACCTGAAGAATATCGTCTCGAAATCGAGGAACATATCCACCACCAGGCACTGATGGTATTTCTGGAAGAGCGCCGCGGAGATTACATGTTTCTAAATATTGATGCAAACTTAATTATAACGGACGGGGGCGAACATTTCTTCAACCGGATGAATGCCTATAAAGAACAAGGCATGTTGTTTGAAAATATTGTACTGGAATTAAAAGAACATGAATTTCACGGTGATTTGTCTCAATTGAAACATGTTATCCAATATGTTCAGAGTATGGGGATTAACGTCGCCTTAGATGATTTAGGAAAAAGCTCCACCCATTTGGATGAAATCGCCTATTTAAATCCCAATATTGTAAAGGTGGACCTTGAATTCATGGAAGATCACTCCTTTCCCGGAATGTTTAGAGAAGCCCTGCATTCCTTATCGGTCCTTTCCAGAAAAATCGGGGCTTCCCTCCTGTTCGAAAATATAAGTGAATTCAACCAGTTAAATTTTGCATGGAAGCAAGGGGCCAGATACTTTCAAGGTCATTATCTGGGAAAACCAAAACCCGGTTTTCTGGATAAAATGACTTTTGCGGAAACCCTGCGTAAAGATTTTAATCACTTCCTTCATTTTGAGAAAAAAAAGATAGAAGCCCAGATTGAATTAACCAATACATTGGCAGCCCGCCTTCAGGAAGCATTAAAAAACAAAAAAGAACCGATTGATATGGACGAATTGACGAAAAGTATTGCCTCCGAACTCGAAGACATCACATTCCGGGTCTATATTTGTAATTATGAGGGCTTCCAGCAGTCCGGCAATGCGGTGCTCGATAAGGAAGGAAACTGGCAGTATCATTTTGAAGAACGGAATAGAAATTGGAGCTGGCGCCCTTATTTTCTTGAAAACATTGTCCGGATGAATTTTGAAAAAAAGGGCATCTTGTCTGATCTTTATACGGATATTCATAAAGAAGAACGAATTCGAACGTATTCTTATCCGATCAACGAAGATCTTTATGTATTTATTGACATCCCTTATTCTTATCTATTTGAAAAAGACTTTTTGATTTAGTACACACCGGCAGCCGCAGGCCGGTTTTCTTTTGATATTGAAATCGCTGTCACACGGAAAGGAGTACAGGCATGATCCGGCAAAAGGGAATTTTCCCATTAATGACCTATTTATTTTTTGCTTATTCTGCCTTGACGGTTATGGTAGGGTATGCCCCTATTTATTTCCAGTTCAAAGGAATGACCGAGACACAAATCGGCTGGCTTATGGCGATGGGGCCCCTGGCTTCTGTGTTTGCCCAGCCGTTTTGGGGCTATATGAGCGATAAATGGAAAACCATTAAACGTGTACTCATGATTTGCATGGGGATGGCTATGGGCATCAGTCTAGTATTTTTCCAGATGAATGTTTTATGGTCCCTTATGCTTTTCATGTTTTTCCTTTTTTTATTCCTTGCTCCCTGTACCGCTCTGGGAGATAGTTTGACACAAAAAACAGTTACTCAACGCGGGTTAAATTTTGGTTCGATCCGGATGTGGGGCTCGATGGGATTTGCGATTACTTCCCTTCTCACCGGGATATTGCTTGAACAGTTTCATCCTGGTTTCATTTTTCTGCCCTTTTTAACTTGTGCAGCTGCAGCCTTCAGCCTTATTTTTTTCCTTCGGGATGCTGAACCGGCTAAAAAGCCGGTTACGATTCTGCACGCGGTTCAATTTGGACTCAGAAAAGAAGTAGTGATCTTTTTGATTTTGCTGTTTTTTATTTCGATCGGCCACCGCGCGAACGATAGTTTTTTAGGCTTGTATATCATGGAACTGGGCGGCCGGGAATCTCTTGTTGGGAGAGCCTGGTTTATCGGCGTGGTTTCCGAGGCTGTCGTTTTCTTTTTGTCGGCTCTGTGGTTCCGACGGTTTCATCCCCTTGTTTTTATTATTATTGCAGGGATGTTGTATGCTTCCCGCTGGTTTATCATGGGAGTCGCGGACGACCCTGTCTACATTTTATGGCTTCAGGTGTTTCACGGAGTAACATTTGGATTAATGTATTTTTCTTCGATCAGTTATATGACAAGAATTGTTCCTGAAGAATTGCAGGCTACGGGACACTTATTATTTATTACCACGTTCTTTGGAATATCCGGAATTGCTGGAGCTTTAGGCGGCGGCTGGGCAATGGAGCAGCTTGGGGGAAGCGGGCTGTACGTGTGGCTTGGTATCTTCAGCCTGGCAGGGGCAGTTTTTCTTATCTTTTATTCCCTTCGCGTAAAAAACACGTTGGCTTCGGCTTAATCGTAAAGGAGGAATGGTCGTATGAAAGCTCCTTCTCTTACTGATGTATTATTAAAGGAAGAGGAACGACGTGCGTTTTTTCAACAGCACCAATTCTCCATGGAATACCTGGAATCGTTCCTGTCGCAACTAGTGCATGCCAAGCAGCTGGAATCGTTTCAGGATGTACAACGGCAGCTTGACACCTTTAATCAACAAGAAGACGCGGCCGTTTCGGTCGTGTTCTGCGGGCATTTTTCCGCTGGGAAATCGACATTGCTGAATCATTTGATTGGAAACGATATATTACCGTCTCATCCTGTCCCTACCAGTGCCAATGTTGTTCAGTTTCAAAAGGGAGATCGTACTTTTGTGCGGTACCGGACTTCCTCCAGCGAGGTGTGGGAGGAGGCGACCGAGGATTACCTGCATCATTCCTGGTTCACCACAGATGAAATAGAGGAGTTGTTTATTCAATCCCCTGAAACGCAACTCCCGGAAAATGTGAAAGTCATGGACACTCCGGGGATAGACTCGAGCATCGCGGCTCACCGGCTGGCAGCCGAAGCTCCTTTACAGGAAGCCGACTTTGTATGTTACGTCACTGATTACCAGCATGTAGAGTCAGAAGAAAACTTTGCTTTCTTAAAAAAATTAAATGGAATGTACATCGAGCCGCTGCTCCTTGTTAATCAAGTGGATAAACATGAGGAACGAGAGTTATATTTTTCCGATTTTCAAAAGAAAGTTACCCAAAGTTTGAAAAAACAAAATATCACCCTTCATTCCCTTCATTATTTATCTGCCTTAAAGCCAGAAACAACACCGGAATCCTGGAAGCTCCTGAACAGAATGATCCAGGCTCTCAGCCGCGATCCTTTCCGGTATGTCAGTCAATCAATGGCTCTCCGGGTATATCAAATTCTAGAAAAAACGGCGGGGGAATGGGAAAGAAAAGCCAGGCCCGACGCTGAACATGTGGCAGTTATTCAACCTTTCGCCTCCCAGCAGGAGCTTGCAGAGAAGGTGGAGGAAACCAGGCATCTAATCGAAAAAGCCTCCTCCTGGTCCAAGCATCTGGAAATTGATATGCTTCGAGCCGTTGATACCGTATTTGCCAATGCTAAAATCACTCCATATCATACCAGAACTCTGGCAAAAGATTACCTGGAAACGAAACAATCTTCGTTCCTGCCGCTCCGCCTGTTTTCCCGCAGAAAACGCTGGACGGAGTTACAGGAGAAACAGGAGAAATTAATAGAAAGTCTTCAGGAAAACGTCCGAAACTATATAGATATTCATCTGCAGGATGACCTAAAATCAATTATGACAACTTATGGTATTTTCCAGCAGGATATGAAAAGAAAACTATTCGCGCTCCGCCATTCTCCGGATGCCGCTCTATTACGGCAGGCAGAACGCCCGGGATCCAGATATTCTGATGCGTATGTATCGGTTTTCTGCAGAAGTATAATAGATGAAATACGAAAAAAATACAAAGCCAGTGTGATTGAATGGTTTCCCTATGTAAAAGAAAGAATCTATATGGCTCAGCAAAAGGAAACAGCTCGTTTACAGAATCAACACGCTAAACTGGAGGAAGCCCTTCTTGTATGGAAAAAGTGGCAGGAGGAGTATACAGCAATCACCCGCACAGCAGCACAGGTTATCAAACATCTGGAGTATTCCGCCCTCCCGCTCCAGAGTCAGATGGAACAAACGAAAATGGATGCCGGCGTCGGTCCAAAATCCCCCGTTGTGTCTGTCAGGAGAGAGCCGGTGGTCGATATCGATGATTTTTATCCTCCGCTGCCGGCACAGACGAAGGTTTCTTATGCCCGGGCCGCAGAAAACATGGCCCGGAGAATGGAATATGTTTACTCCCTTCTTCCAGCAGTGAAAACCCTAGCACACCAAAAACAGTCATTAAAAAATAAAGCGGACCGATTAAGACACAAATACTACCGGGTGTCGTTGTTTGGAAGCTTCAGTGCAGGAAAATCAACGCTGGCTAATGCAATAGCAGGAGAACCTATACTGGAAGCTTCCGCGAATCCTACGACGAGTTTTGTGCAATCCATACAATATCCCGATTCAAGGCATCCGGATCGTACGGTGGAGGTGCAATACAAATCAAGGCGGGAGTTAACCGAAGACATGAATGACATTTTATCACCTGCTGGAATGACCCTGGAAACGCCGGAAGACTGGCTTGATATGAAAGCGATGGAAAAGAACAGTGGGGACGAGCAAGAGGAGGAAGTCCCGCTTCCGGTAGAAGTGCTTCAACCCGAAGAAATTGTTCTCCTGGATCAATACTGGGACTCCTATCATCATTTATCAGCTCGATTAAACCGTATAGTCCAGATCGACCTTCAGGAGTACAAAGAAATGCTGCAGCGAAAAGAAGAAGTGCTGCTTATTCGTTCTGCGGCGATATACTTTTGCTGCCGCTTCACAGCGGATGGGTATGTGTTAACAGATACCCCTGGGATTGGCTCTATTTATAAGCGGCACAGCCAAACAGCATTTGAAGAATTAAAACACGCAGATGCGGTGTTATTTATCACCTACTACAATCACGCCTATTCGAAAGCGGACCAGGAGTTTCTTAAACAGTTAGGCAGAACGAAAGAATATTTTTCATACGATAAGATGTTTTTTCTGGTAAATGCTGCCGACCTGGCCACTACTAATAAGGAATTACAGGATGTTCTTGATTATGTTACGAATCAATTCCAACGCTTTGGTATTTCCTCTCCCCGGGTATTTCCTATATCTGGAAAGGAAGAATTATATGGTTCCGGGCACGCTTCCGGTGTAGAAGCCTTTTTAAAGCATTTTCAGCATATTGCTGAGAATGTATTGGAACAAACATTAATAAAAGAAGGACACGAAGAGCTATATCAGGCCAAAAAAGCCCTGGCATGGCATAAACAATATATCCTGCAGAAAGAAATGATGGAAAAGAAAGAGGAGAAGAAAATCCGGCATAAAACGCAAGAGTTTATTGAATGGCTGGAAACCTACGACGTAGAACTGGATATTCAGGAGACAGAGAGGGAACTGGAAGAATTAATGTTCTATGTGAAACAGCGCGTATTTTACCGCTACTTTGACGAATATAAAGAGAAGTTGGGAGCTCATCGTTTTTATCAGGACACGTCTTTTCCTCCACAATTATACCGGTATGTGAATGAATTGATTCAATTTATCTTTTACCTTCTGGCTGAGGAAATCCGTGCTACTGTTATACGAATGGAATATTATATCAAACGACAATGGGAAAGTATGCAGAAACAGGTCGTCGAGGCTTTGCCGTCCGAAATAAAAGATTCTTTTGCCAAAACAGAATGGAGGGACGGCTTTCCAGAGTTTCGAATATATGAACATCCTCCTTTCCAAAGCGGGGATCTGCCTTATTTAAAACATTACCGCACCGCCGGCCGTTTTTTCATTGAAGGAGAATACAACGAATTAAAGGAGAGACTGGAACAATCTCTTCGCCCGTATGGTGATGAGTATACAGCATCCTATCACGCCTATTTGAATAATATCTTCATTGCCCGGATGAGAGAAAACTGGGGATCCAGCCTGACATGGTATAAACAGACCGCCTGTCAGGTGAAGGACTCATTGGACTCCGAAAAGGACACAGGAGAGCTCCAAACGATTGACAGCATTATACAAAAAATTGATCTTGTCCTATAACATTGTTGGTTTGTGTATATAGATGTGATAAAATGGAAAGACAATAGGCTCGAACATCGATCAGTTGCTGTGATCGAATGATTAGCAAAGGATGATTTAATTGGAACGACGTAATATTTTCCTTGACGATGTGAGGCCTGGACCAGAAGATCATATTGTAGTAAAAACAGCAGAAGAGTGCATGCTGCTTCTGCGGGATGGTGAACCAGTGTCCCACCTGTCACTGGATCACGATTTAGGAAGTAAGAAAACAAATGGATTTGACGTTGTACTCTATCTTCTTGAACATAATTTATATCCAGATCATATCACAATACATTCTGCCAATGCAGCGGCTGGAAAAAAGATGTACCAGCACCTTCTTGAAGGAAAAAAATCGGGGTCTGTTCCGGAATGTGTAAAAGTCACCCATAGACCTCTACCCTTGACCTTTTCATAAGTCAAGCTGATTGTCCCGATATGTGAGGGGCAATCTTTTTTCTTAGGCAAAGCAAGGAAAGGGAGCGGCCAAAACATGAAACAGGTACCCATAACAGAGAAAGCGGCCCGGCAATTGAAACGGCGGATAGATAACGGCGGCCGGATTTTTCTTACGGCTGCCCTGTCAGGAGGCTGACAAGGTTTTATTGATTTTGCCCTGATTCTGGAGGAATCAGTTCATGACAGCGAAGGGCAGGTTTATGCCGGGGAAGATGTGTATTCTCACATCAAACCGAATCCTTGTCTTGACCATCATCCGTCATTGGGATGGGTCCTAAAGAACAAAAATGAAACCATCGCGGTTGGAGTGAAAATGAGAAAGCAGCCCGTAGAATGAAACGATTATTTCCCACCCGCATAGAATATACAAAAATAGGAAGGGAAGATATCGTTCATGGATATTGCAGATGCTCATTGTGATGCTTTATGGAAAATGGTTCAGTCACTTCCGCCATCCGTGACAGCGGAAGCCATGAATAAGGGCGGCGTGCGGATGCAGAATTTTGCATTGTTTGTTCCAACCGATAAAACACCTGGACAACAAAAGGAATTATTAAAGAAAGAAATGCAGCTGTACCACCATTGGAGAAAATCTTCTTTAGGAGACGGCGGAATTCAGCCCTTGTTATCCCTGGAAGGAGCGGGGGTCCTGGAGGATGACTTCAATGAATGGGAGAGAATGATAGAAAACGGAGTAGAAATGGCCTCTCTTACCTGGAACGAAAGAAATGAATTAGCCGCTGGAAGTCTCCAGTCCAATAATTATGGACTCACGGATAAGGGGAAAAACGTGATCCAATGGATGAATGACCATAATATTGTATTTGATGCGGCTCATTTAAATGAAAAAAGTTTTTGGCAGGCTGTAGAGCTGGTAGAACAACCTGTTGTCAGTCATACGAATGTGAAGACCCTTCATCCTCATCCGCGTAATCTTTCAGATGATCAAATTCGCACTCTAGTGCAAAAGCAGGGATTTATTGGTTTGACCTTTTATCCTCCGTTTATAAATGGAACAGAAACGGCCGGTTTTTCCGACTTCGGCCGGCAGGTGGAACACTTGTGCAGTCTGGGAGCAGCGGATATTATTGGGTTTGGCTCTGATTTTGATGGAATAACAGAAACCATTACAGGAATGGAAACCCCTGCCAAATTTCCTTCCCTCATCGAATGGCTTCTGCAGCGGTTTGATGAGGAGATAGTAAAAAAAATAGCGTGCTGCAATTTTCGAAGGTATTGGAACAATAAACGATATGATACAAAGCGCCATCCTTTTCAAACACAGGATGATCCTCTAGAATAAAGAAGGAAAGAGGTGAAATACATGGAGATTACAGACAAGGCTAAACAGTTTATTGAAGGAATCATGCAGGAACATGATATGTCCTCGATTCGTGTCGTCTTTTCCGGCATGGGCTGAGGCGGTCCAAATGTAGGACTGGCTCTGGATGAGCCGGCAGAAGAGGATGTAAAACGGGATATTAACGGCATCCACGTAGCGATTGAACAGCAGATTCTCTCACACGTGGAAGAGGTAACGCTTGATGTTGAAACCTCCGAAGACGGGGAACCGGGACTGGTCATGAACGGGGCTCCGGACAGCGATTGCTGTTAACCCCTGAAATAAAGAAAAAGCTGTCCTGCAGCGGAGACGCTTCCGCCGGGACAGCTTTTTTCCTTCTATTCTATCCACTCGTTAACTAGATCCTGATTTTCCTCGACCCATTTCTCTGCTCCATCAATTGGCTCTTCTGCTTCATTCACTTCTACCATCAATTCACCAATCGCGTCGTCCTCCATTTTCCAGTTCTTAAACCATTCATCGAGTTCAGGGTAATCCTCCGCAAACCCTTCGCGTGTGGCATGGTGGATTTGCTCTGAATCACCGTACGTGTTTTTAGGATCCTCCAAATATTTTAGATCATGCTGAGAAAACACCCGGTGCGGACTCCAAAGCGGAGCTACTATCGGCTCTTCATTTTGAACAGCCTGGTTAATTTCCTCCAGCATGGCCGGTTCCGAGCTTGGCAGAAGTTCGAAGTCCAGATCATATTCTTCAATAAGATCCTCGGTTACTTCCATCGTACCTGCACCCGGATCGAACCCTGTGATCTCCCCATTGAATTCTTCCGCGTGGTCATTCAGGTCTTCAATGCTGTTGATCTCTTCCATGTATTCAGGAACAACAAGCCCAACCTTGGCATTTTCATACCATACTTCATCAGAGAAGTTGATGTCATCCCCGTATTCTTCTACATAACTGGCATCCTGAATCGGCAGCCATACTTCAAGACTGATATCAAGGCCGCCTTCCGCGACAGCTGCCATGGTCGTTCCCATATCGAGGTTATTTAATTCAACGTCATACCCTTGGTCTTCCAGGATGACTTTCCACATGTTTGTCACGGCGATATTTTCCGCCCAGTTAATCTGTCCCATTGTCAGCGTGTCTTTGCTGCTCTCACTGTCTGCTTCTTCGCTGGACTCTCCGCCGGAGGACTCGTCTTCCTTTTGTTCTCCTGCTTCTTCTTCTGCGTTATCCGGTTCCTCGGAAGTGTCCGTGTCGTCACTGCCGCAGGCTGCAAGTCCTGTGAGTAAAAAGAAAAATAACATCGAGCTTATCATTTGTTTCATCATTTTCATTGATACCCCTTACTTTTGATTTTTTCTTCAGCAGAAAGATAACGTATGAATGGTCTAGACTGTGCATCCTTCTTTCTCAGCATGAGCATAACCCATACGTTTCATTCTCGCCCCCTTTTCGTTAAGAATGTTAGATTAATTAAATATTTTTTTAACAAATTTAACATAACATTTTCTCGAGAAAAGTCAAATAAAATAAATGGAACAATTAAGCTTCAGCTCTTGTGGCATGTCCATTGAAAAAATTTTATTTTTTTTATGGTACCGGAATATTACTGTAATAAAACCTAAAAATTTGGTATTGTATTAATGTATCTGTACATATAGGAGGAGAACATGGAAAAGCAAAGAATGCTGTTATCCTTTGAGAACGTAGATGTAATAACAGGCGGTACGATCAGGTTAAAAGATGTGACTTTCGAATTGAAAGAAGGAGAACAATGGGGGTTATTAGGGTTGAATGGCTCCGGTAAAACAACTCTGCTCCAGATTATTGCCGGATATGTATGGCCCACATCCGGAGCTGTCTATAGCTGGCAGGGGAAATACGGAAGGATTAGTATTCCAAAACTGCGGCAGCGTATTGGCTGGGTCAGTGATGCCCTGGATGATCGTTATCGAACAAGAGCCAGTGATACAGCGCTGGAAGTGGTATTAAGCGGATTATTTGCTTCGGTGGGATTATATGAAAAGACAAACACGTACCAGGTAGAAACAGCTTCCGGCTGGATGGATTTTTTTGGAATAGGACATTTAAAAGAGAATAAGTACTCCCAGCTTTCCCAGGGGGAAAAAAAGAGAACGATGCTTGCCCGGGCCTGGATGGCAGAGCCGCGGATCCTGCTTCTGGATGAACCGTGTACCGGGCTGGATGTGAAAGGGAGAGAGGAATTTCTATCTTCCCTGGAAGCTCTTATGGAGCTGGACAATGCTCCGGCCTTGATTTATGTTACCCATCATATGGAGGAACTTCCGGCTTCTGTAAGCAATGTATTATTATTAAAAGAGGCAAACATGATACATAAGGGCCCAAAAAAAGAAATTCTCAATGATGCCAATGTACAGGAAACGTTTGAGGTAAAGGGGAGAGTACATTGGGAGAAGGAAAGACCCTGGCTTCTTGTTCCATAAGGAGGAAGAATAAGGTTTGATACTTTTACACATTTTCCTATTAGAATAGAAAATGGGGATATTTTTCCTGCCATGGAAGGGTTTGCAGACACAAGTCATGGTCTTCACCAAGACAGGACAGGGAGAATGGAAAGGGATAATGTGTGTTAGCCTGCTCTATATGTTACAATACATGGCAGTATGGATTATGAAAGGAGAAATACATTTGAGTAAAAAATGGATAGTCAGCCTTGCGCTTGCTGTGTCTGTGTCTGTAATGACAGCCTGCGGAGGAGACGAAGCATCAGATGACCAGGAAGGTCAATCCAATGACTCCCAGCAGGAAGAAACCAATGAGGAAAACAATGAGAATTCCTCTAATGAAGACGGCGGCAATGAGGGAGAAACGGCTCAAGAAATGCCTGATCCTGATCTTTCCGATATACCTGATGTTGTAGCTGAAGTTAATGGAGAAGAAATCTCTAAAAATGAATTTGAATCGGTTTATGTCTCGACGCTGAATAACTACGCTGCTCAAGGCATGAATATTCAGGAGCAGGATGAAAACGGAGAAATGCAGGAACAGATTCAACAGCAGACCGTCGATCAGTTAATCGGCCAGAAACTGTTGATTCAGGAAGCAGATAACCAGGATATTACCGCATCAGAAGAAGAAATTGATGAAGAACTGACATCCTTGAAAGAACAGTTTGGCTCTGATGAGCAGTTCCAGGAAGCTCTTGATTCGGAAGGTGTTTCTGAGGATGAACTGCAAAGCGATATTGAACAGCAGGTTAAAGTAAACAAATTGGTAGAAAATGAAACAGGGGACATTGAGGTAACAGATGAAGAAGTAGAAGAGATGTACAATCAAATGGTACAAGCCCAGGGCGGCGGTGAAGGAGAAGAAGGCAGTGAAGAAAGTGAAGACGGAGGCAGCGAAGAAGACGGGTCTTCTGAATCAGAGACTCCTTCATTGGAAGAAATGAGACCACAGATTGAACAGCAGATTACCTCTCAAAAACAGAATGAGCAGGTACAGTCTCTTGTCGATCAGCTCCGTGAAGAAGGAGACGTTACCGTTAACCTGTAACAAAAAAAGCCGGCAGTCCCCACTGCCGGCTTTTTTATATTTATATCAGGAGGAAAGTTTGATTTTTTTGGGTAATTTAGAAATAATCCTTGCAGTTCAGCGGTAATTAGGTAAAATAGAGACAAAAGTACTAATGCCATATGAATAGTTGGGGGTAGAACCATGGCACTGACAAATCAAACAGATATACTGCTCGAAAGCGGCACCAATGAACTGGAAATCGTCATGTTTGAAGTGGGCGGCGGCACCTTTGGAATTAATGTGTTAAAGGTAAGGGAAATTATTCAGCCGGTAGCGGTAACAGAAACGCCGAATCGACACGAACATCTGGAAGGAGTCGTTCGTCTTAGAGAGGAAGTTATTCCGGTTGTAGATCTGGCGAAAGTATTAGGATATCCGCCATCCGAACAGCCGGAACACGATAAATTTATCATTTCCGAACTAAATCAAATGAAGGTTGCTTTTCACGTTCATTCCGTCTCACGAATACACCGCATTTCCTGGGAGCAGATAGAAAAACCGGGTGAACTCTCCCAGGGATATGATGCAAATACGATTGGAATTGTAAAAATGGAGGAAAAAATGTCCCTCCTTCTGGACTATGAAAAAATCGTGATGGACATTGCCCCGGAAGCCGGTGTGAATATGAACCAGGTAAGTAATATCAGCTATAAAGACAGAACCGAAAAACAACTGATGATCGTTGAGGATTCCACGATCTTAAGACAAATGCTCGAAGATGTGCTGGAGGAAGCCGGGTATGTTAATTCATTTATGTTCCAGGATGGAAAAGCTGCCTGGGATTACCTGCAGGGGGAACCGGAGGACGTGGAAGAGCGGAAGCTTCCAGACTTGATCATTACCGATTTGGAAATGCCAAAAATGGACGGACATCATTTAACCTATAAAATTAAAGATCATCATGAATTAAAATCCATCCCTGTGGTCATATTTTCATCATTGATTACAGAGGATTTATACCATAAAGGAGAACAGGTAGGGGCAGAAGCGCAGATCAGCAAACCGGAAATTGTCCATCTGGTCGACGAAATAGATACATTAATACTGAATTAATATTAATATCTCTTACAGCATCTGCTGTAAGAGTTTTTTTAGAGCGTAGTCAATAAATATTGGATGAAGTAGACTGAAGCCCGAATTCTTAGCCGAAAGGGATATGTTAGAAAATTTCTTCAAAACCGGTTGACTGTATTATAACAACTGTGTATAATAAGCATTACATTATAACACTATTCATGGGGAGAGTGATCAGCATGCAGAAGACCAACAGGAAAACGAAAGAACGCAGTGTAACACCGGCAAAAGAGGAAAAGACCGTTTTGCAGATGATTAACGAATACCACACGGCCAGATAATATAAGGTTTCAGCATTTCTGCTTCTTTTTACAATAACGATATTTCGTTATTGTATTTTTTTGTTCCTTTTCTGTACTAATACAATATTAATTTTTGATTTATGCTGACTGAAAACGTATAATAAAAGCAAGCAAACAGGGAGAAGGGAAGATAGTCTTTTGAGTACCACGGAACGCAGGAAACTCATTAAAGACTTAGAGATGATATGCGGACTGCCGCGGCAGATGCTGACCCGGCTTAACAATGATGAACTGAAAAAGCTCTATAGAGAAAGAATAGGTAAACCGTCTGCCGCGGATCATTGACTGAAGAGATCCCGTCATGCGGAAAATAATACATGAAGCCGCCAATGTGAAGTTTGGCGGCTTTTCGTTTCTCTGTCACAGAGGATTGGAAATCAAACGTATATTCGGTATAATAGGAGATATAAGAGGTGAAAATTCGAATGCAAAAGCAAACATTGCGCCAATTAATGGAGTGGATGCAGAAGGATCCGGAGTGGAGCAGCCGGATCGAATATTGGCATACGATAGAAGCAGAACCGGCACGGACGGCGCCTTTTTCAGCCGGGTTGGATGTTAGACTTGTTCAAGCCTTGAAAGAAAAGGGTATAACAGAGCTCTATACCCATCAGCATTCTGCTCTGCAGAAAAGCGGGTTTGAACAGAAGAATACCGTTTCAGTCACGCCTACGGCTTCCGGTAAAACGCTCTGTTACAACTTGCCTGTCCTGCAGTCTATTTTAAATAATAAGGAAAGCAGAGCATTATATCTTTTCCCGACAAAGGCCCTCGCCCAGGACCAGAAAAGCGAGATAAATGATTTAATCGAAGCGGCCGGTGAAGATATTAAGAGTTATACTTACGATGGAGACACGAACGCAAATATCAGGCAGTTGGTGCGAAAAGCCGGCCATGTCGTAATTACAAACCCAGATATGCTGCATTCTGCCATACTGCCGCACCATACGAAATGGGTCTCCCTGTTTGAAAATCTTGACTATATTATTATTGATGAAATTCATACCTACCGCGGGGTTTTCGGAAGTCATGTTGCCAACGTTATCCGGCGTCTGAAACGGATTGCTTCCTATTATGGAAGTTCTCCGGTCTTTATTTCCACCTCAGCCACGATTTCCAATCCAAAGGAACTAGCCGAAAATTTAACCGGGGAGCCTTTTGAACTGATAGATAACAACGGTGCCCCGCGCGGGAAAAAACATTTTGTGTTTTATAATCCGCCTGTCGTCAATGAATCTTTGAATATCCGCAGAGGGGCGACCTCCGAGGTAAATGCTCTGGCTTCCCGCTTCCTGAAAGAAAACATTCAAACAATTGTTTTCGCCAGAAGCAGGGTAAGAGTAGAAGTTATTTTAAGCCATCTGCAGGAACTGGTAAAAAAGGAATTAGGTCCCAAAACGATTCAGGGTTATCGGGGCGGTTACCTTCCACAACAAAGACGGGAGATTGAAAAGGGACTCCGGGACGGAGACATTATGGGTGTCGTCAGCACAAATGCGCTGGAATTAGGAGTTGACATCGGTCAGCTGCAGGTTTGTATTATGACAGGATATCCCGGCTCGGTTGCCAGTGCCTGGCAGCAGGCCGGCCGGGCGGGAAGACGCCAGGATGAATCCCTGATCGTTCTGGTGGCAAGTTCTGCTCCCGTGGATCAGTATATGATCCAGCAGCCGGAATTTTTCCTGGACCAAAATCCGGAATCCGCCCGTGTTCATCCGGATAATTTGATTATTCTCGTGGATCATGTCAAGTGTGCAGCCTTTGAATTACCTTTTCAACAAGGGGAGACCTTTGATGGGACGGCAATAGAAGAAGTGCTGGAATATCTTGCCGAAGAGCAGGTGCTGCACCAGCGTGGAAATAAATGGTATTGGATGAATGATGCCTTCCCTGCTCATGGCATCAGTCTGCGCTCTGCGTCCCAGGAAAATGTTGTGATCATCGATCAAACCGATATATCCAACGTAAAAGTTATTGGGGAAATGGACCGTTTCAGCGCGATGACCCTGCTGCATGAAAAAGCCATTTATCTGCACCAGGGCGTTCAATACCAGGTGGAAGAACTTGACTGGGAAGAGAAGAAAGCCTATGTGGAAGAAGTGCAGGTAGAGTATTATACAGATGCCAATCTTGCTGTGGATCTGAAGGTGCTGGAGGAAGATAAAAAAACAGCCTGCGCCTCCTTTGACACTGCATTTGGTGACGTTATGGTAAACGCCAAAGCAACCATTTTCAAAAAAATCAAGATGACGACCTTTGAAAATATCGGGTCCGGAACGATCCACCTCCCGGAAGAGGAACTGCATACCAACGCGTGCTGGATCAGTTTTCCCGAGTCAGCTGTGCAGAAGTTTGGAAGACAGCCGCTGGAACAGGCTCTGATGGGCACAGCAAACGTCCTCCGTCACGTGGCTCCTATTCATGTGATGTGTGATCCAAGTGACCTTCATGTTGTCCCCCAGATGAAAGCCACCCATTCTGAACAGCCAACTATCTTTTTATATGACAGATATCCGGGAGGCGTAGGGTTGTCGGAAGCCGTTTACAGGACATTTCCAACCATTCTGCATGACTGCCGGAAATTGATTCGTGCCTGTCCCTGTACATCCGGCTGCCCATCCTGCACCGGCTCTGACCTAAACCTTGGAGAGGAGACCAAGTGGCTTACATTGCGATTAATTCGTATCCTGGAGGAGGAACAGCAGGTTGAAGCTTAAAAATAAATTAAACCGGATGAAACATCACATGAACCACACCTCTTCCGACGAGAAGACAAAAGAAAACATAGAGACCTGCGTTCAGCCGGCACAAGATCAGCAGACGGTTCCCTATTTAGAGGAATGGCACCAGCTTCATGCCGCCCCTCTGTATTTAGAAAACCAGTATGTAATAAGACGGGAAGTGCAGTACCCCCTCGATCACTATCATGGCAGACACGCTTTAGGGGAGCTTTTTCCAATATGGGAGCGATGGGAGAAGGAGTTAACCCGGCATCCGCTTCGTCCTCTTGAACGCCGTCCGGAAGATCTTCTGTTTTTTGATACGGAAACAACAGGGCTGAACAGCGGTGCGGGAAATATGATTTTCCTGCTCGGGGGAGCGTATTTTTCCAGGAGTGATGTCCATGTGAGCCAGTATTTTCTGCCGGGACCAGAAGCCGAGGTGGCGTTTTACTATTATTTTTTAAAAGAAATGAAGGATTCGATCTGCCATCTTGCTACTTTTAATGGAAAAGCCTTTGACTGGCCCCAGTTGAAAACTAGGCATACGTTTGTAAGAAACGAAGTACCAAAGCTTCCTGAGTTTGGCCATTTTGATTTGCTGCATGCGTCCCGGCGCCTTTTTAAACACGATCTTCCGTCGTGCCGGCTTTCTGTCGTGGAAGCTGAAATTCTAGGCTTCCAAAGGGAAAACGACACCCCGGGATATCTGGCACCTATGCTTTATTTCGATTATCTACAGGAGCAGCATCCCGGATTTATTGAGGGGATACTCACCCATAATGAATGGGATGTTCTTTCTTTGATCACGTTGTATATTGAGCTTTCCGATAGAGTGATGCAGCGGGGGACCTCCCGTCAGGAAACGATGGAAATCGGACGCTGGTTTGAACAAATCAAAGAGTGGCCGCAGGCGGAATGGTGTTATACAAAAGCTGCGGAGTCCAAGAAAGAAACAGAGGAATCTCCTTCCTACGCGCTGGGACGGGTATTAAAAAAACAAAAACGTATCGAGGAAGCTGTGAGTTACTTTGAGAGGGCATGCCGGGAGGAAAACCAGCATACGGCAGATGCCGCGGTGGAACTAGCTAAATACATGGAACATACAAAGAAAGACATTGAAAAAGCGCTGTATTATACTGAAATCGCCGCAGACGCCCGGCAGTATTCAGAGGAAATTAATAAACGCCGGCAGCGTTTACGAAATAAAATCGCAAAGGGAAATGCCGGCTGAAATTATTTCCCGGGCAAGCGCATAAAGGTACATGATCAGCGCATTATCTTTTTCTTTTGACAATACCCTCCAGGCGGGTAAGGTGTTCTTTTTTGCCTTCTTGTCGAAAAAAGAAGGGGTATGGTTTGATAAAGGAAATATTCCTGAGGAAATAGGACAGGAGAGGATTTGGAGTGAAAGTACTGGCTGTGACGGGATATAAGCCGCAGGAGATGGGGATTTTCAAGCAGGATGCGGAGGAAATAACGTATATCAAGAAAACTTTGGAAGCCAAACTTCAGGGTTTTTTAGCAGAGGATCTGGAGTGGGTGGTCGTTTCCGGCCACCCCGGAGTGGAACAATGGGCGGCGGAAGTAGTTCTTGATATGAAAGCCGAATGGCCCCGGCTCCGGCTGGCTGTCCTTCCGCCTTTTCTGCACCAGGATAAAATCTGGCCGGAGCATGCCCAGGAACGATATCAGCGTATCCTGCAAATGGCGGACTACAGTGAAGCTATTTCCAATAAAGAATATGAAAATCCGGGGCAGCTTCGAGCCAAAAATGACTTTATCGTTATGAAAACAGAGGCCCTGCTTCTTTTGTATACAGAAGAACAGGAAGGAACTCCAAAGTATTACCTTCAGGCCGCAAATCGAAAAGCCGAAAGCCACGAGTACCCGATATATCGCATCACCCCCGACGATCTTCAGGAGACGGTAGAAGAAATTGGGATAAGAAAGCACAATGACTTTGAATAGTAAAATGATTGAAAATTGACTTTTCAAAGAAGTTCTGAAAAAATAAAGGACAAACAACTTATATCAAAATGCTATGATATTCGGGGTGAACCTTAACGATGCAAAATATTCGATTAACAGGAAAAGATATTTTAGATAAAGATTTTAAAAGCAGTATGAAAGGCTATAATAAAGATGAAGTGGACCAATTTCTTGATATCATCATTCAGGATTATGAAGCTTATGAAGAACGAGTGAAAGAACTGGAACAGCAGCTCGAGCAGAACCAGAATACACGCCAGCGCGAGACCCGGTATAATGGCCAGCCTCAGGATGCCTCCATGGAGCAGACCATCCAGGCCGGCGGAACAAATTACGATATTTTAAAACGTTTATCGAATCTCGAAAAAGAAGTGTTTGGAAAAAAACTATATGAATAGGAACTGGGAGCTGGGGGAGTCTCCATGTTAAAAATCTTTATAGATGGAGCCAGCGCCGGCAATCCCGGCCCGGCCGGAGCGGGTATTTTTGTCAATCGACCGGATGGTGAAAATGAGCATTATGCCATACCGCTTGGAACCATGAGCAATCATGAGGCTGAATTTGCTGCGCTGCGGGAAGCACTGCAAATGTGTGTGGATAAGGGGTGGACGATGGCATCCATTCATACGGATTCTAAATTGGTCGACGATGCAGTCGAAAAACAGTTTACCAAACACCGCCTGTACACTTCCTATCTGTCTGATATTCTGCAGCTTTTTTCTGCCTGCGAATTATGTTTTGTCAAATGGATTCCATCCACGCAAAACCGGGCCGCTGATCAACTCTCCAAAAAAGCGGTGAAAAAGAATAAAAGTTCGCCTGAATTTAGATAATACGGCTTGTCAAACCACGTGGAACAGGATATAATAGCATGTGGCTGAAAAAGATGCTGATAACATTCCGGCAGTCGCTGCGCCGCTTCAGGCGCAGAGGAAAGTCCATGCTCGCACAGCCTGAGACGGCTGTAGTGTTCGTGCCTGGCGAAACCATAAGTCAGGGCGGTCCGGCTTCTGCTGGACCGACGGCGGGAAAAAGACCTGTGTCTTGTTCAGATATGGTCTGATTACCCTGAAAGTGCCACAGTGACGTAGTCTGTTTGGAAACAAGCAGAGTGGAACGCGGTAAACCCCTCGAGCGAGAAACCCAAATATTGGTAGGGGCACCTTTCGGAAGGAAATCAACGGAAAGAAAGGGCAGAGATCTCCTCTGCAGATAGATGACTGCCACCGGAGTGCGAGGTGAATAACCGTCAGCAGCACAAAGGGACAGAACATGGCTTATAGGAATGTTACGGCATCGGTCAACCCCTGAATAAGGGGTTTTTTCTTTATCCAATACTATCATCAAGTGAAACATAATCAAAGAAGCCGCACCCTTAAAGGAGCAGGAAACGATGAGCGATCATGTAACATTAATTGCAACGGCTACGATGGGACTGGAGGCGCTGGTTGCCCGTGAAGTAAAAGAGCTCGGGTATGAAAACGTGACAGTGGAAAATGGGAGGGTCGAATTTGAAGCTCCGGTGGAAGCAGTCGCCCGGACAAATATGTGGCTGCGTACGGCGGACCGGGTTAAAATAAAAGTGGCGGAATTCAAGGCCTATTCCTTTGAGGAATTGTTTGAAAGGACCAAAGCGACAGCCTGGGAGGATTACCTTCCGGAGGATGCGGAATTTCCTGTCATCGGTCGTTCTGTCAAATCGACCCTTTACAGCGTCCCGGACTGCCAGTCCATTGTCAAAAAAGCAGTAGTGGAACGCTTAAAGCAGACCTACCATAAAGAGTGGTTTGCCGAAAGCGGCGGAGTGTACAAAATCGAAATTGCGCTGCATAAGGATACGGCGGTCTTAACGATCGATACATCCGGAGCCGGTCTTCATAAACGCGGATATAGAGCCGTGCAAAATACTGCACCTTTAAAAGAAACGCTGGCAGCGTCTCTGGTTATGCTGACGAATTGGCAGCCGGACCGGCCATTTGCGGATCCGTTTTGCGGTTCTGGTACGATTCCTATTGAAGCTGCGCTGATCGGCCAGAAGATTGCCCCCGGGTTCAATCGTGATTTTGCAGCGGAATCGTGGGAATGGCTGGATCCGGGGATATGGGAGAGAGCCCGGCAAGAAGCAGAAGATAAAGCAGAGTATGACCAGCCGTTGGAGATACAGGGGTCGGATATTGACCACCGGATTGTGGAACTGGCACGTGAAAATGCGATGGAAGCCGGACTATACGGTGTCGTCTCCTTTAAACAAATGCAGGCTTCGGACTTTACGGCCAAAAAACCCTATGGGTGTCTTGTTTCCAACCCGCCGTACGGGGAACGACTCGGAGAAAAAGAATCCATTGATACCCTGTATCAGGAGATTGGCCAAGCATTTCGTTCTCTTGAAACCTGGTCTATCTATATATTAACGTCTAATGAAAAATTTGAATCCCTTTATGGCAAAAAAGCAACCAAAAAACGTAAGCTTTATAACGGAAAAATAAAGACGGACTATTACCAGTACTGGGGGCAGCGTCCGCCAAAAAATTAGCATATTTCCGCCCTGATCTGGATATTCTTTTAAAGTAGAATGATTCAGGGAGGGAGACAGGTTGGAACGTATTCAGGAAGAACAGAAAATCCAATCTTTACGAAAAATTGAAAAAGCGATCGGCAATGCTGAAAAAGCACTCCAATCGCCAAACGGACAACCCTTATCTTCTAAGCCGGAAGATGCTATAATCCAGGCTAAACGCCAATTGAATATGGCCTGGAATTATCGTTTGACCCAACGGCTTTAAAACTACCTCGGATTCGTGACATCATAAATGTTCGGGTTTTCGAAATGAAGCAGGTCAATTTTTGAATCATAGGAAATAATCATTCCATCTAAATACCATTGATCCTGCGGATTTACAAAAAAATATATGCCTTGTTCCTGAAGCACGTATGCATCTGCTTCAGGTTTTTCTTTTCCGACACCAATGGAATAACCGCCGGAACCCACCCCGCCGATACGCACATACAAACGAAGATAATCGCCGTCCTCCAATTCCATCTCCTCTTTATAAAGAAGGGCCGCTTCAGGTTTAATGGTTACCTTCATAGGTCCGCCCCCTTTCTTCTATCACCAGTTATAACACGATTGCGGTGGTCTTTCAAAAATGAAAACCTGTAAAAGAATATGTTACGCTTACTCTGTAATCAAGAAACGAAAAAATAATAAAAGGAGAGTCGACCCAGTGACGGACTCCATTAAAACGACGGAAAAAGCTTTTTATGAACATATGCAGAAAATGTCTTCGTATGAGCAGGCGCTCGGTCTGCTGCAATGGGACGCCCGCACGAAGATTCCAAAAAAAGGAGCAGACTCCCGGGCTGAAGTAATTGGCATGTTGTCTACCGAACTATTTAAATTAAAAACCTCCGATACGAGCGGCCGCCTCGTTCACCGTATTCTGGAGGCTGATTCCAATGAGCTTTCTACAGGTACCAAAAGGGCCGCCGAAGAACTGAAGAAGGAATATGATCGTTCTGTTCAGATTCCCGAGCCTGAATTTCAGGAGTATAGTATTTTAACGTCAAAAGCAGAATCTGTGTGGGAAACGGCGAAAGACAATAATGATTTTGAGAGCTTTCGGCCGTACCTGGAAAAGATCGTTGATTTCAGCCGGAAATTTACGGAGTACTGGGGATATGAGGGCCATCCCTATAACGCGCTGCTGAAAGATTATGAACCTGATATGACGGTGGGGACATTGGATGCTGTTTTTCAACGGCTGCGTGAACGGTTGGTTCCCCTCGTGGAAGACATAAATGCTTCGCCCAACAGACCAGAAACGGACTTTTTATTCCGGACGTTTCCAAAGGAAAATCAGCAGGCGGTCAGTGAAACGATTCTGGAGCAGATGACTTACGATTTTGAGGCCGGACGTCTGGACGAAACCGTTCATCCTTTTGCCCTCGGGTTAAATCCAAATGATGTCCGCGTAACCACTAAGTATGACAAAATGGACTTTCGAACGGCTGTTTTTGGTACCATTCATGAAGGCGGACACGCCCTGTATGAACAAAATCTGCCGGCAGAATGGAGAGAGACGGTGCTCTGTGACGCTGCCTCCATGGGGATTCATGAATCCCAGTCGTTATTTTGGGAAAACTTCGTGGGACGAAGCAAAGCATTCTGGGAGAAAAATTACGATTTATTAAAAGCTTACTCGAACGGTCAGTTTGAAAAGGTGCCGCTGGATGATTTTTATCGTGCCGTTAATGAGGCGAAACCATCGTTTATTCGAATAGAGGCGGATGAACTCACGTATTCGCTTCATATTATTGCACGCTATGAAATAGAAAAGAAACTAATCAACGGGGATTTGCAGGTAAAAGACCTGCCGGAAGTGTGGAATGAAAAAATGGAACAATACCTTGGCATCACCCCTCCTACAGACAGGGAAGGTGTGCTTCAGGATGTACATTGGTCCTTTGGGGCTTTTGGGTATTTTCCTTCTTATGCGTTAGGATATATTTATGCCGCCCAGCTTCATCACGCGGTGCGCAAGGAGTTTCCGGATCTGGATTCCTACATCCGCAGTGGAAATCTGTCGCCTGTCAAGCAATGGCTGACCACACATGTCCATCAGTACGGTAAGACGAAAACGCCGGCCGACATCATGAAAGATACTACTGGGGAAGGGATTAATCCCGATTATTTAATAACCTACCTCGAAGATAAATACAAACCGCTGTACCGTTTATAAATTTCTAAAAGGAACCCCATGTCCTCCTCAAGAGTATCAGACAGCAACAGCTGCCATCGTTGCTCCTTAATAAGGTCCCAAATCTATTGGGATCTTTTTAAAAAATTTGAATAACAGAGCCTGGGAAAGTCCCTGCTCATTGTTTCTTCGCTATTCTGACACGGTTCCGCCTGGCTTGCGCGTCCTCTGTAAAGCTGCTTATTCAGATACTGCAACCAAAGGAAGGCTCCGTTCCACGAACCCTTCGACAAAAACCAGGATTTCTCTAATAATTTTTGTTTAAAAACGAACAAAATGTGATATTAAAAATAATTATAGATATCTTTAAGGGAAGAAGAGAGGACTTGAAAATGATAACGTTTGAAAATATCTCCAAAGAATTTCAGGATGGAACAAAGGCAGTTCAGGATTTCTCCACCACGATAGAAAAAGGAGAACTTTTTGTTCTTATCGGCCCCAGCGGGTGCGGAAAAACAACGACGTTAAAAATGATTAACCGCTTAATAGAACCGACCCAGGGGACAATTCACATCGAAGGCCGAAACCTTAAGAACTGGAACAAGCAGGAATTAAGATGGAACATTGGGTACGTCCTCCAGCAGATTGCCTTGTTTCCAACGATGACAATTGAAGAGAACGTGGCTGTGGTGCCGGAAATGCGCAGATGGGGAAGAAAACAGACGGCAGAAAGAGTGGAAGAGCTGCTGCGAATGGTGGAACTCGATCCCGCTGTTTATAAAAAGCGTAAACCGGCAGAACTCTCCGGCGGGGAGCAGCAGCGTGTCGGCGTCGTTCGCGCTCTTGCCGCTGATCCAGATATTTTAATTATGGACGAGCCTTTCAGTGCCCTCGATCCGTTAACAAGAGAACAGCTGCAGCAGGACATTAAACAACTACAGTCCAGAATACAGAAGACCATTGTTTTTGTCACCCATGATATGGATGAAGCTCTCGCTCTTGGAGATCGTATTTGTATGATGGAGGGGGGCAGCATAGTGCAGGTGGGAACGCCGCATGAGCTGACCAACCATCCAGCAAATGATTTTGTCCGTGATTTTATCGGAGATCGCATAAATGAATGGGACACCCCGGTAAGAGAAATGATGGACCCGCAAAGTGACTATATCGCAAATATTGAGGAGCTTCCAAATCTCCCTTTATATCCCGCTCCTTTATACATTTTTGATAATGATTCCAGTTTTTTGGGACGCCGGCAGGGCCGAGAGATAATTGAACATGATGTTTCTATTACTCCCGATATGCTGTTAAAAAAGGCTGTGCAGTATTTTGAAAAAACAGATATGGATGCGCTGCCTGTGCTGGAGAACGGGAGACTAATCGGGGTGTTAAGCTACAAAGATATCGTGTGGTATATGAAAAACATCCATGCGCAGCCAGGAAAGGAGTCGGTTTAAATGGGAACGATTCAAGCTGTCGCCGACCTTTTTCAAAACCGGCAGAATATGTTTTGGACGCTGCTGTGGGAACATATACATATGTCCCTTTTAGCCCTGCTTTGTGCGATCTTCATCTCCGTCCCGCTTGGCATCTATTTATCACGAAAGAAACGAATTGCGGAACCAATCATTGGTGCGGCTGCTGTGCTGCAGACGATTCCGAGCCTGGCACTGCTTGGGTTCATGATTTTATTGTTGAATGAAATCGGGACTCTCCCAGCGGTGGTAGCGCTTTCGGTGTATGCGCTGCTTCCGATTCTTCGAAATACGTATACCGGAATAAATGAAGTGGATCCGGCGATCAAGGAAGCAGCCACCGGAATGGGAATGTCTTCCTTCCGCAGACTTCGCAAAGTGGAACTGCCGATGGCCATTCCTGTTATCATGGCTGGTATACGTACGTCAATGGTACTTATTGTGGGGACAGCAACGTTAGCTGCTTTAATCAGTGCCGGCGGGCTGGGTGATTTTATTATGACCGGCATTGACCGCGCAGATAATGCGTACATTTTACTCGGTGCGATTCCGGCAGCGCTGCTTGCCCTGTTTTTTGATTTTGTTTTACGGATAACGGAAAAGACCTCCCAGGGGAAAGCTTTAACACCTGTCGCTTCTGTACTTATCGCAGCACTACTTGTGGCGGCCGCTCCGCTTTTCACCTTCAGTCAAAAACCCGACCTTGTGATTGGCGGAAAACTGGGGGCGGAACCGGAAATTATCGCTAATATGTATAAGCATGTTATTGAAGAAGAAACGAATCTGCAGGTAGTGGTGGAATCAGGTTTTGGAAGCACCGATGCTGCTTTTAACGCGTTGTCTGTGGATGAGATCGATATCTATCCGGAGTTTACGGGTACAGCAATGGCTGCCTTATTGGAAGAAACTCCGGAATCGGGAAGCACCGAAGAAGAAGTCTACCAGCAGGCAAAGAAGGGAATGGCTGAAGAATATGGTATGGTGTATTTGGAACCTATGCAGTTTAACAACACGTACGCCATTGCGATGAGAGAACAGCAGGCGGATGAATTAGGAATTGAGACGATTTCTGATTTGGAACCTTATACGGATGAATTAACAGCCGGCTTTACATTTGAATTTGCGGACCGGGAAGATGGCTATCCCGGTATTCAGGACGTATATGGTCTGACCTTTGAGAATGTCGAAACGATGGACTCGGGTCTTCGTACAAGAGCCGTGGAGACCGGACAGGTCGACTTTATCGATGCCTACTTTACGGATGCAGACATGGTGGAGTACAATCTGCGGGTACTGGAGGATGACAAAAATTTATTTCCTCCCTACCAGGGCGCTCCATTGATGAAACAAGAAACGATGGAAGCTTATCCTCAATTAGAAATTTTAAATCAGCTCGGCGGAGAAATTTCAAACGAAGAAATGCAGCAGATGAACTATATGGTGGATTACAATGATGCAGATCCCAGTAAGGTTGCCAGAGAGTACTTGACGGACAATGGCTTTTTTGACTAATCTATATAAAAGGAGAGAGCCGCCAATGAGTAATTTTACCAATCCAGCACAGGACGACATCAAAACGATCTTAAAAGAAAGCAAAACGATTGCTGTAGTAGGTCTGTCTGATAATCCATCCCGGACAGCCTACCAGGTAAGCAAAGCGATACAGGACGCAGGATATACGATTATTCCTGTGAATCCTACCGTGTCAGAAGTACTTGGCAGAAAAGCTGTTTCAAGGCTGCAGGATATACAAGAGCACGTCGATATCGTCAATGTGTTCCGGCGCAGGGAACACCTTCCGGCAGTTGCAGAAGACGCCGCATCGATGCCGTCTGTGCCTGATGTGTTTTGGACCCAGCTGGATCTTGTCAGTGAAGAAGCAGCCCGTATCGCCGGGGATGCAGGGATGACAGTGATCATGGATAAATGTATTAAGATCGAACATTCCATGCTAAAATAAAGGTAATCTGCGCTCATCCATCCTAGATGAGCGTTTCTCATTGAAAAAATTCACCAAATGAAACGTATGTTCTTGTGTGATATGTTATAGTGTACTATACATGCTTTGCTTTGGAGAGAAAGGGGAACACGTCATTGACACAGACCTTTGATTATAATGATGATGCCATACAGGTACTGGAAGGGCTGGAGGCTGTCCGGAAAAGACCGGGGATGTATATCGGCAGCACAGACAGCCGCGGCCTTCACCATCTTGTATTTGAAATACTCGATAATGCCGTGGATGAGGCACTGGCAGGTTTCGGAGACGTTATTGATGTTACGCTCCATCCTGATCAAAGCGTTTCCGTTACAGACTATGGAAGAGGCATACCAACCGGAATGCACCGCACCGGCAAGTCTACCCCGGAGGTTATATTTACCGTTTTGCATGCGGGCGGCAAATTCGGACAGGGAGGCTATGTGACAAGCGGAGGGCTTCATGGAGTAGGAGCTTCTGTTGTAAACGCCTTGTCGGAATGGCTGACCGTTACGATTCATCGGGACGGCAGGATTTACCGGCAGGAATTTGCAGATGGCGGAAAACCGGTAACGGCGCTTGTAGAAGAAGGAACGACCAGTCAATCAGGGACCTCGATCCGGTTTAAGCCTGATCCGGCTATATTCAGTACGACCTCTTACCAATATGACATGCTGGCAGAGCGGTTAAGAGAAGCAGCTTTTTTATTAAATGGTGTATCGATTAGACTGACAGATGAAAGACAGGAAGACGTTATTTCCGAAACATTTATCTATGAGACAGGGATAAAAGCATTTGCTGAATATTTGAATGAAGATAAAGAGGTGCTTCACCCAGTCGTTTATTTCGAAGGAAAAAGCCAGGATATTGAACTGGAAATTGCTTTTCAGTTTAACGATGCTTATACGGAAAACGTATTGTCTTTTGTAAACAACGTCCGGACAAAAGACGGCGGCACTCATGAATCAGGAGCGAAAACAGCCTTAACCCGAGTGGTGAACGAATATGCTCGTAAAATGAATTTCCTAAAGGAAAAGGATAAAAACCTTGATGGTTCGGATATCCGGGAAGGTTTTACGGCCGTTATCGCCATCCGGGTTCCTGAAGCGATGCTTCAGTTTGAAGGTCAGACAAAAAGTAAATTGGGCACGCCGGAGGCAAGATCAGCCATCGATCAAGTTGTTTCCGAAAAACTAACGTACTTTTTTGAAGAAAATCCTTCGATCAGTTCGATGCTGATCAAAAAAGCCATTAAGGCATCGCAAGCCAGAGAAGCTGCGAGAAAAGCACGGGAAGAAGCCCGTAATGGGAAAAAGAGCCGGAAAAAAGAACTGCTGAGTGGAAAACTGACACCGGCTCAGTCGAGAAATCCAGAACGCAATGAACTGTATCTTGTCGAAGGAGATTCTGCCGGAGGCTCGGCAAAACAGGGAAGAGACCGGAAATTTCAGGCGGTGCTCCCCTTGCGCGGCAAGGTAATTAATACGGAGAAAGCGAAACTGGACGACATAATGAGAAATGAAGAGATCCGTACGATTATTTACGCTCTTGGTGCGGGAGTAGGAACGGATTTTTCCCTGGATGACAGCAATTATGATAAAGTCGTCATCATGACCGACGCCGATACTGATGGTGCTCACATTCAGGTTCTGCTGCTCACCTTTTTTTACCGGTATATGAGACAGCTTGTGGAAGCCGGCAAGGTATTTATCGCTCTTCCTCCTTTGTATAAAGTAAGCAAAGGCAGTGGAACAAAGGAAAAAATTGAATATGCCTGGGATGAAGAAGGCATGCAGGAAGCGATCAAAAAAGTAGGAAAAGGCTATTCCATTCAGCGTTATAAGGGGCTGGGAGAAATGGATGCCACCCAGTTGTGGGAGACAACCATGAATCCGGAAACGAGAACGCTTGTACGGGTTACTGTAGAAGATCTGGCACGCGCCGATAAACGTGTGACGACGCTGATGGGGGATAAAGTCGAACCCCGGCGGAAATGGATTGAGTCCCATGTAGCGTTTGGCATGGAAGAGGATGCGAACATTCTTGAAAATGAAAACCTTCATGTGGCAGAGGAGGAGTAATTGTGACCGAGGCAGAGAAACATCTGGATTTACCACTGGAAGACGTGCTGGGCGACCGATTCGGGCGCTACAGTAAATATATTATTCAGGAACGGGCCCTCCCGGATGCCAGAGATGGGTTGAAGCCGGTTCAGAGGCGTATCCTGTATGCCATGCTGCAGGACGGCAATACGGCGGATAAACCATTCCGTAAAGCAGCCAAGACCGTTGGGAATGTGATCGGCAATTATCATCCCCACGGCGATTCTTCTGTGTATGAAGCCATGGTAAGAATGAGCCAGGACTGGAAGGGAAGGAATCCGCTCGTTGAAATGCATGGAAACAACGGTTCCATTGATGGGGATCCTCCGGCTGCGATGCGTTACACCGAAGCCCGCCTTGCTTCCATTTCCGGAGAAATGCTGCGGGATATTGAAAAAAATACGGTGGAGTATATCCCCAATTTTGATGATTCCATCGAAGAACCTGTTGTCCTTCCCGCGATGTATCCGAATCTCCTTGTGAACGGATCGATGGGAATTTCTTCCGGTTATGCGACCGATATTCCTCCGCACCAGCTTGGAGAAGTTATTGATGCGGCATTAATGGAAATAAACAACCCCGGGTGTTCCGTAGAGGATTTGATGACTGTTTTAAAAGGTCCGGATTTCCCTACCGGAGGAATCATTCAGGGCACAGATGGAATCAAGAAGGCATATGAAACCGGAAAAGGAAAAGTCGTCGTCCGATCGAAAACGGACGTAGAAACATTGAAAGGCGGCCGCAAACAAATTGTGGTAACCGAAATCCCGTATGAAGTAGTAAAATCAAATCTCGTAAAACGCATGGACGAGATACGCTTTGACAAAAAAATAGAAGGGATTGCGGAAGTACGGGACGATACGGACCGAACAGGACTCAGGATTGTGATTGAACTAAAAAAAGAAGCAGATCCGCAAGGCGTTCTGCATTACTTATATAAGAACACGGATCTTCAGGTGTCCTATAATTTCAATATGGTGGCGATACATAATAAAACACCGCAGCTTCTCGGCTTAAAGCAATTACTACAGGCTTATGTTTCCCACCAGAAAGAAGTCGTCACCAACCGTTCCAGGTACGAACTGGATAAAGCGGAAAAAAGGCAGCATATTGTAGAAGGTCTAAAAAAAGCAATTTCTATTTTGGATCAAGTGATTGAAACCATCCGTGCTTCCAATGATAAAAAAGATGCAAAGACGAATCTGGTCCAGTCTTTTGATTTTACGGAGGAGCAGGCGGAAGCCATCGTTACATTGCAGCTCTACCGGTTAACTAACACAGATATTACAACACTGGAAAAAGAAGCCGAAGAACTTGAAAAGCAAATCAAAAAACTTCAAGGCATTTTATCCAGTGAAACAAAGCTCTTAAAGGTTATTAAAGATCAGCTGAATTATGTAAAAAAGACATACAATGATGAACGTCTTACGGTGATAGAAGATGAAATTGAAGAACTGAAAATTGACCTTGAAGTCATGGTCCCGTCGGAAAACGTCATTGTCACTGCTACAAGGGAAGGATATGTAAAACGCACAAGTTACCGGTCCTATTCAGCTTCCAATGAAGAGCCGCCGGGCATGAAAGAAACAGATGATCTATTGTTCTTTGGGGAATTGAATACAACAGACACGCTGCTGTTATTTACAAAAAAAGGGCAGTACCTTTATATGCCGGTTCATGAACTGGGCGAAATACGGTGGAAGGATAACGGCCAGCATATCGGTAATATTGTCCCGTTGGATACAGAGGATACACTGATTAAAGCCATTCCGATCTCTGAATTCAGCGATGATCGTTTGTTGGTGTTTTTCACAAAAATGGGATTGGTAAAAAAGACAGTGTTATCCGCCTATAAGGCCCAGCGCTATTCCAGAGCTCTTGTGGCGGTCAAGTTAAAAGAAGAGGATCATGTTGTTAATGTGGAGATGACAGATGGAGACGGAGAAATATTCTTAGGGACCAATTATGGTTTCGGCCTTCGTTTTCATGAAGAGGAAGCAGCACCGGTCGGCCAGCGCGCAGCCGGCGTGAAGGGAATAAATTTAAAGCCTGGCGATACGGTTATTAATGGATTTATCATTCCGCCGAATCAGCATCCGGACGCAGCAGTTATTACGCACCGGGGAGCGGTAAAAAGAATGCCGCTGGATGAATTTGAAACCATGAGCCGGGCTAAACGCGGTCTGGTGATACTGCGGGAATTGAAAAAGAAACCTCATCTCATTGTCGGACTGGAAAAGCTGCAGAGAGAAGACGAGTGGATCAACATTCAAACAGAAACAGGACATTTGGAAACAGAGAACTTCAGCAGCATGAGAGAAAGTGATCGGTACAGCAACGGATCCTTTGTGGTGGATACCCAGGAAAATGGAACAGTAACCCACGCCTGGCCCAAAATCGATTATCAAACGCTGCAGAAAAATAACAACAGCGAAGAAAATGAACGATAATTATATTATGTAAACTAATGAAAAAAGAAAGGTTAAATCCTCATGAATGCAGGAACCCATACGATTGGTGCTCTGGCTGCCGGTGCTGCCGTTTATACGATCCAACCTATGCCGTTTGGTCTTACCAGTATGGAAGGAGTGGTATACGCCGCGGCCGTAGTAACCGGTGGACTCCTTCCTGACATCTGCCAGCCCTTTTCGTGGATCGGAAGGCGGATGACCGTGATATCCAAAGTCGTGCAGAAGTTGTTCGGGCACCGTACAATCACTCACAGCCTCCTTTTTTTATGTATTCTTTACATCGTGACAGGGGCCATTCCTTACGGCTGGGGCCCCGCCTTTCAATACGGTCTGACGATAGGGATGGCAAGTCACTTCATTCTGGATATGATGACCCCCCGGGGAATTCGCTTATTGTATCCTGTGAAGTATAACGTGATGTTCCCCCTCACGACAAAAACAGGATCCGTCCTGGGAGAAGGAACGATTTCCGTACTTATGCTCAGCTGGATTGTTTATTTTAGTATCCATATCATATAAAAAGCAGGGTGAAAACGAAAGACAGTGGAGCTTTTACCACTGTCTTTTGTTATTCAGGATTATTTATTAGTCGTTAATTGGTCATTTGGAAGGTACTATTATAGAGACAGGGGAGAGGACGTTTATTTTGCGATACCAGTTGTCACAGCGGGTTTTTATCGATATTAACAGCCTGCAGTCCTAGAAAATGATCCTGAAACGGCAATGATGGAACAATCGACGGATAACGATAAACAGTATGTTAACTAGGGGTATATACAGAATTGGCAATATGTCAAACCTTGCTGGCATGAATTCGGTGTGAAGTGGCCGAAAGAATCTCTCGCATTTCAAAAAATTTTTATGTCTCAAAATAAGAAGTTTACTTTAATTTTGATACAAAAAGGATTTTTACCCCTTAACTTCCTATAATATATATTATGTAAACTAAAAACAAATTCTTCTTAATATGTCCCTCTCTCCTGTGCAGTTGTCCGTCGACATAAAAGTGCCTACATAAATGACACATTGTGCCTACATAACATGAAATTAAATGAAAAACTCGTTCATCCATAAAATTATTGACATGAAAATGCCAACATTCTAATCTTATTTAAGACAAAAAAGCACCTACATATTGTTCGATTGACAATAAAATGCCTACATGTAACTGCTAGATTAGAGTTAACACTTTTTGCTTGATAAGATTGAACACTTTTTCGTTACGAATCTCTCTTGGACCAGCTATACTAGGAACAATAATTGCTGGTCTGGAGGAAACGAAAGGTGAATAAAATGAAAGATCATATGCGTATTCGTGACTTGAAAGAAGAGGGTTTCAGCATTGCAGCCATCGCCCGCAAGTGCGGTGTATCAAGAAACACGGTTTATAACTATTTAGAAATGGATTGGGATGAAGCCTTGGATTGGGTTGAAACGTTGAAGACCAGGACAAGGAAATTGGATTCCTATAAGGACTATATTTTGG